>NZ_JANPFL010000166.1:0-6183 GCF_031423415.1 Flavobacterium sp.
TCCAATGGTGTGTACCTACTTCCTTGGCCACAAAACAATCGATGAGGATAACTATGAGCTAATTAAATCAAAAGCAGGTATATCTAATGCAGTCACTGGTTCAACTGACGAAATGAACACAGAATTTATAGACAAGGTTATTAACTCTTTAGGGATAAAATAATGGCAGAAAACAAAAAATCATTCGTTGCTTATGCTGATTGGAAAAGCACCTTTGGAATGCTTACGGATGAAGAGGCTGGAAAGCTTGTAAAGCACTTGCTAGCATACGTTAATGATGAAAATCCAAAGATTGAAGATAGGATTATTCTAATGGCATTTGAGCCTATGAAATTGCAGTTAAAAAGAGACTTAGACAAGTACGAAGTGGTCAAAGAAAAGAGGTCAAAAGCGGGTTTAAAAAGTGCTGAAATGAGAAAACAAAATTCAACAGATTCAACACTTGTTGAAAGTGTTGAACAAACGTCAACAAATCCAACTGTTAATGATACTGATACTGTTAATGTAAATGGTACTGTAACTGATATTCTTTTAGGAAAAGAAACAAAAATTAAAAATTTCGATTTCAGAAAAAATTTAATGGATTTCGGTTTCAAAGAAAAATTGATTGATGATTGGATAAAAGTCCGGAAGACAAAAAGAGCTACCAACACCGAGACGGCTTTCAATAAATTTATTGGCGAAGTTCAAAAAGCAAATAAAGATCCAAATGAAATTTTAGAAATCTGTATTTCGAAAGATTGGAAAGGATTTCAAGCCGAGTGGTTAAATAATATTCAAACTCAAAATTTTCAAAATGGAAAACAACAATTTGCAAACTCAACAAAAACAGCCTACGAGTTTAGCGTTGATCGGGTTATCGAGACCTACACTGGCGATTCTTAACGAAGACTATCCAAAAGTTAAAAACATTGAATCAAAGCAGGAAATCAACGGCTTATTAAATTACTTAATCACGATTCTAAACATCAAAGTTTCAAGTGAAGAAGAAAAGTTACAGCTCGACAAGCAAATGATTTTGATTTTCGATTTGATAAAAACCAAGTTTGGAAGCCTTACGGTTCCGGAAATCAAAGAAGCTTTCAAAATGTTTGTTGCTAAAGAATTTCCAGAGTTGAAAGTTTTTAGAATGCTGGATTGTATTGTTGTCGCTGAGGTTCTGAATGCCTTTAAAGAATTTAGAAGTGACAGCTTGAGAGGTTACGACGAAAAGAAAATGAGATTGCTGACAGAACCAGAACCCATCAGCGAAAGCGAAAAGAAAAAATATAGCTTAAATCAAATCAAAATTATTTTCGAAGACCTGAAAGAAAAAGGATATTCAAGTGATATCTGGATTTATTGGGAAAAGGATTTAAAAACTAGAGAGCTAACAGATTTTGCCAACAAAGTAAATGCTACGGTTCCTAATTCTGAAAAACTGAAGATGTATGCAGTTGAAGAACAATTGTACCTGCAGCAAATAAAAGCCGAACTGATAACCAGCAGGATGCAATCAGCAAAGTGGGCAGTTGAGAATGCAACCAATCAAATCAAAAAAAACCTGAAAATCGGTACTGTTGTTAATCGTTGCCGGTGTTTGATAGGATCCAGGTATCTAAAAAATTATTTAACGGATTTCGAGGAATTCAAAAAACAGATAGACAATGAGGTATAATAAATACTACGGAACTTTTTGGATAGTTCTTGAGGGACAAAATCCAAAATTTGATGATGATGTGATTTCAGTTAAACTGGAAAATCTCTTTAAAACAAAAAAAGAATTTCAACTGTTTTCAATCAGATTTAAAAGATTTAGAGTAGTGATTTTTAGTTTAGGAATTTCAATTTATACACAATGAACTGGACTGAGAATGATTTGAAAAACTTAAAAGGCAAAGGATTTAAAGTGGATGACAGGAAAATTCCTGAAGAGAATAAACCAAAAATTGTGATTGTAAAACGATCCATTGAGAAAGATACCATTCACGCAATCCTGGATATGTTCAAGCTCACGAATCAAATTAAAGACTTTGAAACTGAATTACAATTTTCAGATGGAAGGAGATTTCGGTTTGACTGGGCAATACCTAGTTTAAGAATTGCAATCGAATACGAGGGTGTATTTTCAAAGAAAAGCAGACACACGACCGTCAATGGCTTTTCAGAGGATTGCGTTAAATACAACCTTGCTGTGTGTTCAGGGTGGAGGGTTTTAAGATACACGGCCAAGAACTATTTGAATTTAGAAACCGATTTAATCAAAATGCTATGAGTAGAGGAAGTAAAAAGTACAGAACAATGATGGGAACATTAGACAGTATCGGATTCATTGTTTCCATCGACAGGGTGAGTAAAAGTAAATTCACTTTTTTAGTAAACGGTACAGCTGTCAAAAGCTACAAGAAAAGAGACAGCTGTAATAGGCAGCTGGTGAAATTGTATAATCAAAATCAGGATCCTAAATGAAAATAATTATTGATCCACAATTTCAAACGCCAATTGATATATGCGATTATATGGTAAAAATGATTCCTAAAAATGCAGTTTCGATTTTAGAACCAACACCTGGACTAAAGAATTTGTTTTACTCCATTGAAAGAAAAGGATATCAGGTTTATTCTCCGGAGGATTTTTTCCTAATGCCTAAAACTAATTTTGATTGTATAGTGATGAATCCTCCATTCTCCAGCCATACTACACATTTACAAAATGCACCAAAGAATATAAACTTAAAGGGATTGAGAGCCGGTTACTACATTCTGGAAAAATGTATGGAAATGAGCGATAATGTAATTGCTCTTATGCCTTGGTTCACAATTGGAGATAGTGATGTCCGGATGAGGAAGTTTACCGATTTCGGACTGGTTTCAATAACTCCTTTGCCTCGCAAAACTTTTGAGTATGCCAGAATACAAACAGTAATCCTTCAATTGAGTAAAGGTTACAACAAGAAAACAATATTTAAAACAGAATTAATTTAACAATCAAATTTAATACAATGAGTAAAAACAATCAAACCCTAGAGGTTATTTCAATCAAACAGATTGATGTGTCAAAAACAAATCCAAGAAAGCATTTTGATGAGAATGCACTTAAGGAGTTATCGCAAAGCATTAAAGAGCACGGAATTTTACAGCCGGTGTTGGTTAGGCCAACCAATGACAAAGAAGAAGGATTCGAACAATTCGAACTTGTATGTGGTGAGCGTCGTTACCGTGCTGCTCTACTTGCAGGACTGGAAGATATTCCCGTAAACATTAGAGTTCTAACAGACGATGAAGCTTTCGAACTTCAGATAGTGGAGAACCTGGAAAGAAAAGATGTGCATCCAATCGATGAAGCTGATGCTTTTAAAAAGATGCTCGACAGTGGAAAATACACCATTGCTGACATTGCGGCAAAGATGGCAAAACCTGAAAGCTTTATTGCCCAACGTATGAAGTTGGTAGATTTAATCGATGAGGTTAGAACTGATTTCATCGCTGGCCATTTAGGTATTGGTCACGCCATTCTTATTGCAAGATGTGATGAGTTCAAGCAGCTTGATATTTACAATGAAGCACAGCCATACAACGCTGGAGAGCCAGAATACGGCACTGTATCTAGTTTGAAAGAAACAGTAGAAGAAGATACTTATTTACTATCCGATGCTATGTTTGATACAGCTGATGATGCATTGGTTAGTGATGTTTGCGCTTGTAACGTTTGTCCGAAACGTT
This sequence comes from Flavobacterium sp., assembly GCF_031423415.1. GTDB lineage: Bacteria > Bacteroidota > Bacteroidia > Flavobacteriales > Flavobacteriaceae > Flavobacterium. The sequence continues at coordinate 3,702 of NZ_JANPFL010000166.1, forward strand.
CAGGAGCTAATCCTGTATTGTTTGAAGATATGGCTGAAGACAGGTGTTTCGATATAAAGTGTTTTGCCTCAAAAGACGAAGCTCATATTGAAAAGGAAGTTGCTAAAATAATTACTGAAGGAAAAAACATTCTGATTTTAGCTGGATATACCAAGCCAACTGATATGATAATCACAATCTGTAAACAGTATGATGTTCCAATTTTAAAGAATTATGAGGAATGGAGTGCTTATGAAAGAAATGACTGGAGCGTTAAAACGGGATTTATTGTTTCTGGAAATGATGCAGGGAAAACCGTGGAGGTTTACATTAAACCTGATCCATCACGAGAGGAAACGGAAATGGATATATCATTTACTGGACCAAAAACTCCAATGTCAAATGAAGAGATTGAAGCCAAAGAAGAGATTGCTAAAATTGAATCTAGAGCAGACAGAGCTATTGAATTAGATGGCGAGAAAGTTTGGGGTCAAATAAGAGCTATTGATACATCAGAAATCAAAACTATCATAGGTGGTTTGTTTCCAGTAGAAATTAATGCTCTCTGTTTAGCTATGATTTCTAAACTTGGATATTATGGAAATAATGAAGTTAAAAAATTAGTTGGAGATTTTAACCTTAAAACTATTCAAGAAAGAGATTTTACTAAATTTGAATATAATCAAATTTCAAGAATTTTCCTTTGGGAAACTTTACCAAGCTCTTATGGTAATTACTATAGTAACGTTAATAATTATGCTTATACAAAAGCGTTGATGCATTATGAGGCTGATAAAATAAACGGAATTATTGCTAATCAAAAAGCTATTTCAGATGTTAGGATGGATAAGGCAGATGCAAAAATAAAAGCATTAAAAGTAAAAATTGAAGATTTGAAACCTATTGAAGAAACTCCAATCAAAGATTTAGTTGAGGATATAAAAACCAGAATAAAAGAAAGAGCCAAAAAGGTTAAATAGTAATCAAAAATGCGAGGTTCTAACAAAATCTCGCATTTTTTAAAACCTAGTAAAATAAGCACTTCCGTTAACATTTCTCCGACGGTGGAGACAAAAAAATAACTATGGCAACATTAAACGAAATAGAAGCAAGGATTCGAGAGCATGAAAAACGATTAATTGAGTTAAAAAAAGAGATGCCGAATAATCAGGAAAGGATAGATGTAATAACCAGTCTTATTGTGCTTTGGGAGAATCAAAAAATGAAAGTAATTAAATCAAAATTATGAAAGCACTATCAATTAAACAACCACATGCAAGTTTAATCGCTCACGGAATAAAAGACATCAAAAAAACACAAAAAGTAATCTTGTTTCCGGAAGATCCAGAAATCAATTTGGAAACAAAACAGGAAGTAATAATATCAGAAGATGCTCAGTACATCAGTATCGAACACAATGGAGAATGTCTATGGATGAGCGTTGATAATTTTGTCAAGCTTGCAGAACTTATCGACTCAGCTTTCAACGAATTATGCATCGAAAATCATAAAAGAATGCTTTAGTTAAATAACAGCTAAAGACTTGCACCTTGAGACAAAGAGCGGTTACTTTGAATAACAAAAAAATCAATCATGACATTCATTCAAGTTTTAGAAAGCGAGTTTTATTATCTAGTAGAAGCAATTGAACACGGTTGTTCAGATAAAGAAGTAATCAACGCATTGGTTGAAGAGTTGAAAGAAAAAACAGGGTATCAATACAATTTATAAAATCTAGACCATGAAAAATCTAATCGGTAAAAAAGTAATGATTGACCAGTTCTTAACCAGTGATCCTTTCAATAAAAGAGGTGAGAAAGGAATCGTAATTGACATCAAAATAATAGATGAAGATAGCGCAGATGTAACAATCGAGTTTGAAGATGGAGTTATTGGAGTTTATGAGTATGGAACTTTTGAAATTCTTTAATTTCAGTAATATATTATATTACTTTTTACTTACATTTGACATTATGAAATTAAGAACATCGCTCTCAATTATGTTAATCGGGATGATTAGCCTAACGGCATTTGCAACTACAAGCAAACTGGAGCAGAAACCAAAACCAACTTTCACGTTAGACCAAAAGGTTTATGTTGAGGTTGTAAATGTAGAAGCATTCGATTTGGTTTACATCGAGGTCGCAATAAAGTCATTGAGCAACGCAAATGCTTACTTTACTTTAAAGAATGTAGATGAACCCTGCAACACACTAGCCTATCCTGACGATGTTGGTTGGAATGATTCAAGGTTTAATTACAATCAATATTCTAAAAGCAACTTGCCAAGCACTAATCGAATACCAATTGCCAGTTTAGGTAACAAAACAAAAGCAAAGATTCGAAGCGACTGCTAAAGGTTAATTCAATATATCAAAAGCTATTCTTAATTGAATGGCTTTTTTTATTTGTAATAGTAATATAATATATTATTATATTTGTGTCAAATAAAGACGAAAAATACTATGAGCACATCAACAATCAGTTCACGATTAATTAAAAC
>NZ_JANPFL010000167.1:0-4597 GCF_031423415.1 Flavobacterium sp.
ACTAATTTTTTTATCTAACTATCACACCTTCTACAAACAATATAGGCACTTCTTCTTGTTCGGCTTCGTTGGCGAAATTGGCTTTAAATATAAAAACTTTATCGTAAAGTGTATCGCCAATAAAGTACGTTAGCATAAACTCATTGTTTAGTGAGAGTACACTTTTTTCGATCATTTCTACTTTTTTGACAGATATTGCAGGAATTTCTACAAAAGCATGCCGGAGAGACGATGTTTTTCTCATTTCGCCATCAATGGTTCCAAATGCTTTAGAAACTAACATCACGCCATCGAGCTGAAAATCTGAATCATTAATTAAATAAATATTCCAAATGTTTTCATCAAAATCGTCGCTATATTCGTGTATTGCTGCTAGAAAAACGTTTTCTACGATTGGAATTTTTATGTCTGATTTCATTTGATTTTTTGAATTTTTATATTTATTTGACTACAAAACAGCTTATTTATGAAAAAAATTTCTTTGAACCATATAAGAAATTTAAGAGAATATAAGTTGGTTTGAATGCTATGATTTTGAATTTACAATTATGCCTAGCCCAGATAGCAACGGAAAGCCTTTAGAGAAGAAATGCTAATTTTTCTTGATAAAAAACAACGACCAAAGGAAGTTCGTTTTTTGTTTAGAAAAATAGTGTTTCTTAAAAAAGCTTGTAGTGAAGAGCTGGAAATTGCTTCTAAATATTCGATTTGAATTGTTCTAAAAAGCGAACATCGTTTTCGTAAAACATTCTAATATCGCCAATTTGATACAGCAACATGGCTATTCTTTCTATTCCCATTCCGAAAGCAAAACCATTGAATTCTTCTGGATTTATCCCGCAATTTTTCAATACATTTGGGTCTACCATACCGCAACCGCCTATTTCTAGCCAGCCTGTTCCTTTTGTAATGCGGTAATCGGTTTCGGTTTTTAATCCCCAATAAATATCTATTTCGGCACTTGGTTCGGTAAAAGGGAAATAACTCGGGCGAAGTCTAATTTTAGATTTTCCGAACATTTCTTTGGTAAAATAAAGCAAGGTTTGTTTCATATCGGCAAAAGAAACGTCTTTGTCTATATACAAACCTTCCACTTGATGAAAAATACAATGAGAACGTGCAGAAACCGCTTCGTTACGAAAAACTCTTCCTGGCGAAATGGTTCGAATTGGCGGTTTGTTGTTTTCCATATATCGAACTTGAACCGATGAAGTGTGCGTTCTGAGTAAAATATCGGGATTGGTTTGTATAAAAAATGTGTCTTGCATATCGCGCGCAGGATGGTATTCTGGCAAGTTTAATGCAGTAAAATTATGCCAATCGTCTTCTATTTCTGGCCCTTCGGAAACGTTGAAACCTATGTTAGAAAAAATATCTATCATTTGGTTTTTTACTAATGATATTGGGTGACGAGACCCAAGTTTTATAGGTTCTTCAGGTCGAGACAAATCGCCATAAAACCCTTTTATTTCCTCCTTACTTTCTAGTTCGTCTTGAATAGATTTAACCTTTTCTTCGGCAATGGTTTTTAGCAAATTAATGACTTGACCAAATTCTTTTTTCTGGTCGTTTGGTACGTTTTTGAATTCTGCAAAAACTTCTTTCAAAAGTCCTTTACTACCAAGAAATTTGATTCTAAATTCTTCGAGTTTTTCTTTGTTTGTAGTCGAAAAATCTTTGGCTTCGGCTATGTATTCTTTTATTCTGTTTGTCATTTTATTCTAAATAGGGTTGAAAAAATATTAAAAATTTTTCAGTTTTCAGTAACAGTTCTCAGTTGTTTGGCTCTGCTAACTGCGACTGAAAACTGAAAACTACTCTAAAACTTCTTTTTCGATGAAATAATTTACGATTGCTTCTTTCATTAAAACCGATTGCTCACCTGCTTTTAGTGCTGGCAATTCTTCTTTGACTTTGTAATGTGGCCAACCTTCAGAATCGTAGAATTCGAATTCATAAAATCCGTAAGGTTCTAATAATCTGCAAATTGCAATGTGCATTAAATCTAATTTTTGGTCTTTTTTGAATTCGCGGTGCACTTTTCCGAGTTCTTGTACACCGATTAAATAAATTATGGCATCTAAATCTAGATCTTCGCCTTGCGAAAATTGATTAGAAAGTATTTGAACAAGGTTTTCCCAGCGTTCTTTGAGTTGTATATCTCTTGACATTTTAGGTTTCAGGTTTCAGGTTTCAGGTTTCAGGTTTCAGGTTTCAGGTTTTCTGAAAAGAAATCTAATTAATTTGCAAATATAATCTTTTTAAAATCTTTTCTCTTTGTTCTTTTTCTATTCTCTAACTTCTAATATCTTTGTTAACTAATTTTTATTTATGTGTTTTCTTGATATTATTCTTGGATTATTGCTTTTATATGCCACTTACAAAGGACTAAAAAATGGACTTTTTGTAGAATTTGCATCGTTAATTTCTTTGGTCATCGGGATTTTTGTTGCGATTAAATTTTCTTACTTAATGCGTTCTTTTATAGAAAACTTTGTTTCGTGGTCGCCAAAAATGATTGAAGTAATTTCATTTGGTTTTACTTTTTTAATGGTTGTAATTGCAATTCACGCTTTGGCAAAACTTTTTACATCTATTGCAGATTTTGCTTATTTGGGTTGGTTAAATAAATTGGGCGGTGCAACATTTAGTGTTTTGAAAACAGTTTTAATGTTAAGTATTGTTTTTAATTTATTTCAAAAAATAAACATTAATAACTTTATTGCAAAAAAAGAAACGCTTGATAATTCGATGTTTTATAACCCGATTCAAGAAGTTTCTGAGTTTATGTACCCGAGTTTGAATAAATTGTACAACGATATTAAAACGAAATCTAGGAAAATAGACTCGGAAGAAAAAAATTAATTTAATTTTAAGTTTTATTTATATTAAAACAAAATTTATTGCGTTTATCATATATTTGTAAATAAATTTTAATAATGAAAAACTATATTATTTTTCTTTTTTTGCTTGTATCGAATGCTTTTTCTCAGAATAATTTGCAATGGAAAAGTTATTATTCCTATAATCAAGCTACTGATATTGCGGGTACTACTGATAAAATAATTGTAGCTTGCGAAAATTCGTTATTTTCGAAAAATTTATCGACCAACGAAATTCAAACATTCAATACTTTAGATGGCCTATCGGGAGAAAAAATTTCGGCAATTTATTACAGTCAAACTTTTAATAAAACAGTTGTTGGTTACCAAAATGGACTTTTAATAGTAATTAATGAATCTGATAAACGTGTAACTAAAATTGTTGGTATTTTACAAAAACAAATTCCTAACAACATTAAGTTTATAAACAGTTTTTTCGAAAAAGATAAATTTTTATTCCTTTCTTGTGGTTTCGGAATTGTGAAATTTAATTTAGAAATTCAAGAATTTGGCGACAGCATTTTTTTGGGTCAAACAATTAACGATTACCAAGAAGTTTTACAAACTACGATTTTAGAAGACGAAATTTATGCGGTAACAAGAAACAACGGCATAAAAAAATGCATTTTTAACAATGCAAATATTAACGATTATAACCAATGGCAAGTTTTTGATGCTGGTTTTTGGAACGGAATTGCCACTTTAAACAACCAAATAATTGCCTCGAATGTCAATAATAATCTTTATAAATTTTCTAATAGTATTGCTTCGGTTTTTTACACTAATTTTAGTACAACCAAAAAATTTATCGTCAATGACAATCATCTTACGGTAGTTACAAACTCAAAAGTAATAGTTTTTAACGACCTATTTTCGACAATTTTAGAAATAAATAACTCTTCGTTACCAATATTACCGGTTCCCAATATTGTATGTGCCCGTTTTTCGGACAATAAACTATTTATTGGAACACAACAAAATGGTGTTTTTTCGACAACTTTTCAAAGTCCCAATAATTTTGTAAACGAAACACCCAATTGCCCAATTCTTAATAAAATATTTGCCGTAAACGCTTCAACAGATAATTTGTGGGTGGTTTATGGCGGTTACGATGCTGATTTTAATCCTTATGGCTATGCATTAGGCGGAATAACTCAATATGGATTTAGTAAATTGAACAATAATGGTTGGCAAAACACTCCATATTCTGCTGTTTTAGGTGCAAAAGCATTGTCAAGAATTACAATAAATCCAAATAATCCTAACCAAATGTATTTTAGTTCGTATTTTTCGGGATTGTTAAAACTAGAAAACGGAACGCCAACAATATTGTACGACACAACCAATAGTGGTTTAATAAGTAGATCGCCTATTGATATTCGGTTAAATGGAACTGCATTTGACAAATCGGGAAATTTATGGATAACTAGTGCTAGGATTAAAAACGGCTTGCAAGTTTTTAAAAAAGACAATACTTGGCAAGCTGTTAATTTAGAAAATATTTTGTTAACTAATAAATTTCAAAACACAGATTATGTTAACATTCTAATAGATAAAAACAACACCAAATGGTTAGCAACCAGCAACAGCGGCGTAATTGCATTTAACGAAAACGGTAATGTTTTAAAAAAAATAACTGATGGTGTTGACTCAGGAAACTTACCTTTTTTCGATGCCAAAGCAATTGCAATAGACAATAAAAACCAATTATGGAT
>NZ_JANPFL010000168.1:0-3464 GCF_031423415.1 Flavobacterium sp.
AACAGTAAAAGTGCCAGAATCATTTAAGGTTACCGTAATATCTTGAGTAATTACAGTAGGGCTAATAACATCTATAACATTTACAACTGCATTTGCTGTAGCCACATTTCCACTAACATCCACAACTTTTAATTCTACATTATTGGTCCCGATATCAGCACAAGTAAACGTAACACTTGATGCATTATTAATTTGAAAATTTGCTATCGCACAATTGTCTGATGAGCCATTGTTTATCATACTTGGTGTAACAGAAATAGTACCAGAAGCATTTAAGCTTACCGTGATATTTTGAGCAATTGCCGTAGGATTTGTTGTGTCGGCAAGAGATACAGCAACAGATGTCCTTGTACTTTCGCAACCGTTTACTGTTTCTGAAACATAATACGTTCCTGTTGTTAAAACATCCGAAGCAACTAAAGCAGTAGTTGTGGTGTCATTTGCGTACCATTTTATGCTTGAACTAATTGCAGGAACCAAACTATTTGCAGTTGTTGCACCACAGAAAGTTTGTGCCGCTGCAGTTGGAGCAGTTGGAACTGTATTCACAGTTACAGAAACCGAAGTTCTTGTGCTTTCACATCCTTCAGCAGAAACAGTAGAAACAAAATAGGTTCCCGTTATAACGTCTTCTGTTGCAGCTAATGCTGTTGTAGTCGTATTATCAGCATACCACTTAATTGTAGCACTAATAGCAGGAATAAGGCTACTAGCCGTAGTTGTACCACAGAAAGTTTGTGCCGCTGCAGTTGGAGCAGTTGGAACTGTATTCACAGTTACAGCTACTGCAGTTCTAGCTGCGCTTACACAACTTCCATCAACTGCCTCTGCATAAAAAGTTGTTGTAGCTGTTAAATTATTGATCATTAAATTATTTCCGCTTAAATCATAAGTAACATCATCCACTATTGAAGTTCCTCCGCTTGCTGCTGTGTACCATTTAATAGACCCTGCACTTGGTGTTGCACCAATGGTTATTGAACCATTTCCACAACGTGCATTCGAGCTAGTTGCTGTTACGCTGGGTACAGTACACGGTAGCGAATAAATTTCTAAATAATATACTGAACCAGGAAAACCAACCCCTGCGTATAAATTTCCGCTGGCATCTAGTGCTAAGGCAATAACAATAGAACCCATAGTCGGGTTAAAACTCGTTAAAGTCCCACTTGCATCAAATTTACACAAACGATTTCGTGTTGTGCTGCCTCCTACAGTTGTGAATGAACCCCCTGTGTATAAATTTCCGCTGGCATCTAGTGCTAAGGCAGAAACAGAATTACTCATATTCGGGTCAAAACTCGTTAAAACCCCGCTTGTATCAAATTTACACAAACGATTTCGTGTCGTGCTGCCTCCGACAGTTGTGAAATCACCCCCTGCGTATAAATTTCCGCTGGCATCTAGTTCTAAGGCAGAAACAATAGAACTCATATTCGGGTCAAAACTCGTTAAAGCCCCGCTTGCATCAAATTTACACAAACGACTTCGTGTTGTGCTGCCACCTACAGTTGTAAAAGCACCCCCTGTGTATAAATTTCCGCTGGCATCTAGTGCTAAGGCAGAAACATAATTACTCATATTCGGGTCAAAACTCGTTAAAACCCCGCTTGTATCAAATTTACACAAACGATTTCGTGTCGTGCTGCCTCCTACAGTACTCAAATCACCCCCTGCGTATAAATTTCCGCTGGCATCTAGGGCTAATGCAGAAACAGTACTACTCATATTCGGGTTAAACGGGTGCAAGCTTCCATCTGCTTTGATTCGTGCTAGTTTATTCCTACTTTCACCGTTTACGGCATTAAAAGATCCCCCGATGTACCATCCTCCAGAAGGGATTGCAACTACTGCTGCTATATTTCCACCTGCAACTTTAGCAAAATCTGTATTTTGTAGTCCTGTTTTCCATAAAAGTTTGCCCCATGGCCTGACCAAAGAGCAACAGTTGTAAAACTTCCACATACGTAGGTGTTTCCCTCACCATCTTTTACAATGGATCTAACTGTATTATTAAAAGAATACTTACTTAGGTTTATATCTAAGGTTTGTGCATTGAGCCATACCATTGGCAAAAGCAATAAAAAGAGTAAGATTTTTTTCGTCATAAATTTAGGATTTAACTGCAAAATTAAATCTTAAAAAACAAATAAAATACTCCAATACGACCAAAACAGCCCGAAAAGACATTTTGAGTGAAAAAATAACTATTGTTTAACTTTAGATGGTAATTTTTGGTTTACTTCTTCAAACTTTTTAGAAAACTTGCTTACGTTTTCGTAGTGAAAAAGTTTGGCAACGTCTTTAATTAACAAATTATCTTGTTGAATAATTTGTTGTGCCAATTCCATTTGCTTGGTTTGAAAATATTGTAAGACAGAAGTACCAAAAATGGCTTTGAATTCTTTTTTAAGTTTAGTAGGAGACATTTTAAACTTTTCGGACAAAAATTCGATACCTACAAATTTTGCATACAAGTTTTCTAAAAGATATTTTTCTATTTTCTCAATTATAACTCTGTCTTTATAGTTAATTTCTTGAGATGAAATATTTGTCAACTCGTCAAAGAGACTAGAAAATTGTTCGAAAAAAAGATAGGTTTGTTTTTTTAAGGCAAATCGATCTGGTTTATTTCCTGAAAAACCTTTTTCGAAATTTTCAATAATATCTTGAAACTGCTTGTAGGATATCGCATAATTTGCAAAACCAATTGCATCATCTGCCATAATTTTTAAAAAACTTAAGGAAGTGTTTTTTCCGTTTTTAATATTGTTTGTGAACCAATTTTCATCAAAATAAAAAATATATTGATTTTCGGTAGCGCCTTTGAAATGACAATTGATAAAATCGCGTTTCGGTTTTAAAAAACTGATGGAATAATTCGGAATTTTTATATTGTTGAACTCATAAAAATTGGTTTTATATTTATTCTCAATTACATTGAGTGTTAAGCAATAATAATTGGAAGGAATAGTTTCATCATAAATTGGATGGTACGAAACATTATTTTTATAGGTCATTTTAGAATTAAAAGCCCAAAGTCCTTTTTCTAATTCGTCATAATGAAACTCACCTTTTATAAAAGGATTGTCGGTATAAATAAGTTGTCTTTCATCGTTTACTTTTTGAAATGGAAATTTTTTACTACTTGCTACAATTAATTCGGGTGAATTGGACAAATAAGACAATTGAAAAAAACCATTGGAATATCCAAAAAAATAGGGTTTGTATTTTGTTAGCCAATTGTTTATTTTATTAAGAATCATAATAGCAGAAATGTTTTACAAAATTAGTACAATTATATCATAAAAAAAACCGATAACAAATAGACTGCCCCCAAAAAGTTAGACACTATTTGGGGGTATTTTTATGGAAAGAAAAGTCAAATATGATTATGCATTTAAGTTTGAATGCGTAAAATTAGTTTTAGAAAAACATTATACATGTAATTATGTTTCTAATTT
>NZ_JANPFL010000169.1:0-9474 GCF_031423415.1 Flavobacterium sp.
TATCGCTAGTAACAACCCCTACTCTTTCTTTTCTCAAATTACGCTTTTCCATATCTCGTTTGATTTAATAATCAAGCTTACGCTTGATTTTCGCGTTTTGTTAATTCAGTATTTAAACGTGCAATCGAACGACGAGCATGACGAATTTGAAGTGGATTCTCAAGTGGAGTCACATGATGTCCTAATTTCATTTTAGCCAAAGATTCCGTTGCTGTTGCTAAACGTTTCTTCAAATCTTCAACTGAAAGTTTTGTGATTTCTTGTTGTTTCATTGTTTCTATTATTTAGTTGGTACAACGTAATCGTTACGTACTATAAATTTACACTTAACCGGTAATTTCTGTGCAGCTAAACGGAGTGCTTCTTTCGCAATTTCATACGACACACCATCAGTTTCAAACATAATACGACCTGGTCTTACTACAGCCACCCAGTGACTTGGAGCACCTTTACCTTTACCCATACGAACCTCAGCTGGTTTGCTGGTAATTGGTTTGTCTGGGAAAATACGGATCCACACCTTACCTTCACGCTTCATGTAACGCGTTACTGCGATACGAGAAGCTTCAATCTGGCGTGATGTAATCCATCCTGGCTCCAATGTTTTGAGTCCGAATGAACCAAACGCAATGGTAGCGCCACGTTGTGCTTGGCCACGACTACGTCCTTTTTGGACTCTTCTAAATTTGGTTCTCTTTGGAGATAACATCTTTCGAAAATTTTAAAATGGATTAATTACTTTTTTTTGTTTCGGTTATTCGGGTTCCCACCTCTTCCTGCCGGACGACGATTTCCAGGAGCACCACCAGTGTTTGAACCACCTTTAGCACCTGTTGTTGCCATTCCTACATTTGGAGAAAGATCACGACGACCGTAAACTTCACCTTTACAGATCCATACCTTGATACCGATTAGACCGTAAGTAGTCAATGCCTCACCTACAGCATAGTCGATGTCAGCTCTGAACGTATGTAACGGAGTACGTCCATCTTTGTACATCTCTGAACGCGCCATTTCGGCACCGTTCAAACGACCTGAAATTTTTACCTTGATACCTTCTGCACCCATTCTCATGGTTGAAGCAATAGACATCTTGATAGCACGACGAAAAGAAATACGAGCTTCAATTTGACGAGCAATTCCATCAGCAACCAAGCGTGCATCCAATTCTGGACGTTTCACTTCGAAGATATTGATTTGAATTTCTTTTTTCGTCAATTTCTTTAACTCTTCTTTCAATTTTTCCACTTCTTGACCACCTTTACCGATAATCACACCCGGACGAGCCGTGTTGATTGTTACAGTAACGAGCTTGAGGGTTCGCTCGATGATGATTTTCGAAATGCTCGCTCGAGATAGACGGGCGCTCAAATACTTGCGAATTTGATCGTCCTCAACGATTTTGTCACGGTAGTTATTACCACCATACCAGTTAGAATCCCATCCGTGGATGAAACCTAATCTATTTCCAATTGGATTCGTCTTTTGTCCCATTTCCTAATTATTTAGAACCATCTACAACGATGGTCACGTGGTTTGATCTTTTACGAACTCGGTAAGCTCTACCTTGTGGAGCAGTTTGGATACGTTTTAACATACCCGCGCTACCTACTTCAATAGATTTCACCACTAATACTTCCTCTTCAATGCTTTTGCCTTCGTTTTTCGTTTCCCAGTTAGCAATTGCTGAACGCAATAACTTGGATAAACTTGTCGATGCATCTTTTGCATTGTGTTGCAATATGTTTAGAGCTTTATTAACTTCTAATCCCCTAACAAGATCTGCAACTAATCTCATCTTTCTTGGAGAAATAGGAGAATCATTCAACTTTGCAAAAGCAATTGACTTGTTTTCTTCCTTGATTTTATCAGCTCTTAATTTCTTTCTAGCGCCCATGTCACTTGAATATTATTAACTATCTTTTTTTATCTTTTTTGTTGGCACCATGACCACGGAAGTTACGCGTTGGAGAAAATTCACCCAATTTGTGTCCTACCATGTTCTCTGTTACAAACACAGGAATAAACTTATTCCCGTTGTGCACTGCGAACGTCAATCCAATAAAATCTGGAGAGATTGTACTTGCTCGTGACCAAGTTTTGATCACTGCTTTGCTTCCGCTTTCTTGTGCTACATCCACCTTTTTAGACAACTTGTAGTGTATAAAAGGGGGTTTTTTTAATGAACGACTCATACCTTATTTCTTTCTTCTTTCAATAATAAACTTCTGAGAATACTTCGTTTTAGAACGTGTCTTGTATCCTTTTGCTGGCATACCATTACGTGAGCGAGGGTGACCTCCGGAGCTGCGACCTTCACCACCACCCATTGGGTGATCGACAGGATTCATTACAACACCACGAACACGTGGACGACGTCCTAACCAACGAGAGCGACCTGCTTTACCAGAAACAACCAACGCATGCTCACCATTTGAAACGGCTCCAATTGTTGCTAAACAAGTAACTAAGATCATGCGCGTCTCGCCAGAAGGCAATTTGATAATCGCAAAGCGACCATCACGAGCGTTCAGTTGTGCATAAGTTCCAGCTCCACGAGCGATTGCTCCACCTTTTCCGGGGTGCAATTCGATGTTGTGAATTACTGTACCTAGCGGCACATCAGATAAAAAGAGTGTGTTTCCGACATTTGGAGTAGCTCCTTTTCCGGAAACAACCGTATCACCAACTTTTAATCCTTCTGGAGCGATGATGTATCTTTTTTCACCATCAGCATAGAATAAAAGCGCAATACGCGCAGTACGATTTGGATCGTACTCAATAGTTTTCACAGTAGCAGGAACACCATGTTTATCGCGTTTGAAATCGATAATACGGTACTTTTGCTTGTGTCCACCACCCATATAACGCATAGTCATTCGACCATCGTTATTTCGACCACCAGACTTCCCTATGCTTCCTGTAACGAGGCTCTTTTCAGGAACGTTCGTTGTAACATCAGCATAAGTTGTGTTGATTTTGTGTCTTTGCCCTGGAGTTGTAGGCTTGAATTTTTTAAGACCCATTTTCGGTTAAAACTTAAAAGTTATTAAATAAATCAATCGTTTCTCCTGTAGCTACAGTCACAATCGCTTTTTTACGAATACGTGAAGGAGCTTCAACGACACCTTTGTTAGTAAATTTAACAGAGGATTTACCGCCACCATAGATTTGTGTACGTACATCTGTGATATTCACACCGTACATTTTTTCGATAGCTTTTTTTATTTCCAATTTATTCGCCTTGCGATCTACTTCGAAAGTAAAACGGCCAGTTTCATTTCCAGCTGTTGCTTTCTCGGTAATAATTGGTTTTCTAATAATATTGATCATCACTATATTAGTTTAGAATCTTTTCGATTACTTCAATTGAACTTTCTGTTAGAACTACTTTTCTAGCATTCAATACATCATATGTATTAACTGAATCAGCACTAACAACTTTCACGCGTTTCAGATTGCGAGAAGACAAATAAACATTGTCATTTCCTGCACCTACAATCATCAACACCTTTTCATTTGTCAAGTTCAAACTTGCTAATACAGCTTTAAATTCAGCTGTTTTTGGTGTTGCAAGAGCCATATCCTCCAAAACAACTATTGATTCCATTTTTGCTTTATAAGCGAAAGCAGATTTACGTGCAAGACGTTTCAATTTGATGTTTAATTTGAAGGTATAGTTACGTGGACGCGGTCCGAAGATACGACCTCCACCTACACGAGTACCAGATTTAACACTACCTGCGCGTGCACCACCTGTTCCTTTTTGTTTTTTCAACTTTCGAGTTGAACCTGAAATTTCAGCGCGCTCTTTAGATTTGTGCGTTCCTTGGCGACGATTCGCTAAGTGTTGCTTTACATCTAAATAGATTGCATGATCATTTGGTTCGATTCCAAAGATTGTTTCCGACAAGGTTACTTTTTTGGAAGTAGCCTTTCCTTTGCTATCAATTACTTTAACTTCCATTATTTCGCGATTGTTACGGTTGAACCTTTAGGTCCTGGGATAGAACCTTTAACTACGATTATGTTTTTTTCAGACAAAACACGTAAAATCACTAGATTTTCTACTGTAACGCGTTTGTTCCCCATTTGACCCGCCATGCGCATTCCTTTGAATACACGTGCTGGATACGAACATGCTCCGATTGAACCCGGTGCACGTAAACGGTTGTGCTGACCATGTGTTGCTTGTCCAACACCACCAAAATTGTGACGTTTAACAACACCCTGGAAACCTTTCCCTTTTGATGTTCCTGCGATACCAACGTATTCACCTTCTTCAAAGATGTTTACATTTACCACATCTCCAAGATTGAGTCCATCAAAGCCTTTAAACTCAACCAATTTTGATTTTGGTGTAGTGTTTGCTTTTTTGAAGTGACCTTTCAAAGCAGATGGAGTGTTGCGCTCTTTGCGCTCTCCAAATCCTAATTGAATAGCCTCGTACCCATCTCGATCTTGCGTTTTAACTTGCGTTACTACACAAGGACCAGCTTCTATTACTGTGCATGGTGTTGCCTTACCCTCGACACTATAGATACTAGTCATTCCGATTTTTCTACCAATAATTCCCGGCATGCTTTCCTATTTATTAATTATTAATTATCAAAGCGAATTATTTCAGTTGGTTAACAATGCATTGCAAACCAACTGAAATTTTATCATACTTTAATTTCTACGTCTACCCCTGAAGGTAATTCTAATCTCATTAACGCATCAACAGTTTTAGATGAAGAACTGTAAATATCCAACAAACGTTTGTAAGAACACAATTCGAACTGCTCACGCGCTTTTTTGTTAACGTGTGGAGAACGCAATACTGTGTAAATACGTTTGTGCGTTGGAAGTGGAATTGGACCACTAACTACTGCTCCTGTTGCTTTAACCGTTTTAACGATTTTCTCAGCCGACTTGTCAACCAAGTTATGATCGTACGACTTTAATTTAATTCTAATTTTCTGGCTCATTACTCGTTTGTATTAAGCGGAAGTTTTTCCATTAATTTTTGCTACTACATCGTCAGCTACATTTCTTGGTGCCTCTGCAAAATGAGAGAATTCCATTGATGAGCTTGCTCGTCCTGAAGACATTGTACGCAACTGCGTTACATATCCAAACATTTCTGATAAAGGAACATCGCCTTTAACCACTTTTGATCCAGCACGATCATCCATTCCACGAATCATACCTCGACGACGGTTTAAGTCACCAACGATATCACCCATGTTTTCTTCTGGAGTAACCACTTCAATTTTCATGATTGGTTCCAACAATTGTGGACGACAGTTTTTCAACGCAGCACGGTAAGCCATTTTAGCTGCCAATTCGAATGACAATGAATCTGAATCGACTGCGTGGAATGAACCATCAATTAATTCTACTTTCATTGCTTCAATAGGGAAGCCTGCAAGAACACCATTTTTCATTGATTCTTTGAATCCTTTTTCAACAGAAGGAATAAATTCACGCGGAATGTTACCACCTTTAATTGAGTTAACGAATTCAAGACCTGTTTTTTCAGGATTGTCTTGTGGAGAAATTTTAACTAAAATATCAGCAAATTTACCACGACCCCCAGATTGTTTTTTGTACACTTCTCTATGTTCAATCGCTGCAGAAATGTTTTCACGATAAGAAACCTGAGGCGCACCTTGGTTTACTTCTACCTTGAACTCACGACGTAAACGGTCAACAATAATTTCTAAGTGTAACTCACCCATTCCTGAGATAATTGTTTGACCAGTTTCCTCGTCCGTATTTACACGGAATGTAGGATCTTCTTCAGACAATTTATTCAATCCATTCGATAAACGGTCAGCATCAGCCTGTGTTTTCGGTTCGATTGCTAAACCAATTACTGGTTCAGGGAAATTCATTGATTCTAAAACAATTGGATGACCTTCAGCACAAAGTGTATCACCTGTACGGATGTCTTTAAATCCAACTACTGCTCCAATATCACCTGCACCTAACTCATCAATTTGATTTTGTTTGTTTGCGTGCATTTGGAAAATACGAGAAATACGTTCTTTATTGTTTGAACGCGTATTGTATACGTAAGAACCTGCAGGTAAAACTCCAGAATACGCACGAATAAAACACAAACGACCAACAAAAGGATCTGTTGCAATTTTAAATGCTAAAGCAGAGAATGGCTCTTCATAAGATGGCTTACGAGTTACTTCTTCGTCTGTTTTAGGGTTAATTCCAACAATTCCTTCAACATCCATTGGAGATGGAAGAATTTCCATTACCATGTCTAACATTGCTTGAACACCTTTATTTTTAAAAGAAGAACCACACATCATTGGAACAACTTTTCCAGAGATTGTAGCTGCACGCAATGCATTTAAGATTTCTCTTTCAGTTAATGAATTTTCGTCTTCGAAGAATTTCTCCATCAAAGTTTCGTCAAATTCAGCAACAGCTTCAAGTAATTCACTTCTTAATTTTCTTGCTTCATCGATAATATCAGCTGGAATTTCCACTTCTTGGAAAGTCATACCCATATCT
This sequence comes from Flavobacterium sp., assembly GCF_031423415.1. Taxonomy (GTDB): domain Bacteria; phylum Bacteroidota; class Bacteroidia; order Flavobacteriales; family Flavobacteriaceae; genus Flavobacterium. The sequence continues at coordinate 6,517 of NZ_JANPFL010000169.1, forward strand.
TCGTTCCAAACAATTCCTTTGAAGTTAATTAAGTCAACTACTCCTTTGAAATTGTCTTCGTCACCGATATTGATTTGCAATGGCAAAGCTTGAGATCCTAACATTTCTTTTACCTGGCGGCAAACATTAAGGAAATCTGCACCTTGACGGTCCATTTTGTTTACAAATCCAATACGTGGAACGTTGTAATTGTTCGCTAAGCGCCAGTTTGTTTCAGATTGTGGTTCAACACCATCAACAGCTGAAAACAAAAACACCAAACCATCTAAAACGCGCAATGAACGATTTACCTCTACGGTAAAGTCAACGTGTCCTGGAGTATCAATAATGTTGATGTGGTAATTGTCGCCTCTGTATTTCCAGTTAACTGTTGTAGCAGCAGAAGTAATGGTAATACCACGCTCTTGCTCTTGCTCCATCCAGTCCATTGTTGCACCACCATCATGTACCTCACCAATTTTGTGATTTACACCTGCATAGTACAAAATGCGCTCAGTTGTTGTTGTTTTCCCTGCATCAATGTGTGCAGCGATACCAATATTTCTTGTGAATTTAAGGTCTCTTGCCATTACTTAGAATCTAAAATGTGAGAACGCTTTATTCGCTTCAGCCATACGTAAAGTATCTTCTTTCTTTTTAAAAGCAGCACCTTCTTCTTTCGAAGCAGCGATGATTTCAGAAGCTAATTTACCAGCCATAGATTTTTCGTTTCTTTTACGCGAGTAACCAATTAACCATTTCATAGCTAATGATTGCTTACGTCCTTCACGAACAGGAGTTGGGATTTGGAATGTTGCTCCACCCACACGGCGAGAACGCACCTCCACAGATGGAGTTACATTGTCTAGTGCTTTTTTGAACACATCCAAACCGTCAGTATCTTCAATTTTCTTATCTACGATCTCTAAAGCATCGTAAAAGATTTTGAAAGCCAAATTTTTCTTTCCAGAGTACATTAAATTGTTGACGAATTTAGTTACAACAACCTCATTAAACTTTGGATCTGGGAGTATGGCTATTTTCTTCGCTTTTCTTCTTCTCATTTCTTAAAGTTTAATTATTTTTTCGCTTTTGGACGCTTAGTTCCATACTTCGAACGACGTTGTGAACGACCTTCAACACCAGCTGTATCTTCCGCACCCCGAACGATGTGGTAACGAACCCCTGGTAAATCTTTTACTCTACCACCTCTTACAAGCACTAAAGAGTGTTCTTGTAGATTGTGGCCTTCTCCTCCGATATAGGCATTTACTTCCTTACCATTGGTAAGACGAACACGCGCTACTTTACGCATCGCTGAATTCGGCTTTTTGGGCGTTGTTGTGTACACACGTACACATACTCCTTTGCGCTGTGGGCAAGAGTCTAAAGCTGCTGACTTTGACTTCTTTACAACCGCAGTCCTTCCCTTTCGCACTAACTGTTGAATAGTTGGCATACAGTACTCAAATTTTGTTTGTTAATAAATATAATCTTTCCTCAAAACGCACTTTGAGGGGTGCAAAGATACGAACTTATTCGTAGGATGCAAATGAAATGTGAAAAAAGTGCTGTTTTTGAACAATTTAGTGTTGATTATTTCAAAAATTAGAATAATCAACTCAAAATTTGAAATAAAAAGCCGAAAATGATTTTGTTGATTTTAAACAATTTGAATCGGAGTTATTTAAACCCGATAACACATCGCATTAATATTCATTCCAGCGCCAACAGATGCAAAAAGTATCACGTCGCCTTCGTTGATTTCAAAACCTTCAATTTCCTTGTTTTTAACCATAGCATATAAAGTTGGAATTGTTGCAACAGAACTATTTCCCAATTTATGAATATTCATGGGCATTAAATCGTTGGGGAATTCTGAAAGTCCATATAACTTGTATAATTCGCGGATAATTGCTTCGTCTAATTTTTCGTTTGCTTGATGAATAAATATTTTTTTTATGTCCGTAATCGTCAAGCCTGATTTATCAATACACTCTTTCATTGCTAATGGAACATGCTTAATTGCATATTCGTACACTTTTCTTCCCTTCATTTTAATGAAACGAATGCGCGGATCAGATTCTGGGTAATTTGATTTACCTAAATTCAAATAATCTAGCTCTTCCAGACAATGACTTTGCATACTAAAGGAAAGAACACCTGCCTCATTAACTGTTGACTCAATAATAACTGCTCCGGCACCATCAGCGAAAATCATACTATCACGATCGTTTTGATCTAAAACCCTACTTAAAGCTTCTGCACCTATTACCAAACATTTTTTAGCGACACCCGTTTGTAAAAAAGCGTGCGCTTGAATCATTCCTTGTAACCAACCAGGACAGCCAAATAATATATCGTAAGCAATACAATTTGGGTTTTTGATTCCTAATTTATGTTTCACTCGAGATGCAACTGCAGGAACGGCATCTGTTTGAATAGTATGCTTTACTACATCACCGAAATTATGGGCAACAATAATTTGATCAATTGTTTCGCGATCACAGTTTGCATCTGACAGCGCTTTTTCGGCAGCAAAAGCTGCCATGTCAGAACATTGCATATCTGCAGAAACATATCTTCGTTCTTGAATACCAGTTATAGATTCGAATTTTTGAGCAATAACTTCTGGAGCTAAATTAATTAGGTGCTGTTTTTCATCATAAAACTGATGCAGCATGAAATCTTTGTTTGTTTTTACTAATTCTGGAATATAACATCCAACGCCTGTAATTTTACTGTTCATCTTAAATATGTCATTTATTCTTACAGTAGCAATAGTGAGCCAAAAGTAGTTATTTAAAATGTCAAATAGATACAAAGCTCTGTCAATCTTAACTTAATTCGATATGGTATAGTTGAATCTACTAATTTTACAAAAAATGAAACCCCACTTGCTCGGGAGATAGTGACTGCCAAATGAAAGAATTCGCCTAGCGGATAAGAATCTGTCCCATACTGATAGGTAGAGAAATA
>NZ_JANPFL010000170.1:0-8369 GCF_031423415.1 Flavobacterium sp.
TCCATCAATTTGTTGTCCATTAAAGTCAATCGTTGCAATATAATTGTCGATTTTTTTAGCCGAAGCAAACATAATGGCTTCCCAGTTTTGACCTTCCTGCAATTCTCCATCACCGTGCAAACTGTAAACTAAATTAGTGTCTTTATTTAGCTTTTTGGTCAAAGCCGTTCCAATCGCAACCGACATTCCTTGTCCTAATGAACCCGAAGCAATTCGGATTCCTTCCAAGCCTTCGTGAGTAGTAGGATGTCCTTGTAATCTAGAATTTAATAATCTAAAAGTGTTTAATTCTTGAACTGGAAAATATCCTTTTCGAGCTAAAACACTATAAAAAACAGGTGAAATATGACCGTTAGACAAGAAGAAAACATCTTCGTTGAGCCCATCTTTGTCAAAACCTTCTTTCAACTCCATAACCTCGTTGTACAAAGCTACCATAAACTCAGTGCAACCCAAAGAACCTCCGGGATGTCCTGAGTTTACTTTGTGTACCATTCTTAAAATATCTCTTCGTGTTTGGGATACAATATCTTGTAATTTACTAATTTCCATCCTTAATTTCCTTTTTGATAATCGGCCAAAAACTGGGCTAGACCGCTATCGGTTAATGGGTGTTTCAACAATCCCGTGATTGAAGATAAAGGGCCTGTCATTACATCAGATCCCAATTTGGCACAATTAATTACGTGCATCGTATTACGAACAGAAGCTGATAAAATTTGAGTTGGAAAATCGTAATTGTCATATATAAGTCTGATTTCTGCAATTAATCCCATTCCATCAGTGCAAATATCATCGAGTCTTCCCAAAAATGGGGAAACATAAGTGGCTCCTGCTTTGGCAGCCAATAACGCTTGTCCAACCGAAAATACTAAAGTTACATTAGTCTTGATTCCTTTGTCCGAAAAATATTTACACGCTTTAATACCGGCAGCAATCATTGGTAATTTTACCACAATTTGTGGGTGTAAGGCTGCCAATTCTTCGCCTTGTTGAATCATACCTTCATAATCCGTAGCAATAACTTCTGCCGAAACATCGCCGTCAACAATATTACATATTGCTAAATAATGTTTCAAAATATTGTCTGCTCCCGTGATTCCTTCTTTGGCCATAAGGGACGGATTTGTTGTTACTCCGTCTAAAACTCCCAAAGCTTGCGCTTCTAAAATCTCAGCTAAATTAGCTGTATCTATAAAAAATTTCATATTGTAAATTTTAATTGCTTTAATGTAAAAAAGCTAGTGATCATTATTGAAAAATAGTTTTAGAAACTCTGTGCCGTATCAGTATAAAATTTGACTAATAAAAACAGGTGTCGGAAAGCTGGTAACTTCGCAATTATAAATTTCCGACACCTTTAAGTTTTTAATAGTAATTCGAAATACTAAATATATTGGTTAATGATATTTTCGAACAATTCCTGTTTGCCGCTTTTCAAAGTCAGCTCTCCGTTTTCTTTGGCAATTTCGTACAAAGCTTTCAGATTTAATTTTCCGTCTTCGAATTCTTTTCCTTTTCCAGCATCGAATGAACTGTATCTTTCGGTTCTCAATTTGTTGTAAGCCGATGAAGTGATAATTTTATCCGCAGTTAATAAGGCTCTTGCAAAAGTATCTGCTCCGCCAATGTGTGCGTGAAAAACATCTTCCATATCGGTAGAATTTCTTCTGATTTTAGCATCAAAATTGACGCCTCCACCTTGCAATCCGCCTGCTTTCAAGAATACCAACATCGCTTCGGTCGTTTCTTGAATGTTATTTGGAAATTGGTCTGTATCCCATCCGTTTTGATAATCGCCTCGGTTCGCATCCAAACTTCCTAACATTCCCGCTTTCGCAGCCACTTCCATTTCGTGTTGGAAAGTGTGTTGTGCCAATGTGGCGTGATTAACTTCGATATTCATTTTGAAGTCTTTTTCTAAACCGTATTGGTGTAAAAATCCAATAGCTGTAGCACAATCGAAATCATATTGGTGCTTCATTGGCTCCATCGGTTTTGGTTCAATAAAGAAATTTCCTTTGAAACCTTGCGCTCTGGCGTAATCTCTGGCTTTGGCCAAAAACGTACCTAAATGATCTAATTCTCTGCCCATATCTGTGTTCAACAAAGACATATAGCCTTCACGTCCACCCCAGAAAACGTAATTTTCTCCGCCTAAAGCAATCGTTGCATCTAGTGCAATTTTTATTTGTCCGCCCGCTCTAGCCACTACATTAAAATCAGGATTGGTCGCCGCACCGTTCATATAACGTGGGTTCGAAAACGCATTAGCCGTTCCCCACAATAATTTCACGCCGGAAGCTGCTTGTTTTTCTTTCAGATATTCGGTTATCGAAACCACTCTGTTTTCAGATTCTGCAAAAGTGGCGCCTTCACTAATTAAATCAAAATCGTGGAAACAATAGTAGCCAAAACCCATTTTTGTAATAAATTCGAAAGCAGCATCTGCTTTGTCTTTGGCTGCTTGCAAAGCATCTGACGATTGATCCCAAGCGAAGTTTTGTGTTCCAGGTCCAAATGGATCAGATCCTTGCCCGCAGAATGTGTGCCAGTATGCTATTGAAAATTTAAAATGTTCACGCATCGTTTTTCCAGCTACAATCTGATTAGGATTGTAATATTTGAATGCTAATGGATTATCTGATTCCTTGCCTTCAAATTTAATTTCGCTAATACCTTTAAAGTATTCTTTGTTGCCTAAAGTTGCCATTTAATTTTATTTATTGATTATTAATTCTAATTCATTTTTCCACAGATAATACGCTTCTAAATACGGTTGCTTGTCTTTGAAAGGCATATAAGTCATAAGGTGATCATTGTCGGTAATGTATTTTACGAAAGTTTCAAAGTCGCCTTCGTGCAGTCCTGCTGCTCTTGCTGCGCCAATGGCTCCAGTGGTATTATAAATTTCTACTTCGTGACCAATAAGTGTTGCTACAGTATTCGAAAATATCTCAGATCGGAATAAATTATCGTTTCCTGCACGCATTACCTTCACTTCGATACCATCGGATTTCATAATTTCCATTCCATAGACAAATGAAAAAGCAATTCCTTCTAATGCTGCGCGACAAATATGGGCTTTGCCGTGATTGTTGAGATTGATATTGACCAATCGAGTTCCAATGTCTTTGCTATTCAGCATCCGTTCGGCTCCATTTCCAAAAGGAATCATACACACTCCATCAGAACCTACTGGAATATCCGAAGCGAGGTTATTCATTTCTTCATAAGAGGAAACCGAAAGATTGTTGAGCAACCAACGGTATTGAATTCCGGCCCCATTTATGCACAATAATTTTCCAATTCTTGGCTCTTCACCTTTTTTATAATTAGCGTGAGCAAAATTATTCACTCTCGAACTTTCTTTTACCGACAAACTATTGGTCATTGCATAAACCACACCCGATGTTCCGCCAGTTGCAGCCACTTCGCCGGGATTAAAAACATTCAGCGAGAGCGCATTATTCGGTTGATCGCCAGCTCTGTAAAATATGGGAGTGCCTTCGGCTAGACCGCTTTCTTCAGCTCCTTTTGCATCCACTTTAGATTGAATACAAAAAGTATCTACAATGTCTGGAACAAGTTCAGTCGAAATACCATAATGTTCAAACAAGAAATTGGCGAAGCTGTCATTTTTAAAATCCCACATAATTCCTTCGGATAATCCTGAGATTGTGGTGTTGATTACATTCGATAATTTATAGGCTATGTAATCGCCGGGCAACATAAACTTATGAATCTGTTTGTAAATTTCTGGTTCATTGTCTTTTACCCATTTCAATTTTGATGCGGTGAAATTTCCAGGAGAATTTAGCAAATGTTCATTGCATTTTTCTGTTCCAATAGTTGCAAAAGCCTCGTTTCCGATTTCTACCGCTCGACTATCGCACCAAATTATGGATTTTCGTAACGGCTGTCCTTCTTTATCAACCAAGACTAATCCGTGCATCTGATACGAAATTCCTATTCCTTTTATTTGTGTTCTAGAAATGTTATATTTCTTTTTCAATTTTGCAACAGCATTGCACGAATGCAACCACCAATCTTCTGGTTTTTGTTCTGCCCAACCATTTTTCAGGGCCAGCATACTCATTTCGGTTTCTGGCTCTTGGACAACGCCAATGCTTTTTCCGGTTGCAATTTCTACAACAGCCACTTTCACTGAGGAACTACCTATGTCAAATCCTATGTAATACATATTATCTGTTATTTTTTTATTTAATTCAAATATTTTCAATGATAAAAATACAGTATCCACTATTATTTTAGCATAAAAAGAATATATTAGCAATTATTACATCTAAAATATATCAAATTACAAATCAAATAAATGTAATATAAATCATTGAATATTAATTACTTAAGTTCAGTTTTAAAAAAATATAGCACAAATAAATGCTTACTTAAAGGTTTGCGTAACTTTTATATTTTAAATACTTTAAATTAAAAAAGGGTCTATTAAAAAATAACAAAATTTTCAGATTCATTTACAATCAATGGAAGAACTACTGCACTCAGAAAAATTTTTAATTTACCTAAAAACAAAATATTTTTAACTTAATTTAGCCAACGTTTTAAAATTAAAAACCAACTGAAATGATACCTAAAATTACATTAAAAAAAATCGCTGCTGAGTTTAATGTATCTATTGCTACCGTTTCTAAAGCATTGAATGATAGCCACGAAATAAGCGCAAAAACGAAGGATAAAATTCAGGAATTTGCCAAAAAACACCATTACAAACCAAATAAAGTAGCATTAAGTCTGTTAAATAAAAAAACAAAAACCTTGGGTGTAATTATACCCAATATAATGAATAGTTTTTTTACGGAAGTTTTTGTGGGAATTGAAGAGAAAGCAACCGAATTAGGATACAGTTTAATTTCCTGCATTTCCAATGAATCATACGAAAAAGAAGTAAATACAGTAGAGTTGTTAAAAAGCGGAACTATAGATGGATTTATTATTTCTATAGCCGAAGAAACCCAAGTAAATAAAAATTTCACTCATTTTATTGATGCCATTAACGAAGGTGTGCCCATTGTTCTTTTTGATAGGGTCGCAGATTCAATCGAGTGCGACAAAGTTATAGTAAATGATTTTGAAGGAGCTCGACACGCCACAGAACATCTGATTAAAACTGGTTGTAAAAAGATAGCTTTAGTTTCTATAATCGACAATTTAAGTGTGGGTAAACTGAGAGTAGATGGGTATAGAATGGCTTTGAATAATCATTCCATTTCAATTGATGAAAAGATTATAGTAAGACTTAACAAAAAAGAGGATTTTGAAACTTCAATGAAAATAATTTTGGATAATAAATCCATTGATGCATTATTATGTCTCGAAGAAAATTCAGCCCTAGAGTCACTAAAACTGATAAAAGCAATGAACTATAAAATCCCAGAAGATATGTCTATCATTTGTTTTACAAACGGTAAATTACCACAATATGTTAGCCCGGCAATCACCACAATAAGCCAGCACGGTAAATACATTGGAGAGACTGCCACAAAAATGTTGATATCTCGTATAGAAAGCAAAGAAGAAACGGATTTTTCTACTACCATTATAAAAACTAGTCTAATTGAAAGAGAAACTACTAAACGTTTAAAATAAAAAATCCGTACAAAATTAGTTTTTGTACGGATTTTTGAACTTTACTAATTTTACAAAGCTAATTTCAAAGTTTTATTATCATCAGTTACCAATATGAAACCTCCATTTGGTAAACTTGATAAATCAACCATCTGTGTTTGTTTCATTTTAGAAATAGTGATCACTTTTTTTCCGTTTAAATCATAAATGATAGCATTATCAGCCGTAACGTTGTTCGTGTTAATAATTAATCGTTTAGCTTTATTATCAAAAAACATTTCATTTGAACTCACTTTACCAAATTCCTTCGTTGCAAGTGGTGATGTGATTGTCGTTTGTACATTTGAACCGTAATAATCTGTTCCAGCTACCGATAATTTATAAAACCATTTATATACCTGACCTGCAGGCAATGTATTAGTGGGTGCAACTGTATTTGATATAATAAATGTAGGTGTTATTGTATTACCAGTCCCTGCCGTAATAGGTCCAAGAAAAAGCACATCAGTACCCGCACCATAATTAATGCTTCCATCTGCAAAAGTTCTAAACATTTGAATTTGGCAAGTCCCATCAGCCGTTGCGTCATAAGTAAATCCAGCTATGATGCTTTCACCAACAGCTGCTGTTGCCGCTGCGTTAGTTGCGATAATCTGATTCTGAACAACGCTAGCAGATGTAATTGTTGTTTCAACATTCGAACCATAATAATCAGTTCCAGCGACTGATAATTTATAAAACCATTTGTACACTTGTCCGGCTGGCAGGGTATTTGTAGGCGCAACTGTATTTGAAACCGTGAATATTCGTTCGATTTTCAGAGCAGTACCTGCGGCTACTGCAGACGTAAAAACTATATCAGTTCCCGCACTAAAATCAATATTCCCAGCAGTATCAGTTTTAAATAATTGAATTTGGCACGATCCAGCAATCAATGCATCATAGGTGAATCCAGCAGTGATGCTTCCACCAACAACACCTGCTGCCGTTGCGCTTGTTGCGGTAATTTGGTTTTGAGCAAAGCTAGTTACACACGTAAGCAATACAGCTAATAAAAGTAATTTTCTTTTCATAATAAGTGAATTTAGTTATTTAACAATTTAATATTAAACAAATCTACTACCTAAAGTGTAAATTCTGATACTACTTTTGATGCATAATATATTATAAATGATGCAATACTGGCTATTTTACTCAAATAAATACTATCTAATTTTCTAACTAGTGACTAATCCTAAAAAGCCCATTACAAAAATTTGTAATGGGCTTTTAGTAAAAGTTTTTACTTTTTTATCCTTGAATTCTATTTTTTTGAATCGCTCTAAACTTCATAAAAACAAAGAGTAAACCAATTATCGCCAAAACCCAAACATAATTATCTAGTGGGGCGGCTGGCGTCGTATCGCCATCTCCTTCTAAACCACCACCCGTATCATTGCCTCCAGGTTGAGCAAACATAACGAAGGTTGAACATAAATAGAAAGCGACTACATAATATTTTAATACTGTATTTTTCATTTTTTGATGTTTTATAGGTTCTTAATTCACTACTGTTTTGCTGACTGATTGGTTATTCGCTCCTAAAACTTTCACCAAAAGCACTTGGTTATTTGCTTTCAGATTATCAAGTAATGCAGTAGTTGCATTAATGTTTTTACGTTCCGCAATTAGTCTTCCTTGCACATCATAAACTTGAATACTATTGATCGCCATTTCGCCTGAATTCACATAAAGTGTTCCTTTTTTAGAATATACCATTACACTATTTTCATTAAAATTAGATGCGTTCACTTTTAATGTTTTTTGATATTTCAAAGAAAATCTTGTATTATCAGCTCCAGATGCAGCGGCAAAATTATAAGAACTTGTATTCAAATTAGTTTCGGTTCCCGTTTTGCTGTCTACTAAATAAATATCTTGACCAGATGCAAATAATCCATCAGTATGATCAATAGCAATGGTATAATTACCAGCCACATCTGTTTTAAAATTTAACGCAACTACATCAGAAACATTGAATGTTGGACGACCTTGAATCGTGTATTCTTCGTTATTGATCCAAGAAGTTAAAGCTATCGGACTATCATTAATGTACTTTCCATCAATGCCATTATCAACACCAATAGTAGCTCCATCCATATAACCTATTAAGGCTTGACTAAATACACCGTTTGTATCAGTAAGATTTAACCAGATACGGTCTTTCTGTGCAACTTGCTTGGTTTTAAAAATCTGGTTGTCATTATTAGGAGTTCGCATCGAATTAGTAAAAGCCAATGTTGTTGCAGCAATACCGGTTTTTACAATAAAACCTTGACCTACTTGAATTGTTCCGTTTGGCACAATATCATTTGGAGCAACATTACTCGCTGCAGCGCCTAAAGTAGTCCAAGTTGCGTAAGCAGAACCTGTAGAATTTGCCACTGCATTTGTTTTTCTCCAGAAATACAAGGTACCATCAGTAGAGTTTCCAGCTAAGAATGCATTTGCATTTATGGTGGATGGATAAGGATTTCCAACAGCATAATACTTATCAGATGCCAGTGGTGAAGGATTTCCCAAAGTCACTGTTCCATTATTTGGGCTTCCAGTAAAGACACCATTATAGATGAAAGCTAAATTTCCTAAATAGTCAACCCTTAAAAAGAGCTATTTTTAATTTCCACAAAAATAGGAATATTATTTTCAGGATAGAAGTTGAACAAATAATTAAGCCAAAAAACAATTTGTTCCTTGATTTGGTTGAATCGGAGCTTAAAATTGTA
>NZ_JANPFL010000171.1:0-1283 GCF_031423415.1 Flavobacterium sp.
GCCGGTTTTGGTTTGGCTGATGGGGCGTTTTCGCAATCCCTGGTTGTTTTTTATACTTTGGCAGTTACTCAACTTTGCAGATAATTTATTAAACCCAGATTACGAATTAACAATCTACTCAACTTCATAAGCCGCGGCGGATTCAAGCACTTACTCATTTTTTAAATTTTGAAATATAACATATGTCTTCATTCAAAAAATTCCGTGAGCACTTGACTTTATTGAAAAAATGTTGTTTCCCAACGGTTCCTAATACGTAATCTGGATTAAACAATCAATCCGCCAATATCGATAATTTTGTTTTGAATGGCATAAACCACCAAACCAGCTATGTTTTTACATTCAGTTTTTAATAATAAATTGGTTCGATGACCTTCGACGGTTCTTGGACTTATGAATATTTTATCTGCAATTTCTTGCGTGTTGAATTGTTTGCAAATCAGTTCTAAAACTTCTTTTTCACGACTTGTCAAAAAATTCTCTTCGAGTGATAAATTGTTATATTTTGGCATTTGTGTTGCACATTCATTTATGACTTGCAATACTGCATCATTATAATAAAATCCGTTATTGGCAACCTCGTTTATTGTGAAAATCATTTCGGCTGGCGTTGCATTTTTTATTAAATAAGACGATGCGCCAACTTGTATCATATTATTTATAAATGATTTAGAATCATAACTTGTCAAAGCAATAATTTTGATTTCTGGATATTCTTTTTGGATAATTTTGGTAGCTTCGACGCCATTAAGATTTGGCATTTTTAGATCCATAAGAATAATATCTGGATGATTTTGATTGTTTTTCAAATAATCTAAAATCTCTGAACCATCAGAGGCTTCAAAAACAATTTCTATGTTTTTCTCTCGTTCTAACAAAAAAGCGATTCCTTTTCTGAATAACAGTTCGTCGTCGGCTAGTAATATTTTAATTAGTTTTTTCATAAATTAAAAATTCTAAACATTTTTTTTAGCATACAAGTCAAATAAGCAAATAAATTGAACTTTGTAAAAATACCTTTTTATTTGTAAAATAATAAACATAAATAAACTTATTCGAATTATATGTTAAACTCTAAAAACTAAACAAAAACTCACTTCCTTTGTTAATCTCAGATTTAATGTCAAGTTTACCGTTCAAGAAATTAATTCTCGAGGCTATGTTTTTCATTCCTAAACCTTTTTTGTTTTCTGGATTATTTATATCAAAACCAATGCCATCGTCGTTGTATTTTAAGGTTTTAATATTGTCAATTTCATTCATTAAAATCGAAATATTTTTGG
>NZ_JANPFL010000172.1:0-21629 GCF_031423415.1 Flavobacterium sp.
TACAATTTTAAGCTCCGATTCAACCAAATCAAGGAACAAATTGTTTTTTGGCTTAATTATTTGTTCAACTTCTATCCTGAAAATAATATTCCTATTTTTGTGGAAATTAAAAATAGCTCTTTTTAAGGGTTGACTATTTACCTTAAGTATGAAGCATTCTTATGAAAAGCTACGAACCCGATCGCTGGGATATGCAGTAAATAATATCGTGAACGGATAGCGCAGAATTGCATTCTGTGCCCACAAAATTGAGCAAACAAAACACCCGAGGCTTTAGCCGAACAGACGAAGTAATTCAAAAAAGCTATATCAATAACGGTATAGCTTTTTTATTTACCACAAACGAACGAGGTGACTTGCATACCAAAATCGCCCATAAAGTTAAACGAACAACAAAACAAAACTCCGTGTACCTCGGTGCCCATCTTTGTGCCTCTTTGTGAAACAAAAAACAAGCAACAAAAAAAACCGCCAATCTAATCGGCGGCTTTAATATTAAACAGTAGCAGGAGTAGGCACATCGCCACCTCCACTATTCCCCGAGCGCAACCGCTCAATAATTTTTGCAATTGTATATTCCTTCGCTTTGGGCGTTTTCGCATACATAATTTTCCCATCAGCAGCAATTTCAGCAATATAATCATACAATGCATCATACTCAGCTTTGTTCGCAGTATACAAACCAGCAATCTGATTTTTAACCTCATTCTGTAACAAATTCTGTTGCTCCATATAATCCCTATCAGCAGCCAAAGTAGCCGCAAAATCCGCCGCCATACCTTTGCTCACCAAAGCAGCACTATTAGCATCAATAAATTGAATAACACTAGCAATTTTATCAGTAGCACCCTCAATATTATGCGTAGTCAAATCCTTTTTCACTTGACTCAAAATTTTAGTATCAAGACCACACTTCTTAAAATAACTACTCAAAAAATTAAACTCCACATTTACACTAGTAGCCCTCAAATACAAATTAACAGTAGCCTGCTTCTGCGCTTCCGTCAGCACCAATGTCTGCTGTATCTGCTTCACGGTACTAATTTGATCTTCAAACCCAACTAAATATTCAGGAGTATACCCCGAAAATCTAGTAACCAATTCTTCCCGGTCTCTTTTAAAACTTGTTTTAATAAACAAAGCACCCGGTAAATACTCTTCTTTCAAAAAGGAATACACTTTACTCATAATTTTAAAATTTAAAGATTTATTTTTTTTGTTAAAACACTAACCTTTAGTTAGCTACTAGCTAAAGTAAAAATAAAAAAATAAATCACAACATTTTTAACAAAATAAATCATCCATTTTTTCTAAAAACTAGTAAAGCCTAATAACGATGCACTAGAGGTCAATGTCATTAAGTTAAGCGTTATTTGTCATTCATACGAAGGAAGACCCGCGAGCTCAATGTCATTAAGTTAAGGATAAACGAAAAATTTGATTGATGATTTTTGATTAACAATTGCAGATTTCAGATGTTTGAGACCTGTAAAATCGACAAATTTTTATTTACTAACACCAAATCTGCAATCAAGAATCGTTAATCTTCAATCGAAAATCTCTTAACTTAAGGACATTGCCCGAGAGCTTGATAGAACAGGCGAAGCAATCTCATGTTAGTTACTCACGTTATGTGCCTTCTCCTCCGTCGACTGCAACATCAAAACACAAAAGCATCATTTAAAATCATTTTCTTTCCCTCAATACCACCTTTTTATTTAGTCACAAAACCAATGCATCAACTCACAGCATCTATTTACTGATACAAGCCCTCCTTTTGTATACTGACATCCTCCTTTTCAAAATTGACACCCTCCTTTTCAGAACAAACAGTCTCCTTTTTAGTAAAACAGTCTTCTTTTCAGTATGAACAGTCTCCATTTCAAAAAAAACGCCCTCCATTTAAGAAAAACAGTCTCCGTTTCATAAAAAACAGTCTCCATTTGCCTATTTTGGTCTCCATTTCCAAAAAACAATCTCCAAGCCAGTAGTATCAAAGGTTCTTATAGAAAACAAAACTATGCTGCATTACATTGCCTTCCCTATGACCGTGCACGAAATGCAATTTGAGGGAGTCAATGCTTTCGTTAAGTAAAATAACCCCAAAGTATCAAAAGGAGTATTTATAATAGGGAAATTGTAAAACAGAATTTTTGGATTTAAATCGTAAAATCAAAAAAAACGCAAATTCACAAATTTTATAGCTGCTAATCTGCGGTAAAATTATTTTCAGTTTCGTATCCCTCTCCTTCGGAGAGGGTTGTGGTGAGGATTTAATTTTCCTTCGTCACAATCTGCATCGTCTCACGGCTGACTTGTTTTAACAAAACAGTTTTGTTGTGCTCTACAGTTTGTGCAGCTTTATCATTAAAATGTCTGATGGTGTAAAGCGTTACGTTTTCATCAAAATCGACTTTGAATTTTTTCGAAAGAATTGGATTTAAATCTTTAAAATTTCCAAATTTATCCTCAACACATACCGAAAAACTGATAGCTGAATTCTGAATTAGATTTACTTTTAGTTTAAATTGGTGAAACAAAGCGAAGATTTCGCTAATGTTTTCTTCCATAATAAAGGAGAAATCTATAGAAGAAAGCGAAATCAAAAGTTGATTTCTTTTGACAATAAAACTCGGAATTTGCCATTCCGAATCAGAACCTTTAGACACGCAAGTTCCTGCCAACATTGGATTTATAAACGATTTTACATACAAAGGAATTTCCTTTTTTTGCAAAGGCTGCAAGGTTTTTGGGTGAATTACAGTTGCGCCATAAAACGCCATTTCTATAGCTTCACGATAGGAAATATGACTGAGTAAACTCGCGTTTTCAAAATATCTTGGGTCGGCATTCATCACTCCCGGAACGTCTTTCCAAATGGTTACGCTTTCGGCATTAAGGCAATACGCAAAAATACCTGCTGTGTAATCCGAACCCTCACGACCTAAAGTTGTAGTGAAATTATTTTCGTCAGAACCCAAAAATCCTTGGGTAATGTTCAGCATTTTTTTCTTAACGTTTTTAGAAATAGTGGACTGAGTTAATTCCCAATCAACTTCGGCATCACGGTAATTTGAATTGGTTTTTATGAAATTCCGCACATCAAGCCATTGCGTCTTAATACCCATAAAATTCATAAAATGGCTTAAAATCATAGTCGAAATCAATTCGCCATAACTCACAATTTGGTCATAAACAAAATTGTAATTTGGTGATTTATTGTGTGCTAAAAAATATTCTAAGTCGGAAAACAGCGTGTTTACAGCAGCAAAAACTTCGTTTTTTTCGTCTTCGAATAAATCCAACAAAATTTGATTGTGGTATTTTTTTACTTCTTGCACCGATGAATTCAACGCTTCCGATTTTTCGAAGTAATTTTTTATTACTTCTTCGAGTGCATTTGTGGTTTTCCCCATAGCAGAAACTACCAACAATACGTCCTCATAACCCACTTTTTGCAAAACGTCATATACGTTTTTTATACCGTCGGCGTCTTTTACAGATGCGCCACCAAATTTGAATACTCTCATTTTAAAAAATTAAATTCCAATATTTTAAATTTTAAATTCCAAAAATTAATATGGAACTGTAAATTCTATTTTTTTATCTGTTTTTAGCCAAAAAAGAGTCAATTCCTTTTTCGTCCATTTGAGCAACTCTCCAATCGTCAAGTATTTTTGCACCCGAATTTTTGTAGAAATTTATTGCTGGTGTATTCCAGTCTAAAACGTTCCATTCTATTCTTCGAACTTCATCTTTTTTTCCTTGTTTTATGATTTCAGAATACAAAGCAAAGCCAAGTCCAGAACCACGCATATTCTCTTTTACCACTAAATCTTCTAAGTGAATGGTTTTTCCTTTCCAAGTAGAGTAACGGTAATAATACAGTGCAATTCCCACTATTTGCGATTCCAATTCAGCTACAAAAACGTGAAACAAAGGATTCTGACCAAAACCATCACGAACTAAATCCTCAACAGTAATTTCAACAGCATTTGATTCTTTTTCAAAAACGGCCAATTCCTTGATGAGACTTAAAACCGCTTCCATATCTTCCGGAGTTCCTTTTCTGATTTTCATTTAATAAATTTGAAATTGATTTTATAAACAAACACAAATATAGTATTCTAGCAATTGGTTGTTAAAAAATATTTTTAATTTCACAAATAACAACATAGTTGTGAATTCTTCAAAAACATAGATTTCATTCAACAAAGATTTATGAAGTTACAGTCTAAACTTTAGAATTTAAAAGAAAAAAATGTTTACATTCTAAAAGTTAACGATTCAACCACCAAATACTGGCATTCAAAACGCTGGCGAAACTCACCCAAAGCACGTATGGAATGAATAAATATCCTGCAATTTTATTGATTTTTGAAAATTTTAAATAGGTTTCATAAATCATCAGCCATAGAATTATTATTTCTAAACCCGCCAACATTGGGTTTTTTAAACCAAAAAATAAAAACGACCATAAGGCATTCAAAGCCAATTGAACGGCAAAGAAAATCAAAGCATTTTTGACCGCTTCTTTTTCTTGCTCCATTCGATCCCAAACTAATCCAGCAGCAACGCCCATCATAATGTAAAGCATACTCCAAACGGGCGCAAAAATCCAATTGGGTGGATTAAAACTTGGCTTTACCAATGTGGGATACCAAGTTGTAATAGCCGAACGGGTAAACATTCCTGAAAAATAGCCAACCACTAAACAGGTAACCACAACAACGAGAATTTTGGAAATTTTATTCATCACGTATTTTTTACAAATTTAATCAAAACTTTGACCAATACCATAAACAAAAGAAATCAGTATCTTTGCCCAAATTATATATTTGATGTTTTCAGCAAACGATTTTATTCCGTCACCATATGTAAATTCTATAGAAAAAGGAAATTTTCAATGGAGTTCGCCAAGCAACATTGCGTTGGTGAAGTATTGGGGGAAAAAAGATAGCCAAATTCCAGCCAATCCGTCGGTGAGTTTTACTTTGAATAATTGCAAAACGATTACGAAATTGGCTTTCGCCAAAAAAGAAAGTCAAGATACTTTCTCGTTCGACTTGCTTTTTGAAGGAAAACCAAAAGAAGATTTCAAACCAAAAATCGAGCAATTTTTCGATAGGGTTTCGGTGTATTTACCTTTCTTGAAAGACTATCATTTTACAATTGACACTCAAAATACGTTTCCGCACAGCTCTGGAATTGCTTCATCAGCTTCGGGAATGGCAGCTTTGGCGATGAACTTAATGAGTTTGGAAAAAGCATTAAACCCAGAAATGACCGAAGATTACTTTTTTCAAAAAGCCACTTTTTTGGCGCGTTTGGGTTCAGGAAGTGCTTGTCGGAGTGTAAAAGGAAAAGTGGTTGTTTGGGGCAATCACAATAATATTCAAGGAAGTTCCGATTTGTTTGGAGTTGAATTTCCAAATACAATTCACGATAATTTCACAAATTTTCAAGACACGATTTTATTGGTTGACAAAGGAGAAAAACAAGTTTCGAGCTCTGTGGGCCATAATTTAATGAACGGACATCCTTTTGCCGAAAGGCGGTTTGAGCAAGCTCACGAAAATTTAGACAAATTAATCAACGTTTTCGAAAGTGGAAATTTGGACGAATTCATTACCATTGTCGAAAGTGAAGCCTTGACATTGCACTCTATGATGATGACTTCGATTCCGTATTTTATTTTGATGAAACCTAATACGCTTCAAATCATAAATGCGATTTGGAAGTACCGAAATGAAACAAAAATTCCGGTTTGCTTCACTCTGGATGCTGGTGCCAACGTCCACGTTTTGTACCCTGAAAACTCAAAAGAAAAAGTTTTGCAATTTATTAAGGGCGAATTAGTTGGCTATTGTCAAAATGGTCAGTACCTTTGTGACGAAATTGGAGTAGGAAGTCAATTATTAATTAGCTAATTATTTATGAAAGCACCTTTATTTTACTCAAAAATATTACTCTTTGGCGAATATGGAATTATTCGCGACTCGAAAGGCTTGTCTATTCCTTACAATTTTTACAATGGCGCTTTAAAAAGAGAAGAAAATCCATCAGCTGAAGCTATAAAATCAAACGAAAATTTAAAACGTTTTGTGTCGCATTTGGAAACTTTACAAAGCGAACAACCCGAATTAGTTACTTTCGATTTAGCGACTCTAAAAAATGATGTCGAAACTGGAATGTTTTTCGACTCTAGTATCCCGCAAGGTTATGGCGTGGGAAGTAGCGGTGCATTAGTTGCAGCTATTTACGATAAATACGCCCAAAATAAAATTACCGTTCTCGAAAATTTGACTCGTGAAAAATTATTAAGACTGAAAACTATTTTCTCCCAAATGGAATCGTTTTTTCACGGAAAAAGCTCTGGCTTGGATCCTTTAAATAGTTATTTGAGCATTCCTATTTTAATCAATTCTAAAGATAATATTGAAGCAACTGGTATTCCGACACAAAGTTTGGAAGGAAGTGGAGCCGTATTCTTATTAGATTCAGGAATTGTGGGCGAAACCGCTCCGATGGTGAATATTTTTATGGAAAAATTGAAAGATCAAGGTTTCAGAAAAATGTTGAAATCGCAATTCATTAAACACACCGATGCTTGCGTTGAAAATTTCTTGGGTGGCGATATGAAATCATTGTTTGCCAACACTAAAAAATTATCGAAAGTCGTTTTGAATAACTTTAAACCAATGATTCCGGAACAATTTCACGGCATTTGGCAAGAAGGAATTGACTCTAACGATTATTACTTGAAACTTTGCGGTTCAGGTGGTGGTGGTTACATCCTTGGTTTTACACAAGATTTAGAAAAAGCAAAATTAGCCTTGAAAGATTATAAGCTGGAAGTAGTTTATCAATTTTAAAATGCTGAGCAGGCAGCAAAAAATAACTGTGATGAAATTCATCAGTTTGTTCTCTGTGGTTAGGGGTTACAACATTCCGATAATTGTTTTGGCTCAATATCTATCAGCTATATTCATTCTTGCACCTGAAAAAAGAGCGTTATCCATCCTACTCGATTTCGATTTATTTATCATTGTTTTTGCTTCTTCATTGACTATTGCATCGGGTTATATTATCAATAATTTTTACGACAGCAAAAAGGATTTAATCAATCGTCCCAACAAGTCGATGCTGGATAGATTAGTTAGCCAAAAAACAAAGTTACAGGTCTATTTTTCTCTCAATTTTATAGTAACATTGTTGGCCATAATCGTTTCCTGGCGCGCTTTTTTATTTTTTTCGACCTATATTTTCTTGATTTGGTATTATTCACACCGAATCAAAAAATATCCTATAATTGGAAATCTTACAGCTGCATTTTTAGCAGTTTTGCCGTTTTTTGCCATTCTACTGTATTATAAAAATTTTTACGAAGTTATTTTTGGTCACGCAGCGTTCTTATTTTTATTACTTTTGATTCGCGAAATGATCAAAGATTTGGAGAATATTACAGGCGATTTGGCCAATGCTTACAAAACCATTCCTATAATTTATGGCGAAGATGTTTCAAAGAAAATAATTACATTTTTGACCATCTCGACTTTAATTCCTGTTTACGTTTTAATCGAAATTTTCGATGTGGGCTATATGGACATCTATTTTTATTCTTGCCTCATCATTTTGATTTTCTTCCTGCACTATCTTTGGAAATCAAATAACAAAAAACAATTCATTTTACTCCATAATGTATTGAAATTTCTAATCGTTTCAGGTGTTTTCTGTATTGTCCTTATCAATCCCAGCGTGTTATGGCACGGAAAAAAGTTATTAGAAACAATATGAATATAAAAACTAAAATTCCAAATGATTTACAGCACCAAGATTTAGTACAATAATTTTTAAACGAAATAGATTTTTTAACACATCAGGCCTTCACGTTTTAAATAAACTTCTCAAATGTTCCTCTTTTTCGGCAAGATTGTATCTTTGCTTGTAAAATAAAGCTTGACATGATAATCACCGACACACACACCCATTTATATTCTAACGAATTTGACGAAGATCGCACTGAAATGATTCAACGTGCCATTGATGTCGGAGTATCACGATTCTTTATTCCCGCCATCGATTCAACTTTTACACAAGCGATGTATGATTTGGAAAAGGATTATCCTGATACTATTTTTTTGATGATGGGTTTGCATCCCACACATGTTAAAGACAATTATATTGATGAATTACAACATGTAGAGGAAGAATTGGCTAAAAGAAAATTTGTTGCTATTGGAGAAATTGGGATCGATTTGTATTGGGATAAAACCCATTTGCCACAACAGCAAGAGGCTTTCAGGAAACAAATTCAGTTGGCTAAGCACTCTAATTTACCCATCGTAATACATTGCCGTGAAGCTTTCGATGAAATTTTTGAAATTTTGGAAGAAGAAAAATCAGCAGATTTGTTTGGGATCTTTCATTGTTTTTCGGGAACGTATGAGCAAGCATTACAAGCCATATCGTATAATATGAAACTAGGAATTGGTGGAGTGGTGACTTTCAAAAACGGAAAAATTGATCAATTTTTAGATCAAATCGATTTGAAACATATTGTACTAGAAACCGATTCACCCTATTTGGCGCCTGTTCCTTTTCGAGGAAAACGCAACGAAAGTAGTTATCTTTTAAATGTAGTTTGTAAGTTATCTGAAATATATAATGTGGGGCAAGAGGAAATTGCACAAATTACAACTGAAAATTCTAAGGACATATTTGGTATTTAACAATGTTATTCTATAACTTTAGGTTTTTTTTTGTTCATTTGTCAAACTAAATGGATTACCAAAATGAAGAGATTTGATGCCATCCGGCCGTTTTATGATACTGAAATAAATGAAGGCATTTTAAAAGTACTTGATCATCCTATGATGAAAGCATTGATGAACTTTTGTTTTCCAAAAGTTGATGATGAAATTTGGAAAGAGCAACTCAAAAAAACCCACTCCATACGTGATTTTCAGTGTAATTTTATTTATTACGGTGTAAAACAGGTGTTGGAAAAAAGCTCTGAGGGCTTAACCACGTCAGGTTTTGAGAAATTAGATAATAATACACCTTACCTTTATATCTCCAATCATCGAGATATTGTTTTAGACACTACTCTTTTAAATGCAAGTTTGTTTGAACACGGAAAATTGATGACCTCTTCTGCCATTGGAGATAATTTAGTCAAGAAATCATTTTTACGAACTTTGGCCAAATTAAATCGTAATTTTTTGGTGCAGCGCGGCCTTTCACCTAGAGAATTGCTGGTAAGCTCTAAATTACTTTCCGAATATATGGCTCAACTCTTGATACATGAAAATCGTTCTGTTTGGATTGCGCAACGAGAAGGAAGAACCAAAGATGGAAACGACAGGACGAATCCGGGAGTTTTAAAAATGATAGGAATGGCATCTGACGAATCTAATTTAATGGACTATTTCAGAAAAATAAAGATAATTCCTGTCTCTATTTCTTATGAATATGACCCAACAGATGCTTTAAAAATGCCTCAATTAATGGCTGAATCCAATAACGAAATTTATATTAAAGAAAAAAACGAAGATATAATGACGTTGCTGAGTGGTATAATTGGCCAAAAGAAAAGAATTCATATTCATATTGGGGATGTTCTTGAAACCGAAATAGATCATATTAAGGCCAATTTTGACACTTCTAACAAACAAATTTTAGCTTTAGCACAAGTCATAGACGATTCGATATTAAGCAATTATAAATTATGGCCTACCAATTATATTGCCTACGATATTTTAAATAAAACCAACACCTACTCCCATTTGTATACTGAAAATGAAAAATCACTTTTTGAAAGAAGACTCGAATTGCGAATAGATCACGAGCATCCCGTTGCAAAACAAGGTTTTTTAGATATGTATGCCAATCCCGTTGTTAACAAGTTGAAATACGAAAATGTTAGCTAAAGCCAAAATTCTTTTGATTTATACCGGCGGAACGATAGGTATGATGAAAGATTTTGAAACTGGGACACTCAAGACTTTTAATTTCAGTAAATTACTTCAAAAAGTCCCTGAATTAAAACAATTAGATTGTGATATCGAAACGGTTTCTTTCAAAACGCCAATTGATTCGTCGACAATTAATCCTGAAAAGTGGGCTGAAATTGCGACAATCATCGAAAATACCTATGACAATTTTGATGGATTTGTAGTGCTTCACGGATCTGACACGATGTCTTATTCTGCATCAGCTTTGAGTTTTATGCTTGAAAATTTATCTAAGCCAGTAATTTTTACTGGCTCACAATTACCAATTGGTGACCTGCGGACCGATGCGAAGGAAAACTTAATAACTGCTATTCAGATTGCCACTTTAAGGGAAGACAGCAAACCAGTTGTAAGTGAAGTTTGTCTCTACTTTGAATACAAACTGTATCGAGGAAATAGAACTACCAAAATAAATTCAGAAAATTTCAATGCTTTTATTTCACCTAATTATCCTACTTTGATAGAATCGGGAGTGAATTTGAGGGCTTTTCCGGAATTATTTCTAGCTAAAACAAGGAAAAGAAAACTAAAGATTCACAAAAATTTAGACACTAATGTAGTCATTATAAAAATATTTCCCGGAATTAGTGAAAATGTTTTATCTGCTATTTTTACAATTCCTCAACTAAAAGGAATTGTATTAGAAACTTATGGCGCAGGAAATGCTCCTATAGATGAATGGTTTTTGTCCTTGCTTAAAAAAGCAATAACAAGCGGTTTGCATATCGTTAATGTGACACAATGTTCCATCGGTACTGTAACAATGGGAAAATATGAAACCAGTACCGCCTTGAAGGAAATAGGCGTGATTTCCGGCAAAGACATCACCACCGAAGCGGCTATAACAAAATTAATGTACTTGTTGGGGCAAAATGTTCCTTCGGCTGTTTTTAAAACTGTTTTCGAAACATCATTACGTGGAGAATTATTATAAAATGGGCTATTAATTTTCTTTAATCAATTTTTTTCGTGTTCTTTGCAACCTTAAATTAATAGAGAGGTGGCCGAGTGGCTGAAGGCGCACGCTTGGAAAGCGTGTATAGGGCAACTTATCGAGGGTTCGAATCCCTTCCTCTCTGCCAGTAGAAATACAAATGGTTACAAAACCCACTAAATTCAACAATTTAGTGGGTTTTTTCGTTTTTAGGATAGTCAAATTATTCATTTAATCTCAAAGTTATGGTGTCTTTCGAGGTGTCACTAAATTATAAAAATTTAAGTGACACCTCTCACAGAAAACCACCAGTACAGCAAGGTGTTCAACAACATATTCAAAATATGTACATCTTGTTTGTAATTATTAGAAAATTTAAATTTAATAATAACTAAAAGGTTACCACTTATGAACACTACTGTATCAATTCTCTTTTACATTAAGAGATCAAAAGCCAACAACGAGGGCATCTGCCCAATTTATGCAAGAGTTACAATCCAATCCAAACGATTTGAGTTTAGTGCTAACAAATATGTAAATCCAGAGAAATGGTCATCAGAAGGCACCAAAGTTAAGGGCACTTATGAAGAAGCTAGAACAATAAATAGCCATCTAGATTATTTGAAAAATCAAATTTTAGAAGCCGAAAAAAGATTGTTTAAAAAGGACATCCAAGTTACATCTGAAAATTTGAAGAATGAATTGTTTGGAATTACTGAAACTAAACGTATGCTCATTCCCATTTTCGAAGACCACAACAACAAAATTAAAGAACTGGTTGGCAAAGAATATGCCCCAGGAACATTAGAACGCTACAAAACTTCGTTGAGTCATACTAAAGAATTTCTGCAATGGAAATATAAAGTTTCCGATATTGAGATAAACAAAATAGATTACGCCTTTGTTACCGATTATGAATTTTGGTTAAGAAGTGTTCGGAATTGTGCCAATAATACAGCGGTTAAATACATTAAAAACTTCAATAAAATAATTAATATTTGCTTGGCTAATGATTGGCTAGACAAAAATCCGTTTGCTAACTATAAATCGAAAGTTAAAGAAGTCGAGCGAGTTTATTTAACTGAAGAAGAAATTCAAAGAATAATTGAAAAAGATTTCAAAATAGAAAGATTGTCTTTGGTTCGAGATATATTCCTTTTTAGCTGCTTTACCGGCTTGGCATATATTGATGTGAAAAACTTAACAAAGTCGCATATAAGTATAGGTATAGATGGAGAGAAATGGATTTTTACCCACAGACAGAAGACCGAAACAGCTTCTAAAATTCCTATACTTTCAGTAACACAAATGATTATTGACAAATATGAAAACCATCCACAAAGCAATAATCAAGATAAATTATTACCAATTTTGACTAACCAAAAGATGAATGCTTACTTAAAAGAAATAGCTGCCGTTTGCGATGTTGAAAAAGAATTAACATTCCATATTGCTCGACATACTTTTGCAACGACTGTAACGCTTACAAATGGTGTTCCGATTGAAAGTGTGAGCAAAATGCTAGGGCACAAAAACCTTCGAACAACCCAACATTATGCTAAAATTCTAGATAGAAAAGTGAGTGAAGATATGAAAATGTTGAGAGACAAATTCTCAATTAAAAGAGTAGAAAAAGAGCAAGTAATAAATTAAATCAATTTTAAGATTTGGATATTTTAGGTTTGTTTTTTTGAATTAAATCAAAAATTATAAACCTAAAACATCAAAAAAATGGACACAAAATTTAAACAAACGTTATTTGAATTAACAGAACAATTAAATTTTATCAATCTAGAAATGGATGATTTAATAGTAAAGTCGGTAAAATCAATAGAAATAACTTTAACTGCAATAAACCATCTGAAAAAGCAATTTCTTAAAAACAAGACAATTAGTACAGATACTGAAATAGATTTCTTTAAAAATATAAAGCCCAAATTTACTTCTCTTTCCATATATCATAATACAATATTAAAAATTGAAACAAAAATGCCACATGGTGGAGAAAAAATAGCAAAAAAATACCTCAATAATGAATTAAAAAAGCTAAAACGGTTCTTCGACAACAACTTAGATTTTTATAATTATCACAGAACAGGAAGTAGTTTTCTTGATTTCAAATATTTTGTTAGAGGAAATTATGATATAAAATTACGTTTGGATAGTTATTATTTTGAAACCGATCATAACTTTTCAACATCACATGATTTTAAAGTGGCTAAGATTCTTGCCTATGATTTAGTACAGGTTTATTTGGAAACTAAAATTCTACAAATGAGCAAGAGGGATTACATAGAAAAATCACAACTTGAACCGAAAGGGAAAATTATTTGGACAGGTTCAAAAGTGTCTTTAACCGAAATTTTGTATGCTTTTCACACCAAAGGAGTTTTCAATAACGGAGCTGCTGAATTAAAAGAAATTGCAATGTATTTTGAAGAAATATTCCATATTGATTTGGGTCAATACCGTAGAACATTCCTTGAGATAAGGGAAAGAAAGTCTGACAGAACAAAATTTTTAAATACTCTGGAAGAGGTCTTAACTAAAAGAATGGATGAAACGGATGAAACATTTTAATTTCCCTCTCAATTATTTTTAATTATTCCCTACGGGGTTCAAGTTGTGATTTAAAACAAATCAAAATGTACAATTTTGTATCATAACAATCTAAAACGACACATTATGGCAATTGAAGTAATTACTCGAGAAGATCTGAATGAATTTCGTTCACTTCTTCTTTCGGATTTAAACGCAATGTTTAATTCAAAACAACCACAGCCAAAACAATGGCTCAAATCTAATGAAGTTCGAAAGTTATTGAATATCTCTTCGGGCACTTTACAAAATCTTAGAGTAAACGGAACGATTACTTATACTAAAATTGGTGGAATTCTGTATTATTCAAACTCCGATTTACAAAAACTCTTAGAATCAAACAAGGTGGAAGCTACACCTAATTTGTTCAATCCAAAATGGCTAGTGAGATGAATTACATAAAACATCTCACCGGTTTTTTTGATAAAGTTGCAAAAGACAGATTACTAAATCCAACACATGTAAGCTTGTACATGTCATTGTTTCAATTCTGGAATTGCAATCGGTTCAAAAACCCAATCAGTATTTCACGTGATGAAGTAATGCGAATTAGTAAAATCAGTTCTAAAGCAACTTATCATAAGTGTCTAAAAAACCTCCATTCACTAGGTTACATCAACTACGAACCGTCCTACAATCCATTCAAAGGAAGCCACGTTTACTTATTCAATTTTTCAGATGATTTAAAACCAATTCTAAAAAACGAAAAAACAACAATGCCAAAAAATGAACCTGTTCTTGAACTAGTCAATGAACAAGTAGTGAACAAGTATTATACTAGTAGTGAAACAGGTACTGAACAAGCTCTAGTACCATATATAAACAATACAAACATACCAAACATTTCAAACGATTTAAAGATTGTAAACTTGGACAAGCGAGCAAAAAATTTTGAAAATGATGATGTTTTTTTTAAAAGTGAGACCGTAGAAAAAAAAGAAAAAAGTTCCGCGAAAAAAGAAAATGATATTGTGCCAGTGATAGAAAATGTCAAAGCCTATTTTCTCGAACAGAACTTTCCGGAAGTAGAAGCCATCAAGTTTTTCAATTACTTCTCCAGCAACGGTTGGTTAGTCGGTGGTAAAACCCCAATGGTCGATTGGCAAGCAGCAGCACAAAATTGGATATTAAACGCACCTAAATTCATTTTAAATGAACCACAATTCAACAGAGCAAAACAACTCAACACAGGAACAGACAAAAACTATTCAGAGCCATTATAGCTATGCAGAAATAATTGTTTGGCTCGAAAAAAAAGGTGTCGAATTATACGGAAATCAATTCAAAATCCTTGAAAACGATTATCCAATAATTTACAAACTCATTGCTTATTTTCTCAAAGACGAAGTAACTTGTTTTCAATACAACATAAACCTCAAGAAAGGAATTTTACTTTCTGGTCCGATCGGCTGTGGTAAAACATCGCTAATGAATTTAATGAAATACCTAACACCAACCGAGCATAAATTTTTCGTAAAACCGTGTCGAGATATAAGCTTTGAATTTATTCAGGATGGCTACCAAATTATACACAAATATAGTGTTGGCAAACTCTACCAATCCGAACCCAAAACAATATGCTTTGATGATTTAGGAACAGAAAACAACTTAAAATATTACGGAAACGAATGTAATGTAATGGCAGAGATTGTACTTTCACGATACGATATTTTTATCACTAAAAAAACCTACACTCACATCACTACAAATCTATCCGCTTCGGAAATAGAATCTGCCTACGGAAACCGTGTCCGTTCTCGCCTCAGAAACATGGTTAATCTAATTGCTTTTGATAAAAACACCAAAGACAAACGCTAATCTAAATTAATCAATACTTAAAGTATATTTTTTTAGGTTTAATGTATCTAAAGGATTAGGTATGATATAGCTCAAAACCAAAAACTGATTTGAAAAATTGTCGCTATATAGAATCAGTCTAGAAAATTAGGCTCAGAAAATCATAATTTTTAAAAGTAATATAAACATTTTTAAAAAAATAAAAAACATTGAAATTACTTATTTACAAAGATTTATTTACCTTTGGAAAGGAATTGTTTTTTGTACAGATAATGACAAAAAGTACTATTTTAAAAAACATTGAAGTTCATACAAATACTGACTTTACAGCATATTAGATTACTATCCTTTTGGAATGCTCGTTCCTAATCGCCACGGCTCAAGCACAGCGTATCGTTATGGCTTCCAAGGACAGGAGAAGGATGATGAGTTGAAAGGCGAAGGAAATTCTTTGAATTATACTTTTAGGATGCATGACCCGAGAGTGGGAAGGTTTTTTGCGAGAGACCCATTGGCGACAGATTATCCTTGGAATTCTCCTTATGCTTTTAGTGAGAATAAAGTAATACAATTTGTTGAATTGGAAGGTCAAGAGGTTTATCTTTCAAAAGCTCAAAAGATAGATTATGGTCACGGCAATAGTGAAGGCTTTAATGGACACGCTACTTTTTTTGCAAATTCGACTATCTCAGCATATAACCAGTTTGTAGATATTTGGAATTATGCAGCAAGAATTGATGAAGCAATGATAAAAAAAGGAGGTAGTCAATTGTCTGTTAACAGTGCTGGTGCAGATATTATAAAAAATGATGTTAAAAGAGTAGTAAGTAATGTACAAAATTACGTTGCTAATACAACTCCGAAAGAGTTTATATCAAGCGTCGGAACAGGTTTATCACGTATTGATACTTACGAAGATATTTTTGGTGGAATTATTGGAGCTAAAGGAATTAATGAAATAGGTAATTTAAAATCTTTTGTTACTAGAACTGTTTCAACACCGTGGGTCGTTGCTAAACAATCCTTAAGTAGAAAAGCCATTTTAGGGGCATTAGAAGTTAAAGAAGGTGCTACCCTGTATCGAATTGGAACCAAAGGTATCTCTAATACAGGAGCGGAAGCTCAATATTGGAGTTTAGAAAACCCACTATTAGATCCAGTTAAATATGCGGAAAAATATAATGTACCTTTGAAAACTATCAAAAATGCGGATTTTATTGAAACCGCAACACTTAAAAAAGGGGCAAAGTATATTACAAGAGAAGCTGGCCCTGCTCCTGGCAGTGCAAACAAAGGGAAAGGAATTGAAGCCGTTATTGAAAAAGGAGGAACAACAAATAATGTAATTACACCAATAAAATAATTGATATGGATTATCAAAAAACGTTAGATACAATTAAAAATAAGATAGGGGATAAATTTCCTACTGTAATAAATGATATTGAAATTTGTATTATGGCAGGTTCAACAGGAGGAGAAATTACTTCAATGGTCGGAAAGTATTTAAAAGATTTGGAAAAAACTAATCTTAGAGCATATAGCCTCATAAGAAATGAAATAGAGGATTATATAGTTGAATGTAAGAAAGAAGGGTTGATTATACGATAACCCCGCTCCCGCACGAATCCTTTCCCCGCTCCCGCACGAATCCTTTCGTGTGGTACTAGAACAGGCAGGTAAAACAAGTCAATAAACAAAAAAGCAACTTGTAATAGAGTTGCTTTTTTAATACATTTACCTCACGTTCTTAGAAAAATGCATCTATGCTTTTGGAATGCTCGTTCCAAATAGGCATGGTTCAAGCACAGCTTATCGTTATGGGTTCAATGGAAAAGAAAAAGACGATGAGTTAAAAGGGGAAGGAAACGCTATTGATTATGAAAAAAGATTTTATGACCCTAGGATTGGTAAATTTCTTTCTCTAGATCCTTTAATTAAATCGTTTCCTTGGTATTCACCTTATCAATTTGCTGGAAATAAGCCTATTTGGGCAATAGATTTAGATGGTGAAGAAGAGAAATATTATCAGTTAATTAATACGAAAAATAAAAAAGGTCAACCTGTATTAGGGGTTGTTTTTAAAGGAGAAGATGATGATTGGTACGAACCAGACTTTATAGAAAGTGATGCTACAATTCTCTTAGATCCTAAAGGGAAAGATTTAGGGTTTGAGTTTGATGATCAAACTAGTATGCTTAAAGCAATACATGGTAAGACTTTAGAAACATTACAAGCGGAAGGAGCTCTCGAAGAACTAGGCAGAGATATAAGGCAAGCGAGTGAAAATATTCAATCACTCCAATTCATGGAGACGATTGGTCATATCGAAAATGGGGCAATGGGTATTGGTACAGGTGGAGAAGAAGAACTAGTCACTGAAGCAGGAATTAATTCAGTTTTGGCAACTAAAATTCCAAATCAAACACCTAAATCAGCATCAAGTACATCTCCTGTTAAAAATGTTAGTAATGGAAGATCTGGAAAACAAGCAAGATTGAGAGAATGGAAAAATGACCCTAAAGCAAGTAAATCTGATAGAGGTTGGCTTAAAAATGACCAAAGACATATTGAAACAGGAAATAAAAATGCTTTAAGAATTCCAAGAAATGGCAGAAAATCTCCAAGAAGAAAAGCAGAAGATAAAGGATATGAGTTAGCGCACCCTAGTGGTAAAGGTCAAAGTGCTAGTGCTGGAAATGGTTATAGTGGTAGTAAAGCGAAAAATGCTGCGGATCATAAAACTGAAACTAGAATACATCAAAAAAGGTACAAAAAATAATATAGCGATATGCATAAAAAACAGATTGAAAATTTATTAAAATTAACACAGTTGGAAAGGTATAATTATTTCATAAGGTATTGTACTGATTTTAATGAAGTATGGGGTTTAACGGTTGCAGGTGAAGATAATTGGGTAATTTTCAAAACATCTAATTTAGGAGAAGTTTTTCCTCTATGGCCACATAAAGATTTAGCTTTAGAATGTATGTTTCAAGAACATAGAGACATGGGTGCTGTTCCAGAAAGTATACCCCTAGAAATTTTTCTTGAAAAATGTGTAAAAGATATGGAGGAGGATAATGTATCTTTTGGAGTTTTTTATGACCATAATAGAGAAGGCTTATGTGTTAAACCTGATGCTATTAAGCAAGATTTTAATTTAGAGATTGAAGAATATGAATAAGATGAGTAAACCCGATGGCTCAGATATGACAAAATATTCTCGCGAACGATAACCCGATCGCTCGGGAATGACAAAATAAAGTCGTGATGGATAGCGCAGAAATTTTTTCTGTGCCCACAAAGTTGAGCAAGAAACGACAGCATTCAAAACAAGTCAATAAACGAAAAAGCAACAAGTGAAAATTTGTTGCTTTTTTTGTTTATAAAGGTTTTCTAATAAAGAACGGTGTTTCTAATTTCCAGCCAAAACCTTGAGTAAGGTAGTCCAGGATTGGTTTTTGTATTTCGGGAGTTTGCGAGAAGTCAAAAAACATGCCGTGACCGGGTTTTGTGTTTTCTTGCCAGCTTTCGGCAATGTCAATGATTATTTTTTCTTGTGGAGTGCTTTTTTTAAAACTTAAACCTTCGGTGGTTGTTCCAAAAGTATTGAAGAAATTTTGTAGTTCTGGTGTCATCATAGTGATTGTGGTTTTATTTTAAAATAGCTTCCATTTTATTTTTAGCAAGGAAAGCATCTAACATAGCAAATACATGTTCCTTTTCCTTTACTTCTAGTTTTTCAATATCTTGTAAACGTCCAACAGTTTTTTTGTCAAACTTGCTATTAATACCTTCTCCTACAAGATAATCTAATGAAACCTCAAAAGCATCAGCAATTTTTTTAGCAGCTTCTATAGATGGCACAGCTTCGCCACGTTCATATTTACCAATCATCTCCCCGCTCCCGCACGAATCCTTTCCCCGCTCCCGCACGAATCCTTTCGTGTGGTACTAAAACAGGCAGGTAAAACAAGTCAATAAACAAAAAAGCAACTTGTAATAGAGTTGCTTTTTTAATACATTTACCTCACGTTCTTAGAAAAATGCATCTATGCTTTTGGAATGATTGTGCCTAACCGCCACGGCTCAAGCACAGCCTACCGTTACGGCTTCCAAGGCCAGGAAATGGATAACGAAATTAAAGGAGAAGGGAATTCTTTGAATTATACTTTTAGGATGCACGACCCGAGGGTGGGGAGGTTTTTTGCGGTAGATCCTTTATCTCCTATGTATCCTTGGAACTCGTCATATGCTTTTAGTGAAAACAATGTAATGGATGCCATAGAATTAGAAGGACTTGAAAAATTCTCTTTTAAGGTTCATATGGCGATGAATACTGGTAATCCCGCTTTAGGTGTGGTGTCCTTTGTAAATGATTGGTATGATGATAAGGCAAAATCAAATGTTAATGCTTTTGGTAGAGGTTTAGATAAGGCAGTTACAGCAATTGCTCCTGTTAGACCTATGACTAAAGAAGAGTCAAAAGCTGTTGAAGATGCTGGAGGATCTTTTAAATATCTAAAGAAAACAGTCCAAGATTTACCTAATATACCCAGTCATTTATATGATGCAGGCGTTGGTTATGTAAATACAATGAATAACGGTTCAACAGAGGATAAAATTGAATCTACAACCGTGATGATAGGAATAATTGCATCATCAATTAAAGGTAAAAGCCCATCAAATCTTGGCACTGTTGCAAAAGCCAGTTTGATTGGTAGTACTAAAGGATTAAATGCTATTGAGTTTGTTTTGAGAGGTTCTATTCAAAAAGCTTTAGGAAATGCAAAAGGAGTTTATAAATTTATCATGACAGATGGAACTGTTTATATTGGTCAGGCTCAAGGAGCAAAAGGATTTGCTCAAAGGGTAAAGAGGTCTTTAACTGAATTAGTAGAAGGAACAACTTCAAAACCACCTAAAACCTCTGGAAAAACATTAGAAAAAGTTGAGTTTTATGAATTTAATCCTGCTAAAGATGCAAATGTAAATGCTCTAGAGAGTAGATTGCTTGAGGAAGCTGGTGGAGTGGCTAGTGATAAAGTGTTAAACCAAAGAGCGGCGCCTTCAACTGCGGGTAATAATTAAAATTAAAAAGAAATTAAATGATAGAAGGAGAATATATAAAAAATAATACAAAGTTTGCAAAATCATTAAAACAAACACCCCGTAGTTTGTTTATTGAGAACGTTGTTTTTATTACTTCGGAACGATTAAAGGAAAACCTTGAAGCTTTAATAAAGGAAAAGGATATTAATACTATAAGATTAACAACAGATGATTATAAATTAGATAATTTAGATTTTTTAAATGATTATGATTTAAGTTTTATACGGTCAATTAATATTTTAAGTGATTCAATTAAAAACATAGATGCGCTATATAGTTTGAAAAGCATAGAAGAAATTACTTCTGGTAATCTCAATATAGACTACAGTAAATTTCCAAAATTGAGAAGAGTTGGAGCAGAACTTAGCGCGTTTTCATATAAAACACTTTCAAAAGTTTCTAGTTTAGAGGCAATAACAATTAGTAATAAATTTAAAGAACTGGATGTTACTATTTTTGCCAATAATAAGAGGTTGAAATATTTGACTTTAATAGGAAGTAAAATCACTTCCCTTAAAGGATTAGAGAATTTTTCGGAATTGGAATATTTAGGTTTATTTTATAATAGAAATATTATTTCTTTAGAAGGTATCAGTGAAATTCATAATAAATCTTTAAAAGAAATCAGTATTTATTCTGCTCCAAGGCTTTTTTATGTTTATGAATATTTATCTAAACTAACTAATCTTGAACATTTGCAGTTAGATTCTAAAAAAGTTGATTCTTTTAAATTTTTAAATAGTTTAAAAAATCTAAAAATACTAAGTATTCATAACAAAATTACGGAAGTTGAAGATGGCGATAAAGCACCATTGTTAGAAGGGTTAATAAGAACTAATGGCAAAATATGGTAACACCAACTGCACGATGTTTTCCTTCAAAGCAAAACGTTATTAAAACTAGGGTTGTGCTGCGCGAGTGTCTCCTGACCTCGTACCCATTCCAATAGGCAACAAACGGGGGCAGTCAAAAAGAAGTCAATAAACGAAAAAGCAACTTGTAAAAGAGTTGCTTTTTTTATACATTTACCTCACGTTCTTATACAAAATGCGTATATCCTTTTGGAATGCTCGTTCCTAATCGCCACGGCTCAAGCACAGCGTATCGTTATGGCTTCCAAGGACAGGAGAAGGATGATGAGTTGAAAGGCGAAGGGAATAGCGACAACTTCA
>NZ_JANPFL010000173.1:0-31365 GCF_031423415.1 Flavobacterium sp.
TACAATTTTAAGCTCCGATTCAACCAAATCAAGGAACAAATTGTTTTTTGGCTTAATTATTTGTTCAACTTCTATCCTGAAAATAATATTCCTATTTTTGTGGAAATTAAAAATAGCTCTTTTTAAGGGTTGACTATTTAAGTGGGAAAACGATAATGCTTTTGAAGTGCAAATTGTAGATTATCATTAAAATTAAAAGTTATGGAAAATTTAAAAAACATACATCCTGGAGAAGTTTTAAAAGAAGAGTTTCTTGAACCGCTGGGAATTACGGCTTATCGCTTGTCTAAAGAAACTTTTATTCCGCAGACAAGAGTTAGTGAAATTCTTAAAGGAAATCGCAGAATTACTGCCGATACAGCTTTGAGACTTTCTAAATATTTAGGCACCAGCGCAAAGTTTTGGCTTGGACTACAAGATGATTATGATTTGGAAGAAGAATGTAATTCTAAAAAACATAGTTTGGAGAATATCAAGCCAATCGCAAACAACGCAGCATAACAGCAGTCAAAACCCTGCTGTGCGATTCCAATAGTTTTAAGAACGTTTTCTTTTGATTGAACACTTCGGACAGCTGGTCGATAAACAAACAAAATTAGACTTTGGCGACAATTTTTTTGTAAGGCTAATTGAAAAAGTATTTTTTTTCAAACCCACAATTATTGTTATATTTGGCAGCTGTAAATTAGTTCAGAATAAAGTAAAGATTGCTTCGTTCCTCGCAATGACAGATTGCAACGAATAGCAGTAAATAATTGCCTGCCTGCCGGCAGGGTTCCTAAAAAAAATATATAAAAATGAAATTACTCGAAGGAAAAGTAGCCATCATTACCGGTGCAAGTCGCGGAATAGGAAGAGGTATAGCAGAAGTTTTTGCGAAACACGGTGCCAACGTGGCATTCACTTACAGTTCATCAGTAGAATCTGCGCAAGCGTTAGAAAACGAATTGAACGCAATGGGAATCAAAGCCAAAGGCTACCAATCGAATGCTGCCGATTTTAATGAAGCCCAAACTTTTGTAGACAACGTTTTAGCCGAATTTGGCACGGTCGATATCTTAATTAACAATGCTGGAATTACGAAAGACAACTTATTGATGCGGATGTCGGAAGCTGATTTTGACCAAGTCATCAATGTAAACTTGAAATCGGTTTTTAATATGACCAAAGCCATTCAAAGAACGTTCTTGAAACAACGCGCTGGTTCTATCATCAATATTAGTTCGGTGGTAGGCGTTTCTGGCAATGCCGGTCAAACTAATTATGCAGCTTCTAAAGCCGGAGCCATAGGATTTACAAAATCAGTTGCCTTGGAATTAGGTTCCAGAAATATTCGTTGCAATGCTATTGCACCCGGATTTATAGAAACTGAAATGACCGCCAAGTTGAGCGAAGAAGTCGTAAAAGGTTGGAGAGAAGGAATCCCATTAAAGCGTGGCGGAACAACCGAAGATGTTGCCAATGCATGTCTTTTCTTGGCCTCCGATATGAGCACTTATATTACAGGACAAGTTTTGAATGTTTGCGGAGGAATGCTTACTTAAAAATTTAATGATTTTAAAATTGAAAAATTGAAAGATTACTGTAATTTTTTAATCTTTCAATTTTTAATCTTTTAATCAAAAAAAATGACTACAAACACCATTCTATTTCTCCTACTTTCATTAGCAGTATCAGGCGGTTTGTCGTTTTTTCAATATTATTACAAAGCCAAAACCAAGTCGAAAGTGCATTTGGTTTTGGCTTTTTTGCGTTTTTTATCCATTTTTGGGATTTTGCTGCTGTTGATTAATCCGATAATTAGCCGGAAAACGCTGGAAACTATCAAAACTCCTTTACCCATCGTGATGGACAATTCGAGCTCGATTATGGATTTGAAAGCCAACGAAAAGGCATTGGAATTGTATAAAATAGTATCTCAAAACAAGGATTTACAAGAGAAATTTGAAATGCAATCGTATCAATTTGATACTGAGTTTCAACAATCGGAAGTCCCGATAGCTATCGGGATAAATTTCAAAGGAACTCAAACCAATATCGATGAAGTTGCCAAGAACCTGAAAAGCATTTATAAAAACACCACTTTTCCAACGGTTTTAATTACGGATGGAAACCAAACTTCTGGAAATGACTATGTGTATTCTTTTGACGCCAACAATAAAATATATCCACTGGTTGTAGGAGATACAACGAAATTCTTGGATTTAAAAGTTACGCAATTGAACGTCAATAAATATGCTTTTCAGAAGAATAAATTCCCTGTTGAAGTATTTTTGAATTATTCTGGAAACAAAAGTGTAACAGCCAATTTTAGTATTTCGCAAGGGAGTTCCGTTTTGGTTAAACAAAACGTAGCATTTTCTCCATCAAAAAATTCGGTAATTATAAATGTGTTACTTCCTGCAGATAAGGTTGGATTACAAGTGTTTAAAGCGACAATTTCGTCCAAAGAAAAAGAAAAGAACAGGTACAACAATACCAAGAATTTTGCGGTTGAAATCATCGATCAAAAGACCAATATAGCGATTGT
Organism: Flavobacterium sp.; assembly: GCF_031423415.1. GTDB lineage: Bacteria > Bacteroidota > Bacteroidia > Flavobacteriales > Flavobacteriaceae > Flavobacterium. The sequence goes on from NZ_JANPFL010000173.1 coordinate 2,531, forward strand.
TTCTGCCATTAATCACCCTGATTTAGGTGCATTAAAACGAGCCATTGAAAGTAATGCACAACGAAAAGTAACTTTAGTTAAACCAAATTCAATCAATTCATTACAAGATTATGATGTTCTGATTTTGTATCAACCCACAACCGAATTCAAGTCTGTATTGGAGAAGAACAAATTAGCGGGCATTAATACTTTTATTGTTACTGGAAATAGCACTGATTTCAATTTTTTGAACCAACAACAAAATAGTTTGGTTTTTAAGATGAGTGGTCAAAAAGAAGATTATTTGGCGCAATTCAATTCGCAGTTTAATCTTTTTGCACTTGATAATTTAGGCTTCGAAAATTTTCCGCCTTTGCAAAATTCTTTTGGCTCGATAACAACAAAGGGGACGGTTTCGACTTTGCTTTCGTCAAGAATCAGAACTATAGAAACGAACTCGCCATTATTGGCTTTCGATGAAAATCAAGGCAAGCGTTCTGCTTTTTTGTTGGGAGAAAACAGTTGGAAATGGCGTTTACAAAGCCATATCGACAATCAATCTTTTGAAAAATTTGATGTTTTTGTGGATAAAATTATTCAGTTTTTGGCATCTAACGATGCTAGAAAATCATTGGTGGTTCATCACGAAAGTTTCTATAATTCAGGCGAATCAATAGAAATTTCGGCGCAATATTTCAACAAAAACTACGAGTTTGACGAGAAGGCGCGCTTGACTATTTCAGTTACCAATAGCAAAACAAAGCAAACGGTAAACTACGATTTACTAAAGGGCAACAATTCCTTTAAAGTAAATTTGGCTGGACTTGCGGCAGGTGGATATAATTTTTCGGTAAAGGAATTGAATTCAAAAACGAGCTATTCTGGTCATTTCGAAATTCTGGATTTTGACATCGAAAAACAATTTGTTAATCCTGATGTTGAAAAATTACAACAGCTAGCTGCGCAAACTCAAGGTAAAGTGTATTATCCAGATCAGGTAGATTCTTTGATTAAATCACTATTGGAAAATGAAAATTACAAAGCGATTCAAAAAGAAATTATTGCCAAAACCCCTTTGATTGATTGGATTTGGTTACTAGTTTTAATTGCAATTACACTTTCTTCTGAGTGGTTTATTAGAAAATACAATGGGATGTTATAGCACTATTGATGAAAGGTTTTCCTTTTCAGCAGATGGAATTTTAGCCGTAAAAAATCATACCATTGCGCAATAAGAAGTACAAAGGCAGCAACAAACAGCGTTTTTATTTCCAGTATTTGGTAGATAAGTCCACCAAAAAAGCACCCTAAGAAAAAGAAAGAAATGATGGCTAATCGCAGAAATATACTCGTTTTCAACTTTTTTACCTCTTCGACTTTTTTATAAAAAAACAACTGCGACAATTCAATTCCTAAATCTGTAAATAGTCCTGTTAAATGGGTAGTTCTAACGGTCGCTCTAGAAATATTGGTTACTAAAGAATTCTGAATTCCCATAGCAAGCAGCATAAAAAAAGCAGTCAATTTTCCATCTAAAGTGAATAAACCCGAACTAGTCCCGAAAATACCTACCGAAATTAGGATCACCATTTCCAATGTAATTGGTAAAATGTGCGACCAATCGGGATTTTTTAATGCAATTAATTCCTGCAAAAAACTGGAGAGAAAGGAACCTAATAGAAAAAAAATGGTAAATAGAAAAAAGGTAATTGCTGTAGTATAATCGTGTCTCATTATCTCTTCTGCAAAAAAAGCGAAATGGCCGGTTACATTGGTAGTCAACGTTTTTAAAGCTAAAACACCCGTAATATTGACCAATCCTGCAACAAAGGACAATAAAATCGCCAATCTCAAATCGTGAGCAAAAGTCCTGTCTTTACCTCTGTGGCGAAACATAGTGTTTTATTTTAAAATTCATTTTATAAAACAAATTAAAGATTTGTTTTTATTATGCAAAAATACCTCTTTTTAAAGGTGTTAACTTGATTTAAATATTTTTGTGAGCTATTTATTTTAAAAATACGAAAATTTTAGTGCTCACCGCCAAAATATAAAGTAATCTTAGTCAAGATTTTTCTTGAATTTTTAGAATATTAGACTAATTATCAAAATATATTTTGTAATTTGTTTGAAATTTAAAATCGCAGGTGCTACTTTATACTAAAAAATGACTAGCAAAAATCTTATTCTTATACGACATGCAAAATCCAGTTGGGATAGTTTTGTCCAAGACATCGAAAGACCTTTGGCACAACGAGGAATTGACGATATAACTTTAGTTGCAAAAGAAAGTATAAAATTTTTACCCGCTACACTGATACTATTTTCTAGTCCTGCAAAACGAGCTCGTGAAACCGCATCGATTTTTGCAAAGACTATTTTACATCCTTTAGATCGTATCTTTTTTAGTGCCGATCTTTATACCTTTGATGAAAATAAATTAGAAAAGTTTATAAAATCAATTAACAAGGATTATGATAACGTTATTCTTTTTGGTCATAATGATGCCATTACCAATTTTGTTAATAAATTTGGCACTGTAATAATAGCTAACGTTCCAACATCAGGATTAGTTTGGTTGCAATTTGAAACGGATAGTTGGGAAAAATTAGATACAGGAAAAACAATAAAAATAATGTTTCCAAAAAATTTAAAACAAAAAGAGTGAACAAGTACGAATATATAGAAAGAGAAAAAAGTTGGTTAAACTTTAATGCAAGAGTTTTACAAGAGTCAGCAGATGATACCGTACCATTATTAGAAAGATTGCGTTTTTTAGGTATTTTTTCAAATAATTTAGATGAGTTCTTTCGTGTTCGTTTTGCGGCGGTAAGACGGTTAAGTTTGTCTGGAATATCGGGTAAAAATCTTTTTGGAGGAATTTCAGCTCATCAATTATTAAAGGAAATTACCCAAATAGTTATTGAACAACAAGCCGAAAGTTTGCGGATTTTAAAAATTATTGAAACTAAACTCGAAACCGAAAATATATATATTATAGATGAAAATAATATATCGGCTGAGCAAGAAGCGTACTTAAAAGATTTTTTTATTCAAAAACTAAGTCCTGAATTGATTACCATCATTTTAAATGATTTGGCCGAATTTCCTATTCTGAAAGATTCAGTAGGATACTTAGCCGTAAAATTGGTAATGAAAGATAATAATGAGGTTCATTATGCAATGATTGAAATTCCTAATACCATCAATCGATTTGTTGTTTTGCCCTCGAATAATGAAAAACAATATGTGATATTAATCGATGATGTGATCAGACATAATTTAGGAAGTATTTTTAATATTTTTGATTACGACAGTGTATCTGCTCACATGATAAAAATTACTCGTGATGCACAATTAGAAATGGACAGTGACCTGAGTAAAAGTATGCTTGAAAAAATCGCTGCAAGTGTAAAAGACAGACGAATAGGTGAACCTGTTCGTTTTATATATGATGAATTGATTGAAGAAGATACGCTGCAATTTATTCTTGGAAAAATGCATATAATTTCCTCAGACAGCATTATTCCAGGCGGGAAATACCACAATAGAAGAGATTACATGAAATTTCCTAATCTCGGAAGATATGATTTACTTTATACAACAAATCAACCATTGCCGGTTCCAGGACTAAATCTCGAAGGAAGCATCTTGAAGAAAATCAGCAAAAAGGATTATTTGATTCACGCACCTTTTCAGTCTTTTTCTTATCTAACCAAGTTTTTACGTGAATCTGCTTTAGATCCCAGTGTGATTTCCATTAAAATCACTTTATACCGATTAGCCAAAAATTCTCAAATAATCAGTTCACTAATTAATGCGGCTAAGAACGGCAAAAAAGTGACAGTTCAAATTGAATTGCAAGCACGTTTTGACGAAGCTTCAAATATATCGTATGCGGAACAAATGCAAACCGAAGGGATTAATCTTATTTTCGGAATAAAAGGCTTGAAAGTACACAGTAAAATTTGCGTTATCGAAAGACAAGAGGAGGATTCAATAAAAAGGTATGGTTTTATTTCTACGGGAAATTTCAACGAGCAGACCGCCAAGATATATACTGATGTGACTCTATTGACTAGTCATCAACAGATTCTCAAAGATGCTTCCAAAGTTTTTGAGTTTTTCGATATCAATTACAGATTGTACAGATATAAGCATTTAATAGTTTCCCCACATTACACCCGATCTCGTTTTAATCGAATGATAGATAGAGAAATTACAAATGCACTAAACGGAAAAGTGGCTTACATAAAGTTGAAAATGAATAGTTTATCAGATTTTGAAATGATTGATAAACTATATGACGCCAGTAATGCAGGTGTAAAAATACAACTTGAAGTACGAGGAATTTGTTCATTAATTCCAGGTTTGTCTGGCATGAGTGAAAATATTGAAGCCATAAGTATTGTAGATAATTATCTTGAGCATTCCAGAATATATATTTTTGGTAATGAAGGAGATCCTGAGGTTTATATTTCGTCTGCAGATTTTATGACCAGAAATCTTGACGGTAGAGTTGAAGTTACTTGTCCTATTTATGACGAAAAAATTAAAAAAGAATTGATCGAAATATTTGATATAGGATGGAAAGGAAATGTGAAGGCACGTTATCATTCCCAAAAATTAGATAATAAATATAGAGTTCGTAAAGGGTATGAACCTATTTTTAGAGCGCAATTTGAAACCTATAATTATTATCTCAATAAAGTAGAACTAAATCACGAAAATGTTTAATGGAAAAAGTTTAAATCACTTCAATAAATAAAATAAAAATTAATGTTGAATTCAACTGAACGTATTACAAGTAAAGAGGCAATTCTAAATATAAAAAAATATGCAGCAATTGATATTGGTTCAAATGCCATGCGCTTATTGATTACTTATATTGTTGAACAAGAAGGAAAAGAAGCCCAATTTAATAAAAACTCCTTAGTTCGGGTACCCATTCGTTTGGGACAAGATTCCTTTACCGTTGGTGAAATATCGGAAGAAAACATCGACAGAATGATTGATGCCATGAAAGCCTTTCGACTTTTGATGAAGGTTCATAAAGTAGAAGATTATAGAGCTTTAGCGACTTCGGCAATGCGCGAAGCTTATAATGGACAAGAAGTTGTTGAAATTATAAAAGAAAAGGCAGGTATTGATATTGAAATAATTGATGGAAAAAAAGAAGCAATTATTATAGCTTCTACTGATTTACATCATCTTCTAAAATCCGACAAAACATATTTATATGTTGATGTTGGTGGCGGTAGCACTGAATTTTCACTTTTCTCGAACGGCAAAATTGTAGTTTCTAAATCATTCAAAGCTGGAACAGTTCGTTTTCTAAACAAAATGGTATGTGATATTGTTTGGGAAGAAATGGAAAAATGGATAAAACTGAACACCAAAGATTATGATGAAGTAATTCTAATTGGTTCTGGCGGAAACATCAATAAATTATTCAAAATGTCTGGAAAATTACAAGATAAACCCTTGTCATATATCTATTTGAATTCGCAATATGCTTTTTTAAATTCACTGACTTACGAACAAAGAATTTCCGAATTGAGTTTGAATCCTGACCGTTCCGATGTAATTATTCCTGCAACACAAATCTATCTCAATGCAATGAAATGGAGTGGTGCAAGAAATATATATGTTCCAAAAATTGGACTTTCAGACGGAATCGTAAAAGCCATGTACTATGGAAAGATCTAATAGTAAGTGATTTATTAAAGTGATTTAAGGAAATCACCGCTATCAACGTCTTTCAAGAATTTAATCAAACCCGGAAAATAATGTTCCTGATCGTCGTATTGGGAGCAATGACTACCATTTGGACAGTATAAAAATCGCCCATTTTGTACTTCTTTCGAAATCCATTCCATGTGTTTTGGATCCATAGTGTCGTATTGAGAACCAATGACCAATGCTGGAACCGTTAACGTTTTAAGTTGGTCTGTGATATCCCAATTTTTTAAAGTAGCATCACCAGTGATTCCAAACTCACTCGGACCCTGCATATAAACATATACATTTGGATTCAAATGTTTGAAAGCTCTGTTGATGGATTCCGGCCATTTTTCAATCGGCATTCTAAGAATATGTTCAGTGTAATAATATTTAAAAAGAAGTTCAGTATATTTAGGATTAGTGTAATCTTTGTTTTTTTCGAAGGTTTTTATTTGGCTAAATACCGCTGGCGGCAATTTTGGACCCAAGACTTCCTCCGCATATTTATTATAAGCCGGAGCGCTAGCCATCATATTAGAAATGATAAGGCCTTTTAGATTTTTTTGGTATTTTAATGCATATTCCATAGCCAGAATTCCGCCCCAAGATTGTCCTAACAAATAAAAATTAGAATTGTCTAATTTCAAAGCTTTCCTTACCTGTTCTACTTCTTCGACAAAACGTTCTGTTGTCCATAAGCGATTGTCATTGGGTTGGTCACTATAATAAGAACCTAATTGGTCATAGTAGATATATTCAATACTTTCGTTTGGAAAATAGCCGTCAAAACTTTCGAAGAATTCGTGAGTTCCTCCAGGACCACCGTGAAGTAGAAGCACTTTTATTTTTGGATTATTACCAACTCTCTTGGTCCAAACGTTAAATTTTCCAATAGGAGTATCGATGGGAATCATTTTGATACCGCCAGTAGATTGATCATCACTTTTGGAGTAATCATTATAATTCTCTTTAATAGAATCCTGAGGTTTACTTTCTTTGCAACCAGAAAAAAATTGGATAAATAGTAGTGAGCAAATGAATAGTTTTATTTTCATAGTTGAATACTCTAAAAAGTTAATTATAAATTTTAGCAAATAAATCTTTGTACTTTTCCATAACAATTTTCCGTTTTAATTTCATTGTTGGTGTTAAATGTCCTCCGTCAATAGACCAAATATCAGGTGTTAATTCAAAACGTTTGATTTTTTCCCAGTTTCCAAATTTTTCATTAACAACATCAATTTCATCTTGAATACGTTCAATTACCTTTGGATTTGAAATAATTTCTTCGTTAGTTGACCCTACCTTGATTCCGTGTATTTGTTGCCAAGACTTCACAAACTCAAAATTAGGTTGAATAAATGCTGCTGGCATTTTTTGCCCATCGCCAATAACCATAATCTGTTCGATAAAACGGGATTGCTTCATAGCATTCTCGAGTAGTTGTGGCGAAATGTATTTTCCTCCCGATGTTTTAAACATTTCTTTTTTTCTATCGGTAATTTTCAAGAATCCTTCAGAATCAATTTCGCCAATATCTCCTGTATGAAAATAGCCATCTACAATGGCTTCTTTGGTTAAAACTTCGTCTTTAAAATAACCCATCATTACATTGGGACCTTTACAAAGAATTTCGCCATCGGCAGCAATTTTTACCTTAACATTGTTGATTATTTTTCCGGCTGTTCCAATTTTGAAACCTCTGTTTCGTTGATCATTTACAGATATTACTGGCGAAGTTTCGGACAATCCGTAGCCTTCCATTACTGGTATTTCTGCTGCTGCAAATATTCTTGCAAGTCGAGGTTGAAGTGCAGCACTACCGTTTACAATTAAGTCCAGTTTTCCTCCTAATCCAGCTTTCCATTTGCTAAAAATAAGTTTTCTAGCTAGCTTTAATTGCATTTCATACCACCAGCCATTTGCTCCGTTGGGTTCATATTTTAGACCAATATTGACTGCCCAAAAGAACAATTTCTTTTTTACACCAGTAAGTTCTGAACCTTTTGCTATAATTTTGTCATAAACTTTCTCAATAAGTCTCGGAACACCAGTCATTACTGTTGGTTGAACTTCTTTTATGTTATCAGAGATTTTTTCTATTGATTCTCCAAAATAAATTGCACAACCATAATACTGATAAATATAGGTTACCATTCTTTCATAAATATGACAAATTGGTAAAAAACTCAACGCACGACTTTTTCCTACATCAAATGGTATTCTGTCTGATGAATCTAAAACGTTAGAAACAATATTATTATGCGAAAGCATTACGCCTTTAGGTTTTCCAGTGGTTCCGGAAGTGTAAATTATTGTAGCTAATTCTAATGGTTTAACATTATTTTTTCTATCTTCTACAACATCTTGATTACTCGTGTCTTTTCCTAAATCTACTATTTCGCTCCAGTTTTTACAACTTTTAATTTCGTTAAATGAATAAATTTCTAATAGATTTGGGACGTTTTTTTTAATTGCATTTATCTTTTGTAACACTTCATCGTCCGAAACAAAACAATATATTGCTTCAGAATGATTTAAAATATATTCGTAATCGTTTTCTGAAATCGTTGGATATATGGGAACGGTTTGTGCACCTATTTGCAATATTCCAACATCCATTATATACCATTCTGTTCTATTATTGGAGGATATAATAGCAATTTTATCATTTTTATTAATGCCTAATCGTAGCAATCCTCTCGAAATAGCATTTGCTTTATCGATATATTCTTGTGTAGAAGTTTTTATCCAGTCTCCGTTATATTTAGTAACTAAAGCATCTGGAATATTGTAGTGCTCTAATTGGTAATAAGGAAAATCAAATAGTCTAGTGATATTGGTCATTTGGAAAAATATTAATTTGATGCAAATTAGTAAAAAATATGTTGTTTATGTTTATTTTATAAAAAAAGGACGCAAAAAAAATTAATCGTATTGTAATGAAGGTGTTTAATTATGAATAGATAGTTTAAAAAGTTCATTAACCGAAGTGCTTTCTACAGATAGTTAAATTTTAACTAGAAAAGTAGGGATTTAAACTCAGTTGAAATAGTTATTAATTTATTGTCTTTCAAAAATAAACATCAAAAAAAACAAGCATTTTGATTTTATATAAATCAAATTTCTAAATCTTAAATCCTTATTTTTGCATTCAATAGAAATTTTATGCAGAAATACATCGATCAACTTAATGAAGCGCAACGCGAACCTGTACTCCAAAAAGACGGGCCAATGATTATTATTGCCGGCGCAGGTTCAGGAAAAACTCGAGTGTTGACTATTCGTATTGCCTATTTGATGAGTTTAGGTGTGGATGCTTTCAGTATTTTGTCCCTGACTTTTACCAATAAAGCGGCACGCGAAATGAAAAAGCGTATCTCTGATATTGTGGGTTCCAATGAAGCTAAGAATCTTTGGATGGGCACTTTTCACTCGGTTTTTGCACGGATTCTTCGTTCCGAGGCCGATAAGTTGGGTTATCCTTCTAATTTTACTATTTATGATACGCAGGATTCTGTTCGAGCGATTTCGGCTATTATCAAAGAAATGCAACTGGACCGAGATGTTTACAAGCCGAAACAGGTACTAAGTAGAATTTCTTCTTATAAAAATAGTTTAATCACAGTAAAAGCGTATTTCAATAACCCCGAATTACAAGAAGCCGATGCGATGAGCAAAAAACCTCGTTTAGGCGAGATTTATCAAAATTATGTAGAACGTTGTTTCAAATCGGGTGCGATGGATTTTGACGATTTGTTATTAAAAACGAATGAATTACTAACTCGCTTCCCAGAAGTTTTAGCGAAATACCAGAACCGTTTCCGTTATATTTTGGTCGATGAGTACCAAGATACGAACCATTCGCAGTATTTGATTGTACGAGCTTTATCAGATAAATTTCAAAATATTTGCGTGGTAGGTGATGATGCCCAAAGTATTTATGCGTTCCGTGGTGCCAATATCAATAACATTCTGAATTTCCAAAAAGATTACGAAGGCGTGAAAACCTTTCGATTGGAGCAAAATTATCGTTCGACCAAAAATATTGTGGAAGCAGCCAATACGATAATTGATAAAAATAAAACCAAACTCGACAAAATTGTTTGGACAGCCAATGATCTTGGTCCCAAAATAAAAGTGCATCGCAGCTTAACCGATGCTGAAGAAGGGCGTTTTGTGGCCAGCACGATTTTCGAACAAAAGATGCAACACCAGATGCTAAATGGGCAATTTGCTATTTTGTACCGTACCAATGCGCAATCTCGTGCCATGGAAGATGCGCTTAGAAAAAGAGATATTCCATATCGAATTTACGGTGGATTGTCTTTTTATCAAAGAAAAGAAATCAAGGATGTGTTGTGCTATTTACGATTGGTGCTCAATCCAAAAGATGAAGAAGCATTAGTTCGAGTGATCAATTATCCAGCTCGTGGAATAGGAGATACGACGGTTGAAAAATTGACTGTTGCCGCCAATCATTATAAGCGTTCCATCTTTGAAGTAATGCAGAATATTGATAAAATAGATTTGAAACTAAATTCTGGAACCAAACAAAAATTGCAGGATTTTGTAACGATGATTCAAAGTTTCCAGATCATCAATGAAAATCAAGATGCCTTTTATATCACTGATCACGTAGCTAAAAAAACTGGATTGGTTCAGGAGTTAAAAAAAGATGCAACTCCGGAAGGAATGGCAAAAATTCAGAATATCGAAGAATTATTGAACGGAATCAAGGATTTTACCGAAGGGCAAAGAGAGATTGACGGTGCTCGTGGCGCTTTATCCGAATTTATGGAAGACGTAGCTTTGGCCACCGATTTAGACAAAGATACAAGCGACGAAGATCGTGTAGCGTTGATGACCATTCATTTAGCCAAGGGATTAGAATTTCCACACGTTTTTGTGGTTGGAATGGAAGAAGATTTGTTTCCCAGCGCAATGAGTATGAGCACGCGAAGCGAACTCGAAGAAGAACGTCGTTTGTTTTATGTTGCTTTAACCAGAGCAGAACATCAAGCTTATTTGACGTATGCGCAATCGCGTTACCGTTGGGGAAAACTGACCGACAGTGAACCTTCACGATTTATCGAAGAAATCGATTCGCAATATTTAGAATATTTGACGCCAGAAGAAAATAATTACCGTTATAAACCAATGATCGACAGCGATATTTTCGGGGATGTTGATAAATCTAAATTGCGATTAGCAAAACCTATTGCAGGAACGCCGCCCAATTATGTTACTAATAACGAACAGAAACCCGACATCAATATTCGTAAACTGAAACCAGTTTCTAGTAATTCAACGTCGGGTGGAGCTAATTTGTTTGATAATAAATTGGTAGTTGGACATATCGTGATGCACGAGCGCTTTGGAAAAGGTGAAGTATTGAATCTGGAAGGTGTTGGTGCAGACAAAAAAGCCGAAATCAAATTTGAAGTGGGTGGAATTAAAAAATTGTTGTTACGATTTGCAAAATTGGATGTGATTGGGTAATTTAATTTATAATAGTATTAGAATTTAAAATTTAAAAAAGATTAAAATATGGTATTAATGGATCAGACGATGGTTTTTAAACTACTTATTTTTACATTAGCACAGTACATTCCACTGTATATTTGGTACAAAATGCTTCAAAAAAAAGAAATCGACATTGATTGGAGATTAATTTTTAGTTATTTTATTTTTGGCTCTTGGTTTGGAATGTTTGGCGAATTATTTTTATTTAAATTTATAGAATTAACTTTTAATGAAGTCATCTGGGAGTATCGCACTCTCCCTATTCATAAGGGAATCACGTCTTCTTATGGTCCTATTATGTGGGGCAACGCAGCAGTATATATTTGCTTTCATAAAAACTATCAATTAAAAAAACGACAACAAAAAAGAAACCCTTTTGCTTCATTTGCCATAGAATCTGGCTTCTTGCTGCTGTTAGAGGTGGCGTTTAATTTTTTTGCTTTTGCTTTGTTCAACGATTATTTCTTTTACTATTTTGTACCAGATTTAGGACATTGGACTAGTTTGACAAATTTACCTTTTTGGTGGATTGGGTATCAAATTATAGTAAAATATAGCAAAATAATGTACAAAGAAGAAAAACTAAACTTGGCTCTCGCTGTGATGCTAATAATTATTGCCTTTACTTATCAATAAAAAATAGTTGTATTTACAGTGCTATATTCTTTATCTAATTTTAAACAAAAAATGGCACAATTCATTAAAATATACGAAGACAAACCTAGCGAAGCGGCAATTGCCAAAGTGGTGAAGGTTTTGAAGGAAGGCGGTTTGGTTATTTATCCAACCGATACAGTGTATGGTTTGGGTTGTGATATTACCAATACCAAGGCTTTGGAGCGCATCGCCAAGATAAAGGGTGTAAAATTAGATAAAGCAAATTTTTCTTTTATCTGTTATGATTTAAGTAATCTTTCGGATTATGTGAAGCAAATAGATACCGCCACTTTTAAGATTTTAAAAAGAGCTTTGCCAGGTCCGTACACCTTTATTTTACCGGGAAATAATAGTTTACCAAAAGAATTTAAGAAGAAAACCACTGTTGGAATACGTGTTCCAGATAATTCCATTGCCTTAGAAATGGTACGTCAATTGGGAAATCCTATTGTTTCTACGTCAATCCGTGATGAAGATGAACTGATAGAATACACCACAGATCCTGAACTCATTTTCGAGAAATGGCAAAACCTTGTCGATGTGGTAATTGATGGTGGATATGGAGATAATCTGGCCTCAACCATTATTGACTTATCGGGCTATGAGCCAACAGTTGTGAGAGAAGGCAAAGGGAGTTTGGATATTCTTTAATAAGTGTTCAGTTGTTACATATTCAAAATTAATATTCATAAATATCCATAAAAAAACGTCTCGATTTCTCAAGACGTTTTCTGTTTACTAAACCAATGAACACTAAATACTGTTCACTGACCACTATTACTACTGTTGTTTTTTCATTTCTTTTTCTATCATATCATAGAATTGATCAATTTTTGGTAACACAACGATACGAGTTCTTCGGTTACGGGCTTTGTTTTCGGCAGTATCATTGGCCACTAACGGAATATAAGAGCTTCTTCCCGCTGCGATTAATTGTTCCGGTTTAACTCCCAATTGTCCAGTTAAAACACGGATAATTGATGTAGAACGTTTTACGCTCAAATCCCAGTTGTCAAGTAGCACACCATTTCCAATATAAGGAACGTTATCAGTGTGACCTTCAACCATACACTCAAAATCAGGTTTGTCATTTACCACTTTCGCAACTTTCGCCAAAACTCCTTTTGCTTTGTCTGTTACGTCATAGCTTCCGCTTTTGAACAGTAGTTTGTCAGCAATAGATATGAAAACCACTCCTTTTTCAACATTGATTTCAATGTCTGGATCTGAAATACCAACAGCACTTTTCAAACTAGTTACAACAGCAAGTGTAACACTGTCTTTTTTAGTTAAAGCATCTTGCATTCTGCTGATTTTCAAATCTTTTTCTTTGATTGATTCTAAAGCTTTTTCGATGTTTTGAGCTCCCTTTGTAGTCAAAACAGTCATATCTTTAGATTGGGAAATTAAAAATTGATTATTCTCTTTTGCTGCATCTAAACTAGCTTTTAGACCTGCTTTTTCTTCCAAACACGAATTCAATTTCATCGTGCAAGTATTCAATAAATCTTGAGTTTCTTTATTTTTGGCTTCTAATGCAGCGTATTGTTTCTTAGAAACACAAGAAGTTAAAAGCATAAAGAATGATAAGGCAATTACAATTTTTTTCATAGAAATTAAAATTTTAATTAAACGTGAACTACAATGTTAGTTTTGCTATTTATTAAGCACAAATATAGTGCTAAATACTTTAATTTTTCTAATAAAATAAAGACAAACAATACTTTTAGTTTTATAGTATTTTTTGTAGTAAAAAAAATCTCTTTTATTATAATTTTTTGCAAATAGCGAATAAAACGCAAAATGAGCCTTAAAAACAGCTAAAAAATGTTTGAACTTCCCTCGAAAGAGAAATTGTATTCCAGCAATTCCATCTAAAATGAGGCGAATAAAAAGCACAGGAAACAACTGATTTTTTGGTAAATTTTTTACCATCATCAGCAATGAATTTCTAAAATTTAGAAAGGTCTTCATTGGATTTTCGAGTTGCAAAGTTGCTCCTCCAACGTGATAAACAGTTGATTTTGAATTGTATTTAATGATATGACCTTTATTAAAAGCGCGCCAACACAAATCAATTTCTTCTTGATGGGCAAAAAAATCAGCATCGAACCCGTGTAACTCTGTATAGATCGAACTTCTGATAAAAAAACAGGCTCCCGAAGCCCAAAATATTTCGCAATTGTCGTCGTATTGTCCGTTATCCTGTTCCAAAGTTTCAAAAATGCGACCACGACAAAACATATAACCGTATTTATCCATAAATCCGCCAGCTGCGCCAGCGTATTCAAAGTATTCTTTGCGTTTAAAATCTAAAATTTTAGGTTGAATTATAGCTGTTTTAGGTTCGTTTTCAAAAGTTTCTAAGATGGGTTGTAACCAGTTTTCTGTCACTTCAATATCGGAATTCACTAACGCGTAAATATCAGCTTCAACACTTTTTAAAGCTTCATTGTAGCCTTGGGCAAAGCCAAAATTACTTTCGTTTTTAATGATTTTTATAGTTGGAAAATTAGCTTTTACAAACGCAACAGAATCATCGGTCGAAGCATTGTCGGCCACATAAATATCGGCTTCTGGAGAATATTTTACAATGGATGGTAAGAACTGTTCCAATAATTTTGTTCCATTCCAATTGAGGATAACTACGGCTGTTTTCATTTAATACTTTCGGTTATTACAAGGATTATGATCTGATATTTTTCAATTGTATTGTTTTATATACTATTTTGAATATCATATAATTCAGATATTTTATAAAATTTCATATTATTTGTTTTCACATAATTACATAGTTCAATTAGTGTTTGATATTCAGTTTCGTAATCATTTTTAAAACTCGATACTGGTTTGTGAGCATAAAAAATAACAATTTTATTATTATTTTTTGCATATTTTAGAAGTGATAAAAAATATGGAATACTATAATGCGAATAATTTTTATCAATTCCTAAACCAAAAACGAATCTACTTTTGTTGTAATAACAATTTTGAGAAGCGGGATTTGAACTACCATAAGTTGTTCCTCTTATGATTTGAAATTCATTTAGTAATAATTTATCGGTTGTTGAGTTTCTTGCTCCATAGGGATAAGCAAATGAAGTCGGATATAAATCATTATTTTTCATCAAATTCAACATTGGAAAAATTTCTTGATTAAGATATTCACTTGTGCCAAAAGATGAAATAAATGTTGGTGCATTTATGTGATTCAAACCATGTCCCGCAATTTCGTGTCCTTCATTTTTTAAAACTTTTAGTTTTTGGATTTTAGCATCTGATAATTGATTAAATCTAGTCACAAAAAATGTAGCTTTCCAATCGTATTTTTGTAAAATATTATTTACTTCAAACCATTCGTCAACATAATCATCATCAAAAGAAATAACAACACCCGATTGTAAATTTGGTTTTGGAATAGAAATTGGTTCATCTTCATCATTACTACACGAAAATAATATTGTGCATAGAATTAGTAGTAGATATTTTTTTGTTTTCAAATTATTTTTTTTGGTGTGATTTAGTCTAAAATTTCCTGAAAATTTCTAACTATTGAATGAAATTTTGAATCATAAAATTGTTGAATTGTTATTGATAATCATTAGAAGTTACAGCAAAATCCCTAAATAAACTACATTAATACTTTTTTATCTTTTCCCCATAATCCGGCAACTCCTTCAAAAACTCATACTTTTCATTCTCAAAATCAATTTGACAAAAGTAGTGATTATGACCATTCGTTACCATCAAATATTGGGCTTTCAAAGTCATATTATAACGGGCGATTTGATCGAAAGTCGCTTGAGCCGTTTTAATTTCGGGTGCTTTACATTCCACCAAAACAAAGATGGAACCATCAGGATTGAAAACCACAACATCATATCTTTTTCGCAATCCGTTGACGTTTAAAACTTTCTCTACGTTGATTAAGGATTTTGGATATTTTTTATCTTCCAATAAAAATCGCACTACGTGTTGGCGAACCCATTCTTCAGGAGTGAGAACGATGAATTTTTTCCTAATTTCGTCGAAAATAGACACTTTATTTTCGCTATTTTTGAAACGAAAAGAATAAGAAGGAAAATTGAGTTGCTGCATAAGGCAAAAATAGTTAATTTAGTTTAAGGTTTCAAGTTTCAGGTTGCGCAACTTGAAACTTGAAACCTTAAACTTGAAACCAAGAATAATGGACGAAGTTTTAAAAATAGTCAATGACATCAAGGCGGGCAAGATCAAACCTATCTATTTTTTGATGGGTGAAGAAGCGTATTATATCGACAAATTATCCGATTATATTGAGCAAAATGTGTTGACAGAAGACGAAAAAGGATTCAATCAAACCGTTTTGTATGGACGTGATGTTACAATTGAAGATATTGTTTCAACAGCCAAACGCTATCCGATGATGGCGGAACGCCAAGTGGTGATTGTGAAAGAAGCTCAAGATTTGACAAAAACTATTGACAAACTCGAAAGTTATGCTGAAAACCCAATGCTATCTACGGTTTTGGTTTTTTGTTATAAATACAAAACTTTGGACAAGCGCAAAAAATTATCCAAATTGATTGCAAAATCTGGAGTTCTTTTTGAAAGCAAAAAGTTATACGAAAATCAGATAGGCGACTGGATTAAGCGTGTTTTATCAGGGAAAAGTTATTCCATTGAACCCAAAGCCAATGCAATGTTGGTTGAATTTCTGGGAACAGATTTAAGTAAAATCAACAACGAATTAGAGAAACTGCAAATCATTTTGCCGAAAGGCAGCACGATTACACCCCATCATATTGAGGAAAATATAGGTTTCAGTAAGGACTTCAATATATTCGAATTACGAAAAGCCATTGGTGATAAAAACCAATTGAAAGCGTACACCATTGCAGATAATTTTGCACAAAACCCGAAAGACAATCCGATTATTATGACTACAAGTTTGGTTTTTAGTTTCTTTGTTCAATTGCTGAAATACCACGGACTGAAAGACAAAAATCCAAAAAATGTTGCCGCTGTCTTAGGTGTAAATCCCTTTTTCTTGAAGGATTATGACATAGCACTCAAAAATTATCCAATGCGAAAAGTGAGTCAGATTGTAGGTTCTTTGCGAGATATTGATGTTAAAAGTAAGGGTGTTGGAGCGAATGCTTTACCTCAATCCGATTTGTTGAGAGAAATGCTATTTAAAATTTTTAATTAGCAGCGAAAAATAACGATATTTGTACTTCTAAATATAATACAATTTAATTATGGGAATGAACAAAAACACTATTTTAGGATGGGCCACTTTGATAATGATACTAATGGGATTATTGTTAATCGGATTAGGCGCTTTTAGATATGACGATGTTGCAGGATGGGGATTTGCCGCTGTTGGCTTGGGTTTTTTGGCCAATGCTTGGGTGTTTAATTCCTTGAAAGGGAGAGTATAAAAAAAGTGTTCAGTGTTCAGTAACAAGACTTAGAAAAAAGTGTTCAGTTAGTTTTGTATCGGATTCAATTTTTATTAATGAAACAATAAACTATTAACAACAAACTATAAAAAATACTATGGCCGACGATAAAAAAGTAATTTTCTCAATGCAAAAATTGAGTAAAACCTATCCTGGAGCAGACAAACCTGTTCTTAAAAATATTTATTTGAGTTTCTTTTACGGTGCCAAAATTGGAATTTTGGGACTTAATGGTTCTGGAAAATCATCATTATTGAAAATCATTGCAGGTGTTGATAAAAATTATCAAGGTGATGTCGTTTTTCAACCGGGGTATACTGTGGGTTATTTGGAACAAGATCCACAATTAGACGAAACAAAAACGGTTCTCGAAATTGTTCAGGAAGGAGTTGCAGAAACAATGGCAGTTTTGGATGAATACAATAAAATAAACGATTTATTTGGTCTTCCTGAAAACTACGAAGACGGGGATAAAATGGACAAGTTGATGGATCGTCAAGCCGCGTTGCAAGATAAAATTGATGCTCTTGGTGCTTGGGAAATCGATACAAAATTAGAAATTGCAATGGATGCCTTGCGTACTCCAGATGGTGATACTCCAATTAAAAATTTGTCAGGAGGAGAACGCCGTCGTGTAGCTTTGTGCCGATTATTGTTGAAACAACCCGATGTTTTGCTTCTCGATGAGCCAACGAATCACTTGGATGCTGAATCTGTTCTTTGGTTAGAGCAACATTTGGCTCAATATACAGGAACTGTAATTGCGGTTACGCACGATAGATACTTTTTGGATAATGTTGCCGGTTGGATTTTGGAATTGGATAGAGGAGAAGGTATTCCTTGGAAAGGAAATTATTCTTCTTGGTTGGAACAAAAATCTAGTCGAATGGCTTTAGAAGAAAAAGTAGCCTCGAAACGTAGAAAAAACTTAGAACGTGAGTTAGACTGGGTTCGCCAAGGTGCCAAAGGTCGTCAAACCAAACAAAAAGCACGTTTGCAGAACTATGACAAACTTTTGAATGAAGACCAAAAACAATTGGACGAAAAATTAGAAATTTATATTCCAAATGGACCAAGGTTAGGAACCAATGTTATCGAAGCCAAAGGTGTAGCTAAAGCTTTTGGTGAAAAATTATTGTACGATAACTTAAATTTCACCTTACCACAGGCTGGAATTGTTGGAATTATTGGACCTAACGGAGCTGGTAAATCGACCATTTTCAAAATGATTATGGGCGAACAAAAAACCGATAGTGGAGAATTTTCGGTTGGTGACACTGTGAAAATTGCTTATGTAGATCAAGCACATTCCAATATTGATGTAAACAAATCCATTTGGGAAAATTTTGCCGATGGTCAGGAGTTGATTATGATGGGCGGAAGACAAGTAAATTCTAGAGCCTATTTGTCAAGATTTAATTTTGGTGGAGGCGAACAAAACAAGAAAGTTTCAATGCTTTCTGGTGGAGAGCGAAACCGTTTGCATTTGGCTATGACTTTAAAAGAAGAAGGAAACGTACTATTGTTAGATGAACCTACGAACGATTTAGACATCAACACACTTCGAGCTTTGGAAGAAGGTTTAGAGAATTTTGCAGGTTGTGCCGTCGTAATTTCGCACGATAGATGGTTTTTAGATAGAATTTGCACGCACATTTTAGCTTTCGAAGGCAATTCTGAAGTGTATTATTTTGAAGGTGGATTCTCGGAGTACGAAGACAATAAAAAGAAACGTTTGGGTGGAGATTTAACGCCTAAACGATTGAAATATAAAAAATTAATAAGAGGTTAAGATTCACTTTGATTCTTATTTAAAAAATAAAGCTGTCCAAAAAGGGCAGCTTTTTAATTTTACAATAATATAGTGCTAATCAAAAAATTGTAATAATTGACAAAATTCCTTTCAATTTACCATTACATTGTGTTTTTTTTAGTATTATAGCTTGTATGTCTATAAATAGTTTCTATTTTTGTTAAAACATTAAAAATAAATAAACAGTAAATGAAATACCCAGAAATTAAGAATTACATTAACGGAGAATTTGTTAATGCGACAACCACAAGAACAATGGATGTGATTTCACCACTAGACGGTACATTACTTTCAACTGTCCCAATGTCTTCAAGTTCAGACTTAGATACTGCGGTAAAAGCAGCTCAAGCCGCATTTCCAGCTTGGAGTAAAACTCCTATAAAAGAAAGAGTTCAAGTTTTTTTTAGATACAAAACATTATTAGAAAAACATTTAAAGGAATTGTCCGATTTATGTACCGAAGAAAATGGTAAAATCTATAGCGAATCAAAGGCAGAAATTGAAAAATGTATCGAATTGACAGAATTTGCCACATCTTTACCTCAATTGGTTCAGGGCGAATTATTAGAAGTGAGTAAAGGGGTTGAATGTAAAACGGAATACGTGCCCTTAGGAGTTGTTGCATCCATCGTGCCTTTCAACTTTCCATCGATGGTGCCCAACTGGACCATTCCAAATGCCATTGCTTTAGGAAATTGCATGATTATTAAACCCTCTGAAAAGGTGCCTTTAAGTTGTGGAGTTTTGGCAAAATTATTAAAAGAAGCTGGTTTGCCTGATGGCGTATTCAACATAGTTCACGGCGATGTAGAAATTGTTGAAGCCATTTGTGACCATCCTAATATTGAAGCCGTATCCTTTGTTGGCTCTACCAAAGTGGCTAAAATTGTGTACAAAAGAGCCACTCAAAATTTAAAAAGATGTTTATCACTTGGCGGCGCTAAAAATCACTTAATGGTTTTACCAGATGCTATTCCTGATATGACTGCTCAAAATGTAGCTGCTTCTATGTCGGGTTGTGCTGGTCAGCGATGTATGGCTGCCTCTGCTATGATAGGTGTAGGAAATATAGATGCTATTGTAGACAAAATTTGCGACGAAGCCCGTAAAATAATACCTGGAGTAAATTTAGGAGCAGTAATCGACAAAGCCTCTCAAGAACGAATTGAAAATTATATTACGCAAGCCGAAAAAGCGGGTGCAAAAATAATAGTAGATGGACGAAATGCAAAAGTAGTAGGTAAAGAAAACGGAACTTATGTAGGACCAACCGTTATTGACTTTGTTACTCCAGAAATGAGTGTGGCTAAAGAAGAGATATTTGGACCTGTAATCTCAATAATGAGAACAAATACAGTCGATGAGGCTTTGGCTATAGAAAATGCAAATCCGTATGGAAATGCTGCCAGTGTATTTACTCAAAATGGAGCCATGGCTCGCTATATAATGGAAAAAGCCAGTGCCGGAATGGTGGGCGTAAATGTAGGTGTACCTGTACCTCGTGAACCCTTTAGTTTTGGTGGGTGGAACGAAAGTAAATTTGGAGTTTGCGACATTACAGGAAAGAGTTCAATAGAGTTTTGGACAAAATTGAAAAAAAGTACCGTGAAATGGAATGCCGAAGCCGGTGTAAATTGGATGAGTTAATTAACAATAGTAAAAGATGATTACGAAAGAACAAACAATGACCACAGAAGAAATAGTAAACGATAGCAAAGAGTTTAGTTTATTTTCTTGGTCAGCACAATCGGCTTTAAACCCCCTTGTAATAGAAAGTGCCAAAGGTGTTTATTTATATGATAATGATGGTAACCGTATCATTGATTTTTCCTCAGGACTAATGTCGGTAAATGTAGGTCATGGTGATCAACGTGTAACCGATGCTGTTGTAGAACAAATGCAGAAAGTAAGTTTTGTAACGCCTTCTTGCACAACAGAAGTAAGAGCCAAATTATCAAAAAAATTGGCAGAAATTTGTCCGGGTAATTTAAACAAAGCCTTTTATACGCTTTGTGGAACATCCTCTATGGATAATGCTATAAAATTAGCACGTTTATATACAGGAAGACATAAAATAATTGGCAGATACAGAGCTTTTCATGGCGGTTCTATTGGTGGAATGAGTGTTGGTGGTGATCCAAGAAAATTGGCTAACGATGCGCAACAAATGCCCAATGCGATTCATATTGATGATCCTTATAATTTTTTTGGAATGCAAAATTTAGACGAAGCAACCAAATTAAGTTTAAGTTTAGAATATGTAGAACGTGTTATTCATTTTGAAGGAAAAACTAACATTGCGGCCTTTATTTTTGAGGGCGAAAGTGGTACTTCTGGCTGTTTACATTATCCAAAAGGCTATTTGAAAGGAGTAAAAGCACTTTGTGAAAAATACGGAATTTTGTTTATTGCCGATGAAGTAATGAGCGGTTTTGGTAGGACTGGCAATTGGTTTGGATTCGAAAATCATGGGATTGTTCCCGACATGGTATGTATGGCCAAAGGATTAACTTCTTCCTATATTCCTTTAGGTTGCTTGATGGTTTCAGATACTATAGCAGCAAAATATGACAATATTCCGATGATGATTGGATTAACTTATAATGGTCATCCGGTTGCAATAGCTGCGGCATTAGCTGTAATAAATATTTATGAAACAGATAACCTTATTGAAAATACACGCAAAATGGGTGCCTATTTAGAATCTAAAGTAAAGGAAATGAGAAATCATCATCCTAGCCTTGGAGAGTATAGAAATACTGGACTTTTAGGCTGTATAGACATTTTAAAAAACAAATCTACAGGCGAATTAATTGCCTCCTATAACGCGTCTGGTGACGAATTGAAAATATCTAATGCAATCGCCGCAAAACTTAGAGCTTTAGGGCTGTATACCTTTGTACGTTGGGGCTATATTTTTATCGCACCGCCATTGTGCATCAAAGAATCGCAAATCGATGAAGGTTTAGCCATCATCAGTGAAGCACTCAAAATAGCAGACGAGGCCTTAATCTCATAATTAAAGAATTATGTCCGAAAATTTTAATCATACAAATTCATCTTTGTACAGCGAGGACTTGGCTCCTATTGGTGCTGAAAAAAGAACCTGGACAACATGGAATTATGCTGCGCTATGGATTAGTATGAGTCTTTGCATTCCTACTTATATGTTATCGAGTTCCTTGATAGAAGGCGGTATGAACTGGTGGCAAGCCATTTTGACGATATTTTTAGGCAATACGATTGTCTTAATTCCAATGATTTTAAACGGTCATGCTGGTGCAAAATATGGAATTCCATTTCCAGTTTTTGCTCGGTCTAGTTTTGGAACCGTCGGAGCTAATATTCCAGCGATGCTTAGGGCTATTGTTGCTTGCGGATGGTTTGGAATTCAAACTTGGATTGGAGGTTTTGCCTTGTTTCAAATGGTTCGTTTATGGGTACCATCTATAGCTTCTCTTCCGCAAATCTTTCCCGATTCCTTTGGTTTAGAAACAGGACCAGCCCTTTGTTTTTTCTTGTTTTGGCTGTTGAATATGTATGTGGTATATTTAGGTGTGGATAGTATTCGAAAACTATTGGTCTTTAAAGCCATTTTTTTACCCATCGCAGCGCTGGCATTGTTAGCTTGGGCAATTGTAGCGGCTAAGGGTCTGGGGCCAATTTTAGCAACCCCATCTAAATTTACTAATAGTGCCGATTTCTTTTCTTTCTTTTTTCCAGCCTTAACCGGAATGGTCGGTTTCTGGGCTACATTATCGTTGAATATCCCCGATTTTACGCGCTATGCGACTTCGCAAAATGCACAAATTAAGGGTCAAATTTATGGTTTGCCAACATCAATGACCTTGTTTGCATTTGTTGGCGTAGTGGTTACTTCTGCTACTTTTATTGTTTTTGGCGAAACCATTTGGGACCCTGTTATTCTGGCAGGAAAATTCGAAAATAAACTTCTAGTAAGCATTGCAATGATTGCTGTAGCTATCTCTACATTAGCGACTAATATTGCCGCCAACATTGTAAGTCCGGCCAATGACTTTGCAAATCTCTCTCCATCAAAAATTGATTTTAGAAAAGGCGGCTATATCACAGGCATCATAGGAATACTGATATTCCCTTGGAAATTAATCGCTGATCCATCTGGCTATATTTTTACTTGGTTGGTAGGCTATTCTAGTTTGCTTGGGCCAGTAGGCGGAATTATGATTGTAGATTATTACTTCATTAGAAAACAAACCTTAAGTATTAATGATTTGTATGATTCTAATGGGATTTATAGTTTTAAAAAAGGATTTAATAGTGCCGCTATTATCGCTTTAATTGTTGGAATTATTCCAAATATTCCAGGGTTTTTCACCACAATTAAAGTGTTTTCGAGCGATGCTTTTCCAAGTTGGATAATCGGATTATACAATTATGCTTGGTTCGTAGGTTTTGGAATAAGCGGCTTGGTATATTGGTTATTAATGAAGAATAAAAAATAGTTCTTCCCCCAAAGGAACATGATTTTCTCTCTATTTTACATCATTAAAAAATAAAAATTATGAGTATTTTAATAAAAAACGGAAGAGTGATTACCGCTACAGACGATTATGTAGCCGATATATATATAGAAGGAGAAACGATTCAACAAATCGGGGCAAATTTGCAAGTTTCCGCTGATACCGTTATTGATGCCTCAGGGAAATTAGTAATGCCTGGAGGAATTGACCCACATGTTCATCTTCAAATGCCTTTTATGGGTACTTCCAGCAGTGATACTTATGAAACAGGAACACGAGCGGCTTTATATGGTGGCACTACCACCGTAATAGATTTTATATTGCAGACACAAGGCAAAAGTTTGAATTCAGCGCTACAAGAATGGAAAGGCAGAAGCGATAATAATGCCGTTGGCGATTATAGTTTTCACATGGCAGTGACAGACTTTAATGAAGAAACTAAAAAAGAAATTCAGCATTTTATAGAAGTAGAAGGCATCACCTCTTTCAAAACATTCATGGCGTATAAAGGCGCATTAATGATCAACGACAGTCAAATGGTCGGTTTGATGCATGAGGTAAAAAA
This sequence comes from Flavobacterium sp., assembly GCF_031423415.1. Classification (GTDB taxonomy): domain Bacteria; phylum Bacteroidota; class Bacteroidia; order Flavobacteriales; family Flavobacteriaceae; genus Flavobacterium. The sequence continues at coordinate 26,741 of NZ_JANPFL010000173.1, forward strand.
ACATGGAGGCTTAATTAATGTTCACGCTACCAATGGAGATATGATAGATTATTTAATAGACAAACATAGATCCGAAGGAAAATTGGCACCGTTATACCATTATTTATCACAACCAGAGGTAACCGAAGCTGAAGCCAGCAGTCGTTTTGCCGATATGGCAGATTATACCGGTTGTCCGGGCTATATTGTTCATTTAACTTGCGAAGGAGCATTAAATGCTGTTCGTTTTGCTACCCGAAGAAACCAACATGTTTTTGTAGAAACCTGCATTCAATATTTACTGTTAGACGCATCATTATATGAAAATAATTTTGAAGGGGCCAAGTGGGTCATGTCACCGCCATTGCGTGAAAAGAAAGATCAAGAAACCCTTTGGGCGGGAATTAATCAAGGCTTGGTAAACGTTGTTGCTACAGATCATTGCCCGTTTATGTGGGAACAAAAACTAATGGGTAAAGATGATTTTTCTAAAATTCCAAACGGACATCCAGCCATCGAAAATCGTATGGAATTACTTTTTAGTGAAGGGGTAAATAAAGGGAAAATTTCGTTAAACAAATATGTAGAAGTCGCTAGTACTAATGCTGCTAAAATATTTGGAATGTTTCCTAAAAAAGGAACTATTGCTATTGGTAGCGATGCAGACATTGTCATTATTGATCCTAATGAAAGACATACATTATCCGCCGCGACGCATCACATGAATGTTGATTATAGCGCGTATGAAGGTTGGGCATTGACTGGAAAAGTAAAAACCGTTTTATTAAGAGGTACCATTGCCATTGACAATAACCAATGTAAGGTAGAAAAAGGCTTTGGTCAATTTATAAAACGAAATAAAGTAAACGGTAAAATATAAATTTATGGCAAGAATAGTAAAATCAGGGTTGATACAATTAAGTTTGGCTATTACCGAGGGAGAAGGAACGATAGCTGAGATCATGGAAGCTATGGTACAAAAGCACATTCCTTATATTGAAGAAGCGGGAAGGAATGGAGTTCAAATATTATGTTTTCAAGAAATTTTCAATACGCCTTATTTTTGCCCTGGACAAGACAGTGCTTGGTATGCTTCGGCAGAAAGCGTTCCAGGACCAACCACCGAAAGGATGCAAGTCTATGCCAAAAAATACGACATGGTCATCATTGTTCCCGTTTATGAAAAAGACAAAGCTGGAGTTTTATACAACACCGCAGCAGTTATTGATGCCGATGGAACCTATTTGGGCAAATATCGTAAGAATCATATTCCACAAACGGGCGGTTTTTGGGAGAAGTTTTTCTTTAAACCAGGCAATTTGGGTTATCCTGTTTTTCAAACTAAGTATGCCAAAGTGGGAGTTTATATTTGTTATGACCGTCATTTTCCTGATGGCGCAAGGTGTTTAGGCTTGAACGGTGCCGAAATTGTGTACAATCCTTCGGCTACAACTGTTGGACAATCTCAAAATTTATGGAAATTAGAACAGCCCGCTCATGCTGTTGCAAACGGCTATTTCATGGGGTGCATTAATCGTGTAGGAATTGAAAAACCATGGAATTTAGGACGTTTTTACGGAACATCATATTTTGTAAATCCTTTGGGCGAAATCATTGCCTGTGCTTCCGAAGATAAAGACGAATTGGTAGTAGCAGAGTTTGATTTAGATTTAATAGATGAAATTAGAGGTAAATGGCAATTTTACCGTGACCGAAGACCTGAAACTTATGGAGAAATAGTTGCTCCGTAATAATTGTAAAGAAATATAAATATGAGTATTAAAAGTAATAGATTAACCACTGTTGAATATCAACAGAATTTCTCGGATATTCATCCACCATTTGAAACTAAAGATGCAGCTTTAGTCGAAGCAAACCGTTGTTTGTTTTGTTATGATCCGCCTTGCATGAAGTCGTGTCCAACATCGATTAATGTTCCAAAATTCATCAAACAAATAGCCACCGAAAATATAAAAGGGTCAGCACATACCATTTTATCTTCTAATATTATGGGTGCTAGTTGTAGTAAAGTATGTCCCGTGGAGAAATTATGCGAAGGCGCTTGCGTATATAATTTAATGCATGAAACACCTATTCATATTGCCAAATTGCAACGTTATTCTACAGAGATAGCTTTAGAAAAGAATTGGCAATTATTCAAAAGAAAACCATCCAAAGATAAAAGAGTAGCCATCGTTGGTGCAGGACCGGCAGGATTAAGCTGCGCACATACCTTGAGCAGAGAAGGTATTGATGTTACTATTTATGAAAAAGAAAGCAAAGCGGGTGGATTAATGACCTATGGAATTGCAGCTTACAAAGTAACGCCCGAGTTTTGTCAAGAGGAAGTAGATTATATTACGGCTATTGGCGGAATTGACATAAAATACAATCAGGAATTTGGAAAAGATGTTACATTAAACGAACTAAAAAATGACTATGACGCGGTTTTCTTAGCTTTTGGAGTGGGATTGGCACGGCAATTAAATATCAAAGGAGAAAAGCTTGAAGGTGTGGAAGACGCTATTCGATTTATATACGAATTAAGAAATAACGACTTTTCTAAAATTGCAGTGGGCGATAAAGTAGCAGTAATCGGAATGGGAATGACCGCTATTGATGCTGCAACACAAGCAAAACGATTGGGAGCTGCAGATGTAACATTAGTCTATCGAAGAACCCAAGATGAAATGCCATGTACGGAAAATGAACTGGATATTGCCAAATTAGACGGTTGTAAAATTATTTGGTTAGCATCTCCAAAAGAAATCAAAGGCGAAAATGGTAAAGTAACGCAACTTGTATGTGATGTTATGAAATTAGGAGAGCCCGATGAAAGTGGTAGAAGAAGCCCTATAGTTTCGGGTGAGACTTTTACTTTAGATGTCGATATGGTAATCAAAGCAGCAGGACAAACACCTTTTGAAGAATTGGTAAATGCCAATCAATTTGAAAATTCAACCGGAAAAATAGTAGTTTCCAACAAAACAATTACCAATATAGAAGGCGTTTTTGCTGGAGGAGATTGCGTCAACGGAGGAAAAGAAGTTGTTGATGCTGTACAAGCCGGAAAAGGCGGAGCAGCAGCAATTGTAAAACACCTTTTTGGTATTGATTATATTCTAGAGTCAGAAGTAAAACCTGCATTCAACAATTAAAAAGAAAAAATTATGGCCGATATATCAACTGATTTTTTAGGAATAAAATCACCAAATCCATTTTGGTTAGCTAGTGCGCCACCAACAGATAAAAAAATAAATGTAATTCGTGCTTTTGAAGCAGGTTGGGGTGGAGTTGTTTGGAAAACTTTAGGTTCTCAGGTAAAAAATGTATCTTCTCGTTATTCAGCTCTTGATTATGGAGGCAAACGAATGATGGGTTTCAATAACATAGAATTAATAAGTGACAGGCCTTTAGAAATAAACCTCCGAGAGATAACAGAGGTTGTAAAATTGTTTCCCGATCGAGCTATGATCGTTTCATTAATGGCAGATAATGACAGAAAATCATGGCATGATTTAATAATGAAATGCGAAGATGCTGGCGCAATGGGATTTGAGTTAAACTTTGGATGTCCTCACGGAATGACCGAAAGAGGTATGGGTGCAGCTGTAGGGCAAGATCCAGAAATTGCCAAAATGGTAGTAGAATGGGTAATGGAAAAAGCAACAATACCGGTAATTACAAAATTAACGCCCAATGTGCACTCGGTGGTACCAACTGCCCGTGCTGCTGTAGAAGGCGGAACAAATGCTTTAAGTTTAATTAATACCATTCAAAGTGTGACAGGCGTAGATTTAGATACCTTGGTACCGAATCCGTATGTTGCTGGTAAAAGTGTTTTTGGTGGGTATTGTGGTCCAGCAGTGAAACCAATTGCTCTAAAAATGTTGACCACCGTAGCTCAGGATGCTATTGCTTCTAGGGTACCAGTTTCAGGAATTGGCGGGGTAAGTACTTGGAAAGACGCAGTTGAATTTATGCTTTTAGGAGCTACATCAGTGCAAGTTTGTACCGCAGCCATGAATCACGGATTCCGAATTGTTGAGGATATGTGTGAAGGATTAAACAATTGGATGGATGAAAAAGGATATGAAAAAACCACAGATTTTATTGGAAAATCGGTTGAAAAAATCACCCATTGGGAAGATTTAGATATCAATTATCACCATATAGCTAAAATAAATCAGGACAAATGCATTCACTGCGGATTGTGTTACATTGCTTGTGAAGACACTTCACACCAATCTATACACGTAAAAAGAGGTAATCCTTATAACGACTATACTGTAAAAGAGGAGGAATGTGTGGGTTGCAATTTATGCAAACTAGTATGCCCTGTTGATCAATGCATAACGATGGAAGAACATCGTGTGGCTCCTGATTATATCAATTGGAAAGATTGGCAAGAACAAGGTTTGCCCTTAAATGATCATTAAAATAAAATTGACGGAAGAATCAAGAAAATGAAATTATTTTTTTCATAACTATTTTTTCTTGGTTTTAAATCATTGTTGTCCGATAAAAACTTGAAAAGCTACTATTTATAAGCATTTCAACTGTTTTGCTTGTTTTTTAGTGTTCTTTGTAGAACTCAATATTTGAAATTTAGAAAAATATTTTTTCAAATATTGAAGTTTTAAGAG
>NZ_JANPFL010000174.1:0-11051 GCF_031423415.1 Flavobacterium sp.
TACAATTTTAAGCTCCGATTCAACCAAATCAAGGAACAAATTGTTTTTTGGCTTAATTATTTGTTCAACTTCTATCCTGAAAATAATATTCCTATTTTTGTGGAAATTAAAAATAGCTCTTTTTAAGGGTTGACTATTTAAAAAACAATAGATTTCTTTTAATACGTTAAATATAAAAAGGCTTTTTGAATAAATCAAAAAGCCTTTTTTAATCGTAGTCCTTATTCAAATAAAAAAAAATTAAAACATGCTTATTTCATTATTTATACTTACCGCCTTGAACATACTATTAAATCCAATTAGATTAGAGAATATTTATAAAAGCATTTGCAAAATATAAAAATCCATTTCTGATTTTAATACTAATTAAACTAGGTAAAAAATATATTTCAAGATTTCACCAGCTTGTTTTTAGTTCTGATTTATACTCCAAAAATATAAAATATAGCAGTAGAACTTTAAAAAAAAAATGAACTATTGATACAAAAAAAAACCAAGACACTAAAAGAAGTGTCTGGGTAAAATATTTATTTTTTTAACTTGGTTTAGAAAGAATATACTCCCGCAACAAGGAATTGAGCAGCAGATTTAGTACCCATCATATCTACGTCCATAAAAACTTCTTCAGAATTGTTATCAAATCTAAATTCAGGAATTAGGGTCAAACTACCTAATTTATAGTTTCCAGATAAAGTTATAGCAGTTACGTCCCAATCTGTTGCTGCTGTTTTGTATGAAAAATATTCTCCACGTAAACCTAGTGCAAAAGCATCAGATATAGCGTATGAAGGATAAAGAGCAAATCCTGTGTAATCATATTGAACATTTGGGCTCGATCCATGCTTAAAATCAGCACCATTTACTCCTAATTTGAACTCCTTAGTAATTTGAAAAGCAGCTGTCAAATCTACAATTGTACCACTGCTTTTTCCATCCATAAAGTTAAGGTAAGCACTTACTCCATCAACAGCATAAGATAACTGACCTCCAAGAGCAGCTGCACCAGTTGGGTTCTTGTAAACATTCCATTGGTCATTAAAAATACCCACCATTGCACCAAATTTATCAGATACTTTGTAGTTTGCTTTGACACCAGCGTGCTGGAATGGTCCATTAGTAAATAAATATGATGTTGAATAATGGAAATTAGCAACAGGAGAAATTACTTCATAACCAATAAATGTACCTGCATAACCTGCTGTTACACTTAATTTATCTGAAAAAGTGTACGTACCGTATAAGTTTTGAATGTTAAATGAATTGTCGGCATTTAATGCTGTTCCGTCCCCATTAGGAACAGATTGGTATTGTCCTCTTGGACCAAAAGCTACGTCTCCAACGAAAGAGAATTTACCAGATGTTTTCTTTAATATAAGGTCAAGCATTCCTAGAGAAAAAGAACCATGATCTGTTGCGAAACTTGTTGGAATGTTTTCATTTTTTGAAAAATCATACTTGAAATATCCATCAGCAGAACCTGAGATTTCTAGAGGTGTCGACGCAGGAGTTGTTTCTTGAGCGAATGTTATGCTAGTCAGCATTAATCCTAAAATTAGTGTTACTTTTTTCATGTTTTCTTGGTTTAGTTATTGATTTAGTTTAATTGTTTTTTGTTTAAATTTTTACTTCAAATTACATTGCAGGTTGCTACAAAGAATACGTTTATGGTTAAATTGTTATTAAATTAACTTTTTTTCTGAGGCAAATCTATCAACTTTTGGTAAATTATAATAGTTTAAAATACCTTTTTTAACTTTTATGGTAAAGAATTATCAATAAACATAAATAAATTGCCTAAAAATATATTATCCACATTAAAATGATTTTTAATTATTATATTTTTATTATACATTTTTAAATTAACCCCTATTTTTTAGTCATATTATTTAAATAATTTAAAAAATACTTAAAAAAAGTTCTTTTTTAAAGGTAAAAAAATATACACCCCCTTTAAATTATACCCTCGTGAAATTTAATCGAAAATAAGTGATAACAATTGCAACTAAAATAATTTAATAAAAAAAATACTTGTTACGGCAAAATTCAAAGCAAAAGTATGATTCGTTTGAAGTCAAACTTGAATAAAATGTTATTATTTTCTACTATCATTTATTTTAACAACATCACTATTATTAAAGAAGTGATTTAAACTTTTTGCGTTTTTGTGGAAAATTTAGTATTCTGAATCCAATTGAAGTATTTTCTATGTTGCATAACTTGTAGCGTGGCTACAATGAAAAAGACAAAAAGTGGGTGCGAAAGACAAATTTTTTAGCAACTGAAAAAAGTTTAAATCACTTCAATTTTTAAAAATTACGGTATTTGTCGCTTAATTAGGTCGACAAAACTACCGCATAATACAGAGGCAAGCCAATAGTGATGTTGAAAGGAAAAGTAACCGCCAAAGCCATAGGGAGGTATAAACCAGGATTTGCGGCTGGTACTGCAATTTTCATCGCAGCAGGTACCGCGATATAGGAGGCACTTGCGGCAAGAATTGCAAAAATAAAACGATCTCCTACTTCGTGTGTAACAAATCCGCTCAATGCGGCTACTATACATCCGTTTACTAAGGGAACTATTAAAGCAAATGCTACTGTAAACCAGCCGTTTTTAATAAATTCTGATAATTTTCTTCCACTTGTCATTCCCATATCAAGTAAAAAGAGAACCAGAAACCCTTTGAAAATATCAGTTGTAAAAGGTTTTATTCCTAATGCTTGGCTATCGCTGGCTAGCAATCCAATTATTAAACTTCCCATAATAAGCATCACACTGCCGTTAGTAAAGGAATGTCTGATAATATGCAAAATTTTTAAATCATTCTGTTTTTTATAAAAGGAGATTAAAACAACACCAATAATAATTGCTGGCGCTTCCATCAACGCCATGATGGCTACCATGTGACCATTAAATTTTATGTTTTGCAAATCCAAAAACGCAACAGCGGTCACAAAAGTAACGGCACTAACAGACCCGTAAGCTGCTGCAATTGCACCAGCATTTGACACACCTAATTTCTTCTTCAAAAGATAAAAAGAATAAATTGGAATAATCATCGCTATCGAAATTCCGAAAACAACAGCCCAAACTATTTCTAAATTAAATGAACTATGAGCGAGTTCTTGTCCTCCTTTGAAGCCAATTGAAAAAAGTAAATAAAGAGAAATAAACTTAGAGGAACTTTCTGGTATTGTTAAATCACTTTTTACTTGAACTGCAATTATTCCCAAAAGAAAAAACAGTAATGCTGGACTTGTTAAATTGTCCATGAGGAGATCTGTATTCATTTTTTTAATTTAATTGGTTAATTTTTCAATATTGTGGTTAAATTTTTCTTCCTGAGCCCGATAAAGCCGGTCATTTATAGTTATTCCCAACTCCTTTTGAGGTAATTTTTCAGCATAAATTACATCAAAATTCATTTCATCAAGTTGGTGCATTGCTGCATATAGATTTCTGGCTGCCTCGTCAAGGTCTCTATTTTTGGATAATTGAAAATATTTGTCGAATGCTAAAAAATCATAATTATTACTAAACAGTAAAAAACCAACATTAGCATCTTTGTTCTCCTGTATTGTTAAATTTATGTTTTCTGAAACAATAAATTTTGTTTTGGGAGAGTAATGTTTATTGAGCATCCCTGGTGCTTGCGGAGATGCAAATGCAGTGTTTTTAATAACTAGCTTACCTATACATTTTTCAATTTCTTCGTTTGATATAGCCCCAACTCTATATAAAACTGGGTCGTCATTCTCAAAACCTATTATGGTTGATTCTATACCTTTCTCACAAACTCCTCCCTCTAAAATAAAGGGAATTTTATCTCCCAATTGTTTCCTAACGTGTTCAGAAGTAGTAGGACTTATGTAACCAAAAGGATTTGCACTTGGCGCAGCAAGCGGAAAATCTAAAGAATGTAAAAGTTCTAATGTAACAGGATGAGACGGAATACGAACGCCAACAGTATTTTTATTAGCAGTTACAAGATTAGAAACATTTGATTTTTTTTCTAAGACTAATGTCAGTGGACCAGGCCAAAATTGCTTTGCTAATTGAAATGCAAGTGGTGGTATATTTGTAGCAACAGTCTCTAAATATTCAATAGATTTGATGTGAACAATTAGCGGATTGAATAGTGGTCGGTTCTTAATCGCGAAAATTTGTGCAACGGCCTTGCCATCAAATGCATTTGCAGCCAATCCGTAAACTGTTTCAGTTGGAATGGCAACTACTTTACCCTCTTGTAGTAATTTTGCAGCTGTACTTATTTCCTTTTTCATTTTTAAATATGTTTAATCACAAGAAAGACTAATTAATTGTTGACTGTGACTTGCTACACTTCATTTCAAAACCATTCTTTTGTGCTTTTTTTAAAAAGAATACAAATTATTCTACTAATGAAATCTGGATAATTCCATCTATTTTCAATTTCTTTCCTTTTGAATTTGCCTCCTTAACAATTTCTTTTATGCTATCGATGGATTGAGACAAAACCTGTATTCTATTTTTAGAAAATGACATATCCGCTCCGTGTCGAATATGATTACTAAAGGAGTCTAATTGATGGTAATCAATCTTGCTGTTGAACAGAGACATCAATATGTTTAATGCCTCAGTTGCATTAAATTCGCCCTCTACTAATTTAAACTCACTTACAGAATCGTTTCTCATTTGTGTTGTAATTTATTTTTGCAAAGCTATTCTAAAAATAAATAAATTTTTATTTATATTTGTTATGATATATATAAAAATATTTTATACACTTTAATCTTCATCTCTTAAAAATTTACAGGGAAGAAGGAGCAGCGACTCGATTAATTATGGAAAAACTTTTTGAAAGAAATGAAATCAAAGCACCGACGAAAATGGAACTCACTTCTAATGAAGCACTAAAACAAACTATTATTACAGGTTTATGCTAATCTATAATGCCTTTAATAAGATCAAATAATGAATCAACAAATCAAGAACTTCAAATTGTACCTGTTTCTAGATTTCCAATTACCTCAGAGTGGAGACTTGTATGGCTAAAAAAAAGTACTTAGTCCTATAGCTCAAGCCAATTTAGGGTACTTAAAAAAATTACTCAACAGTATTTTTTTTGGATTCATAATTAATAATTTTGAACTGTAAAACTATTAAAACCAATTGAATATAATGGTAAAACGAAAAACGGCTTCTCAAATGAAAAGCCGTTTTCGCTCTATTATTTGAAAAATTATTTGCTTAAGGAAAATGTAACTCCAGCAATCAGAAATTGATGCCCTAAAAGCCCTAAGTTTTCTCTAGCGTCAGCGGCATTGTAGGTATAATTTAGCCAAATTGGCATCACTATACTTTCGGATAATTTGATTTCTTTTGAAACTTTGCACCCTAAATTAACAAACGAAGGCTTGTCATAATCAGCATAGCTGTAATACTGGGCTTTGTTGTTGAGAACTAAACCTAGAACTGGGGCGACACTAATGCCTAAAGGTGCATCTAAATTGTAGCCTACCTCCATATATGTGGTGAAGTTTTGTTTGCCTTTTTCATCAAATTCATCTTTGTATTTAAAATCATTTCCTGCCAGAAATGTACTTGAAGTAAACCAAAGCGGCAATCCTTTTTCTGTAAAGTCAAATAGAAACATTAAATCGACCGTTTGCGAACTTGTATTGCCATAATCAAAGAAACTATTAGTAACGCCTTCTTGAAAATTTGTTGAGGGCCAATAATAATCTTGTAGGGAAATTGTCAAAAAATCGTTTACCGCATAATTCAGGATAAAGTCGATCTCTCTATATCCTTTCGTTGTTCCTTCTGCATCATAATATTCTTTTTTGTAGTTATGGGTTGCCCAAAAACCAACAGACCATTTATCGGATAAATTGTAATTTCCATAAAGCTGTGTTACAGGATAATCGCCTCCCCAAGATTGTCCTCTCCATACATAACGGGAAGCTAAATCTAAGTTTAAATCCCAAGTTCCTTTTAAAGATTCGGCTGTCGCCGTTGTGTCTTTTACCGTTTCTTGTGCAAATGTCAAACTGCTTGTTAAAGCAAATACAAAAATTAAAATTACTTTTTTCATGTTTAATTTGGTTTTGGTTATTAAATTGGTTTTCGTTGTTAAAATTTATTGTTTTTTTTTATTTTTTGTAGAATTTGTGCAGCAGCTACCCGACCTGTTTCGGCACCACCATTCATAAAACCTTGAAAATCCACGCTACAATGCTCACCTGCAAAAAACACATTACCAATAGGCTCACTAATATGCAGCATTTCGTTATTCCACTGTCCAGGTTTTGGACACGTATAACTCGCTTTTACCCAAGGATATGAGGACCAACAAGCAAAAACGTGTTTGTTTGAATAGGTGCTTTTTGAACCTGGGAAAATTTGCTCCATTTCGTCTATATATGTATCAATATCGTTTTGAGGCAAATCAGTTTTCCATATATGACTTGGTGGTGCAGCAGGATTATTAACGGCCACTTTTGACAACCGAATCGATTCATCGCCGCCAATGAAACAGCAATAAACACCTTTATTACTTTGAATCGTTTTGATGCTGCTCGAATCCCAGCCATCGTGAATGTCTTTATGAAACAAATAACCGTAAAATTTATTTTTCCCTTCTCGCCAAGGTCTATTTTCATAGCCAAGAAACAATTTATTATTTTGGCCATAGCCCAACTGTTGAATCGAATTTTTCTTTTCTGGAGTCATTGCTGCTAATTCCATTTTAACATCACGAAGCATCGTAAACGGAATACAAATAATCACATATTCGGCTTGAACATCTTCCTTGTCTTTAAAGGAGAGAGTGTATTTTCCGTCTTTGTTCGAAATGGCAGTAAGCATCGATTTTGTTTTAATATCAGCTGCTACTTTTCCTGCCAAGTGCTCTATAAGTTTAGAATTACCTTCTTTTATTCTGAATTTTTCATCACTATCTCCAAAAATTCTAAAACCAGCAGAAGTATCTGTATCTAACATGTCAAGCATATTTATTGCCGATTGTTCTGATGTATCCAAACCAAATTCAGCCAAATATGCGGCCGTAAGAATGTCTTTCAGCCATTGTTTACAATCCAATGCGTTGATGTAATCTTTCAAAGTCATTTTGTCCAAAACCAAAGCTTGTGGAGTATTATAATCTTCGCCAAGACTATCCACATCTTTTGATAATTTTAGAACGATAGTCTTGAATTCCTTGATGATTTCAGCTTCAGTAATATGTCTTCCATCAAAAAAGAAAGTCTCATGACGCAAGTTTGCTGCTTTCGATTCTGCGTACATATCGACTAATTCTAAATCGAATTCCTTAGCCAGATTAAGCATGTCTTCGTGAGTAGAATCGATAAAATCCCCTCCGAATTCTGGATGAATTCCCATTTGTAAGGCATCATTATAATGCGTCAAAATACGACCTCCCAACCGATGACTCCCTTCATAAACTGTAGCTTTAATTCCTGCTTTTTTCAGTTGGTAGGCTGCGTTTAATCCAGCAATTCCAGCACCAATTATAGCAACTTTTATTCCACTATCATTTTGATTTTCTCCATTATTAAGATTGAAATTTTGAGTGTCTTTTTCTTTTTTACAACTTAAAATTGAACTGCCAACAATTCCTGTCAGCAAACTAAACTTTGCAAAATCACCTACAAATTTTCTTCTAGATAACGCATCTGCATTTTTAAATTCGACAATTTTATCCACTTCAATTTCCGGATTTTCATTCGAAAACTGAGCCGCATTAAAATTAAAAAGTAAATTTTGAAGTGTTTTTGATTTTGGTTTTTTCATTGCATTTTGGTTTAGATTAGCACATCTTAAAACTTTTTTTATTCAATAACAATCGATTTCATATTCATAAATTCCTTCATTCCAATATCAGATAATTCTCTTCCATAGCCCGATTTTTTTATTCCTCCAAAAGGAATTCTAGAATCAGAACGCACTAATGAATTCACAAAAACATTACCTGCTTCAATACGTCTGGCTAACTTATACGCCTTTTCTCTGTCTTCTGTCCAAATAGCTGAAGCCAATCCATAACGATGATTATTTGCTATTGCAATCGCATCATTTTCGTCTTTTGCTCTAATTATTGTAGCCAATGGTCCAAAAGTTTCTTCCTGAAAAGCAATATTATTTGAATCTACAAAATCTATTAATGTGGGTTGGAAATTGCAATTATCCTGCTCCCCTCCTACTAAAATTTTGGCGCCTTGTTGCAATGATTTTTCTAATTGCGAACTCAATGTGTTTGCAAATTCCAGTTTAGCCAATGGCCCCATATTAATTCCATTTTGCAATGGATTCCCTTGATTTAAATCGTTTATTTTTTGAGCAAATAAATGAGCAAATTCGTCACCAATTTTTTCGGTAACAATGAACCTTTTGGCACAAATACAGGCCTGACCTGCATTGAGCATTCTCGATTGAGTAGCAACAGTTGCCGCTTTTTCAATATCTGCATCGTCCAAAACAATAAAAGCATCAGACCCTCCAAGTTCCATAACCGTTTTTTTAATATGTTTTCCCGCCAATGAAGCCACTGAAGAACCGGCCATTTCACTTCCTGTAAGCGTTACTCCACTTACAATATCTGCAGCAATTATTGATTCGACTTGATTTAAGCTAATAGTCACTTGTTGAAAAACTCCTTCTGGAAAACCAGCTTCTAGAAACGCACTTTCAATAGCTTTGGCACAACCTTGCACATTTGATGCGTGTTTCAAAATCGTTACATTTCCAGCCATAACTGCTGGCGCAGCATAACGCAAAACTTGCCAAAAAGGATAATTCCACGGCATTACCGCAAAAACAGCTCCCGATGGATCATAGACCGACATACTTTTGAACGGCGTCTCATAATAAACGTCTTTCAACATTTTCTCGGCGTTCTCCGCATAGAAATCACAATTTCCTGCCGATTTTTCTACTTCAGAAACACCTTCAGGCAAGATTTTACCCATTTCATTAGTAATCAACAACCCTAATTCCTCTTTTCTTGCGCGAAGAATAGTAGCCAATTTCTTCATTTTATCAGCTCTTTCTTGAAATGTAGTGTTACGCCAATTTTTAAATGCCTTTTCAGAAAGTTCAATTTTTTGAGCTAATTGTGCATTGGTCAAAACTTCGTGCTCTGCAATTACTGTTTGAGTGTAAGGATTTATTGATTTGATTGTCATTTTTCTTTATGTATAACGCTTTAAATAATTCGTGATTCCTAAATTTATGTTTTAAATATATTTAGTGATTGTCGCTCAATTTAGTATTTGGATTCAAAGGCCAATACATCAAAACTGAACAATTTCCGCTTCGTGGATCGTCTAAATAATCGAATAATGGTTCCACCAAAATGAATCCGCATTTGGTTTGAGCTGTAACGGTTGGATCAATGATTTCACCTTTAATTAATTTGTCGCAATATTCGGCAATGGTCATTTGGTCTTTGACTTTGTCAAATCCGATAGGCATTCCTGCAGTCATTTGACCTTTAGTACCTAATGTTCTGGCTACTTCTTGGCGTGCATTGTAGATTTCCCTTCCAATACCTTTCCCTTGATAATCAGGATGAACAGAAACGTCTAAACCGTATAACCAATCTGCTTTCGGATTGTGTGTTCCCAACCATAAATTATCTGAAATCTCCAAAAAAGTATGATGTCCTTTGTGGTAATTTTGCATCAAAGTTGTTGTGGCTGCTATAACTCTGTCTCCATCTAAAACGATCATTTGCCCTTCAGGAAAAATCTCAATATGTCTTTTGTATTGCGCTTCCGTCATTAGTTCTTCTTCCGACAAGGTTGGAAAAACAATTTTTTGAAGTTCAGCTTCTTGTTTTGCATATTCTGCCGTTGCAGTTTGCAAAATGTATTTGCCTAAAATTTCTTTTATCATAATTTTTATTTTTTTGAACGCTGATGAAACGGATTTGCTTCGCAAAACACAGATAAAAACGGATTTTTTTAATCTTTAAATTTTTTAATCTTTAAATCCTCACGACATATTTCCGTAACTGATTAATTTCATTTCCAAGTATTCTTTCAATCCTTCGGAACCGGATTCGTGACCAATTCCGCTGCTTTTTATTCCCACAAAAGGCAATTCCGTTCCGTGAGCCGCCCATTCGTTGATGCCTACCATTCCAAATTCCAGAGTTTCAGCATAGAAATTAGCGGTTTTGATATGATTGGTAAATACATAAGAAGCCAAACCATATTCGGTGTCATTTGCCCATTCGAGCACTTGTTCTTTGGTTTCAAAAGGAATAACAATCATCAAGGGACCAAACATTTCTGTTTTGATGAATTCTTGAGTTTGTCTGGCTTCAATCAAAGCTGGATGAACGAAAAATCCTTTTTCCGAAGCTTCACCTCCAATATGAATGGTTGCACCTTCACTTTTTGCTTTTTCGAGCATTGCCAAGGAATGTTTTTGCTGTGTTTTATTAATTAATGGTCCAACAAAATCAATATCGCCGCCATTAATACCGGTTTTCAGTTTCGAAATGTCTTCTTTTACAATCGAAACAAATTGATTGAAAATATCCGAATGCACGTAAAAACGTTGTGGAGAAACACAAACCTGACCACAATTTCTCAATTTGGCAACAATTGCTTGATGTGCAATCGCTTCAACATCTACATCTTTTTCGATGATTACCGGAGCGTTTCCACCCAATTCTAGCGATAATTTAGTTGATGTTTTAGATGCGCCATCCATCAGAATTTTTCCAACTCTTGTGCTTCCTGTAAAACTTATTTTTTTTAATAATGGATTGTCAATCATCTCCCTTCCTGTAGAAATTGGTTCTGTATTGATTAAATTGAAAACGCCTTTTGGAATTCCGGCTTCATGCAAGGCTTTCGCCAAATTAAAACTGGTTAACAGTGTGAATTCTGAACCTCTTAAAACTACGCTACAACCAGCAGCCAAAGCAGCTGCAACAGCTCTCGCAGGATTATAAGCAGGAAAATTCCAAGCGGTAATCACGCCAACAACTCCCACAGCTTGATAAATTACAACCGAGCGTTTATCTGCTCTCTTTGTTG
>NZ_JANPFL010000175.1:0-27056 GCF_031423415.1 Flavobacterium sp.
ACTGATTGTAAATATAAAATTGGTTCAAAACAAGTTGAATCCTCTATTTTGTCTGTGAAATAACTTAAAGGTTCTTGTTCTTCAAACAAATTGTCTTTTATTAGTTTTTCAATGTTTGTTGGGGTTAAGTCATTTAGTTTGTATTTTTTTGAAAAAGGCCTGTTTTCGTAATCTTCAAAATTCATTCTCATTTTTTTCTTTCCTTAAGTGTTATCTTCCTTATTCCAATGCTCTTTTAATTTTTCAGCGTTTTCTTTCGGTGTAATTTTTATGTATTTGAGAAATTGGGTTTCTGTTTTGTGGGCCGTTATTGCCATAATGGTCATATTTGGCAATTTTCCATATAGATTTGATGCAAACGATCGCCTACAACTATGTGAGGTAATTAATTCGTGTTTGGGGTACATTCCAAACTCCTTGCGGTTTTTGTTTTTTGAAATAATTTCAACGTTTGGAAAAAATTCTTTGTCGTCTTTTTTATTAATCATTTTTGCACCCTCGACCTTTTGAGTAAATCCAACATCTTTGCAAACCTCTTTTACATATTCGTTGAATTTTGCATCTGAAATTTGATTGGGTAAATTTCCGTTTCTTTTTAGTAGAATTTCTTTGATTTGTTGGTGCAATGGTATCACAACTGCATAGGAAGTTTTTGCAGTTTCAATTTCGATATTCCCATCGATTATATTGATTTTTTTTAGTTGCATAAAATCCGAAATTCGCAAGCCTGTACGCAATCCAATTATAAAATTATCTCTTACGTTGTCCAATCTTTCGGAATGGCTAAAATCGTATTTAAAAACCGTGTCAATTTCGTCTTCTGTGAGGTAAACATCTTTTGTTTTGTTGGATATTGTCGAAAATTCGGAATGTCTATACTGTTGGTTTATTGGCAGTCCTTCAATGTCAATAATTTTGCACCACTTTTTGAGATTGGTAACATATCCACCAATAGTATTGTTGTTGATTTTTTCAATGGTTTGGCAGTAAAATAAAAAGTTTCGTTAAAATTCCAGTCCAATATCTTGAAAACGCAATTTTGTATTAAAGTGTTTTTCGTAATTGTCCAGTTTGTATTTTGTAGTAGTGTAGTGTTGGATGGTTCTTTTTTTAACGGGTTCGCCTTGATATAATCGTATAGGACTTTCGTCAATAAATTTTTGAACCCAGTCAACAAAATAAATAGTGTGAAGTTCTTTTTTATCAGCTCGACCAAAGAAATTTTTTAATTGTTCTTTAAGCCAAGTGCTACTGATAAATTTCTGGTCGATAGTATCTGTATTGTGCTGTTCTAAAAGATAATTTTCGATATTTCTTAAAGTTACATTTATTTTGTCCCTTTCAGGTGTATCAGTATTGTTTTTTACTTGCTGTTTTACTTTGCTCCAATTCGTGAATTTTACAAAAATATCTGTTTTTGCTTTTTGGTCATTTCTTTTGCTGTCAGCAAACCGAACATAAATATTTGAGATTTCCGATTTGGATTTTATGATAAAAAAATTGACTTTCATTTCAGTAAATTATAATACGAATATAATGATTTTGCCGAAATATTGCCGAAAACTTCTTAATTTATTTGCATTTTACTTAATTTTACTTAATCTAATTTGTAAGAACAAAAATTGTAAAGCATTAATTTTATTGGCTTAATGTCGTTTTTGTTGATTTTAAAAATTCTTACAAATTAAGAAAGTCGTAAAACTATTATCCGCACTGATAGAAATTAAAAAACCCTTAAAATCAAAATTTTAAGGGTTTTTTATTTTTAAAATAAATTATAGTTTTTTAACCGGGTAGTTGTTGTCAAGATGTATCCTCAATCTGCCTGGTGTTGTGTAATCAAATTTTTCGTCTTTAGTAGCATCGTATGATGGAATTCCCTTTGTTTCTGTTTCTATTGCTGTTGTAAAAGGATCATCAACAATAGGGTCAAAAGGGAAATACAGACTTAAACCCGAATTCGTTCCTACTGGTTTTGTGATTTCCAATTTTGTGGTATAATTATCTCCATCATCGTCAACATCAAGAAAATCTGGTATTGCATCTTTATCAGTATCATCTAGATTTTCAGGTGTTGTTGGATAGGCATTAGTATTTCTAAAATCATAAACATAACCGTCATTATTCTGGTCTTCTTGATACGAAAAAACACCATCATCATCCTGATCTAATCGTTCAATAGTATATAATTTAAAACTAAAAACTAAAGGCGAATAGGAAGGAATTTCACCAGAACCAATATTATAATAGGCCAAACCAGAAGGAATGAACATTACGCCTGCACCAAAATCGTTATGGTTAACCGTTCCGTTAGTATTTATAGTGGCTGTTCCTGTTTTAAATTGAGGAAAAATTTCACTCCATCCCTTAATCACACCATATAAATTTAGAGTGGTTTGCGGATATTTCAATTCTTCAAAAAAGGTGGCCGTAACTTCTGATGGTGCTGCGGTGGTGGCTGTACTCCGTTCTAAATAAGTTCCTCTATAAGATGCCAAAACGCCATCAACATTACACGGAGAAACACCAACTCCAGGACGCAAAACCAAATAATAGAGTTTATAACCCTTTTCAACATTATGCATATTTACTGTTCTAACCAAAAGTTTTGGGTAAGTAGCTGAATCTAAATATGAATAGATAGAAGGTTGCCCTGCATCAATTTTTTTTATAGTTATATCCTGATCATCAACAAAACCCGGGTGATTGATTACCGTAAAATAATTGGATTTTAAATAGTCCTCGATAATAGCAATATCTTTAGGATATTGTTCTGCATAATCTCTTGGTGGTTCAATAGTATTAGCAGGATCATCCTTAGTGCAAGAAAAAAATAAAACAGATGCAGTAAATACTATAAAATAAAACTTAAATTTGTTCATTATAAATCATTTTTTTGAAGTCGCAAGATACAATTTTGATTTATTTTTGAGTAGAATTTAACTTCGATTTTGCAAAATTTATGAGAATAGATAAATATTTATGGTGTGTGCGATATTACAAAACTAGAAATATGGTAACGGAAGCCTGTAAAAAAAATCATGTTACCGTAAATGGGCAGGTTGCCAAACCATCGAAGGAGGTTTTTCCGACTGATAAAATTACTTTTAGAAAAGACCAAATCACTCAGATCATAACCGTTTTGGATATTCCAGACAATCGTGTTGGGGCTAAATTGGTGGATGTATATCGGAAAAATGAAACTCCTGCAGAAGTCTATGAACATCTTGAATTATTAAAATTATCGAAGGAGCATTATCGAAAAAATGGGGATGGTCGCCCAACAAAAAAAGATCGCAGGGATTTAACTGATTTTGGAAACGAGACAAATGAATAAAACACAAATAGCAATTTAAATGTCAATTTCAATGCCAATGGCAATTTAAATAGCAGTTACAATTTCAATAGCAATAGCAATATCAATCTAAAATCTGAAATCTAAAATTTAAAATTTAAAATGAGCAAGAATATCATATTATCGAATCAAGAAATAGAGCATACCATAAAAAGAATAGCCTATCAAATCTATGAGACTTTTATAGATGAAGAAGAAATTGTTATTGCTGGCATTGCGTCTAATGGATTTATTTTTGCTAAAAAAATTGCAGATTACCTCAACAACATTTCACCTTTGAAAGTATCGCTTTGTGAGGTAGAAATCGACAAACATCATCCAGAAGCAGTTGTAAAAACATCTTTAACGAAAGAGGCATATTCTAATAAAGGCTTGATTCTAGTTGACGATGTATTAAATTCGGGAACTACATTAATTTATGCTGTGAGACACTTTTTAGAAGTTCCCTTAAAGAAATTCAAAACTGCAGTACTTGTCGATAGAAATCACAAAAAATATCCAGTCAAGGCTGATTTTAAGGGCATATCTCTTTCGACCTCATCGCTAGACAACGTTGAAGTTGTATTTAATGAAAACGGGAATAGTTATGCGATTTTAAGTTAAAATCGCTAAGATGTCCTGAGTAGTTTCATCTTTAGATTTTCCATCAATACTTATTTTATAATGTGCCTGATTGTAATAAAAGCTTCTATCAAAAAGATGCTTGGCGATAAATTCCTTGAGATCTTCATCGGTTTTATTGGCAATTATTGGACGTTTACTTTTATTAGAAACCAATCGTTCAAATAAAGTATCGACCGAAGCCTTTAAATAAATCGATAGTATATTATCTCCCTTCAATAGTTCATGATTATTAGCATAACAAGGAGTTCCCCCACCCAAACCTAAAATTAAATCGCCGGGAGCATTCAGTAAATCGATTAAAACCTCTCGCTCCAGCTTTCTAAAATAAATCTCACCTTGCTGTTCAAAAATTTCTTTTATCGACAAATTGGTTCGTTCTTCGATCTTTTTATCCAAATCCAAGCAAGGAATATTGGTAATTTTTGACAATCTTGTGGCTATTGTAGACTTCCCACAGCCCATATAACCTAATAATATAATTTTTCTCATTTGAATAAAACCTTATATACTAAGGCGTTAAGTGCTATTGTTTAAAAAAGACAAATTTATAATAAAATAGCTTTGAAAAATTAAAAATAAGACCTTATATTTGCACCCGCATTCAAGAATAGGAAATGACTCGATAGCTCAGTCGGTAGAGCACATCACTTTTAATGATGGGGTCCTGGGTTCGAGCCCCAGTCGGGTCACAATTTAAAGGCAAAAGTATTACGATAAAAGTATATCCAGTATGCTTAATTTTAGGTAAGCCACAGTCTGAATACAATAAAATACGCATAATTTAAAATTTCTTGATAGTCTTGAGGACTTGATAGCTCAGTTGGTAGAGCACATCACTCTTAATGTTGGGGTCCTGGGTTCGAGCCCCAGTCGAGTCACAAAAAAATAGAGACATTCGCCGAGGCCAACGTCTCTATTTTTTTTAGGCCACGTGGAGAAACGGTAGACTTGCCAGCTTGAGGGGCTGGTGCTCGCAAGGGCGTGCGGGTTCAAATCCCGCCGTGGTCACTTTAAGAGTAAAAATAAATCCTAACTACTTATTAAATAAGTAATTAGGATTTTTTAATTTTTAATCTGTATTGTTTTGGTGTTTTAGCTAATCGGTTTCTTAAGATTGGCCTTATAGCGAAAATAAATATTGCACTTAGTGTTGATTAAACTACTTCCCTACTGTAGCTTTTTTCAAATCATCGCCACCCGGAATTTTCATTTTATCAGTTAATACAGAAATCTCACTTAAGTCAAAACTACCTGTCAACGACATTAATATAGTTTCGTTTTCTTTGTTTGAACCTTCGATAAACATCAATAATTCTTTGACTTGCCCCTCACCTGCTCCGGACTTAACCAATATCCTAACATTTTTTCCGCTATCGCTAGTACGCATCAATTCGTCTAAACCAATAGTTTTGATGTATTTATCAATAGTTAATTTCATCTCTGTTGAAACTCTTGTACTTGTGGTGGTAAACACTTTCAAGTTGTCTAACTTTTTCATCAAGGCCAAATATTGTTGGGTTTCTTTGTCATTGGCATCTACTTTGACACTTCCCATCATTTGAAACATTTTCTTATTGACAATTATGGAGGCCACATCGTCTTGTCCGTCATACTTATCGAAAGCCGATTGGGCAAAAAACATATTGGAAACCAAAATTAACACCAACGTTACTATACTTTTTTTCATTCTTTTCTGTTATAAGTTTTAATAAATGTAAACATCGCAATTTAACAACAAAGCTCGTGCCAATGCAATAAAATTCTATAAATTTATACTTTTATTATAAGTTGGAACAACTTTTGAGGATAAAGATAAAGTTAAATTTTTAAAACGCTATTCTAAGTAAGAAATAAAAACAAACAAATGAAAAGGTATATAAAATATAGTATTGCAATTCTTTTATCTGCATTTCTTTTCCAAAGCTGTCAAGACCAAGATGATGGGGCGGTACCAGCAAATTTACAAATTAATGATTTTGTCTGGAAAGGATTAAATCAATTTTACTTATGGCAAACTGATGTGCCAAATTTATCTGACAACAAATTTGCGAATCAAACCGAATTAAATACTTTTTTACAAGGCTACTCTCAGCCTGAAAGTTTTTTTGAAAGTTTGCTTTATAAGCCAAAAAGTTTATTTCCAGCCGCTGAAGCTGTGGATCGATTCAGTTGGATTGTTGATGATTATTTGGAACTTGAAGGGCAATTGCAAGGAACTACAAATAATAATGGTGTTGAATTTGGCTTAAGCCGAAAGTCTCCCGGCGCTTCAGAACTATTTGGTTGGGTACGGTATATTATTCCAAATTCTGACGCATCAACAAAAAACATTAAACGGGGCGAGATTTTTTATGGCGTTAATGGAACTCAACTTACCGTAAATAATTATCAATCTCTATTATTTGGTTCAAACAATAATTACACCTTAAATATGGCTGATATCAACGGTGGAGTTTTTACGCCAAACGGAAAAACGGTTAGTTTAACAAAAACAGTTTTGGACGAAAATCCAATTTTGGTCAATAAAGTAATCGTTGCTGGCTCACATAAAATTGGTTATTTAATGTACAATGGTTTTTATTCTAATTATGACACAAAACTAAATGATGCTTTTGGAATATTAAAATCAGAGGGTATTACTGATTTAGTTCTTGATTTAAGATATAACGGCGGTGGTTCTATTCTAACGTCAGTTAGATTAGCCAGTATGATTACAGGTGCATTTGCAGGGCAAGTTTTTGCGAAAGAACAATGGAATGCAAAAATAGAATCTTACTACAGCGCCAATGACCCGGAATCCTTAAAAAATTTGTTTACCAATAAAATAGGAACAACACCAATCAACAGTGTCAACAAGACCAAAATTTATATTCTTACATCTGCAGGTACAGCATCGGCAAGTGAACTAGTGATTAATGGATTGAAACCTTATATTACTGTAGTTCAAATTGGAGATAAAACTGTTGGGAAAAATGTTGGTTCAGTTACTTTATATGACTCGCCCAGTTTTGGAAAGGAAAAGAGAAATCCAAACCATCGTTATGCTATGCAACCCTTAGTTTTAAAAATAGTAAATAGTGTAGGATTTGGCGACTATCAAAGTGGTTTAGAACCTACTTTTGAATTAAAAGAAACCCTAAGTAATCTTGATGTTTTAGGCAGTCCAACTGAACCATTACTACAACTCGCTATTGCAAAAATTACGGGAATTGGAAAAATGAAACAATCCGTACCAGGAATTCAATTTGACTATTTTAAAGACTCTAAATCTGTAAACAGTTTGCAAAATCAAATGTATCTTGAAAAAGCTCCCGAAGGTTTACTGAAAGCTTTGGAATAAAAAAACATCAGACTAATAAAAGGCTTTCATTATTGTGGAAGCCTTTTATTATATTCTAAATCGCGTAATTACCCAAATGATCTTAACTAGATTTATACTCTTTGAATTGGCAAAAAACTTAAATTTTGCAGATTTTTTTGGATAACTTTTTTTAAAATTCATTCAGTCATTTCGTCGTAACGAACCGGAATTTGCGGATCGTAAAGCGGACATTTGAATTCTTCTAAAGTATCGGCGAGTAGATTCATTGTTTTTCCTTCGGTTCCATAGCAATCGATTTGAATACTTTGTGGTGTTGTTTTGATTTGAAAAGCTCCTTTGCCTTTGGTGTTTTTCCAACTGTTGTCATCTACTTTTTCCCAAGTTGAAAATACCGAATTGATACGATTCAGGATTACTTCAGTAGGAAGTGTTTCAAGACCTTCAACTTCTTGCTTTTCGACCAAGGCTTCGTAAACTAAATGATGATTGAGATAAATTCCATCTTTATATTGCCAAAAAAGTAGTTCGTACATCATTAAAAAATTGAAAGATTGAATGATTGAAAAATTGAATGATTGAATGATTGAAAAATTTAACTTTTAAAAAAATTCACAAATCTTTAAATCTTTAAATTTTTAAATTTTTAAATCTCTTAATACTCGAAAGTGCCATATTCGCTGGTGATAGTCAATTTTTTAGCATCGGCAGCTTCTACTCTACCCACGATTTGCGCATTGACATTGAAGGATTTTGAAATGGCGATAATATCCTGAGCAACGGCTTCGGGAACATATATTTCCATACGGTGACCGCAGTTGAATACTTGGTACATTTCTTTCCAATCGGTTTTGGATTGTTCCTGAATTAACTTGAACAAAGGCGGAACCGGGAATAAATTGTCTTTTATAATGTGTAGGTTTTGGATGAAATGCAAAATTTTAGTTTGCGCTCCACCGCTGCAATGCACCATTCCATGGATTTCATTAGACGAATATTGGTCTAAAATTTTCTTGATAATTGGCGCGTAAGTACGCGTTGGCGAAAGCACTAATTGTCCGGCATCGATTGGGGAATTTTCGACCGCATCGGTCAATTTTACCTGACCCGAATAAATCAAATCTTCAGGAACTGCGGCATCGTAACTTTCTGGATATTTAGTTGCCAAATATTTTCCAAAAACATCGTGACGAGCCGATGTCAATCCGTTACTTCCCATTCCGCCATTGTAGCTTTTTTCATAGCTGGCTTGACCGAAAGATTCCAATCCTACTATTACATCACCTGCTTTTATATTGGCATTATCAATGACTTTAGAACGTTTCATTCGAGCCGTAACAGTGGAATCTACAATTATGGTTCGAACAATATCACCCACATCAGCAGTTTCTCCTCCTGTGGAATGAATGGTTACACCAAATGAATCAAGTTCTTTGATTAATTCTTCGGTTCCGTTGATGATGGCCGAAATTACCTCGGCAGGAATTAGGTTTTTATTTCTTCCAATTGTTGAAGAAAGTAGAATATTGTCTGTCGCTCCTACGCACAATAAATCATCGATATTCATAATCAAAGCGTCTTGTGCAATGCCTTTCCAAACTGAAATATCACCCGTTTCTTTCCAATACATATACGCCAAAGACGATTTAGTTCCAGCGCCATCGGCGTGCATTATTAAACAATAATCGGAATCATTGGTTAAATAATCCGGGACAATTTTGCAAAAAGCCTGCGGAAATAATCCTTTGTCGATGTTTTTAATAGCGTTGTGTACATCTTCTTTAGATGCTGAAACTCCTCTTTGTGCATAACGTTTGCTAGAATCTGAACTCATTGTATAATTGTGAAGTTTTGTTGCGTGTCCGCCAAAGGAGGATGGCGCAAATATAATTATTTTTTTGGTGTTTATGTAGCTTTATATGCAGGGCATTCGCTTTTAAAAAGTAAGCCACAGATTCGCAGATTTTAAAGAGAAATTAATTTATGAAATGGATACTTGATTTTAAAAACTATTAAAACTATAGTGTTAAAACCACATTTTATATTTAAAATCTGTGAATCTGTGGGGTTTTATTTGTTATCACTGGATTTAATTTTAAAAGAGAATGCCCTGACACTATTGTACACTTCTTTAAAATAAAAAAATATTGGCAGGGTACAATAGTAACCTATTATAAAATAAAAAAATATAAGCAGGTTACGATAGTAACCTATTATAAAATAAAAAAATATAAGTAGGGTGCTATAGTAACCTATTATAAAATAAAAAAATATGATTAGGTTACTGTAGTAACCTATTATAAAATAAAAAAATGTAGGCAGGTTACTGTAGTAACCTATTATAAAACAAAAAAAACATAAGCAGGGTACCGTAGTAATATCTTATATAATAAAAAAATATAGACAGATTACTATTTATATCGACAATACGGTGAAAACATTTGTAGTACACAAGGAAGATAAACATTCATTGTATCTATGCTGCCCTTACAAAATTATGTGTCTTTAATAACTTGGTCAAAGTTGTTCGGACAATAATAATTTTTTCTATTGTGTAATTTGGGATAAAACAAAAAAAATATCGGGAGTTTATCCCGATATTATTAATTTATGCTCTTAGATAATCTATTCTTTTTGAAAAGTTGAAAATTGTTAGTGTTTGCCTTTTCCGCCACCTTTTTGTCCGTGACCTTTTTCTCCTCCACCTTTGTTACCCTTACCATTATTTTCATTATAGTTATGGTTCCCTTTATTTTCGTGGTCGTTATCTTTATAGCCAATCGTTTGTTGTGGTCTTGAATATCCTTTATAATATTTTTGTTTGTGGTATTTATATTGAGTATACGGTCTTGTACCGTGATAATCATTCAATACTACTTTATAACCTCTATTTAAGTCATAATAGCGGTATTGTACAGGCAAGTTTCTAGAACGTATCCAAGTCCCGCCATTTAAAAATATAAATTGTGCGGCTCGTACATCATAATAAGATTGTACGTCAGGAAGATAATAATAATCTACCGATGAATATCCTACAGGTCCCCAAGAAGGTTGTACGCCCAAATTTACATTTATTGAAACTTGTGATTGCACCGCATTTGAAGCAAAAAATAGCACAATTGCTAGGACAACTAATTTTAAATTTTTCATTTTGTTTTGTTTTATATTTATACTTGACCATTTTATTAAAGCCAAGAACTGTACCAAAAAAATGGAATTAACAGTAAATTGGCTTTTGGTCTTTTTAAATTTTCGCCTATTAATTATAAAATAAGAATTAATATAAGAATAATAATAATTATGGCTCCAACAGAAAGATAAACGCCATTATTGGTTGCTTTTAAATTGGCTTTTATAGCACGAACCTCTTTACGGAGTTCTTTTTTTTCTACAGAAGTCATAGAAGATTTATCCATTGCCTTAATTTCTTCTAGTCTATCGTACATCACTTTTACAGCAGCTGGAACTTCTTTAGAATTTGCTGTTATGGCTGTTGGATTTTTTTCTTTTGCACTAACTGTGGTTGGGATAACACTTAATGACAACACCATCATCATTAAATAAATAGGTAATTTTTTCATGTTTTTTTGATTTAAATTATTAAATTAAGTAAAGGATAAAGGTGTAAAACATTCAGGCTTCATATGTTATATTTTTATTGACAAAATTTGTATAATTCACACATTAAAACATGATTCCTTTATGCAATAAAAAAGAGGATAGCGATTAAAATCCCTATCCTCTTCTTTGAACAAACGTTTAGACTAATTCTTAGTCAAGTTATTTTCCATTGTTAAAAATATCAATAATCACAGTACGATTGTAGAAACGCTCCTCTGGGAAATTATTATTGAAAGGTGAGTGGCTTGACTCTTCACCAAAACCGCTTATTTCAAATTTAACATCACTTCTACCTGATTTTGTCAAAGCACTTTCAAGAATTGTTTTTACATCGTTTGCACGGGCTTTAGACAGTTCTAAATTATGAGCCTCGTCTCCAATAATATCAGTATGTCCGTGAATAATTACCGTTCCGTTTGCAGGAATTTTTGGAGCTACAACCTCAGTAAGGTATTTTTCATATATAGAAATCGCTTTGGATTCGTCGAACTCATAAAGAACACTATATCTTAAACCTTCTTCAATTTTGGCTGGTTCCCAAAGCACGATGTGTGCCGTAGTTTCTTTAGTTACTGCCTTACCGGTTTTGGTTTGCCCAGTCAAGGTTACTTTATAATCGCCTTGCATTTTATCTCCTAAGATTGATTTGCTTGACAAACTCACACTTTCCTCAGTATAAGGTCCGAAAGATTGTACTTTTCCTGTTTCGTCTGTAAGTTGTACTGACCAAGCCGAGAAAGCTTCACCAGCTCCTTTTACATCAAAAACCACATAACTTGCCATTGGTGCTTCTTGCATCGTTACAATTTCAGAAGATTTAACTTCAGGACCGCTTTTAAACTCTTGCAATAAAATAGGAGAACTACTTTCGATTGAAACTCTTCTATCTCCCTCACGCAACAAATCTAATTCAAGTGTTCCTCCAGGTTGTTCCGATGGAATATTAGGTTTGAACTGTCCTTTGGTAGTAATTCTTGTAGCACTAATACCGAATGTATTTACCAAGTAGAATTTAACTGATTCTGCCATATCCATACCATCTTTAGGGCCTTGTTGAGACGAACCAACTAGTGTAATGGTTGTTGAAGGATTTTGTATCATACGATCCCCAAGGATGTTTATCACATTATAATAGACATTCATTTGGCGTTCCGGACGACCCGATTGGTTTATAGGCGTTACCATTTCTAACTGATCTTCTCTAAAATCTTTTACTTCTTCTTTTTTAAGTAATTTATAACGACTTGGTATTTCACTTGAACCAGCATTAAAGAATACATAGTTACGCAAAGGAAAAACTTCTCTTACACGTCGGTTAGTAGGCTCGTTTGCAGGAGCATTAACCGAAAATTGAACTTCTGGATCGGTAATCTCCGCTTTCTCTGGCATTGGAACTAAATGTCCTTGACCAAATTTAAGCGCTACTCCAGCTCTAAAAGTGGTGATGTTCAAAGTTTCGATGGATCTCGGATTTTGTCCAAAGTATGGATGGAATGAAGCAAAAGGAGAAACCACAAATTGTGTTTTGCTAGTTTTTGAACCAATAGGAATATCGTATCCCAATCCGACTTGCATCGAAATAATGGTTTTGTTCATATCACTTAAATCGCCTTTAACCTCAGGAGTTGGTGCCTGATTTGGATAAGCTGGGTTGATTCCCAATTGATAATTAAAGGATTTTTCCATATTGAAAGCCACACGTGGACCGCCAAATAAGTAAAAATTCGATTTAAATGGAGCTACACGCAAACTTGGTTCTACGGTAATGTAACTAATATTCGTTTCCAAATCAGCAGGGCAATTACAGGCAGTATTACGTTGGTCAAAATTAGCTTGACGATTGTCATAACCCGCTTGCAGCATAAAACCAAATCTTGTATTGGGACGGTAATATTCTACAAGTGCCGCTTCGAACAGTCCAAATGCTTTCGCATCTTTAAAAGTAACTGGCGGAGCAAAATCAGAGGTCAGCTGATGTGTTGAACCTTGATAGAAATTTGCATTGGCTCCGCTAGCGATACCAAACCACCAAGATGGTCTTGTATATTGCAATTCCTGTGCCTGAACTGGCGTTTGAATAGTGAACCAAACCAAAGCAACTAGTAAAATGCTTTTAAGGGCAAGGTTAGGAATCCGTGTCTGACACGAATTCTCATTAAAATTATTTTTAGCTTTCATTTTTTATTTTTTTTATAGGTTAATAAATCCCGCCCTATGACGGGATTTACTTATTTGAATATTGAATTTACTTTACTTTTTAGTTGGGTACATTAATTACGGTATTCACCATAGTAACTGACGATACTAATGACATAGCTCTACCATTTAAAGTGGTTACAGCAGGGTTTGTGCTGTTCGCTGGTGAAGACAAAGTCACACCTGAATTGGCGATAATATTTCCAGACATAACACCACCACCAGCGTAATTAATCACTGCAGCGCTACCTACGTACCAAAACACATTTTTTGCCTGTGCGCCACCAATCAATCGAACGCTACTTGGAGCTGAATCTCCAACTGTTAGTGCAGAAGCACATTGGAAAACGAATATGGCATTTGGATTACCTTGAGCATCTAATGTAAGATCGCCATTTGTTATATCGAAAGTACCGCTGGCTGATTTGTAAACACCTGGTGCTAAAGTCAATCCGCCAAGTTCACCTGCACCTGGATCAAGACCACCTGGCATTGAAGCTGGAGATATACTTAGGTAAACATCTCTTGCGGCATTCAATCCTGCTAAGGCGGTGGCAGCTTTAGTCGCATTTCCTGGCGCTGGCGCTGCTGCGAATATTTCTTTCATAACCGATCCACTATTTAGGGGTGTAACTGTGTAAACATCACCCGTCAATATTTCTTTGAAACCTGTCATCAAGGTTGAGGCTGCAGTTGTACCAATGTTTCCATTAATTACTGTAAATAATCCTTGATTGGTTATTCCAGCATTTCCTCCGAAAACTCCAAAAAACAAGCCTGTTGTAAGTACTGGTGGCGGTATCACAATGATTGGAACCACTGTTGTAAAACTCCAAACATAATTGTTGGCCATTGGGATTCCAGCCACATTTTGTGCGCCTGTGGTTATTGTACAAGTATATATTTTATCTGCCAATAAAGGTGTAGCCGGATCAAAGGAAACTGTTGTTCCCGAATAGGAAATAGCCCCTACTATTGTTGTTGCTCCTTGTTTAACTGTAAATGTTGTAGCATTTAATGTCAGTGGATTCATTGGCACATTAAAAGTGGCTCTAATTACTTTATTGAGTACAACACCTGTAGCATTGTTTGCAGGATCGGTGGAGACTACAACTGGAACAATGCCCGTTGTAAAGTTCCAAACATAATTACTAGCCATAGGCACTCCAGCATTATTTTGAGCACCCGTGGTTATGGTGCAAGTGTATATTTTATCTGCCAATAAAGGACTAGCTGGATCAAACGAAACTGTTGTTCCAGAATAGGATAGTACTCCTAAAACTGTTGTTGCTCCTTGTTTAACTGTGAATGTTGTAGCATTCAAAGTCGCCGGATTCATTGCCATATTAAAGGTTGCTCTAATTACTTTAGTAAGAACCACACCAGTTGCACCGTTTGCAGGATCTGTAGAAACTACAAATGGTACTGGACTGGTAGTAAATATCCAAACATAATTGTTGGCCAATGGAGTTCCTGCCAAGTTTTTAGCATCGGTAGTGATGGTACAAGTATATAGTGTATTTCCGGTTAGCGGAGCAGAAGGCGTGAAAGTTACCGTTGAACCTGAATAAGAAATAATTCCTAATACTGGGTTAGTTCCTTGATTAACAGTAAATGTTGTACCAATCAATGTCAAAGCATTCATAGGCATATTAAAAGTAGCCGAAATAGCTTTATTAAGCGGAACTCCAGTAGCATTGTTCGCTGGATCAGTTGAAACTACGATTGGTCGTAAACCTGTAGTAAATGTCCAAACGTAATCGCTAGCCAATTCAGTTCCGATAGTGTTTTCGGCACCTTTTGTTATTGTAGCCGTGTAAATTTTATTTTCATCTAATGGAGTAGTTGGGGTAAAAGTTACCATTGTTCCTGCATAAGTAATAGTTCCAGGTATTACAGTTGTTCCTTGTTGCACTATAAATGTTGAAGCATTCAAGGTCGCTGGATTCATCGACATATTAAAAGTGGCCGTGATAATTTTGTTAGGACTAACATCTACAGCACCATTTGCCGGATCCGTCGATACCACAAGAGGATTAAGACCCGTTGTAAACGTCCAAACATAATCCGTTTGCAGCGCATTTCCGTCTACATCTTTTACCGCTGTTTTGACTATTCCTGTATAAAGGGTGTTAGTAGTAAGACGGCTAGTTGGTGTAAAGGTTGCAGTTGTGCCTGCATAAGTAACTGTTCCGGGCACAGCAACTCCTGCTGCGGATATAATAATTGAGGATGAATTGATGGTTGAAGGATCGATCTCTTCGTTGAATATAACTGAAACTACCTGATTCAATGGTACTCCAAAAGAACCATTGACAGGAATTGTAGAACTTACAACTGGACAAACAAATTCGACTTCATTATAGTCGTCTTTGTCACAGCCTGAAATTAATGCAATAAATAGTATTGCAAAGGTCGATAGTATTTTTTTTGTTTTCATTTTTTTTTGGATTTTACAATTTATTTTGGGTTAAACAATTAATAGACAAAGGTTCAACATTTACAGGCTTCAAGATTTATACAATTCCATTTAAAAGTTATATTATTCGCACATAATTATACTTGCGTTTGCTCAAAATAAGCGCAACCCATCTCTTGCAACCCATAAAAAACGACATCAGGATTATTTGAAGCTAAAGGTTGCGGTCAAATACCTCGCTATTGAGGCAACGCTAGCGCCGTTGGAGGCAACGCTCGCTCCGTTGGAGGCAACGCTGACTCCGTTGAAGGCAACGCCGGCGCCGTTGGAGGCAACGCCAGCGCCGTTGGAGGCAACGCTGGCTCCGTTGAAGGCAACGCTGGCAACGTTGGAGGCAACGCTGGCGCCGTTGGAGGCAATGCTGGCAACGTTGGAGGCAACACCGGCTCTGAAATAAGTTTGAATCAGGGAGGAATCAGTAGATGGTGTAAACAAAAAAAAATCGAGGTTTATGGCCCTCGATTTCTTTAAAAAAACTAAAATAGTTTCAACTATTCCGTTTTTTATGCTTGAAAATAATGTATTATTTCATTTCACTTTTTGACACTAGTCCTTTAGCATCGCGTAAAAGATTCTCATATTTGTTGGTTACATCTTCGTATAAATCTTCAAATTTATCTTTGACATCATCAACAAAATCGCTGCTTTTGTTCACAATTTTTCTTCTTGTTTTAGATCCTTTCTCGGGAGCAAATAACACTCCTAACAATGCCCCTGCGGCAACACCGCCTAAAATCCCTAATACTACTTTGCTTGAATTCATAATTTCTATTTTTTACTATTTAATTTTTATAAACTTCTTCCTTGAATAAGGCGCAATAAAATGGCAACGATGGCTATAACAAGAAGAATGTGAATGATGGATCCAGCACTGTAGGCAAAGAATCCGATGGCCCAAAAAATAATTAAAATCACTGCGATAGTGTAAAGTAAATTGCTCATAATTGTTGTTTTTTTAAGTTATAAATAGAATAAATTTGTTGGTAATTGAAACATGATTATATATTCAAAAAAAATACATTTGGTTTCTTTCTGACTACCATACAAAGGTGAAATTATTTGAACGGTAATCTGTTATATAACTTTTTAGAATAGTTACACTATTTACAGATTTTTTAGAAAGTGCAATTCTACTCCATAAAAATGGCGAGAATCAACTCGCCAATGTATTATTTTTTATTATCAACTGTAAGGTCTTTCAAGGCCTGCCCTATTTCATCGGTATCGTGTTTGAATTCTCTTTTAAAAGATTGCCAATCATTACTCGCGCCGTTTTTGTATGCATCCATTTTTACTTTAAGATTTTCATTTCGTACTTCCATAACATATAAGTTTTTTTGATACGCGCTATCTATGTTATTTCCAGTATTTTTTATCTTCAATTTTAATGCTGCAATTCGTCGATCATTTATTCTAACGATAGAATCACCTGAGTTTTTAAATGCCCTCCACTCTTCTTCAGTTGCTGACTGTTTGGCCATTGCAAGAGTATCTTTGGCATCTTGAACATTATCTCTGGCAACTGCGACTTTTTCCTGAGCGTCTTTGACTTCATTTGTCTTGGGTTTGCAACTTAGTAGTATTGTAGCTGTAATAAAAGTAATAACAGTTAAGGTAAGAATTGACTTTTTCATTTTGTACTAATTAAAATTTATAGCATTGGATAAAAAAAAGTGATAATTATTATACATAATCATCACTTTTTAAGGTTTTTATCACTTAATGATTAGAATCTATAACGAACTCCTAAAGCTACATCCGATCCATAACGATCATCTAAGAAAGAGCCTGAATTTAAATAGAATTCTGGACGAATATCTAAGGAAACTTGTAGTGGAAAATCAAAATTATATTCAATTCCCAAATCTCCTGCTACAAAAGCAAAAGCTCCGTTATCATCATATCCATTTTTATCATCATATCTCCACGTACCCGCGCCACCGCCAACACCAGCATACCAGTTTAAACCACCATCAAGATTCCATACCCACTGGTAGATACCTGCAAGTTTGATATTGTCTTCATATTTATGGTTTCTCCAACCTAAATCCAACTCTAATCTATTTTTTGTAGAAAGTTTAGTTTGATAAGAGATTTCTGTTCCAAATCCGTCATTGCTACCCAATCGTAATCCAAGGGCATTTTTAGAAATGTTTTGAGCCTGTGCTCCAATTGCTACAGCGAATAGTATAGTTGCTAATAAGATATTGTTTTTCATGGTTTTGGTTTTTATGTTAAAGTTCAGTAATAATTTTGAATAATTCCTCTTTGGATTTTCCTAGTTTTTTTTCAAGCTTGCCAAGCATTTCTTCTTTTTTACCTTTTGCAAATAGCAAATCATTATCCGTTAAAGCTGCAAATTTTTGTTTCAATTTGCCTTTTTGTTCATCCCAGTTCCCTTTTAGCTCTGTAGTATTCATCATTTTTAATTTATCTGTGAAAGTATTTTCACAACGACACAAAGTTGGTTGCATTACAGCTCAAAATTGTTATATAACTTTAGTAAAAAGTTACATCATTCACAGATTTACAAAAAATCACTCTTCTTCTTTTTTCTCAATTTCATCCTCAATTTCTTTAACTTGCTCCACTAAGTCTGCATATTCGCGCGCCAACTCCGTTACTTCCCGTTCTGTTTTTTCTTCGGCATTGATAACGGAATTGTTTGCTGGTTCGTGTGATGATACTAATTCATTCACCTTTAAGTGTAAGGATCCTGAAAACTTATTGAATGATTTTTGAATAATAAACAAACTCAGAAATGTAGTTCCGAAAATGATATCGCCAATAATTGTGTGCAAATCTCTTGTGGTGAAGATATTGTTAACCCACCAGAAAAGAACCAAACATAAAGCGAGAATAAAGGTGATAGAATTACCCAAAATTATCGTTGCTAATGAAACAAGTCTTTCAAAAGTACGCTCGGTGAAACTATAAACTTTAGCGATTCGTTTCAAATTGTTTTTGATATTTTCGGTTGATTTTCAACATAGTCTTTTACTAAAATATGCAATGAATCATAATATTCTTGCAATACTTTACGGTTTATTTTTGGGTTTTCTACGTTCGGGATCGTCTCCGGCATCTCTGAAATATACTTGGATAATTCAGGAAATTGAATTTTAATTTCCATCGTAATTTTGAGAATTGCAGCGTAAAGTTCTTCTTCGGTTTTCATATATGTGAATTTTGATTTTTTAGCGGTCATATATGGTATCGCCTTTTCACTTATTGGTGTTTATCTCACAATATGTTATTTTCATCGGAGTTCGATGATTATTCAATTGTTTGCAACAAACTCCTTGTTAGTGGCGATTTCATAATCAAAAGAGTTTAAGTTACTGAGATAAAATCTAAATTTTTACAAAAGAACTATAATCAAATAGATTGTCTTTTTGGGCTTTCACTGAACAACCACTCGCTTTATTGTAATAATTTTGCTCCAGTTTGTTGTTTGCTTCATAACGTGACATTGCAACGTCACGACTGGGTTCTACATAGCTATTATTACTAGCGATTACCTTTTCATCTTCGGTTGACACATTTAGTGAATTTGCTGAATTTTGTAGGTCATTAATTGCTTTCATGTGAATTGATTTATGTTGGATAAAATGCTTTTCATGTCTTTACAAAGATGAATGACTTACCGAATAAAAATGTTATATAACTTTTGAAATAAGTTATACTATTCACATATTTACAATTTTTTTGAACCAACTACTTGATCATATATTCCTTATCGCTATTTCCCTTAACTACTAAAAAACATCCAACTACTATTATAATTACTCCAACAATTGGCGCCCATTCTACAGGATGATTTTGCTCTTTGTTAATTTGTATCGGTCCCAAATCAACTATTTTTTCCGTAGTCACATAATTAAAACCCGTATAAATAGTCATTAGTATTCCAATGACCAACAAGGCTATTCCAATACTTTTTGTTTTCATTTTGTGCCCGTTTTTATGTCCTTAGACTCTTGTAGTTTTTCTAATTCTTCTTGTTTTTTGGATTCTTGCAGCAATACTTTTTCTAATTCTTCCTCTTTCTTATCCTCAGCTTTTTGCTGTTTGTTAAAATACCCTCGCAACAAAAAGTTATGTTTTGCAGCTTCCATAATTTCGTTCAGCTGTTTCGATCCTGTTTCCAAATTTACCATTGTAGAATCTACCTTTGCACCCAATCGTTCGTCGTTTACCACTTTTGAAAGCACGCCTTTTCCGTTGTTCATATTCCTACTAAACGTTGAAAATTCATTGGTGGTAACTTCGAGATTAGTTAGTGTTTTTTTCAAACTATTGGCAAACTCTTTATCACTTACTAATTGAGACAAAGCACCTTCTCCGTTGTTCATACTATACGTAAATTCAGTTAATTGAGTCGTTATTACCCCAGCATTATCGACACTAGTTTTTACACTTTTCATCAAATCTTCCATCTCCACTGGGGCTTTAGATCTAATAAAATCATTGTCTTTCACGGTTTCATTCGATGTTATTCCAGGGGAAATAGTCATCACTTTGTCACCCATCAATCCATCAGAACCAATACTTGCCATCGCATCTTTTTTGATGTATTTCTGAACGTCTTGTTCCATCAATAAAACGACGACAACAGTCGTATCGTTTATCAATTCGATTTCTTTAACGGTTCCGACATTTATACCTGAAAAACGAACGTTGTTGCCCACCTTTAAACCACTTACGGTTTTAAATTTTGATTTTAAATAGAAAGTGTCTCCAAATAAATTTTGCTGTTTGCCAACAAAATATATCGTGATGATGAAGAGTAGTATTCCAATGATTACAAACATTCCTAATTTCCAATTTGATCCAGTATCTTTATTCATAACTTATGATTTTTTATTATTTTTTGGTTTATATAAAAAACGAGTGTACCCATTCGTCATTACTCTTTTCTAATTCGTCATACGTGCCTTCTGCTTTAATTTGTCCTTCACTAAGAATTAAAATTCGGTTGCCCGTCGTTTTTGCGCAAGCCATATCGTGTGTAATGATAATCGAACTTGTTTTGTATTTTTTTTGAACTGACAGTATCAATTCGCTAATTTCTCGAGAGGTAATCGTGTCTAAACCCGAAGTAGGTTCGTCATACAAAATAATCTTGGGTTTGATGATTATCGCTCTTGCCAATGCGATTCTTTTTTTCATACCTCCAGATAATTCTGCAGGCATTTTATCTATGGCCTCGACTAAACCAACACTTTCCAGAGCTTCGCTAATGCGACTTTCAATGTCCGATTCTTCTAAATTTTGGCTGTGATGTTTCAAGGTAAATCTCAAATTTTGCCTTACTGACATCGAATCATACAAAGCACCATTTTGAAACATAAAACCAATACTCGTCCTGATTTCGTTGATCTGATCATTATTTAAACTGGTGATTTCTTGATCAAAAATTTTGATTTCCCCTTTATCAGCCCTGTCTAATCCCACCAGACATTTTATAGTTACCGATTTTCCAGAACCGGAACGTCCTAGAATTACTAAATTTTCTCCATTTTGAACTCTAAGGTTTATTCCTTTTAAAACTTCTTTATCGCCAAAAGATTTATACAAATTTGTAATGGCTATGATAGGTTTAGCTTCCATATCTTAGAAAAATAAATCAGTTAATTGTACCGCCATCATATCGATAATAAATACAGAAAGTGAGGCTGCAACCACTGCTTCGTTTGCTGCAATACCCACACTAGCGGTTCCGTTTGAAGCATTAAACCCTTTGTAAGAACCAATTAATCCTATAAAAAAACCAAAGAAAAAGGTTTTGATCACGGCAGGAAAAAAATCTAAAAATTCTAAATGTTCTAACACATCCGAAAAATAGCGAAACAAGGTCATACTTCCGTGAATGTTGTAGCCTACATAACCACCGTAAATACCAATAAAATCAGCATAAATCACTAAAATTGGCAGCATAAGTGTGGTCGCCAAAATTCGGGTAACAACTAAATATTTATAGGGATTGATGGCAGAAACTTCCATTGCATCAATTTGCTCGGTTACCTTCATCGAACCCAACTCGGCTCCAATTCCTGAAGCGATTTTTCCAGCACAAATTAAGGCGGTAACAACAGGTCCAATTTCTCTAATTAAAGACAACGAAACCATACTGGGCAACCAAGATTCGGCTCCAAATTTCAACAATGTGGGTCGTGATTGAATGGTCAACACCAATCCCATAATAAATCCTGTGATGCTTATTAACGGCAATGTTTTATATCCAACAGCAAAACATTGTCGGATAAACTCTCGGAATTGAAACGGAGGTTTGAGCATTTCTTTAAAAAAACGCAAGGCAAATTGGGTTACATTACCGGCATCATTAAAAACATTTTGTAAATATGGAGTCAAAATAGTACAGTTTTATATTACACTAAATAGTTTCAGTTTTCAATGGGTAAAGATGAGCGACTTAGCCGGAAAACCTGTTATATAATTTTGGCGATAAGTTATATTATTTACTGTTTTTATTCTTGAACGAGTTGTCTAAGTAATGATTAAAATTTAATGTCGTGTTTTAAAACTCTAAATTTCTTTGCCACAGATTTCACAGATTAGCACAGATTGATTCCTCAGAAAACTTGTAAAATCTTTTTTAATTTGGGAAAACAGTGGCAAAAACTTCTTTTACTTATTGCGTCAATATATTTTTCTTGCTACGTATAATCTACAAAAAAAAGCGACTGTCTATAAAAGACAGCCGCCAACCAAAAAAAACAATTTACGCAAATTGATTTTTATTTTAAGCTAAATACCGTCTCAAAATCCAAGCTATGGTTTCGTGTTGTTGCATAATTCCAGTGAGCAAATCGGCTGTTCCAGCATCGTGGTGTTCTTCTGTTGCTAAATCGATGTCTTTTCGCAATTCAGCCACTAGTGATTCGTGATCCGATAAAAGTTCTGTAAGCATCGTGTTCTGAACTGGGTATTGGTTTGGATGCTCCACAATTCGAGCTAGCAATACAAATTCGTTCATTGTTCCTATCGTTTTGCCACCTAATTTACCGATACGTTCGGCCACAGCATCAATAATAGCTTCTAATTCGGTGTACTGCGATTCAAATAATTTATGCAATTCCATAAAACTTTGTCCTGCTACATTCCAGTGAAATTTTCTTGTTTTGACATATAGTGTCATTTCATCTGCCAAAACAACTGAAAGCAATGCGTTCGCTTTTTGCAAATGATCTTCGGTAATCCCAATTTTTGGTATCATAATACTAGTGTTTATATTCTTGAATAAATTAAAAAACATCAAAGTCATTTGTTAGTACCAATAATTTTACATTATTGGTGAGTAGCTTCTTCTCTTGACCAAACGACATTGACTGTTTTTTTAAAGAAATTAACTTCCGTTATTTCTATATGTAAATTTCTAAAAACTGAGGATTAGATTGTTACATAACTTTGGATAAAACTTATATAATTCCTAGTTTTTTAGGTTCAATAATCGAAATTTTTACATTTGATTTCAATTTGCTTTTCCTAGGCATAATCATTTCATTCGTTTTTTGAGCTAGTTTCTCTTTCAAATGTTTTTCCATTGTAAGTCGTGCCATCAAATAACTTACCGTTGATTCGGCACCTTGGTTCAAATTGACATATTTATCTTCTAAACCATCATAACAACCACCAGTACACGGATTATAGATAATTTGATGTAAATGATTGTGTCCCAAAAACCAGTTGAAACCAATTTTCATTTTTCGCCAATACTTCTCATCTTCAAATGTGTTGTAAAATTTGCTCAGCGCCAAAATGGTGTATGCTACGTCAATGGGCTGTTCGCCACCTACTTTTTCGAGATTTAATTTCTCACCTATGTTGAGCCAACCTTTATTTGAAACTACCCTAATACTGTTGTTTCTGTAAATCTTTGACAATAAGAAATCGAAAGATTTTTTGGCAATATTCTTATAGGAGTTCTCACCTGTAGATAAGTAAGCACACAGCATCGCTTCAGGTAAAATGCTATTGGCATATGTAAGATAGCTTTCGAACCATTGCCAATCTTCCTTAGCTTCGTGTTTGAACATCTGTACCAATTTATCGGCAAGATGTTGTAGTAAAAGCACATTTTGAATCGATTTTTGTTTCAGATTACTATAATAAATCCCCTTAATGATGAAAGCGATAGATCGAGTAGAAGTAATTTTATGAACATTTTTTAATCCCAATTGCATTGCCACTACAGCATCTTCATATAATTTTGCTGGCAAAATTTCACCCAAAGAAATGAGGTATCCCAAAGCCCAGATGGTTCTTCCGTTTGCATCGTCGAGATTTTCGCTGTTTTGTTTGGTAAACTTTTTGTTACTATTGATATAGTTCAAGAAAGTCCCGTCGGCTTGATAACAGTGTCTTATAAAACTGAAATAACGA
Organism: Flavobacterium sp.; assembly: GCF_031423415.1. Classification (GTDB taxonomy): domain Bacteria; phylum Bacteroidota; class Bacteroidia; order Flavobacteriales; family Flavobacteriaceae; genus Flavobacterium. Next base: position 24,001 of record NZ_JANPFL010000175.1, read on the forward strand.
TTGATATACTCTAAATCGGTTTTGTCGTTTGTTAATTCAAAATGCTGGCACATGGCGACCAAAGCTCTTGCATTGTCATCGATAGTATAACCCGAGTTTAAATCGGGCTGATTGATGATTGAAAACTGAATCATTCCAAACGGAGTTGTTAAATTTTTGAAATGATTGAGATTGATTTTGGGAATTCTATACTGCAAATTTATTGGATGAGCGACCTTTTTTTCTATTAAAAGCGCATGGGCAATTGCCGAATTTTCCCAAGCAGTTGGGGCTAATTTGTGAATGCCATTGGCAGTGATATTTTTGCGCAATTGATCATCTCCTAACAAATGAATTACTTCTTTTGCTAATTGTTCAGGATTTTCAAAATCGATAATAATCCCAACATCGTTTTTCAAAACTTCGACCGCGTGGGGAATTGGAGTAGAAATTATTGGACAACCACAACTAATAGCATAAGCAAACGTACCGCTCACGGCTTGATTTCTATCTTTGGACGTAAAAAGATAAATATCCGTAAGTTGCAGGTATTCCAATAGTTCGTCCAGCGGCAAATATTTATTGATGAATTTTACATTGTTTTGCAAATTCAAAGCAATAATTTTGTCTTCTAAGGAATTTCTATATTTTTCGCCTTCTCTTTTGAAAACTGTTGGATGTGTTTTACCGATAATTAGAAATAATACATCAGGTTGTTCCTTGACAATAGTTTGCAGCGCCTCTACAGACGTTTCGATGGATTTCCCGGAACTCAACAAACCAAAAGTAGATATGATTTTTTTGCCTGATAAATGGTATTTTTCTTTAAGGACTTCCTTGTTCAAATGTTCTACAAGATGCGTTCCGTGTGGGATTACGGCAATTTTATCTCGCAAAACAGCATAATCGTTTTGCAATATTTTTGAGGATGAATTGGTCATCACTATAAAATTATCAACTGCTGCATTGATGGCTTGGACTTGACTTTTAAGATTTTCGGAAGGACGTGGCAAAACAGTATGAAAAACTAAAATTATTGGTTTACGAATGGATTTTAAAAATGAAATGAAATCTCCTTCATTGCCACTAAACAAACCAAATTCATGCTGAACTAAAACCATTTCATTAGCCGAATTATTGTTGATTTTGAGCGCTAATGCTGCGTAAGAATTGGCATTATCGGTTTCTAAAACGGCATAAATAGCATCTGTATAAGTAGGATGTTCGTTTTCTGATTCTAATGCGGCAATTTTAATGTTAAATGATTTAGAGAATTTGTTATTTAAAGCAAAGATTAAATCTTGCGAATAGGTAGCTATGCCACATTCTCTGGGTGGATAAGTGGTAACAACTAAAATTTCAGGCAATTTGATTGCTGCTTTTTGAAAATTGATTCCAATATCAGAACTATTTTTAGGATAAATTTTTGTTGGCAATACTTGGATTGGGTTGACTATTATTTTATTTATCATTTGATTTTTTGTTTGACATTAATTCTTTTAGCAATTCAGAAACACTTACAGATGCACAAGCCACTCTTTCGTCGGCAGCACCGTAATAAATATATAAAGTATCATCAAAAATTGCAGCTCCAGTAGGGAAACACACGTTATTGACTTCGCCTTTTAGTTCCCAAGGTTCCTCAGGCTTAAACAATGCATAAGGCAAACGTGCTAGTTCGATTTGTGGATTATCTAAATCCAACAAAGCGGCACAAGCCGAATAAACATAGCCTTTTGTGGTCTCGTGAACCCCGTGATAAATAATAAGCCATCCCAAGTCAGTTTCAATGGGAGGACAACCACCGCCGATATAGCTTTTTTCGTGTTCGTATTTTGGCGAAAGCACTACAAAATCATTAAAATGAAGAAAATAATTTTTCCAAAAATCTTTTGTTAGCTCTTCTAATGATTCTATTTGCACTACAATTTGTATTTCAGGTCGAACGCGGTGAAAGAACCACAATTTGCCGTTGATTCGTCTTGGAAAGAAAATAACATTCTTGTCCCAAAGCAACATTTTCAATCCTTCTTTCTCAATAATATGATTGTGCTGATTGAAGCGATAATATTTTTCGTCCAATACAATATCAGTTTCCGCCAAACTATTAAATTCCTCGTACGTCATTTGAGGAACAATGATTCCTTTTTTATCAAAATGAATTAAATCGGTAGAAGTTGCCAAGGCTCCCAAAGCGTTTATGCCATCATAAGCCGTATAAGTAAGGTAAAACAAATCGTCAATTTCTACGATTCTTGGATCCTCAATACCGTGCTTTTCATACTCAAATTCTGGAGAAATCAAAGCAGTATTCATCCGCTGCTCTACTTCTAAGGGTCCCAATAATTTGCAATAGCCAATACTAGAATAATTCCCATAGGCAACCGCTCTATAAAACAGATGGACAAAAGCTCCCTCTCTAATAGCAGCAGGGTTTAACACGCCTTCATTCTCGAATGGGAGTGTTGTTTTGTCAATTATTATTCCGTGTTTTTTTACTTGTATCATAACTTTTTATTGAATTATTTAGATGCTAATAATGAATATTAAAGGTCGCTTTTAAAGACACTTAAAAAGTTATACTACTTTAGTAATTGATTATAATATTCACACATTATTTTGCCTAGTTCAAAGCAAAACTTGTAAAATTTTCAAAAAAAAAGAGGTTGCTGTTAACAGCAACCTCCAACCAAAAAACCAAAAAAAACTACTCCCCAAAAATAATTTCCGTCTTCTGATATTTTTAATACTTATGTAATTTTACACTATAAACGCTTATAAAATAGTCCAAAATATAAAGCTATTTGTCACTCCGTAGGAGTCACAATGCAGGAGAAACGGGTCGCTTTAGGTGCTTACACCATAAACTTGACAAACATTATCGTTAAATTGGATTAAAATATAATAATGTTTGATGTTAGCTAGCATATATTTATAAGCATTAATGTCCGATAAAAAATAAAAACGGCTATTTCTATTTTTTATCTTATTGTTATTCAGTTGTTTATTTTTTATACTCTGTCATTTTTAAAAACAAGGTGTCAAAAAAAAGATAATTGTTCTATTTCAGCTTTATC
>NZ_JANPFL010000176.1:0-5864 GCF_031423415.1 Flavobacterium sp.
AGCTTCAAGTGGAGGAACAGGAACATTAACCTATTCAGGTGATGCAACCGCTTCTTTAACAGCAGGAACTTATAACTATACTGTAACGGATGCTAACGGATGTACTGCAACAGCAAGTGCAACAATCAATGCAGCTCCTGCTCAATTAACAACTAATGATACTCAAACGTCTTGTGATAGTTATACTTGGCCAGTTAGTGGTTTGAATTATACTTCCACAGGAATATATACTTTCAATACCGTAAATGGTAGTGGATGCACCGTTATTAATACGTTGAATTTAACAATCACGCCTTCAACAACAAATAATAATGTGACACAAGCACAACTAGGAGGTTCTTATTTATGGGCAACACCACTAGGAAATGGAATACTATATACAGTTTCTGGAGTTTATACTTATGTTGATGGTTGTAACACGGCAACATTAAACTTGACCATTGATTCCGCAACCACTTGGAATGGTTCATCTTGGTCTTACGGTCCTCCAACAGCATCAGTCGATGCGATTATTGCTGGGAATTTTAATTCTCCTGCAGACGGTGTAATCATTGCCAAAAAACTAACTGTAAACTCCGGAGTTCTTACCGTGAATTCAGGGAACCTGACTATAGTAAATGAGCTAATCAACAATGCCGGTGCCACAGCCGTTGTATTTGAAAACAATGCCAATTTAATTCAGACGGGTACTGCAACAAATACAGGTGCCATTACCGTAAAACGCAATAGTTCAGCACTGAAACTGTTGGATTATACCTTATGGTCATCGCCAGTAGCAAGTCAGAATTTATTGAATTTCTCACCAACTACGCTATTGAACCGGTTTTATACCTACAACACGGGTACCAATTTGTACAATGCAGTGCCAAGTCCTTCAACAACAAACTTCGCTATCGGTACTGGTTATTTGATTCGTATGCCAAGTTTAGCTAGTGCAAGCATTCCTACAGCTTATCCAGGAGTGTTTACAGGAGTTCCAAACAATGGTTCAATTGCAGTTACTCTAGTAAATAATGGAGTTGGAATGCGTTTCAATGCCGTTGGAAATCCGTATCCATCGCCTATCAGCATGGCACAGTTTATTTCAGACAATAGTACCAAAATTACTAGTACTTTGTATTTCTGGAGGAAAACAAATGGAACTTTGGGAGGTTCTTATTGTACTGTTAATAATGGAACATTTGTTTCAAACGGTCAAGCTCAAGTGTTTAATCCAAATGGAATCATTCAGACAGGACAAGGATTCATAGTAGAAGCTAAAAATGCTTCTACCAGCTTGACATTTAACAACGGACAAAGAGCCACCAATACTACTGGTCAGTTCTTTAAAACCAAACAAGTGGTAGAGAACAATAGAATTTGGTTGAACGCTACAAACGATAAGGGTGAATTCGCACAAATGGCGATAAACTATACTTCGGGTGCTAATCAAGGTGTAGATGAATTTGATGCTAAATATTTCAATGATGCTAAAACCGCATTAAACTCAGTACTTGACAATACCGATTATGCAATTCAAGGACGTGCGTTGCCATTCGACGGAACAGATGTAGTGCCACTGAGCTTTAAAGCTACAACAGCCGATACTTATTCTATTGCGATAGACCACGTAGATGGTTTGTTCGCTCTTGGAAAAGAAATTTATTTGGTAGATAAAACAACAGGAGTTGAAACAAATTTATCAACAAAATTATATACCTTTGTTGCAGCAGCAGGTACAGACAACACAAGATTTAGTTTGAAATTCCAAAAAACATTGAAAGTAGATGCGCCAGTTTTCGATGAGAACAGTGTTGTTATTTCAAGAAGCAACGGAATGTTAAATGTGAACTCAAAAACCATGGCCATCAGCGACATCAAAGTATATGACATTCAAGGAAGATTAATTGCTGAACGCAATAATGTAAAATCAAATACGGCTTCAATCAACAATTTAAAAACGGTGAATGAAGTTATAATTGTAAAAGTAACATTAGAAGACAGCAACATTGCAACTAAAAAAGTGTTGAACTAACAATTAAATTATAAAAATCTAAAAAAAATAATAAATTAATAAAAATGAAAAAAATGAAAAATACTGCATTAAAATTTTACATCACTGCGGCGTTCTTATGTTCTACATTTGCGCTATTTGCAGGTGGAGTACCTGGCGATGAGAGTGATACTGGCGATTTACAAGGTGGTGATGCTACTCCTCCTTCACCAATTGACAATTATGTTTTGGTATTGGCTATTGTAGGTTTGTTGTTTGCATACTTTAAATTCAGAAGTATGTACAAAAACAGCATACAAGGATAAAAACAAATTATTCTCTTTAATACAAAACCCTTTTCCAGTTTGGAAAGGGTTTTTGTGCTTGGAGTAGTTTGAAGCTACGACAAGGTTTGTGTCGTGCTCGACACTATTCTAATCTTTCACCATTTTTTTGCACGTTACAATCATAGCATGTGCTTGTGATACGTAAATCATCATTGCCCTAAGAAGTGTAAGCAAAATGTCTGCAATGAATTTCATTTAATAGACTGTAAATGAAAATATTATTGGTGGCTATAAATACCAATTTTCTAAAAAACATATCTAGCATTAAAGCCAAAACCACCAGTATGAAACTCAGTTTCTTTCACTAGCCATAGGGTTGGTCGCCAATCCAAACTCAAAACAATTGGAACTTCTTCAAAACGATATTCTAAACCAATTTCGCCGCTGGCTCCAAGGAAAAAATCATCATTAATTACCATTGATGGGCCAACGCCAACGTACCATTTTAGTGCTTGCCCATCTACTGGTTTGTATAGAAAATCCCAAAGTGCTTCGGTTCCAACGCCGCCGTCTCCAAACGAAACATCAGCATGAACTCTACTAAATTTTCCGAGTGCGAAAACAGCATCAACAGCTGCACTGCCGCCAGCTACGTCTCCTAGACGAAAACCTAATTCCTGAGCATTAGCCAATTGACTGGCACAAAATAGGACGAACAGGAAAACTATTTTTTTCATATTTTTTTGGTTTTATAACATATAACTTTAGTTACTAAAAAATAGTATAGTATAATTCAAATTTTTTTAGGACTCCTTTTTTATCCTTTAATTCAAAGTTGAAAATACAATCCAAAGTATAGCGTGGTTCAAATAATCAACGGTTTCTAAATTGCTTTTCAAAACTTCGCACTTTAAACTTTTAAACTTTGAACTAAAATATTATATTTGTTCAAAACTAATTATAATGGCAGGAAATAGCTACGGAACTTTATTTAGAGTAACAACTTTTGGTGAATCGCACGGAGAAGCTTTAGGCGGAATAATTGACGGATGTCCTTCGGGAATTGAATTAAATTTGGAAGCCATTCAATTTGAAATGTCTCGCCGAAAACCTGGACAATCTGCTATTGTTACTCAGCGCAAAGAACCTGATGATGTACAATTCTTATCTGGAATTTTCGAAGGGAAAACCACCGGAACCCCTATCGGTTTTATCATCCCGAATACCAATCAAAAGTCGGATGATTATTCGCATATAAAAGACAATTACAGACCCAGTCATGCCGATTATGTGTATGAGAAAAAATATGGCGTTCGCGATTATCGTGGCGGAGGAAGAAGTTCAGCCCGTGAAACCGCCAGTAGAGTAGTGGCAGGAGCGATTGCAAAACAAATGTTGCCATCACTAAAAATCAATGCTTTTGTTTCGTCGGTGGGACCGTTATTTATAGATAAACCGTATCAAGATTTGGATTTTTCGAAAATTGAAAGCAATGCAGTGCGCTGTCCCGATGAAAAAATGGCTGCCGAAATGGAAGAATACATCCGTGTGATCAAGAAACAAGGAGACACCGTAGGCGGAACCATAACGTGTGTGATTCAAAATGTTCCCATTGGATTAGGTGAACCCGTTTTCGACAAATTGCATGCCGAATTAGGAAAAGCGATGCTTTCTATAAATGCGGTTAAAGGATTCGAATTTGGTAGCGGTTTCTGTGGAGCACAAATGAAAGGAAGCGAGCACAATGATTTATATAACCCTGACGGAACCACTAAAACCAATCTTTCAGGAGGAATTCAAGGAGGAATCAGCAACGGAATGGATATTTATTTCCGTGTAGCTTTCAAGCCTGTGGCCACTATTATGCAAAAGCAAGAATCTTTAGATAACCAAGGAAATATTGCCGAAATGAAAGGTAAAGGTCGTCACGATCCGTGCGTTGTTCCTCGTGCAGTTCCCATTGTGGAAGCGATGGCGGCACTTGTTCTTGCCGATTTCTATTTATTAAACAAAACTTATTTATAATAGTTTTGGTGTTTAGTTTGTTATGTTCTGCGAACTGCAAACCGAATACTGCAAACTAAGCACCAAAAAAAATGACTCAAACTACATCCAAAAAATCTTCCTTTTTAGGAAATCTTACTGTTCAAATTGTTATCGCCATGCTTTTAGGAGCATTTTTGGGTATTTATGTTCATAATAACTATGATGCTTCTTTTGCAAAGGAATTTAGCGACAAGATAAAAATTTTAGCCACTGTTTTTATTCGTTTGGTACAAATGATAATAGCAGTGTTGGTATTCAGTACCTTAGTGCCGGGAATTGCTAAGTTAGGCGATATAAAAACCGTTGGTAGAGTAGGAGGAAAAGCGTTAGCTTGGTTTTTTAGTGCGTCGTTTATTTCACTGTTGATAGGACTGTTTTGGGTCAACATTTTAGAACCTGGAGTGGGACTGAATTTGTCCAATATCGACTTATCGGCAGCTGCAGAAGTAACGGGAAAAACGCAAAGTTTTTCTATTCAGAATTTTATCGAACACATTATTCCTAGAAGCATTGTTGAAGCCATGGCGAATAATGAAATCATTCAAATTGTAATTTTCTCCATCTTTTTTGGTTTGGCAGCAGCTTCAATTGGCACCTATGCAAAACCCGTAACTCATGGAATAGAAGTGTTGTCCCATATTGTCCTTAAAATGGTCAATTATGTGATGAAGTTTGCTCCGATGGGTGTTTTTGGTGCGATTGCTGGCGTTTTTGCCATAAAAGACTTAAACGAATTAGTGTTAACGTACATTAAATTTTTCGCATCTTTTTTAGTTGGAATTGGTTCTTTATGGGTTTTCCTTTTAGCAGTTGGATTTATTTTTCTGGGAAAAAGAATGAAAACTTTATTGCATTATATTGTTGGACCATTGATTATTGCCTTTAGCACAACCAGTAGCGAAGCGGTTTTTCCAAAATTGACCGAGGAATTAGAACGTTTTGGAATTAAAGACAAAATCGTTGCTTTTATGCTGCCTTTAGGTTATTCTTTCAATTTAGACGGTAGCATGATGTATATGACTTTTGCCAGCTTATTTATCGCACAAGCCTATGGGATTCATTTAGATATGGGAACTCAAATGACGATGCTTTTAGTCTTGATGTTAACCAGCAAAGGAATTGCAGGAGTTCCAAGAGCCAGTCTAGTTATTGTAGCTGCCACCTGCGGCATGTTTAAAATCCCAATCGAAGGTATTGCTTTGATTCTTCCAATCGACCATTTCTGTGATATGTTTAGAAGTGCTACTAATGTTTTAGGCAATGCTTTGGCGACCTCAGTAGTAGGAAAATTGGAGGGTGAGGATTCGGTTTAAGGATTAGCTTAAATGTATAATTTTTTTAAATACATTAGCATTTGGTTTGCTTTCTTCTTGGAGTGATTCTTTGTTATTGCATTAAAAATATTTTAAAGTATAATAATAATTAGTCAACCCTTAAAAAGAGCTATTTTTAATTTCCACAAAAATAGGAATATTATTTTCAGGATAGAAGTTGAACAAATAATTAAGCCAAAAAACAATTTGTTCCTTGATTTGGTTGAATCGGAGCTTAAAATTGTA
>NZ_JANPFL010000177.1:0-1493 GCF_031423415.1 Flavobacterium sp.
TTGCCCCATATTTCAGATTTTTTTTATTCGATAGCGATGCTATCCAATAAAAAAAATCCAAAATCTGAAACAAAAATCTTAATTTTTCGCTTCAATCAAAAAAGTTTAAACCACTTCTAAATAAAAAAGTAGTCTTTATTACGGAAAAGTATTTATTAATTCGAATTTTGGAATTGTATTATTAGAAAAAAATTAATAAACTTTGTGGTTTAAAAAAAATAAAATGCTGAAAATTGGTCATCGTGGTGCAAAAGGGCATGAACCAGAAAATACATTAATTGCATTTCAAAAGGCAATTGATTTGGGTTGTCACGGAATTGAAATAGACGTTCATTTAAGTTTAGATAAAGAAATTATTGTTATTCACGATGAAAAAATCGACAGAACAACCAACGGAAAAGGTTTTGTAAATCAGATGACTTTATCTGAATTGAGAAGTTTTCGGATTGATGGAAAACATCAAATTCCGACTTTAGAAGAAGTTATTGATATGGTAAACAATACCGCTTTTATTAATATTGAACTGAAAAGTTATGAAACTGTCGAAAAAGTTATTGAATTAATTGAAAAATATGTTGAGACAAAAAACATGAATTATCGCAATTTTATCATTTCAAGTTTCGATTGGAATGCTTTACAACAAGTTCGTTTTTTGAATGATAATATACAAATTGGAGTTTTAACAGCTACTGATTTGGACTTGGGTTTTTCATTTGCCAAATTTATAAAAGCCAAAACCATCAATCCTTATTTTCATTTATTGAACCAAGAAAATGTGACAAAAATACAAAATAAAGGTATCGAAATTCACACTTGGACAGTCAACGAAATTGAGGATATTCAAAAAATGAAAGCATTAAATGTCGATGCAATAATTTCTGATTTTCCAAACAGGATATAACTCGATTGTAATGTCTATCTTTGTCTGAGTTAAAAAATTTGACAAAGATTAAATTAAAAATGAATCAAAATTTCGATATAATTGTAGTTGGCGGCGGCGCAGCTGGATTTTTTACAGCAATAAATATTGTCGAGAAAAACCCAAAACTAAAAGTTGGCATATTAGAACGAGGAAAAACGGTTCTAGAAAAAGTTCGAATATCGGGTGGCGGTCGTTGTAACGTTACTCATGCTTGTTTCGAACCAAACGATTTGGTTAAGTTTTATCCACGTGGCGAAAAAGAATTACGTGGGCCATTTCATCAATTTTGTACTAGCGACACTATCGAATGGTTTGAAAAAAATGGAGTCAAACTCAAAATCGAAGCCGATGGACGAATGTTTCCAGTTTCTAATTCATCACAAACCATTATTGATTGTTTTATAAATGCTACTCAAAAACTCGGAGTTCAAGTTTTGACAAGTCAAAGTGTACAATCGATTTATAAGAAAAATGATTTTTGGCAAGTCGAAACGCAAACTGAGAATTATTTTACCGAAAAACTAATTCTTGCTACTGGAAGCAACCCAAAAATTTGGGAAATGCTGCAAAC
>NZ_JANPFL010000178.1:0-11215 GCF_031423415.1 Flavobacterium sp.
TGCTTTTAGTTTGTCAGGATTTTTATGAACTTGTGCGCCAATGCGGGTGCAAAAGTAGTCTGTTTATTCAGTTATACAAGGCTTTTTTGAACCTTTTTCTAAAGTATTTTTTAAGTTACTGGTTTTTCGATATTTACAAGGATGATTTTTTGAATATATTTGGAAATTTTCAATTAGAATATTACAAAGAAAAAATAATATCATTAATTATTTACTCATTTGAGCTGAAAAATACTAATGAGATCATTACATTATAATTATAGAATTTAATTAGAAGTAGAAATTTTGTATTAATTGAATTTAAAATGTTTCTCCTGCGTTAAGATAAAAAGCTTCAGAATGACGACCCCAAGCATAATTTAAAACAAGATTTGTTCGAGTGGCTTTGTCAATTAAAATTCGCAAACCAACTCCCAATGCAGGTTGAATATATTGAAAAAGACGAATGTCCCGGTCTTTATCATTAGCAGAAGTTAAATTTCCAAACACAGTTCCGCTAATGAGCTGATTACAACTGATTGGAAACCTATACTCCGACTCAAAATACACTATTTTTTGACCCCGAAACAATCCCTGCGTATATCCTTTTCCACTTCTACTTCTTTGGTCCCAGCCGATTGATGGTAAATTCAAATAGGGAACAGATCCTGAAGTTAAAAACTGGCCAGTTGTCCAAACACTAAAAACATGTTGCTTGTTGTATTTGCTCAAAGACAAAAAATATCGATACTCCATAAAAAGCACATTGCTAGCATGCTGACTTTTAGTTATAGCTGGGTTGAATCTTAAATTAATATTGGCAAACATTCCGTGATTCGTGTTGATTTGATTGTCCCGAGAATCATATAACAAATTTAGGCTCAAACCATTCACAAAATATTCATTTTCATTATAATCATACTTCTTGCTATAATTATAATGATTGGTTAATTGTCCTGCGGAAATATCAAGATTTTTGTCGGTTATGGTGGTGTACCAATCCAAATGAACCCCTGCACCTACATAATAATTGTTTTTAACTTCCCAAGAAGCCGTTTGATGAAACTTTAAATAATTATAGCTCATCGGTTCTTCTAAAGCATTCAAATCAAAATACTCTTCTCTATGTTTTGGGGGAATAAGATCAGTTCCTAATCCGTAATTGGGTTGCGAAAAAATATAAAAACGCCAATCGCCACTCAAAAAAATTTTATTATTACTAAGCATTACACTATTCTTGACATTGATAAGTAATTGCTTCTTTTCGGTAAAAGTAGCACCTAGATTAATGGACGAATATTTGTCATCGACCTTCTTCCCTTTGAATGTGTATTGTGTAACAAATCCATAGGAGAATCCAGTTGCTGGTTGAGAACCAATTATAGGTATGAGAAGGAAAAAATTATTTTTCATTGGTTTTAAAACCAAAATAGAATCTTTCTTTTTAAAGAGTTCAGGCAACGATTTAACAGGGCAAGTCTTTTCTGAATCACCTAAATCTTGAGCTTTAACACTAAATTGAAGAAAAGCAAAGAGCAAAAAGCTAATACTTAATAAATGTCTTTTATACATAATACAAATTTATAAAAAGTGCAAAACTTAAGTAATGCTATTTAACTTACTACTTCAGTGCTGGTTTTTCCTAGCCACCATCTAGAAAATTTGAGATTAAAAAAGATTACAAACAAACAATTGCCGTTTGCAATCTCTTTAAATCATAAACCAAGGCTTTGAAATACTTGTTGATAATTTGGATTACCCGCGTCTAATTGCTTTAACTTCATAGCCGTTGAAATTGCTTTTGTTTTATTATTTGATTGAATATAAACAAAAGTAAGTGAGTAATATAGTTCAGAATTAGAAGGATTAATTTGAATTCCTTTCAATAAAATAGTCTCAGCTGCTGCAAATTTTTTAATCTGATTCAACAGCAATCCATAATTGTAATAGACTCTAGGATTAGTAGATTTCAATTCAACCGCTGTTGCAAAAGCTTTTTCAGCAGCGGAAATATTATTCATCTCATTATAGAGTAAAGCCATATTGTAATATATTCGCTCATTTTTAGAATCATTTTTAAGGGCGGAATGCAAGGCTTGCAAAGCTTCTGCATCCTTCCCTTGCGAATTATATGCAGCCGACAAATTAAGCCAAGCATAGTTCATATTACTGTCCTTTTTCAACCCACGCAAATAAAACTTTTGGGCATTTGCATAATCTTGTAATTTTAAATAGTAATCGGCCAACATCACATTTCCTGTCGAAAAATCAGTTTGAAAACGCAATGATTTTTCCAATTCAATTTGTGCCGATGAAAAAGCTTTTTCATATTGCGATGCTACTTGCTCTCTCGGAATAGTTATGTATAAATCGGCTGCTGCAATTCGTACAGCTCTCACATTATCCGACAATAAAGGTCCAACAGCTTCGCTCCAACTTTCTGATGGAAAAGAGGCTAAACTTCTTAAAGCACGATATCGAATTTGGGCTTCTTTACTGGCTAATCTGGCTAAAATTGTATTTAAACTGGTTTGTGTTTGAATGGAACCTAAATAAAAAGTAGCAGTTGCTTTAATAATTTTTGGAACAAATTTATTGTCAATAAGTTTCGTCAAATGTTTTTCACTTTCCAAATCCAATCGACTTCCGGGAATCAAATCCTCGGCAAAATGATACTTCCTTTTAGGACCATACCATTTTACAATTGCATCGGCCAAAACTTTTTCCGATTTGTCTTTATGGCAATTGCTGCAAGCATTTGGAGTTCCATATTTTACAGATAAATCTGGTCGAGGCACCCTAAAACTATGATCGTGACGAAAATCATTACCCATATAGAGTTTGCCTGGCATATGGCAGTTTTTGCACTCGGCTCCTGGAGTTCCTTTTTTATGAAAAGTATGCGTTGGAACATCATATTTGGTAGGATTATGGCAAAGCGTACAGGTTTGATTGCCAACGCGTTTGAGTTTTACCGAATGGGGATTATGACACGTACTACACGTCACGCCTTTGTGAAACATCTTGCTTTGCAAAAAGGAAGTATATATATAATCCTCATCATCTACCTGACCATCAGCGTGATAGTTTTCGGTATCTGGAATAGCTGGAATATAATTGTCCATAATTTCTGGACTGTCAATATGCGAACCGCTGAGCTCAGAAACGCGGGCATGGCAAGGAGCGCAAGTAGTTAATTCTTCGGTTTGTTTAGAGTTTTTGGCTAATTTCATAAAACTACCGGCCACTCTTTCCCCCGATTTATAGTCGCCACTAATAAAATCTACGTGTTGTTTCCCGGCTCCGTGACAACTTTCACAACTTACGTTAATTATTGAATAACTCGTTTTATAGCTATCTGTTTTAATATCATAATTCTTTTTTAGATTGGTCGAATGACAACTGGCACACATTGTATTCCAATTTTGAGCATTTCCAGTCCAGTGCAACCAATCGTGAGATGGAATATTTTGACCAGCATATTGGTTGAACCATTTCTTTTTATTCACATCCCAGCTCAATCGAGGCACTTGCAAACGTCCATCAGGAAATTGAACCAAATATTGTTGCAAGGGTTTATACCCAAAAATATATTTAATTTCGAAATCGTGATTTTTTCCATCATCTCCCTCGGTATTAATATAGAATTTAGCCCCTTTTTTATAAAAACGACTCGTAACTCCATCAGCCGTGAAAGTTACATTGTTGAAATCCCCTTTTACTGTCGAATCATTGGGTGGCAACATCGACATATAATGATCGGAATGCTTCCAGTCATTAAATTCATTAGCATGACATTTTTTGCAGGACTGGTCTCCTACATAAGCACCGGATTGCGATTGACTTTCTGAATATTTGATGTATTTAGAGGTGCAACTATCGACAATGAAAACTCTGAAAATTACCAAAAAAACCACTAAGATTACTAGCAGTAGTATCGATTTTTTGTACATAAAATACTTTTTAGCAAAAGTATTTAATTATTTATAATTTTTGATTAGAACAAGTATCAATATCTACTTCTTTTGGTCATTTTTTTTAATATTTGAATATATACATCAGAGGAAATTCCACGCCTAGTATCGCTGCTGATAGTAAGTGAGGTATTCAATAGTATCGAAAGACTAGGTTGGCAAATCATTGGCTAATTAAGATGATTGCACAATCCCTGCAGTTAGGTATAACCCAACCGAGCTTTTTAAAAAAAAAATAAAAATTAAAACCAAAGTTAAAATAGATTCTACCTTTTGCTTCGTTAAGATTACAAATAGTCGAAATTTCTAATGTTACCAACTACTCACCAAGTTTTTATTTTAAAATTAAAATTTATTATGCGTGCATACTATTTTTTTATTATCTTTGAAAACGTTATAGTAAAATATGAAAGATAAAACGATAGATTATATACTTCGTGCTACATGGCAAGCTGTATCGAGAATGTACAACGAAGAAGCTACCAAATACGCGGCAACAATGGCAACCGGTTTTACCTTATTAAGCATTGATAAAGAAGGAGGAACTCCTTCAACAGCTTTAGGGCCAAAGATGGGAATGGAAGCAACTAGTTTAACTAGAACGTTGAAAAACATGGAAGAGAAAGGGCTGATCTACAAAAAGCCAAACCCAGATGACGGTCGCGGCGTGTTGATTTATTTGACCGATTTTGGAAAAGAAAAACGAGAATTATCTAAAAATACCGTTCTCCAATTTAATGATGTGGTAAAACAAAATGTAACTCCTGAACAACTTCAAAATTTTATTGAAGTTTCAGAAATCATTAATGAATTAATTTCCGATAAGAAAATATTTTAATTCTATACTATTCCTTCTTTTGGAAGGTCAATTTTATTTGAAGTAAAACTATAAACAAAAACTATAAACAGTTTAAAATGAAAAGATCTATCAAAAAAGTTGCAGTAATCGGATCCGGAATTATGGGTTCGGGAATTGCGTGTCATTTTGCCAACATTGGGGTCGAAGTCCTGCTTTTGGATATTGTTCCAAGAGAGCTCACCGATGCTGAAGCCAAAAAAGGACTGACTCTCGAAAGCAAAATAGTCCGCAACCGCTTGGTCAACGAACATTTCCAAAATGCCTTGAAATCAAAGCCCTCGCCTATTTACCATCAAAAATTCGCCAGTCGAATTACTACTGGTAATACAACAGATGATTTGGTGAAAATTGCTGACGTAGATTGGATTATTGAGGTTGTGGTGGAACGTTTGGACATCAAAAAAATGGTGTTTGAACAAATCGAAAAATACCGCAAACCGGGAACATTGATTACCTCAAATACATCCGGGATTCCGATTCATTTTATGAGCGAAGGAAGAAGCGAAGATTTCCAGAAACATTTCTGTGGAACGCACTTTTTCAATCCAGCGCGTTATTTGAAATTATTTGAAATTATTCCTGGCCCACAAACTTCAACCGAGGTGTTGGACTTCCTTACTATATATGGTTCGACATTCTTGGGTAAAACTTCGGTCGTAGCCAAAGATACTCCAGCTTTTATTGGAAACCGAATTGGAATCTTCGGAATACAGAGTTTATTCCATTTGGTTAAAGAATTAGGGTTGACTATCGAAGAAGTCGATAAACTAACAGGACCAGTCATTGGAAGACCAAAATCGGCTACTTTCAGAACCGTCGATGTGGTAGGTTTGGATACTTTGGTACACGTTGCCAACGGCATTTACGAAAACTGCCCGAACGACGAACAACACGAATTGTTCAAATTGCCCGATTTCATCAACAAAATGATGGAAAACAAATGGCTCGGAAGTAAAACAGGACAAGGGTTTTACAAAAAAGAAGGAAGAGACATTCTTTCTTTGGACTTGGATACTTTGGAATATCGTGCGGCCAAAAAAGCTTCATTTGCCACTTTGGAACTTACAAAAACCATCGACAAACCCATTGAGCGTTTCAAGGTTTTAGTAAAAGGAAAAGACAAGGCTGGCGAATTTTACAGAAGAAGTTTTGCTGCAATGTTTGCTTATGTTTCGAATAGAATACCTGAAATTTCGGATGAATTATACAAAATCGATGATGCGATGAAAGCTGGTTTTGGTTGGGAAAATGGTCCTTTCGAAATTTGGGACGCTATCGGCGTGGCAAAAGGAATCGAAATGATCAAGGACGAAGGTTTGGTTACACCAGCCTGGGCAAGTGAGATGTTAGCGTCTGGAAGCTCCAGTTTTTATTCCATTAAAGAAGGAGCTACTTATTTCTATAATATTCCAAATAAAACGCAAACTAAAGTTCCGGGACAAAACGCTTTTATCATCTTGAACAACATTCGCGAAAGCAAAAAAGTGTGGAGCAACAGCGGAGCCATTATCCAGGATTTGGGAGACGGAATTTTGAATTTAGAATTCCAGTCGAAAATGAATACAATTGGTGGTGATGTTTTACAAGCCATTAACAAAGCCATTGATTTATCCGAAAAAGAATATCAAGGTTTAGTTATTGGAAACCAGGGAGCAAATTTCTCAGTGGGTGCTAATATCGGAATGATATTTATGATGGCGGTCGAACAAGAATACGAAGAACTGAATATGGCTATCAAAATGTTCCAGGACACGATGATGCGCGTGCGTTATTCGGGAATTCCGGTAGTGGTTGCGCCACACGGAATGACTCTGGGTGGTGGTTGCGAAATGAGTATGCACGCTGATAAAGTGGTTGCTGCTGCGGAAACCTACATCGGATTGGTTGAATTCGGAGTGGGAGTAATTCCCGGAGGTGGCGGATCGAAAGAAATGGCGTTGCGAGCATCGGATTTATTCCGTAAAAATGATGTGGAACTAAATGTCTTGCAGGAATATTTCTTGACTGTGGCTATGGCCAAAGTGTCAACTTCAGCGCACGAAGCATTTGATTTAGGAATTTTACAACACGGAAAAGATGTTGTCGTTGTGAACAAAGACCGTCAAATTGCAGAAGCGAAAAAACACGCTTTACTTATGGCAGAAGCTGGTTACACCCAACCAATTCGTAGAACTGACGTGAAAGTTTTGGGAAAACAAGCACTGGGAATGTTCTTAGTAGGAACCAATCAAATGGAAGCTGGAAAATACATCTCAGAACACGATAAGAAAATTGCCAACAAGCTGGCTTATGTAATGGCTGGAGGCGATTTATCAGAACCAACATTCGTAAGTGAACAATATTTATTAGATATTGAAAGAGAAGCATTCTTGTCGCTTTGCACCGAAAGAAAAACATTGGAACGAATCCAATTTATGTTAACCAAAGGGAAACCTTTAAGAAACTAATTATAAATTTTGAATTTTAAATGTTGAATGAGCTTCATTTAAAATTTAAAATTCATCATTCAAAATAATAATTATGAAAACAGCCTATATAGTAAAAGCATACAGAACCGCCGTGGGGAAAGCTCCAAAGGGCGTATTTAGATTCAAACGTCCTGATGAACTCGCTGCAGAAACGATTCAATTTATGATGAATGAATTGCCTGATTTCGACAAGAAACGCATCGATGACGTGATGGTGGGGAATGCAATGCCGGAAGCCGAACAAGGTTTGAACGTGGGACGATTAATTTCCCTGATGGGATTGAAAATCGAAGATGTTCCCGGTGTAACAGTCAATAGATATTGTGCCTCAGGATTGGAAACTATCGGAATGGCGACTGCCAAAATCCAATCTGGAATGGCGGATTGCATCATTGCCGGTGGAGCCGAAAGTATGAGTTTCATCCCGATGGGTGGATATAAACCAACTCCTGATTATGCTATCGCTGCAGCGGGTCACGAAGATTATTATTGGGGAATGGGATTGACTGCAGAGGCCGTTGCCAAACAATACAACATTTCAAGAGCCGACCAAGATGAGTTTGCTTTTCAATCTCATAATAAAGCTTTGAAAGCGCAAGCTGAAGGTAAATTTGACAAGCAAATTGTTCCAATAACCATCGAACAAACATTCATCAATGAAAATGGCAAGAAAGAAACCAAATCTTATATCGTAAATAAAGACGAAGGGCCAAGAGCGGGAACTTCGGTGGAAGCATTGGCTGGTTTAAGACCTGTTTTCGCTGCTGACGGAAGTGTAACGGCTGGAAATTCGTCTCAAATGAGCGATGGTGCCGCATTCGTTTTGATTATGAGCGAAGAAATGGTTATAGAATTAAACCTCTCTCCTATTGCGCGTTTGGTCAACTTTGCTTCAGCAGGAGTTGAACCAAGAATTATGGGAATTGGTCCAGTGAAAGCCATTCCAAAAGCCTTGAAACAAGCAGGATTGCAATTGAAAGACATTGATTTGGTGGAATTGAACGAAGCATTTGCTTCTCAGTCTTTAGCAGTAATTAGAGAATTGGGATTGAACCCAGATATCGTGAATGTCAATGGTGGCGCAATTGCTCTGGGACATCCTCTAGGTTGTACAGGCGCAAAATTATCGGTTCAACTATTCGACGAAATGAAAAGACGAGGAAATAAATATGGAATCGTTTCGATGTGTGTTGGAACGGGACAAGGAAGTGCGGGGATTTATGAAATACTAGCCCCCTAGCCCCCAAAGAGGGAACTACCTTGATTATAAATAAAATATATTGTATAAAAACTAAAACCCTACTTACCCCTAGTAGGAATTCCCCCTTCGGGGGTTAGGGGGCTGATATGGCAAATAAAACACGCGGTGGTCAATTCATCGTAAAAGAAACAAAATGCGAAGATGTCTTCACTCCTGAAGATTTCAATGAAGAGCAAATAATGATGCGTGACTCGGTGAAAGAGTTTGTGGACAAAGAAATTTGGCCCAATAAAGACCGTTTCGAAAAGAAAGATTACGCTCTCACAGAAGAAACGATGCGGAAAGCGGGTGACTTAGGATTTCTAAGTGTCGCCGTACCTGAAGCCTATGGTGGAATGGGAATGGGATTTGTAAATACGGTTTTGGTTTGTGATTATATTTCGGGCGGAACCGGATCCTTCTCGACAGCTTTTGGTGCGCATACTGGAATTGGAACAATGCCAATTACACTTTACGGAAGCGAAGAACAAAAACAAAAATACGTACCAAAACTTGCTTCTGGCGAATGGTTTGGCGCATATTGTTTAACGGAACCAGGCGCTGGATCAGATGCCAATTCGGGAAAAACGAAAGCAGTTTTGTCCGAAGACGGAAAATACTATTCCATTACTGGAGGGAAAATGTGGATTTCTAACGCTGGTTTTTGTTCGCTATTTATTGTTTTTGCAAGAATTGAAAATGACAAAAACATTACCGGTTTCATCGTCGAAAATGATCCTGAAAATGGAATTACAATGGGTGAAGAAGAACATAAATTAGGAATTCGTGCCTCTTCTACTAGACAGGTTTTCTTCGCAGATACCCAAGTTCCAGTCGAAAATATGCTTTCTGAAAGAGGAAACGGATTTAAAATTGCAATGAATGCCTTAAATGTTGGGCGTATAAAACTAGCTGCTGCTTGTCTTGATGCACAAAGAAGAGTAACAACAGGAGCCGTAAAATATGCCAATGAAAGAGTTCAATTTAATGTTCCGATTTCTCAATTTGGTGCAATACGTTTGAAATTAGCCGAAATGGCGACATCTTGTTATGCCGGAGAAAGTGCCACATACAGAGCTGCAAAAGACATTGAAGACAGAATCACGGCAAGAGAATTGGAAGGGACCTCGCATCAAGAAGCGGAATTGAAAGGCGTTGAAGAATTTGCTATCGAATGTTCTATCCTGAAAGTGGCGGTTTCTGAAGATGTTCAGAATTGTGCCGACGAAGGGATCCAAATTTTTGGTGGAATGGGATTTTCTGAAGATACGCCAATGGAAAGTGCTTGGCGCGATGCCAGAATTGCGAGAATTTATGAAGGTACGAATGAAATCAACAGAATGCTTTCAGTAGGAATGTTGATTAAAAAAGCATTCAAAGGTCACGTGGATTTATTAGGACCTGCCACTAAAGTTCAAGAAGAATTAATGGGAATTCCATCTTTTGACACTCCTGATTATTCAGAATTGTTTGCCGAAGAAAAAGAAATGTTGACTAAATTGAAAAAAGCATTCCTAATGGTTGCTGGTGGAGCTGTACAAAAATACGGTCCCGATTTAGAAGGTCACCAACAATTATTGATGGCAGCTGCTGATATTTTAATCGAGATTTATATGGCAGAATCTACCGTTTTGAGAACCGAAAAATTAGCCAAGGCAGCAGGAGAAGATAAGGTTCAAGAGCAAATTGCAATGGCCAAATTGTACTTGTACAAAGCAGTTGACGTAATCACTCAAAAAGGGAAAGAAAGCATTATTTCCTTTGCTGAAGGCGATGAACAACGTATGATGCTGATGGGCTTGAGGCGTTTTACAAAATACACCAATATGCCAAACATCATAGGTTTACGAGAAATGATTACCACAAAATTAGTTGCAGAAAACGAATATTGTTTCTAATTATAAAGATAGTTTTAACTAGTTTAGTTTGTTTAAAAAGAGAGGATGATTTAAAAACCATCCTCTCTTTTTGTTTAAAACTATTGCGTAATACCCTAAACTTATGGACTATTTTATAAATAGTACTGGTATAAAATGGCAGAAACTAATCTTTATCTTCGCTTTCTCCTTTTTCTCCAGCAGTAGCATTTTGATCTGTTCCTACGGCTTGAACAGCAGTAGGTCTGATTTCAGTGTGACGAACTTCTCCACCTGTAGTTCCTGTTTGTTGGGCAAAATACACACCAACAACAGCCACAACTAGGGCAACATAAGAAAGCAAGGTGGCTTTAGCGTTTTTTAAATACGATAAAATCAAACCTCCAAGTGAAATTACTCCCAAAACATATAAAACAATGGCTAGTTTTTCGGCCATTTCTTCATGTTCGTGGATAATTTGTTTTCCTACAGTAGGCATATCTTCAACTAGTTCTTCAGCGCCTTCGCCAGTTCCCATACTAAAGGCCGCAAAAACTGCCGCCACAATAAATAAAACATAAGCGGTATTTTTTACCGAATTGTTTTTTAAAATCATTCCTGTAATTAGAATACCTAATCCAAGAATCGTCCCAATAATTGGAAAATGGTTAACTACCATGTGTAAATGTGCGTCGTTCATAATTAGTCAACCCTTAAAAAGAGCTATTTTTAATTTCCACAAAAATAGGAATATTATTTTCAGGATAGAAGTTGAACAAATAATTAAGCCAAAAAACAATTTGTTCCTTGATTTGGTTGAATCGGAGCTTAAAATTGTA
>NZ_JANPFL010000179.1:0-9477 GCF_031423415.1 Flavobacterium sp.
TACAATTTTAAGCTCCGATTCAACCAAATCAAGGAACAAATTGTTTTTTGGCTTAATTATTTGTTCAACTTCTATCCTGAAAATAATATTCCTATTTTTGTGGAAATTAAAAATAGCTCTTTTTAAGGGTTGACTAATTATATTTTACAATAGCATTAATGTTTTTATTTTAAATGAATTAGACCATTTTAAAATTTCATTTAAGTTTATTATTTAATAGGTATTTTCCTTTTAGAATTTGAATTAATATGGTTTCAGTGCTATAAAAAGCGTGAGTTACTGCAACTCACGCTTTTCTATTTAACCTATTATAAGAAATGAATTAATAATCTTATTTTGGAAGTAACACATCCCCAATCACGTGAATTATTCCGTTAGATGTAAGTATTGACGCCAGGATTTCGGAACCGTTTACAAATGTTTTATCGCCTTTTTTAGTGATTTTTACTTTTCCGCCATAAACCATATCAAACTCTTGTCCGTCTTGCATATATTCTGTTTTCAAGGTGCCAACATAAGTATGGTAACCCAAAATATTTTCTAAATCGCCTTTTTTCTCTGGCTTCAATAAGCCTTCTACTGTTCCTGCAGGAAGTTTGTCGAACGCGGCATTGGTTGGCGCAAAAACGGTAAATGGTCCTGCATTGCTCAAAGATCTAACCAAGTCAGCAGCTTTTAAAGCAGCAACTAATGTAGTATGGTCTTTGCTTCCGGAGGCAACCTGAACGATGTTTGGTGCAGAGTTTTCATCTACAACTGCTTCTTGCCCTGATGTGGTTGATTCGGTGTTTTCGGTTGTGGTTTCTGGCGTTGCTTCACTATTTTTCTTGCATCCAAATGCGGTAAATAGAAAAGCAACTAATAACAAGTGAATTGTTTTTTTCATAATGGTTGTTCTTTAGTTTTATAAGACAAAGCACTTGAATTTCAAACATTTATTTTATGAGTGTAATCATAAAGGAGGATTATTTTTCGCTTTTTTTATAGAATATCGAGCCGTGATTCCAATTCCAATAAATAAAATAATAGCTACACCAAAAAGGATTTCATTCACAAACGGAATGATGGTATAACTAAATGATGCAATACCTTGAACAGCCAAAACAATTTCGTTTAATAATACTCCAATAGTAAACAGGAATAAACCATATTTTAAATTTTTAGAAATTAAAATTAAATGATTGACATAGATATAAAACAATAAAAACAAAGTAATTATTCCCAATAAAATGAGGTGCAAATAGGCAATAACGATGGGTCTAAATCCAAAAGCAAGTTGGCTGATAATGGGTACAGTAGAACCCAATTGAAGCAGTAATTTGACACTCAAAGCAAAACTGACAAACAGCAAGACATAACGCAATAAAGGAGCATAATTTTCCAAAACATTTCTCCTTGTTTTTAATAAAATCGCGAGAAGTTTGAACCAAGTAAAAACTTGGATTATCGCAGCAAGCACCGTAACTACATAAAGCCAAAGAGGTAAATCTAACCAAAGAGTTGATAAAAAATACGCAGGAATACAAGCTATTGTAAATAACCGAAATGAAGTTTCATAAAAGGAATGTTCTGATTTTCGGAGGTTCAAAAAACCAAAAGCCAATCCCATACAAGCAAAGAAAAACCAACCGTTGTATTGAAAATGCAAATAATAATATATCGACGAAAGATACCAATCCTGAACCACATTTTTGCTCGCCATCATATATGCTAAATAAAACGTACCCACAGACGAAATTACATTGAAAAACAGCGCAGCTTTAAACCAGCTTTTCGCCAACAAATCATCATTCAATAATTTTAAATCCTTGACAAATCGATAGGCAAAAATATAAGAAACTAATATGGAACCTGTAGAAAGTACTATGGAAACTACACCGTAGCCTTCGATAATAAAGGAAACAAGCATTCCATAAGAGCAAATCAAGTTGGTAATAATGATTTTTTTGTATTTATTTCCTTGAAAATCAGTGATTTTTGTTTGAATGAAATACACCATCAACACCATTAAAGTATGGCCCAACCATCCAGCAAAAGCAAAATGAGAGTGGGAGTGCTGCAAATGTTTTTGGTCTAAATACGGAAATTCAAAACCTATTTTATACCGCATCAATACACCAATAACTGCTACGATACAGAGGTTTAATAACGAAATTTTCAACCAGAATTTTGTATGCAAAGCCATTAATAATATATTTTGTGGTGGATAATATCTACTTTCTTAGCCTCGTGCATTTTTGCAAATACTCGAATAACTGTTTCCACTCTCAATCCCGTATAATTGGCAATTTCTTGACGAGTGTAAGGAATAAGTATTTTATCATTTGTACATCCAGATTTTTTCTTGAACGAATTTAAAAAGGCGATGATTCTAAATTCAGGTTTTTGATTGATAATTTCTTTAGAAGTCTTAGATTTGGAATGAATTTTTTGCGCAAATAAAATCAAAAAATATTTTTGAATTGACGGATATTCATCTAGAATTTTTAAAAATTTATCCTTTGACAACTTTAATATTGTACTGTCTAGAATTGTTATTGCTTTAGAAGGATAGGTGTCATTAATAAATAAAGGAGGTTCACCAAAACCATCTCCATTACAAAAAATGCCCTGAGTAAACTCCTTTCCTTCATCATTAGAATTATATAATCTGACGCTTCCTTCTAAGATTTGATAGTAAAAATTGGCTGTTTCATCTTCATCAAAAATAATTTCATTTTTCTTGTATTTTTTAGCCACAGCTCCCCAAGAGTAAAGTAAATCTAAATCTATCTGCATAACTGATTTCTAACAATTTATGTATTTTTTCGCAAATTACTTGGCAAATACAAATTATGGCCATAAATTTAAGTTGCATAAAGTTAGTTAAAATATGACCACAATCATAAGAATAATTTTAAATGTAGTCCTGTATTTGCAAAGTGAGAAAAGATACTATTCCTATTGACGCTGTTTATTATGGTTAAACCGGTGCTTTCAGTCCTAGACTAAGTGGTTAGTTATGAATATATTTCTAAAGTGCTTTCTGTAAATAAAGCCAAACCTAAATTGAAATGCAACACTACCTGTTATTTGATGAAAGAACTCGCCACAACATCTGATCCCGATGCTTCGGGAGTAGAAATATTAATTTAATTGCGTCCCTTAATTCTCATTATTAATTTTCACAAAACCACCGCGATTTTCATCTCTATCTATGGATTGATGAACAATTAAGGTTCCAATAGTTATCAAATTTTGCAGTTCACACAGATCTGCATTAATTTGATGCTTTTCTATTTTTTCTTCGATTTCATTTTTCCAAAGACTGAGTTTTTCCTGAGCTTTAAGTAAATCAGCATCGTTTCTAACAATTCCAGCGTTTTGACGCATCAAAAGTTGTAGTTCCGCTTTTCTTTTGGAAACATAATCTGGATTGATTGCTGGTTTTGGAACTAATTTCCAATTGGTAACTTTGCCTTCCAATTGATTTTTATTGAAAGTAGTATTGGCCAAATATTTAAAAATTTTATCCGAATACACTAAGGCTTCTAATAAAGAATTGGATGCCAATCTATTTGCGCCGTGCAAACCAGTTCTAGAACATTCACCACAGGCAAATAAATTTTCAACAGAAGTTTTCCCGGTTTTATCAACCACAATTCCACCACAAAGATAATGTTGTGCAGGAACTACAGGAATCCAATCTTTAGACAAATCTATTCCAAGGCTTTTGCAGTGTTTATAAATCATTGGGAAATGTTTGATAAATTCCTCCATATCCAAATGAGAACAATCGAGATAAACGCAATCGTCACCAGATTTTTTGATTTCTAAATCGATGCATTGAGAAACAATATCACGTGAAGCCAAATCTCCACGGGAATCATAATCGGGCATAAAACGATGACCGTTTTTGGTACGCAAATGTGCCCCAAAACCACGAACCGCTTCCGAAATTAAGAAAGAAGTTCCAGTAGAAGCATCGTACAAAGCCGTAGGATGAAATTGTATAAATTCCATTTCTTTTATGATTGCTTTGGCCCTGTACGCCATAGCAATTCCGTCGCCAGTGGCAATCACTGGATTTGTGGTATGACCATAAAGATGACCAATTCCGCCAGTAGCAAGCAACGTAAAATCAGACTGAAATGTTAGAATTTCATTCGTTTTTTCATCTAAAACGTAAGCTCCCAAACAGCGATTGTTTGCAGTAATTAAATCAATAGCTAAATGATAATCTAAAACAAGAATGTTTTCTTTTTGATGAACTTGATGCGAAATCGCACGCTGAATTTCTTGACCTGTTTGGTCTTTATGATGCACCACTCTGTTTTCTGAATGGCCACCTTCTTTGCCTAAATCTAAAGTACCTTTGGTATTTTTATCAAATTTTGCTCCCCATTCAATTAGTTCTTTCAACCGTTTTGGACCTTCAGTAATAACCATTCTCACTACTTCCTCATCACACAAACTATCTCCACAAATTAGGGTGTCTTCAATGTGTTTTTCGTAGGAATC
This sequence comes from Flavobacterium sp., assembly GCF_031423415.1. Taxonomy (GTDB): domain Bacteria; phylum Bacteroidota; class Bacteroidia; order Flavobacteriales; family Flavobacteriaceae; genus Flavobacterium. Next base: position 4,501 of record NZ_JANPFL010000179.1, read on the forward strand.
CACAATTTTGTCGGTAACAATAGCTATTCCGCCTTGAGCATATTTGGTATTGGATTCGTCGGCATTGGCTTTGGTTACAATCGTGACTTTTTTATCTGGAAATTGCTCGGCCATTTTCAGGGCAAAGGTCAATCCGGCAACGCCAGAACCAATAATTAAGTAGTTTGTTTGGATCATTTATTTAGATAATTCGAGCATTCTTTCAATAGGTACTAAAGCTTTTTTCATAATATCATCAGGAACCGAAATTTCAGGCGTTTCATTTAATAAACAATCATACAATTTCTGTAAAGTATTCATTTTCATATAACCACACTCGCTGCAAGCACAAGTATTGTCTTCGTTTGAAGGAGCTGGAATTAATATTTTATCTGGAACTTCTTGTTTCATTTTATGAAGAATTCCCGCTTCTGTAGCTACAATAAATTTGTTGCTGGGATTTGTTTTTACATAATTTATCATCCCAGCCGTAGAGCCAATATAGTTGGCAGTTTTTAGAATATGCGTCTCCGATTCGGGATGCGCAATAATCTGAGCATCTGGATTTTTTTTGTACAAGGCAATGAGTTTATCCAATGAAAAAGCTTCGTGAACTACACAAGCACCGTCCCACAGCAACATTTCTCTTCCTGTTTGTTCCATTACATATTTACCTAGATTTTTATCTGGAGCGAATATTATGGGTTTGTCTTTTGGAATGGAGTTTACGATTTTAACAGCATTTGCAGATGTTACTACAATGTCAGTTAAGGCTTTCACCTCCGCCGAACAATTCACATAAGTGATGACAATATGGTCGGGATGCGCCTCGGTAAATTTCTGGAATAAATCCGCTGGGCAGGATTCAGCAAGGGAACAACCTGCTTTCAAATCGGGAAGAAGTACTTTTTTGGTTGGGTTTAATATTTTTGCAGTTTCGGCCATAAAGTGCACTCCTGCAAACACAATAATATCGGCATCTACTTTCATTGCTTCTTGTGATAATCCAAGGCTATCACCCACATAATCTGCTACATCCTGAATATCGGCCTCTTGGTAATAGTGCGCTAAAATAACTGCGTTTTTCTCTTTTTTTAGATCTAATATTCGTTCTTTAAGACTTTTCATTCTCAAATCAATTTTAATTTCTTTTATAGAATATATTTTCACAAATATACACTTATTTAAAAAACAAAAAACCCAAATAGCACTGTGTTTTTAGCGATTTAAACAGTAATTGGCATTATTCTAACTCAAAAGTAGTACAAAGCTCTTGGAACATATGATAATTATCAGGTAATGTATAAATTTCTTTCTCGAAATTTGCTAATTATATAGTAAACAAATTATTTTAATAAACGATGACAAACAAACAGTTACATACTTTTCATATTCCGGTGATGGGATTGGCTTTTACAATTGATAGCCCAATTCGAGTAGCGAAATACGGAATTTCCTCAGTTATTGCTCTTGCCGATGATGAGCTTATTGAAAAAATGAGAGCTTTTTACAGCGAGAAATTCGATGTTCCCTATCAAGAAATTACCAAGAAAATTCATGATTATCGAGCTCAACGAATTACTTCTTATTTGAACTTAGTCGATACAATTGTAAAGGAAAAATTCGAAAATTTCAAGGCAGAATTATCAGAAAGTAAACATGCATTAGAAAATTATATCGCCATGTTGCCTAACAAATCTGAGATTAAAAAAGGATTAGAACATTTATTAGAAGACGGAATTCCGTGGAAAGAAAACGTTAAAAAATATGTCGAAGAAAATCTTTATCCAGGAGAAATCGATGTAAATATAATGACCAAACTTGATAAGGAAAATTTCGTTAAAAACGAACAATTGCCTATAGAGTTTAATGATGCTCATGCTGCTCTTCGTGGTTTTGCAAATAGCAATTTGACTTCATCAATTGTTTTATCTGCGGGAATGAATCCAAGGTTATTTGCTTATTTCGAAAGTTTTCCTTGCTTTTTTCCAGATGCAAACAACTATTTGGAAAAGAAAATTATTCTGAAAGTAAGTGATTATCGTTCGGCAATGATTCAAGGAAATTTCTTGGCTAAAAAAGGACTTTGGGTTTCAGAATACCGCATTGAATCGGGGTTGAATTGTGGTGGACATGCTTTTGCAACCGATGGTTTTTTATTGGGACCGATTTTAGAAGAATTCAAACATAAAAAAGAGCAATTAATTCAATCGGCACACGATATTATGGTTAAGGCGTTGGCAAATAAGGGAATGCACATTCCTGAAAAGCCTTTGGATTTAAAAATTACTGTTCAAGGTGGAGTAGGTACTGCGGAAGAACACGTTTTTATGTTAGATTATTACAATGTAGATGCTGTCGGTTGGGGAACACCATTTTTATTGGTTCCAGAAGCTACTTCTGTAGATTCAGAAACTCGTGAATTGTTGAAAAATGCCAGAGAAAAAGATTTGTATTTGAGTCATATTTCGCCGTTAGGAGTTCCATTTAATACAGTTAGAGGAACTTCTAACGAAATGTTCAAACAACTCCGAATTAATAACGATAAAGCAGGAAGTTCTTGTCCCAAAAAGTTTTTGGCTTTAAGCAAAGAGTTTGGTCCAGAAGGAATTTGTACTTCTTCGAAAAAATATCAGGACGTTAAATTAGACGAGCTTGACGAAATAAAAGAGACTTTAACTCAGGAAGCTTTCGATAAAATGAAATTCGATATTACCGAAAAAGCTTGTCTTTGTGTGGGTCTTGCCAATGCGGCTTATATTGAAAACGACATTGAGATGAAGGGGCAATCGCAAGGCGTAATTATTTGTCCTGGACCAAATTTAGCCTATTTTGACAAGGAAGTTTCACTCTCTGAAATGGTGCGACATATTTATGGTAATTTCAATGTAATGACGGATCCAAACAGACGGAATTTATTTGTCAAAGAGTTGAAAATGTACATCGATTATTTGAAAAATGACATCAAATACATGTCGAGTGAAATTAATGCTTCGCAGTTGAAAAAATTAAAAGCCTTTAAAAGTAATTTATTAGAAGGTATTGCCTTTTACCAGAACTTTTTTGCAAACACTCATTATTTCGAAAAAAGCAGTATTGAAATTCAAAACCAATTGCAGTATTTTACGAAAGAATTACATGGAGTAGAAGTGCCAGAATTAGTGGTGGCATAAAATAACTTTGTATTTAAAAGAGCTCGCTTAATTTTTAGGCGAGCTTTTTTAATTTTAAGCTTTTAAAATAGTCCAAATCACTACTTCTTTACAACTGATTTCAATAAGTCTTTAATAGTTTCCTCTGATTAATGGGTATCAAGCTCGTGTGCCTTTTCGTTGGCCATAGACGGAAAGTTGGAAAACCTCTATGTACTTGATGCCATTTTGCCAACTTATCAAATCACGAAGAATACTATTAAATTGTTTTTTGTAAAGGTTATTAGGTACAAAGTAAAATTAAAAAAAAAGCTCCTATTTATAAATAAATTACTATTTGACTAGCTGTATATTGAATCGCTCTCTGAACATAATAGTGCACTTTAAGGATAAATCCTATATGTATTTCCAAGATTTTCTTTAGATTCATGACTTTTAATTTTTAACTATTTTTAAACAGTAAGGGCCAATTGAAAAATGATTCATTAGTTATTCAAAAGTACTCCTGTTGGTTTCATAAAGCATTACATAATTTTATACAGGAATTGTATTATTCACGGATTTATGATTCTTGCGTCAGATAGTTGTCTAAAAAATTATTTAGTATTTCAATGTATGTAAATTTCAGATTATCAGTAAAAAGTATTTTATTTGTCATATAAGTAATAGCAACTATCAATAAATGAATATATTTGATAAAAATTAGTTCAAGAAATTCTCTTGACTCAAAACGTTTTATGATATTTAACGATTTACAAATCCTCGAAAAACTTAAAGAAGGAGATCCGTTGGCATACAATCAATTGTTTGATAAGTATTACATGCCATTATGTGTTTATAGTTTAAAATATTGTGACTCGTTTCCCTTGGCCGAAGATATTGTTCAGGATTTATTTGTAAAAATTTGGGACGAAAAATTATATATGAAATTTGATAATCCCGTAAGTCCATATCTTTTTAAGTCTGTAAGAAATAACACCCTGCAGGTTCTTAAAAAAGAATCGAAGTATCAGTTCGATGATATCGAAAAGATGGTCAACAATTTAATGGAAGAGGAACCATTAGACTTTGCTACTTTAGAGGAGGAAAAAAAGAAATTGTTTGACCAAGTAGAGGCTTTACCTGAAAAAAGCAAAGAGGTTTTTAAAGCCATTGTGTTGGAAAACATGAAGTATAAAGAGGTGGCAGAACATCTTGATATTTCAGTTAACACCGTAAAAACGCATTATGCTAGAGCTCTAAAACAACTTCGTTTTAAACTAGACATAATTATAATGTTGATGATGGTTTAAAAAAAAGTTAATTTCTTGTCACCCATTTTTGGTATTTGTTTATATTCATAATATAAGACATCAAAAATGAGTAAAATAAACACCCATATTTTAAAACTTATTTCGCTATATACTTCTAAAGAAATAAGCGAAGCGGAGTTTAACGAGCTAAAGGAATGGTTAAAAGAAGCACCTGAAAATAAAGTCATCCTTGAGGAATTTCTATTGCTTTATAAAAAATCAAGAAAAATAGCATTTGCGAATTCTATCGATAAAGACAAGGCTTGGAATGCAATTGTTTCTAAATTAGAAAATCCTTTAGAAAAAATCTCTACGCAAAAAAAGTCCAAAGTTTTTTCACTAAACAATCGTTGGTTCAAATACGCTGCTGCTGCAATTCTAATTGGAATAATAACTACAACTTATATATTTAGAAACATTGTTGTCCGATAAAAGTAAATAAAAAAGAAGCCATAAAAATGGCTTCTCAATTAAAATCGTAATTTGGTTTTGCAAAAGACAAAAAACGATGAGTAAAAGTAATTATTTTTCTAGTAAATCTGTTTTCGGACAGC
>NZ_JANPFL010000180.1:0-27131 GCF_031423415.1 Flavobacterium sp.
GATAAAGCTGAAATAGAACAATTATCTTTTTTTTGACACCTTGTTTTTAAAAATGACAGAGTATAAAAAATAAACAACTGAATAACAATAAGATAAAAAATAGAAATAGCCGTTTTTATTTTTTATCGGACATTAATGATTGCTAAATAATGTTTCAAAATATTGTCTGCTCCCGTTATTCCTTCTTTTGCCATCAGGGACGGATTTGTTGTTACCCCATCTAAAACCCCCAATGCCTGTGCTTCTGCAATTTCAGCTAAATTAGCCGTATCTATAAAAAATTTCATATTTTAATTTTAGTTGCTTTTGTCTAAAAAAGCTAGTTATCATTATTTAAAATTAGCATAAAAACCAATTACGGTTTCAGTGTAAAATTTGACTAATAAAAATTGGTATAGGGAAGCTATAAACAGCTACGCTAAATGCTTACGATACCTATTTTTAAGTTATTTCAAACTCTATTAAATATATTGGTTGATGATATTTTCGAACAATTCTTGTTTGCCACTTTGCAAAGTCAATTCGCCATTTTCTTTGGCGATTTCGTACAAAGCTGTGAAATCTAATTTTCCTTCTTCGAATTCTTTTCCTTTTCCAGCATCGAATGAGCTATATCTGTCTGTTCTTAATTTGTTATAAGCCGATGAAGTGATAATTTTATCAGCAGTCAACAAAGCTCTTGCAAAAGTATCCGCTCCGCCAATGTGCGCGTGGAAAACATCTTCCATATCGGTAGAATTTCTTCTGATTTTGGCATCAAAATTAACGCCTCCCCCTTGAAGACCTCCAGCTTTTAGGAATACCAACATCGCTTCGGTTGTTTCTTGAATGTTATTTGGAAATTGATCTGTATCCCATCCGTTTTGGTAATCACCTCTATTGGCATCTAAACTTCCTAACATTCCAGCTTGAGCCGCCACATCGATTTCGTGTTGAAAAGTGTGTTGTGCCAAGGTTGCGTGGTTGACTTCGATATTCATTTTGAAATCTTTTTCCAATCCTTGAGCGCGTAAGAATCCAATTGCCGTTGCACAATCAAAATCATATTGATGTTTCATTGGTTCCATCGGTTTTGGCTCAATAAAGAAATTTCCCTTAAATCCTTGCGCACGAGCATAATCACGAGCCATTCTTAAAAACTGTCCCATATGATCTAATTCTCTTCCCATATCGGTATTTAATAAAGACATATAACCTTCACGTCCGCCCCAAAACACATAATTTTCTCCGCCTAAAGCAATGGTTGCATCCAAAGCTAATTTTACTTGTCCACCTGCTCTTGCCAGAACGTTAAAATCAGGATTAGTAGCAGCACCATTCATAAAACGAGGGTTCGAGAAAGCATTAGCAGTTCCCCAAAGCAATTTCACGCCAGAAGCTGCTTGTTTTTCTTTCAAATAATCGGTGATCGTCAAGATTCTTTTTTCTGATTCTCCAAAGCTTGCTCCTTCTCTAATTAAATCGAAGTCGTGGAAACAGTAATAATCGAATCCCATTTTGGTAATGAATTCAAAAGCGGCATCGGCTTTATCTTTCGCTGCTTGAACGGCATCTGAGGATTGATCCCAATCAAAACTTTGTGTTCCTGGTCCAAATGGGTCTGATCCTTGTCCGCAGAAGGTATGCCAGTAAGCAATGGCAAATTTAAAATGCTCCCGCATCGTTTTTCCAGCCACAACTTGGTCTGGATTGTAATATTTGAATGCTAGTGGATTGTCTGATGTTGCTCCTTCAAATTTAATTTCGCCAATACCTTTAAAGTATTCTTTATTGCCTAAAGTTGCCATTTTTTAATTATTTATTGATTATTAATTCTAATTCGTTTTTCCAAAGTTGATACGCTTCTAAATAAGGTTGTTTGTCTTTAAAAGGCATATAAGTCATCACGTGATCATTGTCGGTAATGTATTTTCCGAAGGTTTCAAAGTCGCCTTCGTGAAGTCCTGATGCTCTTGCTGCGCCAATGGCTCCGGTGGTATTGTAGATCTCTATTTCGTGACCAATAAGTGTTGCTACGGTATTCGAAAAAATCTCTGAACGGAATAAATTATCGTTTCCTGCTCGCATAACATTTACTTCGATACCGTCGGATTTCATAATTTCCATTCCGTAGACAAAGGAAAAAGCAATTCCTTCTAATGCTGCGCGACAAATGTGAGCTTTGCAGTGGTTGTTCAAATTGATGTTGACCAATCGGGTGCCAATGTCTTTGTTGTTGAGCATTCGTTCGGCTCCGTTTCCAAAAGGAATCATACAAACCCCATCAGAACCAACTGGAATATCAGAAGCGAGAGTATTCATTTCTTCATAAGAGTCAACAGAAAGATTATTAAGCAACCAACGGTATTGAATTCCGGCGCCATTAATGCACAATAACTTACCAATTCTTGGTTCATTGCCTTTTTTGTAATTAACGTGCGCAAAATTATTGACTCTCGAACTTTCTTTTACGGACAAACTATTGGTCATTGCATACACAACGCCCGATGTTCCGCCTGTTGCAGCCACTTCTCCGGGATTAAAAACATTCAACGAAATTGCATTGTTGGGTTGATCGCCTGCTCTGTATAAAATAGGAGTTCCTTCTTCCAAACCGCTTTCTGAAGCTCCTTTTTTGTCTACTTTAGATTGAACACAAAAAGTCTCTACAATGTCTGGAACAAGATCAGTCGAAATTCCGTAATGTTCGAACAAGAAATTTGCAAAACTATCATTCTTGAAATCCCACATAATCCCTTCTGACAATCCTGAAATAGTGGTATTGATCACATTTGATAATTTATAGGCAATGTAATCACCCGGCAACATCAATTTATGAATTTGACTGTAAATTTCTGGTTCATTTTCTTTGACCCATTTCAATTTTGATGCGGTAAAATTTCCAGGAGAGTTCAGTAAGTGTTCATTGCATTTTTCTGTGCCAATAGTTGCGAAAGCCTCGTTTCCGATTTCTACTGCTCGGCTATCGCACCAAATTATTGATTTTCGTAATGGCAAACCTTGCTTATCGACCAACACTAATCCGTGCATTTGATACGAAATGCCTATTCCTTTTATTTGTGTTCTAGAAATGTTATATTTCTTTTTCAATTTGGTCACAGCGTTGCAACAATGTTGCCACCATTCCTCTGGTTTTTGTTCTGCCCAACCGTTTTTTAGGGCAAGCATTTCCATTTCGGTTTCTGGCTCTTGGACTACGCCAATGCTTTTTCCAGTGGCTATTTCTACGATGGCTGCCTTTACAGACGAACTGCCGATGTCAAATCCTATGTAAAACATATTATTTGTTATTTAATTCAAATATTTAGAGAGATAAATTAACATTTAGAAATAATAAGTAATAAATACAGCTCAAAAAAAGTCTTTCAAAACAATAGATATAAAATGTAACTTTAGATCTTTTGTAAATCAAAAGCCTTTAACTACTAGCCAAATCATGCTCTATTTGTTCCAATGATTTTCCTTTGGTTTCCGGTAAATATTTTAGTAACGCAAAGAATCCTAAAGCCGCAATTGCACCAAAAATAAAGAAACTCATCGCGTTTCCTAAATTAGATAACTCCCAAGGAAAAACTTGCTGTACAATCCAACTTACCAAACCGTTTACAAAACCAATTACCCCTATAGCCAATCCACGATACTTATTAGGATATAATTCTGATAGCATTACCCACATTACTGGACCTAGCGAAAAAGCAAAACAGGCAATAAATCCCATAATACCAATAAGTACTAAACTAGCATTCATAGTTGTTGCTGATTCTAATATTGCCCCTTCATTTTTGGCGTATATTTTTAATCCTAAAAGTGATTTCATATCTTTTTTAAACTCCACATCATTCTCATAAATTCTATTCGTTACTAAAGTAAGTTTAGAAGTGTCTTTGATATTCAATTCAGTGATTTTTTGAGCCGTCAATTGGTAAGTGGCATTTTTAAAACCATATGCACATAGTAATAAACTAATGGCAATTCCTGCAACACCTATCAAAAGTAAAGGTCTTCTGCCAATTTTATCAATTAAGAAAATAGCGACTATGGTAAATACAACCGTTATAAAACTTAATAATACACCCGAAGAAAAGGAAGCGTCATCGCCAATTCCTGTTTGTTTAAAAATTGAAGTGGCGTAAAAATAGATGGCATTAATTCCAGTTATTTGTTGTAAAACACCTATTAATAATCCAATACCTAAAACAAATTTCAAACTGGGTTTGAATAATTCTTTTAGATTAAGATTCTCTTTTTCTCCTGATTTTCCAGATTCAATACTGTCTCGAATAGATTTAGTTTCATCCGAACCTACAGAAGCCCCATACAGATCAATTAATATTTTAATAGCTTCGTCATTTCGATTTTTAGTAAATAACCATCGAGGACTTTCTGGAATAAAAAATATCAAAATATAATAAACAATAGCCGGAAAAACTGCAACTCCTAACATCCATCGCCATACATTGGCATCGGTTAGAAAAGAACTTACTCCAGTAGTGTAGGCTTTATTGAAATAATAATTACTCAAAAAAGCAGCAAAAAAACCAAGTACAATATTAAGTTGTTGTATTGAAACTAATTTTCCTCTACTTTCTGACAATGAAATCTCCGCAATATAAGTTGGTGCGACAACTAATGCAGCACCAAATGCTAGACCACAGGTCATTCGAGCAACATATAGCATTTCATAAGACACCGCATAAGCCGATAAAATTGCCGATGACGTGTATAAAAAAGCAGCATAAATCATCACTTTTTTTCTTCCGATACGGTCACTTAATTTTCCAGAAATTAACATCGCGAACATTGCTGCAAAAGAGGGTGAACTAACAACCCAACCGGTTTGAAAATCATTCAAATTAAACTCTGGAGTGGCGTAAGACATTACGCCAGAAATTATTCCAGCATCAAATCCAAAAAGGAATCCACCCAAAGAAACTACAAAAGCGATAAATACTGATTTTTTCATATAATTTTGTTCATTTTAATATATTAACATCAATTATTTTTTAATCTAAATATATAAGTTAAATATGTAAAATTTTAAATTAAAAAATTTTTAAACATCTTATTTCTTATTGTATGGGAAATTCAATTTTGTAATTTTGATGTTTCCAAATTAATTTACTTTTTTATAATCCGCAAAAAAAATTTTGCTAAACCAATATCTGTCACAAGGATGCTTTAGTAATCCTTTGATTTATGATAATGGTTCCTTCATAATGTCACTTCCAACTAGCACAATCAATAATATTGCATAGTGTGACTAATAGAACCTGCCAGCATTTCTGTTTTGAAACCAATCTTTACGGAATTACTATAAAATTGCTAAACAATTAATTATATTTTCAAAAGTATTTAAAGTGATTTATTATTTTAAAAATAGTTATAAGATTACCTTTAAATAGATTTCAACGTAGGAATTTAGATAGGATGTCTCTTATTGCAAATTCAAATCAATGTATTGATTATCAATATTTTATTATTATTTTATTAACATATAGTAATCAATTATTTTTACTTAATGCTTAAAGTAAAATTATAATTATTTTATAGCTGAAATTTACTAAATACATTAAATTAGTGTGTCATAAATAAATAATCTTTAAAAAAAATAGGTTATATTACAACTATTGCATTATAAATTTAAATATTAAATCCCAAAACTTTCTTTTATGTTACAATTTCAGTATTTTTTCTAAAAGAATTGAGACTCTACTTTTTAATTATTTGTAACAACTAAATTGTAATTTCAAAAAATTAAACTTGTATCTTTAGAGCTAAGAATATATTTCACTTTTATAGTATGCAAAGAATAACTTTAAAATTTATTGCTCAACATTTCAATGTCTCAATTGCTACAATATCTATGGCATTAAAAGACAGTTATGAAATTAGCGATGCGATGCGAACGAAAATTCAAAATTTTGCAAAAGAACATAATTATAGGCCTAATCCTTTTGCGCTTAATTTGAAAAACAAAAGAACTAAAACTATTGGAATTATTCTCCCAACGATTTTAAATCATTTTTTTGTAAAAGTTTTTAGTGGAATAGAAGCTGTGGCAAATGAAAAAGGGTATAATATAATTACTGTTATCTCAAAAGGAAATTTGCAAAAAGAAATAGATACAGTTAATATGTTTAAAGATGGATTCATTGATGGGATTTTAATCTCCATATCTGAAGAAACTCAATCTAAAGAATATTTTAAACATTTACAGGATTTTATTAAGGAAGCTGGTCCAATTGTTATGTTTGATAGAGTAGCCGACCTTGTCCAATGTGACAAAATTATAGTTGATGATTTTAATTGTGCCTATAACGCTACGGAACATTTAATAAAAACAGGTTGTAAAAATATTGCAATAGTATCAGTGCTTGACAATCTAGGTATTGTAAACCTCAGAATTAATGGATATAAAAAAGCGCTATTCGATTATAATATAACACCAAATGAAAAATTGATTTCACTCATAAAAAAAGACTATGATTTTGAAACTGAAATTAAAACACTACTTGATTACCAAAATATAGATGCTATTATCGGACTTGAAGAATATTCAACCATAGAATCTATGATAATTGCAGAATCTAGAGGTTATAAAATACCAGATGACATTGCGTTTATTGGTTTTACTAATGGAAATTTATACAAATATGTAAAACCATCAGTTACCTGCATTAATCAACATGAAGCCTATATTGGTAAGATAGCTGTAGAAAAGCTAATCAATAGAATTGAAGAACAGACAGTCAATAATCTTCATTTTGAAACAAAAGTTATAAAAGCAAGTCTTGTACATAGAAACTCTACTAAAAGTATTGAATAGCATCCCTTGTTTTTAAATAGTACTTGCTTTGCTTTTTCGATAATTCTAAAATTTAAAAGCAGAAAAAAATGAATTACATTTTTATTTGCCATAAGGATAAATGGGCTGTATCTTACCTAGATCATCATAGTGGAGTTTACACATCTTAACATTCCTTTGATGAGTTATTCCGCCAGATAAGTGACTGTCGTGATAAAACAAATACCACTCGCTATCAAATTCTACTATGGAATGGTGAGTAGTCCATCCAATTACTGGCTGAAGGATAATTCCTTGATAAACGAAAGGTCCATAGGGATTGTCTCCAATGGCGTAAACAATATAATGAGTATCCCCTGTGGAATAGGAAAGGTAATATTTGCCTTTATAGAGATGCATCCATGCAGCTTCAAAAAATCGTTTGTCCTTATCGACCGCAAGTATTGGAGTGCCATCTTCATTCAAAACCAATATATCCCTAGGTTTTTCGTCAAATTCAATCATATTAGATTTCATTTTTGCTATTTTTGGTGCAATAGCAGGTTTCAGATTTTCGGGAAGTAATTGACTGGTATTTTTTATTTTATTCTGTAAAAAGCCGCCTCCAATTCCACCAAAGTACATGTAGTGTGTGCCGTCTTTATCTCTAAATACGGCAGGATCTATGCTAAAGCTGTTTGGAATTGATGAGGGAAGAGGGACAAACGGACCTTCAGGTCGGGTTCCAATAGCAACCCCAATTTCAAATTCTCCGTGAGCTGCTTTGGCCGGAAAATAGAAGTAAAACTGATTGTTGGCTTGAGCTGCATCTGGAGCCCACAATTGCCTTTTGGCCCAAGGAATATCTTCTAGTTTTAAGGCAACCTCGAGGTCTGTTACTTTAGTTAGAGAATCATTTATGGAAATTACCTTGTAATCAATCATGTCAAATTTGTCAACCGGGTCTGTATATAGTGACTCTTCACTTTTGTCGTGAGAGCAATAAATATATATTTTATTGTTGAATACATGAGCAGAAGGATCGGCGGAGTATCTATTAGAAACTAATGCCGTTTGTTCTTGGATTGGCTTTTCTAATTTAATAGAAACTAATTGGGTATCTTCTATGACTGGTTTTTCAGTAAGTACTATTGTTGTTTCTTTTGATAGCTTGTTAAAGGGACCAGGAATTGTGTTTTGACTTTCTTTTAAATCATTAAAAAAATCATACGACACCTCTTTAAGTAACGGCACAGGTTTTATATCAAAATCTGAAATCCATTTAAACATACATGTAGAACTAGTAAAATAGGCTTGGGCATATTTAAAAGTGCTATTTGCATCTAAACCATTCCTATTTATTGCATCTTTAAAGTTGTTTGGTTCTTTTGTAGAAACATATAAATTATAATCTGCCTTGTTAGAATTTGAACTAAAACGCACAGGTAATCCATCTATAAAAATATTGTTATAAACCAGATTTTCTTCGGCAGTAAGTTTTCTACCATTTTGGCTGCGATCGGTTTGGACGATAGCATGCACTACATTCCCAGTAATATTAGCGACTAAATTGTGATAGACCATTAAGTAATCGGTATCATTGGCATAAATACCATTGCCGTCTATATTCCAAATAAAATTATTATCTACTAAATTTGGATAATGCGAAGCCTCAATAAAAATACCGCCTTGAATATTCTGCACATCATAAATGCTGTTTTGTGTAACTCTTGAATACCTAATATCCCAATCTAACCAAATGCCATTTCCTCCTTGAATGTTGTGTATATGATTGCTATTGACTAACGTTTTATGAGCAACCAATATTTTAATTCCAGAACACTCCCAATAATTTTCTGCATCTTGCCAGCCAATATTATAGATATGATTGCCTGTTATAAGTCCATTAGTTACTACAAAACTTCTTATGCCTGCCGTTCCACAATCGTGAATTGTATTGTTTCTAACAATCATAAACCCTTGATTGTCTTCCTCTTTTCTATGGATATTTTCAGGACTTGGATCTTCTGGTTCATAAGCTAAATACCCAAACTCTAAGCCCGATGAATTAATTTGCCTAATGGTATTGTTTTCTATAATCCAATGATGACCTCCTAATGTGGTTATAGCTGCCGTACTTGTTCTTAAAAAACCATTGGCACAATGCTCAAAGGTTAAGCCACTAACTTGTATGTAATTTAACCCAACTTTTTGAGGCTTAAACAAGTATCTTTTAGTTGCTATTTCAATTAATGATTTGTTAGGGTCGCCACTATCAAAAGAATGGATATGAACCGTTTTTTTATCAACATCTGTCCAAAATGAACCTGGAACTCTCACAACATCAGCATAATGCTCCATTTGCTTTAATCGCTGTCCGTTTTGAAAAATTAAACCTCTAGATGAAATATATGGCGGAATATTTTTTACCAATTTAGCCCAAGGCATTAGTGAATGTTCTTCAGGAAGGATATTAGGTAATTGAAATGGAAAATAATTTACATCAAAAAAAGTATCAGGAATCGTAGTTACCCAAGTACGTCTAGACCAAGTATAAGTAAGTGTAGCGTCAGGAAGTTCATCAGTAAGCACTTTTCGTTGTTCCCATTTTTGATTTAATATTTTGGAGCCTTTTATAATAACTTTTTCTCCAGGAGCCGCTTCGTAAGAAATCATTTTATCATTTGAAGTTCCGCTGTTTTTTGGTAAAATAGTTTCTCTGTAAACTCCTGAATAAATTAAAACTCGCTCACCTTCTTTTACTAATTGTGCGGCCTTGTTAATAGTTTTTAGAGGGAAATTAACATTGCCTATATTCGAATCTGATGCGTTGGGATGCTTTTGATTAACTATATATGTTTTTGTATATCTTGTTTTGTTTTCCCATGTTTTATAATTATTCCAATCAAAACTATTGCCTGTATTCTGAGAATAACTGTAAAATGCATAAAATAAAATAAAAATTAAAATAGTTTTTGTTCTAAATTTCATTATAATTTCATTCATTATTAAAAAATTAATTAGTTATTATCTGTCTTCAAAACCGCTATATTCAAACCAATCAAAATCTGCATACTTTTTATTACTTCTTAAATCTTGACAACATACCCCAACAAAACAACCGGTGAATGCTGGTCGATACCTTGAACTCCCTTCTCTTACATAGTCGTCCGATAGAATACTCATGTCCAAAACAGAGCCTATATTAGTAAAGGAATCATCATCATTAAATCGAAAGCTAAATTGTAATTTTTCATAATCTATACTTGCTTTGAGTTGCACCGATTTATACTTAGAAATATTTACTTTTTCATTATCTTCCATTTTCAAAAAATTATTGGAAGAAATGATACAAAGCATTTTGTCCTCACCACTTTTTGTAACATGCAAATAATGGTAATGCCCTGTATTATAATACAAAACTAAACCCGCCATTTGTTGAAAACAATCAGGCTCAAATTCAATCACGGTCGAAACTTCTGCTTTGAAATGGGTAAGACGTCTAGCAAGTAAAGATTGTTCATGAGTTGAGGTTAAAGATTCTTTTCCTATTAATCTTAAATAACCTTTTCTTTTTTTTAATGACATCCAATTGTCAGTCATTGGAATTCGCAAAGAATGAAAGTCTATTGAAATTTTTTCTGAATCAAAATCATCTCGCGGGGAACGTTTTTGTAGTTTGAATTCTGGAAGATTAGGTTTTGGAATTTTTACTCGTGGCAAACTACTTCCGCTATTCAGATAAGGCCAATCATCTCTCCATATTATTTCTTCTATTGCTGTTTCTCGTCCTAATGTGCACCTGCCTAGATTTGTTAATGGTCTTCCTACCAAAAAAACAATATACCAATCGCCATTACTAGTTTCTATCATTGATGCGTGTCCAGACTTTTGCAAAGAATGATTCGGATTGTTTTTGCTTGTTAGGATTGGATTATTTGGGTGTTCTTCATAAGGTCCTTGAATATTTTTTGACCGTAAAACTGAGGCTGAATGACCGTATTCTGTCCCTCCTTCTGCCAATAATAAATAATAATACGCATTGCGTTTATACAAATGAGGCCCCTCAGTCAAACCTAATTTCGTTCCTTTTGTTAAAAAAAATCTTTCGTCAACCAGTGCTAACGTATTAGCATTGACTTCATTTAGTTCGATACCTCCAAAAAACTTCCCATTTCTATGATCTACAATCATATTTACAAACCAAAGTTTTCCTTGATCGTGAAAAAATGAGCCGTCAAAACCACTCGAACAAAGGTATATTGGTTCACTCCAAGCTCCATATATATCTTTTGTAGTAACTACAAAGTTGGGAGTGTCTTTCCAAATCCCATCAAAGGATTTAACATTGGTGTAAACTAAATAAAATGTTCCATTAGCAAAGGATAAGCAAGGCGCCCATACCCCGCAAGAATCAGGAACCCCTTTCAAGTTTAATTGAGATACACGATTTAAAGGATGAGCTATTACTTCCCAATTTTTTAAATCTATGGAGTGATGAATTTGTACCCCAGGAAACCATTCAAAAGTTGATGTTGCTATGTAATAATCGTCACCTATTCTACAAATAGATGGGTCTGGATTAAACCCTGTAAGTATTGGATTTTCAATGTAATTCATTGAATTGTGTTGTAATAAGGTTATTTTTCTAGGTGTGGTTTTTAAAATCATTTATTCTTATACAAATCATTATATAATCTAGGTGATGATTTGATGAATTTAGGATTTGAAGTTTTTTCTATCCATCTTTTACTTACTTCATCACTTAAATATAGTCGGGCGTCAATTCCTTTAAAGGTTGGATTGTCAATCCACATAGGGTGTGAATCCCAATGGCAATTGATATAACTTATCGCTTTTACAACATCTTTATTTTTTTCAATCGCATCAAAAAAAGGAATAAACCATTCATTCCACGCTTGCTCTGCTTGGATTGGATTACTTAATTTTGTTTCTAAAGTAGTACCACTATTTGGGTTGGCTTTTGGGTCTGTAATTGTAGGTGTTGCCTCTGCAATAAAAACTGGTTTTCCTTTTTTTCTAGCAAATGCAAACGTTTCAATTTTGTGATGATAATTAAAAAAAGACACTCCTAACCAATCTACATAATCATCCCCAGGATACCATTCCTCTAGTTGTCTCTCTGAAAACATAAAACCAGTATCTTGCCAAACATAAGCTGTATTAGTGACACCACGTGCTCTTAATATATCGACAATTCTTTTGTAAGCAGCAATAGTACTTTTTTGATCATAATGATTCCATGGCTCACCATCATATTCATAAGCTATTCTCAAAAAAACAGGTCTTTTTCCTAATGATAATAAAAAATCAGCTAATTTATTTATATAGGAATCGTGAGTTCCGTCGGATATTTTTTCTTCATGATTTACAAATGATAGACCAATAGCCAAAGCCATATTTGAAAAATTAGTACTAGCTATTTGTAAGCTGGCATTGTAATCATTGTCGCCCCAATCGGCTGTAGTCCAAATGCCGTCTAATCCTTTGTTAATGAAACCAAAGGAAGTATCTCCAGGATTGATACTAGTGTAAGTTGTCCAACCTGCGGGTCTTTGAAAATGATCTAAATAACCATCATTAAATTCTTTGACACCTCCAACCGCTTCTAATTCTTGACCAACAAATAACAAAACCTTTCCATCACTAGGTTCAAACTTTTGAAGTTTTTTTGGCTGTACCGCATTGACGGAAGTGGAAGCAATTGTATTCTTTTTCACATCACAGGCGAATAATACAATTAACATATATAAATAAGCAATATATCTTTTCATTTCTAGCTGTTTATTTAATTTTTAAAGATGATATGGAATCACTTACTTTTATAATTTATATCCAATAAAACTACTTGTTAATAATGAACCCATAAAATTATAGTTTAATTTGCAAAAATTTGATTAACTTTATTTCTTTTGGTATACTCTCACGTAATCAATAATTAGAGAGTCTGGGAAATCTTTAGCTAAAGGTTTCACTTTTGGCAAATTCCCACCAACAGATAAAGCAATAACAAAATAAAATTCATCATTGAAGGGATAAGGCTGACCATTGGCTGAAGTTGTTGTGGGTGTCATGGTATGGTATACAATATCATTGATGAGCCAAGTAATTTTGTTCTCCTCCCAAACAATTGAATATACATAATATACTTTGTTGAAAGATTGATTATTCAGAGCACTAAAGTGTACTGAATTGTATCTATGATTAGTTGGCCAATCTTTCCCATAATGACCAGTTCCCATTACATCATTACGATTTTCGCCAAGATATTCCATGATGTCAATTTCGCCACCACTAGGCCAATAGGCTCCTGGATTGTTTATAGTATAATTTTTATTCAGCATAAATAAAGCAGTCCAAGTACCCGGTGCAGTTGGCATGCTAGCTCTTATATCTACTCGACCGTATTTAAATTCAAACTTATTATCTGTATGAATTCTACTTGATGAATAATTTTTACCGCCAATATTGTCATTTTTTGCTGTGATAATTAAATTTCCTTCTTTTTGATAAATATTCGAGTTGTTATCTGAAAAATACTGTTCTTCATTATTTCCCCAACCACATAAACTAGGGCATCCTGTGCCGATATGAAATCCCCATTTAGATGTGCTTAAATTAGCTCCTTCAAATTCATCAGACCACGCAAGATTATAGCCTGCATAATTTGTTGCAGCATTATAACCTTGTGTGGGAATAGTAATTTCTTTACAATCTCCGCAAGTACCACCACAATCAATAGCGGTTTCATTACCATTTAAAATGCCATCTGTGCAGGTTGCTACTGGTTTGAATGGCACATCGCCTTTATCTTGTGTACAAGCAAAAAGGAAGATTAAAAAAGTAAAACATATAATACTGGAAACTTTCATAGTACTTAAGAATTTGTTGATTAAAAAGGTGCTTTTACGAATAAAAGCACCTTACAACTAACCAAAACAAAATAAAAATTTATTTGAACGGAACGAAGTCTTTTACATAGAATATTCCCGATTTGGTATGACCACCGCCGCCAAATCTCAAACTAACATTGGTATAGGTTTTTTGAGCTGGCAATAATACTCCGGAACCCGAAGCTGCCGCAGTTGTACCATCAAAAGTGAGAGTTACCCATTTTCCGAAATCAGCTGCATCAATAGTTATAGGAATCTCTGTCCATCTTTCATAGAAATTACCATTTATATAATCATGTAGTATTAGGACAACTTGTGGGACTAAACCTCCTGTAAATTCTTGACCAGCAGGAATAAACACATTCATTTTCCATTTATGATAAACTGAAAAATCAATAGGAGCAGTAAATGTTTGGAATTTATAATCTTCATATCCTCCAAAACGACCGTCGCTAGGTCTTATAACCTTAGCCACCAAATCGGTTGCGGGACCCGAAGGATTTGCAGCCCCATAAGTAATATCAACACCTTGATTATAGGTGCTTCCGTCAGCATTCTTAGAAAACGGTTTCAAGTTTGAACCAGCATCAACCGCCTCGAATGTAAAATAATAGGGCAAGCCCAATTTTGACAAAGCATCTGCTCGTGGTGTTGTTGAAGTATTAAAATTTTGAGTTGTAGGCACTAAATCTTTTACATAAAATATTCCAGATTTTGTATGACCACCGCCACCAAAACGCAAGCTAATATTTGTGTAGGAGGTTTGTGCAGGCAACAAAACACCAGAACCAGCAGCTGCTGCAATTGTACCATCAAATTTAAGCGTTACCCATTTTCCGAAATCAGCTTTATCAATGGTTACAGGAATCTCTGTCCATCTTTCATAAAAATTACCGTTTTTATAATCGTGTAGTATTAAGACAACCTGAGGTAGTAATGCTCCAGAAAAATCTTGACCAGTAGGAATAAATACATCCATAGTCCATTTGTGATACACTGAAAAATCAATAGGAGAAGTAAATGTTTGGAATTTGAAATCTTCATAGCCTCCAAATCGACCATCGCTTGGTCTTACAATTTTAGTAACAGCGTTACCACTTCCTAAAGGGTCTTTCTCACCGTAAAAAGCATCTACACCTTGACCATAAGCACTCCCATCGGGATTTTTGAACATTGGAACCAATCCTTTGCCAGATTGTACTTGTCCAGATTCAAATGTATAATAATATGGTAAAGCAGAACTTTTTAAGGCATCTGCTCTTGGTGTTGCATCTGGGCACTTAGGACAATTAGCTCCTCCGCAGTCTATACCAATTTCATCGCCATTTTTTATACCATCAGAACAAGTTGGGCAGTTAACACCACTGCTACCTCCACAGTCTATGCCAGTTTCATCAAGGTTCAGTATGCCATCTGAATGGGTGGCTAATATGTCATAACCAAATTTTTCTGCTTCACAAGAAGCTATGCTAGATAGCAACACACCTATAAAAAGTGAAAAGATAATATACTTTTTGTTTAATAATTGTTTCATTTTATTGTTTTTTAAGTTTTAAGATGTTTTCACGATTAATCAAACTTCCATTCATTGAATGGGTTGGAAAATCTTCAAAAATTAATGATTTTAAATTAACTATTTTACAAATTAATTAATTGGTAGGATAATTTGGATTTTGAGTCAAAAGATTGTTTGAAAGCCTAATTTCAGCAGCTGGAATTGGCAATAATTTATCTCTATTAATGTTGAAATCTGTCTTACCAACAGCAGTCATCGCAGCCTGAATATCGCCCCAACGAACTAAATCTGTAAATCTATCCCAACCTTCGGTTGCGAGTTCTCTTCTTCGCTCTGCTTTTACGCCAGCTAAATTATATGCAGGAGCAGCAGGGTTTGATGTGCCATAAGCTCTATCTACAACTTGTTTGAATGCAGCAGCTCCATTTCCTCCACCACCCAACAAAGAAGCCTCAGCATACATTAACAAGACATCAGCATACCTTACTATTTTTTCGTTTTTTGGAGAATTATTAACAGCCAACAATTTATCGACTTCCTCATAGGTCAAAAAGAATTTTTTGCACATAGCATTTGATCCTACATTGAAACCGAAATTTGCTGGTGCTGGATTCCAACCCAAATTTGCTAATCCAGGTGAATTCAAATTATCGCCAGGTCTTATGAATGTTGCCTTTTTTCTCTGGTCACTATTATCATAAATAGCTATTAATGATTGTCTAGGAATCATATTACCATAGGAAGTATATTTCCCACCTGCCCACATAAACATATATTGCCATGATAAAGACCCCTCGTTTGGAATACCATCAACATAGTTAATTTCAAATATGGATTCCTTTCCAAATTCATTAGTCAATTCAAAATTATCAGCAAATACTGGTTCGAGTTGGTAACCATGAGTCATTATTTTTTGACAAGTAGCGACAGTTGCAGCATATTTTCCTTGATATAACTGAGCTTTTGCTAGAATACCTAATGCAGCACCAGAAGTAGCTCTCCACATATCTTGGGATTCCCCTTTTTTTGGCAATACAGCCGCAGCTTCTGATAAATCTTTTTCAATTTGTGCATATACTGTAGCTATTGGACTTCTTGGCAGATACAATGGGTCGTTAGTAGTTCTGATTGCATTTAAAAATAATGGCACATCTCCAAATTGTTTTACCAATTCAAAGTAATAAAAACCTCGTAAAAATTTTGCTTCTGCGATTATTCTTTCCTTTAATCCGTTGGTTTTATATCCATCAAATTCTTGGGCAATTTCCATAGCAAAATTGGCTCTTCCAATTCCGGTGTACCATTTTTGCCATAACTCTGCAACCGCTTGGTTTGTTGGCGTGATTGTAGCGAATTGATCCCATACAGCCCCATTACCCCAAAAATTAGCTTGTTGAGAGTGAAGATCATCTGCTCTTACATCTTGAAACATTTGAGGGAAAGTTTCTGCGTTTTTAATAAATCTCCATTGTAATGGATCGTAAGCGGCATTAACGGCTTGAACTACCCTGTCTTCGGTACTAATTGTTTCGGCTGTTATTTCTGTAACTGGTACTTTATTTAAAATTTCATCACTGCAAGAAACGGTAGACAATATCACCAAAAGAGTGAAAATTACTCTATTCAAATTCATTTTACTAAATTGTATTTTTTTCATTTTTTGTATTTTTTAAAAGTTAAATTGAAACCCTAATAAATAAGATCTAGATTGAGGGTAAAATCCAGTATCAATTCCTGAAGATAAAATACTTCCACCCACTTCAGGATCAACTCCTTGATATTTGGTCAATGTGAATAAATTTTGTCCTGAAATGTAAAACCTAATTTTGTCTGCATTAAGTTTACTTACAAAATTTTTAGGCAATGAGTAACCGATAACTACATTTTTTAACTTTATGAAAGAAGCATCTTTTACGTGAAAATCAGACACTAAATTCTCTCCATTACTATCCCCTGGGGCAGCTACCACTAAATTTCTAGGAGCACCATCCTGCAAATAGGATGCGGGTCTATTAGAACCGATAGCGGTATAAGCGATGGTGGCATCAAAAACATCATTTCCAGATGCACCAAAGAAAAATGCTGAAAAATCAAATCCAGAAAAACTTGCCCCTAAATTTAGACCAGCGTTAAAATCAGGTAAAGGCTTTCCTATAAAGGTTTTATCGCCAGGATTTGGATTTCTTCTGTCATTACCACTTCCATCTAAATCTTTGAATAACAAATTTTTATTGGCATCCATACCCTCTACTTGATAACCATAAAAACTACCAATTGGTTTACCAATAGCGGTCAAAGTAATGGGGTCGGAGAATAATGCCCCCGTAAATCCTCCCTCAAGTGGCTGACCATTATTTCCTAAACCAGTAACTTTATTTTCATTATATCCCAAATTGAATGAAGCATTCCAGGAGAATTTTTCACTAACTTTTTTATAAGAAATGGCAAACTCTAGTCCCGAATTATCAACACCACCCACATTTACTAATGAAGGATTTAAACCGCTAGAGGCAGGAGTATTTGCCAATAACAGAACATCCGTTGTCATTTTTTTGTAATAATCAACTGAAATGTCAAGATTATTAAAAGCAGTTAAATCAAGTCCAACATTAAACTGTGCCAATTCTTCCCATTTTAAATCTGGATTTGCCAATCCTGTTAAAGTTAACCCAGGAACACCAGCATAATTTACATTGGAATTTATGGTGGATAAATAAGCATAACCTTGAGTTGCATCTGTTCCTGAAATACCCCAACTAGAACGCAATTTCAAAACATTGATGAATTTAGATTCCTTTAAAAAATTCTCATTTGATAAAACCCAGCCAAGTGAAAATGAAGGAAAATAACCTGATTTGAAATTTGAACCAAAAGTGGACGATCTATCATTTCTAATGCTGGCAGTTGCAAGGTATTTTTCTTTGAAATTATACTTCAGTCTAGAGATATAAGATACTAAGCCACGTTCCGTAATTTTACTAGGAGTAAAAACAGCTTTCAAAGGGTTCGATGCTAAAGCAAAATTAGCATCATCAAAATTATAAGTTAAAAAATCATCAACATTGGTAATATTTCCACCATAATTATACTTCCCTTCTACTACTTCATAACCAAGAAGAACATCTAAATTATGACCTTTGGGGGCTAGTTTAGAAAAGGTATAGGTAGCAGTTGAGGTAACTTGGTTGTTAACAAAACCTGATGGTGATTCAGTATAAGAACCTACTAAGAAGAAATTTTGAGTAGGATATATTGCTCCAAGACTAGGAGTGAATGCTCTGTATAAACCATTATTTTTATAATAATTATAGGAAACACGCACATTCAAATCCGAAATAGGCTTCCAATCTGCAGCAATCCCATAGTTGATAACATCGTTAATGGATTCATTCCCTTGAAACCCATTTAGCGCCCACAAAGGATTTGTCATTGCCCCCATTACATTTAAAGGAACACCATTGAAAGAAGGTTTTGGATTTTGACGTCCAGGATTGAAAACTTCGCCATTCTCTGCATAAGTAGGGTAAATTGATGGTAAAGAATTTAGATCACCAACTCCTCCAACCATCTGATAGTTTACCATTTTAGCAACACTAGCAGTTGCACTAATTTGAAGATTATCCCTAACATCAACATTAAATGAAGCACTAAGATTTTTTCTGTTGTAATTGGATTTTCCATCTCTACTAAAAATACCATCTTGATCGAACATTCCGCCAGACAAAGAAAAAGTAAATTTTTCACCACCGCCAGACAATGACACATCAGAACTAGAAATAGTTGCTGGTTTAGAAACTGCATTATACCAATCAGTATTGGCCAAAGAATTTCTTTCAGCCTCTGAGAATGCACCTCTATTTCCATTTAAACTTCCGCCAGCTTCCGCAACACCTTGATTGTAATAATTGATGTATTCCGAAGCATTCATCAAGTTGGGTTTAAATCCCATATATTGAACGCCAGAATAACCATTAATAGCAATTAAAGTTTTACTGTTTTTGCGACCCATTTTAGTTTTAACTAAAATTACCCCATTACTACCTCTTGAACCATAAACGGCTGTTGAAGCTGCATCTTTAAGCACTACCAATTCCTTAATATCGCTAGGATTCAAATGCTGAAGATTGGGTACAGGAAAACCATCAACAATATACAGAGGATCTGAATTTTGAGCCGAACCCACCCCTCTAATTCGAATGGTAGATTCAGCACCTGGAGCACCTGAATTTTGTTGCACCACAACACCAGCTGCGGCCCCTTGAAGAAGATTTTCTACTCTTGATACAGGTAAACTCTCAATATGTTTAGAACTAACTGATGAAATGGCTGAAGATAAGGTTCGCTTACTTTGAGATTGTCCGTAACCGATTATCACTACATCTTGAAGGGTTTCAATAGATTCTTCTAGAATCGGATTGATTTTGGATTGATTTCCTACTAGAATCTCTTTTTGTTTAAAACCAATGTAACTAAATACTAATATTGAATTTGAATCAATTCCATTAATACTATAATTCCCGTCAAAATCAGTTTGTGTAGATTTATTGGTTCCTTTAACCACAACACTCGCTCCTACTATGGGCCCCGTATTTGTGGTAACAGTTCCAGAAACATTCTGGGAAAACATATTAGAAGTTATAAAAATAAAAACTCCCAATAAAATTTTTGGTAATGCGTTTTTCATAATTAGTGGTTTTTTGTTTTAGGTTGATAAAAAATAGTTAGAAATTTTATGGATTGTATAATTTTCTCTAACAAACTTATCAAATTCGTAATTATACTTAAAACAAAATAGTCGGTACCCATACGCGAACACCATAATTATAATAAATTAGTAAGTACGTTTTAACCTTCAAATTGGACAAATAATCAATGTTATTAGGGTTTAAGAGGAATTGTAAATTTTACTAAAAAGAAAAAATATTGCACTTAATCGTTTCAGTTAATTTTTTTTGATTTTGAACTATTTAGTAAAGCCAGTAGCCATATTAGGAGCTTGGAATTAAAAAAGATTTAGGGCAAAAACCAAAAACATAAATTTTTAAAGACCTAAAGTAATTTATGAAAAGCAATCAAGCGGTCTCTCTGCGGTCGTTCCCTTTGTTCCGTTCGGCTGTTCCAGTCGGTCGTGCCTTCCTCCATTCCACAGATCACTTCACAGCACAAAAAATAAGGCAGCCAAAAAATAGGCAGCCTTATTTTTTCCGCTGTTCGTTCCTCATCTTCACACGGTCTCTTCCTGCGTTCGGTCGGGCTTAAGCATCCACAATACCGCTTCATTTCGTTACAGTCATTCGTTCGCTTAATGCTCCATTTCATTCCGCTGAAAGCTCTCTCATTCATTTCACTACATTCCAGCCGTATTATGTCTACCGCCCTATATTTTTTCAGCGGTTGCTCTTTCGCACAGCCATCGGGGTTGGCTCCGCTTCCCTCAATGTGTTTTTAAGAAACTCTTAGTTGATATTTACAAATCACTTGTATCACATCACTTTGATGAGGTCGCTTTGCCCTAAATCAAGGAACGCCTATCGGCTGTCTAATATTTCCTCCCCACCGTTTCACGCAGCTATCCCTTCTCTCTACTCCGCAAGCTACGTTCCGTTCTCGGTCTAGCGTGGCTGTTCGATTGCCGCAACCCCGCCACTGCGCTCCTCAGTCATTCCGCTATAATTCCGCTATCGCTACATTTTAGCTCCATTCCTTGCGGTGCTTGGGGGTGTTAAAATCATCCACGACAACTATAGTGCAATTTTCTTGAAAAGAAAGAGAAAAAAATCCAGCAAATTTAGCATCCATTCCTCACTTCCAGTCGGTCGTGCCTCCCTCCGTTCCCGTTCGTCATTTCTGCTGACTATATGGCTTTCTTTTTTTCTCTTTTTTCTTTTCAAAAAAATTATGTCGAATTTTTTAAACCAACAACACTATGCCAAATTTCATCATCAAGACCCACCAAAAAGACACTACCTACAAGGGAAACCAAATCTTTATCCTCAACAAAGGAATGAACTCCGGTAAACCTCAAAAAGAACCTTTCACGAACAGCTTTGTGATTAATTGCCCAGACGAAAAGGATGCTGAAACGGTATACTGGCTTGCTTATAGCCTTTGGAAATCAAACTTCTGGCACCAATTTTTAATTGGGTCCGTAATCCCTTTTTTACGAATCAAGGATTTTAAGAAAGATTTTAATTGTAAAGTGAATGAAATGATGCAAGAACAAGAGCTGCACCAAAGACAAGTCCAGGCGTTGAGGTTACTGGAACAAAAAGAAGATCAATTGCATCGAAACATCGTACTTATAAATGAAATGCGCAGAGCTATTTTAAACCGCTATTACAGGAAATAAAAAAGTAAAATTCGTATTATGATTATGTATATTTGAAAGAAATAAAGCCACCAGAATAAGAGTAGATTGTGATGAATTTGTCAGTCCAATCTATAGGTTATTAAACTAAAAACATTAAATAAGAATATGCACAATTTTGAAGACTTAATATACCGAAGCACATCATTTACATTGGCTGCATTAGAAGAGACTAATTCGAAAATTATCGAAGCACTTCAAACAAGTGGATCAACAATTCTTGTAAAAAATCTTCAGATGATTCAACTCCAAAAGACAATATTTGCGATTGGAATGTTCTCGATGTTTGATGCAATATTACAAGACCAATTATCTTGTAGAAATGGATTTGAAGGCGCCAAAAATATTCTCAAAGAAAAACAGAACTTAAAACTTCACGATCGTTTTGATGAATTTATATGTGCCATTAATGTATTAAAACACGGAGTAGGTCGAAGTTATGACGCTTTATTATCAAAATCCGAATTACTCCCATTTAAAATAAAATTACGAGGAGAAAATTTCTTTGACGAGGGTGATGTTTCTGAAATTGATACATTAATTGAGGTAGATGATAGTTTTGTTTTGAACTGCGCCGATTTAATAGGTAAAGTTTCAAGTGAAATCAGTGCATAAATATATTAACTATCCATAACAGCTAAAACGGCAACGGATTTGGGCAATTGGCTTAATGGAAAGTTATTTTTAAATTTAGGATGATTTGGCAAATCCAAAAACAGGGTTTAATTTAGTCTCAAACCCGCTCTTGTTGTGGAACATTGGCGGTAATTTATTAAGAAACATTTACTATTAAATTCAGCATATGATTTATAAAATTTTAGGAATTGCAATTAACAACTATGATTCTCCTTTACTTGATAAAATTCAAAATTGTAAAAGTGATTTAAATGAAATTATCAGCATTTTTAAATCGCGTTATATTATAGATGATGTAGAGTTACTTACAGAAAAAGAACAAACTACACGTAAATACATATATTCACGATTATATGAATACTTCATTAATTCATTAGAAGATGAAAACATCATAATAATTTATTGTGGTCACGGCGAATACAATGATGCAATTGGCACATCGTACTGGCTTCCTTCAGATTCTGAGCCAGAACATCCATCTTCCTGGTTCAATGTAAATGATCTTTTATCCTTCATAAAAATAGCTCCAGCTATTCATATTAGTCTAATTTCAGACAGTTGTTTTTCAGGAGCAATTTTCGAAAGTGCTTCGCGAGGTGGCGGAATTAAAACATTAGATAAAAAATTGTCTCGTGAAGCACTAACTTCAGGAAGCATCGAAAAAGTCAGTGATGGAACTGCTGGAATGTCCAGTCCTTTTGCAGAAAAGCTTTGTGAAATTTTAAAAAATAATTCCGAAAAAGCTCTACCATTCTCAAAACTAGCAAATGATTTAATTTTAAACTTTGATGAGAATAGGAAGCAAACTCCAATGTTTGGCACTATAGCTAATGTTGGTGATAAAGGCGGAACAATGATTTTACAATTAAAAGACGATCTTGATGAAGAAATATCATATAATGAAATTTCTTTGGGTTTAAACATCGATTATCTTAGTGATTTAGATTACAGTTGCAAAATTCCGTTTTTCCTTGAAAACAAACATTTCGATAATATGTTTGTAAACTCATATATTCAACAATTGGCTTACAGTATTATCAGCGACACAAGAAATTTTATTAATGATGATAAAAGTTTTATTATTAAGAGAAATAAAGAAACAGGATTCTACCTTTTTATTAACTACACTATCAATACTCTAAATACTAAATATTTGAGTATGACATTAACGATAGAAAACTATTTTGGTGGTGCACATCCAAATAATTATATACACTCATTAAATATAGCTTTCAAACCAGATAGAAAATTAAACTTATATGATGTAGTGAAATTTGGAGATTTTCAAAAATTCATAAAACAGATGATAAAAAAATATGGTGATGACTCAGAGCATAAAGAAGTTTTAAATAAATATGTTGAGTACACAACCTATAATAATCTAGATTTTTCAATAGATGAGGGTAAATTGAATTTGTATTTTCTGAATTTTATGCCAAGGGTTGTAATGGCATTAGGTTTCTTAGAAATTCCAATTAAAGAAATCAAATATAAATTATAAACTATCGCCAACACACGTTAAACTAAAAAAAGCCAGGTCTCACGACTTGGCTTTCTTAGGTAGTCCGGAAAAGGTTACCAATCATAACCGGGCTATTTATTTTTAGATTTTGTCAACCATTTTAAAAGGAGTGAAACCATAAAACTGGCAGTGGCTCCCACAACCGCTAAGATAATTGTTTTTGCAATATCTTCCGAAAGAATGTTGGGCAAAATGCTCAAAAATGTTCCAGATGCGGTTCCTGCTCGGAGGGAAATATTAGTCTCCATCTCTCGGTTTATTTGTGTCATCCTGAGCCTGTCGAAGGATCTCATCATCTACCGTCATTTGACTTACCGCGGAGATAACTCCTCCTGCAACTGCCATATAACCTGCAACAGTTACCACCGTTACAGGTAAAACAATAGGTGCTGCCACAATTGTTCCACTAATGGCCAACAAAGCCAAACCAATACTTCTCAAAATCTTGAAAAACTTTGGTGTGGGTGCTTTTATTCTTTCTACTATTTTCATACTATTTCTTTTTTAGACTGGATACTTATTTTAACTTCTTCATTTCGATCAAAAGCTGCATAAACTGTCGTTTTCAACTTTTCCAACGCTTTTCGGGAATTACTGCCCTTTCCAATTCCGGTGTGCTTGGTTACAGGAGCAATGCAGCCCAACAACTCTTTCTTTGCGTCACTGGCGGGATGGATTAAAATCAAATCTCTTCCCGGGACATTCATCAAATGCAGGTGCCATTTGAATTTGGGACTAAATCGCTTCTGCAAGATATATTCTCCTTCGGGAATACAAGAAATACGCTTTTGGTTATTTAACCAAGGCAATTCGATGGTATAACAAACTAATGTGCCGTTCCATTCCAAAACCCCTTGCGTTCCCTCGGGAAAATAAGTCCGTTTCAACACTAGGACCATCCTACAAGCCGCTCACCTGAACCAATGCCAATGGATTGTATGCGCCATTTTTCAATGGGTACATTTGTCCATTCACTTCTTGGTAAAACTCAACTCCTAAAGCCAAAAACAATGGTTTTGTGCTTGCTGGAGTTACTGCATTCATTTGGTTGATGGCAACCGTAGCCACAGCATCCCACGGAAGGATTGCAGTTTCAGAATGGGCTTCAACGAAAGTTTCTGTTTCAAAATCAATTTCTGCTCCTGCAGATATGATTTTAAAGTGGGTGGTTCCACTCGGTGCATCAATCATATTTGCCGGAACAAACGGATCCAGATCAATAGTGATTTCACCAGTCACACGGTCAATGGCGCCCACAAATGGGGCAAATAAACTGGTGCCTAGTTTTCCCCTGATGTTGAATTCAAATCCGGCTAGCAATTCTGCTTCACCATCAATCACGTTTCTCAATCCTCTCAAACTGGTTACATCCGCTTGGATAACTTTGACCATCGCTTGAGTCAATCTACTCACCATTCTGCCATCGGCAGAATTCAAGAGCAAAGCTCTCAAAGAGGTTCTCAAAATCTTTCCTGCCTTTCCGGCTCTTCCAAACTCGGAACCGTTCTCACGCGTTCTTTGGAATGCTGGATCACTCGCCATTCTGCTGGCGTCGATTCCACCTTTTTCACGAGCTAGATGCCCGTCTTGGGTTTTGTAAAAAGTAATATCTCCGATAGTACCTTTCAACTTAATTATGCCTTTTTGCCTTGCCATAATTTCTAAAGTTTTAAATTAATAAATGTTTCAAATTTCCTCAATCATCATCCTGTTGCAATATCTTTCGATTGATTTCGAAAACAAATTTTAGCCAATTAAACCACATATAAAAGCATACCCCATTCCATATGTCACTATCTGCCACTAATGTCACAAATCGACACAAATGACCCGTTATAGCAATCAATTATTGAAGTAAATTGCTGCTTAAAACAATAGAGAATATTCACTAATTTTATTTTTAATCAACGACTGTGGTGGAAGCATTCAAAAGCGACTCAAAGCCTAGTCAACAGTATAGATAGTGTATGAAAACCGAACCTAAGAGAATATGTATCTACCCCAAGGACATACAGCGCATTACCGGGAAGAGTTATCGTCAAAGTATTAGATTGTTGCACAAGCTAAAAAAGGACTGTAATAAAAGTCAAAATAGTCTTGTAAGTGTGGAGGAGTTTTGTGATTATACAGGTTTAAAATACGAGCACGTAGAACCCCATATAAAAGGGTGAAAATGTATAAACCTATTTGTTTTTTGAACTACTAATTCATTAAAATTCCTTATATTTGTGCATTAAGATTTGTCAAAAAAAAGAATGATTTTTTGAGGTTTAAAATCGAGACCCTAGAAATTTATTTTGAAGAACCTATGTTATATCAGGCATAGTAGGGGGTAATACAAATCCCTTCCTCTCTGCTTTAAAAAACCGTAAAGTGATGCAAATAAAGACTTTACGGTTTTTTATGGTTTAATAGTCAAAAATAGTTGGTAAAAACCTTTCTAGGTACTATAAAATACGATGTTTCCAAAAGTTTATTGAAATTCGTTTCAATAAACTTTTTTTATTTATGAAAAACTCAAAAAAAAGCGTTGTCCAACGTGTAAAAGTCTTCAAACTATTAAATGGGGAATCCAGCAAAACAAGCAACGTTTTAAATGTAAAGATTGTGGGCAATTATTTACAGCAAATAACAAATCTGTTTCTGATTCAAACAAAGAAATTTGGTTTAAGAATTGGATAATTGGCAAAGATACTTTGGAAAAAATATCACTTGAATCTGGATATAGCAAGAGCACATTGCAGCGTTATTTTTCTAAAATGTTACGAAAAGCACCTGTTTTAGAATTCAACTCTACTGATGAAATTTATTTAGTCCTGGATGGAACCTATTTTTCGAATGATATTTGTTTAGTAGTTTATAGAAACTTTCATTTAAAGTTGACACAACTTTATCGCATGACAGATGGAGAACATTTTGAAGAGATTGCAGAAGACTTGCAGAATTTATTGAATCTAGGAATTAAAATAAAAAGCATCACATCAGATGGAGATAAATCCTCAATAAAGGCCATCAAAAAAGTTTGTCCAAAAGTGCCTTTTCAAAGATGTTTAGTACATATATCAAGGATGTGCCGAATCTGGCTTACGCAAAACCCTAAACATAGATCTGGTTTTGAACTCAAACAAATAGCAGTTAAAATTCATCACATTAATTCTGAATACAAACGTCAATTATGGCTTATTGAACTTATTCAATGGGAAGAAGAGTATCGAGATTATATCAATCAAAAATCATATAATACCATTTAGAAATCATTGTTGTCCGATAAAAGTAAATAAAAAAGAAGCCATAAAAATGGCTTCTCAATTAAAATCGTAATTTGGTTTTGCAAAAGACAAAAAACGATGAGTAAAAGTAATTATTTTTCTAGTAAATCTGTTTTCGGACAG
>NZ_JANPFL010000181.1:0-6752 GCF_031423415.1 Flavobacterium sp.
GATGCCAGAAATGGACGGTATGGAAGCTTGTGAAAACATCAGGAAACTACCACTTCGTTACCCCAAACTTTGTCTAGAATGTCTTCACGCTTAAATACTTTTCCAGGTTTAGACGCCAGAAGGTAAAACAATTCAAACTCTTTTCGCGGTAATATAATTTCTATCCCTTCTTTAATAATTTTATATTCTTCTCTATTAATGATAATATCTCCTAAATCTAAATTTTCAGAATTAGATTCAGTATCTTTTAATCTTCGCAACAAAGCTTTTACTTTACTTACTAAAACTTTTGGTTTTATTGGTTTGGTTATATAATCATCGGCGCCAGCATCAAAACCAGCAACCATGGAATAATCTTCACTTCTAGCGGTTAGAAAAGTGATAATAACATTACTTAATTCTGGTAGTTTCCTGATGTTTTCACAAGCTTCCATACCGTCCATTTCTGGCATCATAACATCCATTATTATAAGGTTTGGAATGTGCTTTTTGGCTTTGGCTACAGCTTCTCTCCCGTTTTCGGCAGTAAACACTTGATATCCTTCTTGAGACAAATTATAACCTACAATTTCTAGAATATCCTGTTCGTCATCAACTAACAAAATTTTAATGTCTTTCTTTTTCATAAATGAAATGAATAATTTTTTGTATGTAAATGTAATTATATTTTGAATGAAAAGATTATTGTAACACAAATTTAATCTCTTAACCTTGAGTTAACTTAATAAAAATACAATGATAACTTGAAGGTAACAAAAAATTTACCTTACGAGAGTTTCTTTGCATCGAATTAAACACAACTACAAAATGAATTTCAAATTAACATTTTTAATGTTTTTTATAACCCTTTTTTCTTTTGCTCAAAAGGCAACTATAACTGGTGTTATTTCAGACAAAGATTTAAATAACGAACCGCTTCCATTTGCTAATGTAAATGTAAAAGGAAAATCTATAGGAACTACAACCGATATAGCTGGAAAATATAAATTAGAAGTACCTGCTGGAAATCATGTTTTGGTTTTTAGTTTTCTTGGGTATCTATCCAAAGAAGTAGCCGTTTCAGTTAGTGCTTCTGAAACAAAACAGATAAATGAATCTTTAGGTTCAGGAAGTGTTAAAATGGAAGATGTAGTGGTTAAAACTACACAAAAAGGTCGTGAAAAGGAAAGTGCTTTGTTATTAGAACAAAAAAATGCTGTAGAAATCAAACAAAGTATCGGGGCTCAAGAATTATCAAGAAAAGGAGTTGGTAATGTTGAACAAGGCGTTGCAAAATTATCTGGGGTTTCTAAAGTAGCCGATAGAGGTTTGTTTATTAGGGGTTTAGATGACAGGTATAATTATTTACAAATTAATGGATTGAACTTTATTCCTTCTGATCCAAATCTTAAAACCTTACCATTAAACTTTATACCAACAGACATAGTAAGAAATATAGATGTTTTTAAAACATTTAACTCTTCGTTATACCAAGATTTCGCTGGAGCTTCTATAAATGTTTGGACTAAAGATATAACTTCAAAACCATATACTAAAATATCTATAAGTACAGGTTTAAACTCACTAACTACTTTTAAAGATATCAAATTAGCAGATCAAAACGGAACGCATTTTTTTGGTTTTGCAGGACAGAGTCAAGCCATTCCTAAAGTTTTTAATGACAACACTCGAACAGGATATGCTGCAACTCCAGTTGAATCTAAAAACTTGTTTGACTCATCTTGGACGCCAGAGAGAACTAAAGCTCCGCTTAGTGTAGGGACTAGTATTACAAATTCTGATTCTTTTACTCTTGAAAATGATAAAAAAATAGGCTATATATTTAACTTAAATTTCAATAACTCTTACTTATCACAAACAGGAAAACGAAGAAATTTAAATTCGTCAGGTGATGCTTTTAAAGATTTTGACGTTGCTAATTCAACTTATTCTACTCAAAAATCTGGATTAGCGAGTGTTAATTTTAAAAAACCCGATAGCTTTAGCTTTTTACTGAATTTTATTTATTTACAAAATTCTGAAAACGCAATTAATGAGATTCAAGGTGAAAATACAGACTTTATAACCATAAATAGACCTTTCTTTTTAAGAGATAGTAAATATGTTGAAAACACATCGTATGGAGTACAACAACTAGGGACCATTTTTTTAAAAAACAAAAAACATACATTTGATTATGGTATTGCTGCAACTATAGGAAAAAACGACATGCCTGATAGAAAAGTACTTATTACTGAAGGGGTAGGTGAAAATGCAGATTTTATTACTTTTGGAGGTGCCAATCCCTTCAGATTTTATTCTATGTTAGACAATGTAAATGTAAATGGAAAATTAGAATACGAACTAAAGATAGGAGAAAACGACAATAACAAAGCCAAACATATATTTAAAATTGGATATAATGGTGATATGTCGAATTACGATTTTTTTAATAGAACTATTAGAACAAATACAAGTTCTCCATTGTCATCTACAACAATTGATACCAATAATCCCCAAGATTTTTATGATGCAAATTCAAATAATTTGTTTTATTCAAGCGCTCCAGACCCAACCTATAAAGTTAAAATCTTACAATATATAAATGCAGGGTTTTTAAATTACAATCGAAATTGGAATAAATTATCTGTTGATATTGGCGCAAGGGTAGAATATCTATTTAGAGAAACAAAATCTAGAACAGAATTAATGACTGTCAATGATAAATTTAAGAAGAAAGAATACGAACCATTAGATATTAATCCAGTTTTAAATATTAAATATGAAGTTAACGACAAATCAAATTTACGATTTACTGCTTCTAAAACATCCACAAAACCTAGATTTAGAGAAATCCTTCCTTTTAGATTTCAAGATGGTGATGGAAATTTTAGTGTTGGTAATCCAGACTTAAATAATACACAGAATTACAATATTGATTTAAAATATGAACTTTTTCCAACCCAAGGAGCATTATTTGCTGGAACACTTTTTGGAAAACGCATAGAAGACCCAATTACAAGATTGCTTGAAGGGACTTCAACAGGATTTTTAACAAAATATGTAAACTTTAATGAAGCTACTCTTTACGGAATCGAATTAGAATCCGCCTTTAATTTATCGTTATTATTTAAAGAATCCGTTATAGCAGATCGTTTTACCTTAGGAGTAAATACGATTTACATGAAATCACAAGAAAAAGCTGATCCAAAAGAATTTCCGGCAATTACCTCAACAAATAGATCTCTCCAAGGAGCATCAGATTTTATTTTGAATACAGATATTGTGTATGATTTGGTAAAAAATGAAAAAGTTGAATCTAAATTATCTTTTATCTACAATACATTTTCAGATCGAATCTATGCAGTTGGAACAGACAGTGCTGCAGATATTATTCAAAAACCTATAAATATGTTGGATTTTACTTGGAGAAATACTTTTGTAAAAAAATATCAATTAAACTTAACAGTTAAAAATATTTTAAATGCTGATATTTTGGCCACTCAAAATCCTACTAAAACAATTGCTAACCCTTCACAATTTAGTAATGTAAGTAATTCATTAACACAAGGAGTTAATGTAGGTTTAGAATTTTCATATACTTTTTAAGTAGTTTTTTAGAGATAAATCTTTAACTGTAATGTAACCTTATTTTAACGTTGTATTGCATAAATCATAATAAATTTGTTCAACTTTTAAACACACACAATGAAAAATCAATTTTTGAAAATTACAGCAATTTTAGTATTAGCACTTGCTATTGGATGCGGATCAGACGACGATGGAGGTACGATTGTACCAGTTACTCCACCAATTACAACACCTACATTACAAGGAACAGTTTTACAAGGGAATATTACATCAAACTTAAATGTATTATCAGGTAGTTACACATTAAAAGGTGTCGTACTAGTAAAATCGGGTGTTACATTAACTATTCAACCAGGAGTAACTTTTACAGTTTCAACCGCTGATCAAGCAACAGGAGCAAATTATTTACAAGTTGAACAAGGAGGTAAAATTATTGCAGAAGGAACTGCATCTTCACCAATTGTATTTACAGCACAATCAGCAGCAGTTGGTGCTTGGGGTGGAATTATAATTAATGGTAAAGCTAGAATTAACGTAACTGGTGGCACCGAGATAGCAGAAGCTGGAGGCTTAATTTATGGAGGAACTGATGACTCTGATAATTCAGGATCATTAAAATATGTTAGAGTAGAATATGCGGGTGCTGCAATAACTGGTGGTACTGCAGAGTATAATGCATTTTCATTTTTCGGAGTTGGCTCTGGAACAATTTTAGAAAACTTACAAGCTTACAATGGTGCTGATGATGCATTTGAATTTTTTGGAGGTTCTGTAAATGCTACAAATCTAGCTGCATTTGGATGTGAAGATGACAATATAGATTGGGACAGAGGTTACAGAGGAACTTTAAATAATATTTGGATTAAACAACCAACAAATGGAGATTTTGGATTTGAGTGTTCTAATCTACCAGTAGAATTTAATAACTCACCTAGATCTAACCCTACTGTAAATAATGTTACTATTGTAGGTTCTGGAAATGTTACAAAAGCAGCATTTAATTTTAAAGAAGGAACAGCAGGAATTATTACCAACGTTGTTGTTACAAATGCAGGTTATGGTGTTGATTTAAGAAATCAATTAACTCAATTTCAAGATGCATCTTTAAAAATAAATAATGCTAATATTACGTTCTTAACTGCTTTAACAAGAAACGGGATAAGTGGTAACACAACAGATATTAGTTCTATTGTAGCTACTTCTACTACTTCTACTGGTGCTAATGTTACTCCATTTAATAATGGTACTTGGTTAAGAAATTAAATACATATTTCAATATACCCAAAAACGCTCCAACTCTTGGAGCGTTTTTTTATGGTACACTTTTTGTTATTTACTAATAAAACAAAAAATTAAGCACCATCACTATTTTTTGAAATAAAATATTTATACCTTTACATTATTATTGAATCAAATGGCTAAAAACTACTTTTATAGTACAATCTTACTACTTTTATTTTCTTTAGGACTTCAAGCCCAAGAAAGTAAAGACGCTGTTTTTGGTTCAAAACTACAAGAACAACCTTTCGAGAATTTAAGCATTTACCCAAATCCTGTAACTAGCGGCAAACTGTACATCAACTCTAAAACAACTGCTGCAAAAGAAATAGAGATATTTGACATACTAGGCAAAAAAGTTTTTCAAGCCACCATAACCACCAAGGAGCTCAATATTACAGCCCTTACTACAGGTGTTTATATTATTAAAATTAAAGAAGGAGAGTACAGAGCCACTAGAAAACTAGTAATCAAATAGTTGCAATAACGGCTCTTCTAAAAACTTAATAATTATTTTACAT
Source organism: Flavobacterium sp. (assembly GCF_031423415.1). Taxonomy (GTDB): domain Bacteria; phylum Bacteroidota; class Bacteroidia; order Flavobacteriales; family Flavobacteriaceae; genus Flavobacterium. The sequence goes on from NZ_JANPFL010000181.1 coordinate 5,370, forward strand.
TACTTTCTTTTCTAATACAGAAATTACAAACTATATTTGTACCCTAATTTATTTTAAAAAATATATAAAATGAAAAAAATTTACTTGTTTACAATCCTTTTCACACTACTTTCAGGATTGACTTCAAATGCTCAAGTTGTAATTAGTGAAGTATTTGGTGGTGGAGGTAATGGTGGTGCAACGATTAAACATGATTTTATCCAGTTAAAAAACACTGGTTCTAGCGCTGTTACTTTCAGCAATTGGGCTGTTCAGTATGCGTCAGCGGCAGGAACCGCATGGGCTAAAACTGATATTGTTGGTCCAGTTACATTAAATCCAGGACAATATTATTTGATTAGACAAGCAGCTGGAACAGCTGGAACGGATATATTGAATCATGATTTAAGTGGTTCATTAGCAATGAGTGGTGCTTCAGGAAAAGTAATTTTAACAAATACTACAACTGCGTTAACGGGTGCTCAACCAACAGGTTCAAATATTGTTGATGCTGTGGCTTTTGGAATTGTTAATACTGCCAATCAATTGGAAGGAGTTTCTACAGGAGGTACAACTACAGTATTAACATCTACAACTTCTGCAAGAAGATTGAACAACGGCTGTACCGATACGGGAAATAATTTAACTGATTTCTTACAAGCAACTGTAGTAGCTCCAGCTTCATCAGCTGTTACAGAAGTTTGTTCAAACAGTCCAATAATTGCAATTACTTCTCCTGCAAATTTAGCCACATTTTCGCCAGAAACTGCAAATGTAAATGTAACATTGAACGTACAAAATTTTATAATTCCAAGCGGAACTAATCAGATAAGATATACTATAAATGGAGGAACACCAGTAGTAAAAAATGACACAACACCTATTGTTATTCCAACTATGGCAGGTACTACTTATGTAATTTTTGTAGAATTAATACAAGCATCTGCACCATTGAGTCCTGTTAAAAATGCAACTGTAACATTTACTATTGCGGATTATATTGTTGTTGCTAATTTATCAGCCTTAAGAGCGGACGTTACTGCTAATGGAATTGGTAAATACTACCAACTTTCTTCAAACCCAATAGTTTCTTATGCTAGAACAGCGCGTAACCAAAAATATATACAAGATGCAACTGCTGGAGTATTAATTGATGATAATGCTGCTACAATCACAACGCCAATGGTAATTGGTGATGCAGTAGCTGGATTAAAAGGACAATCAGTATTTTTTGCAGGGATATTACAAATTGTTCCTACAGTTAACGCAACTGTAGCTTCAAACTCAAATACTGTTACAGTACAAGATGTAACTTTAGCTGATTTTCAAACTAATTATGCCAATTACGAAAGCGAAATGGTGCGTATAACTGATAATGTTTCTTTTCCAGGAACTAATGTTAAT
>NZ_JANPFL010000182.1:0-78007 GCF_031423415.1 Flavobacterium sp.
TACAATTTTAAGCTCCGATTCAACCAAATCAAGGAACAAATTGTTTTTTGGCTTAATTATTTGTTCAACTTCTATCCTGAAAATAATATTCCTATTTTTGTGGAAATTAAAAATAGCTCTTTTTAAGGGTTGACTAAATAGTCCCAAGTTCTTACTAAAAATACTAAGCTATTTGCACATTCAGAGTGTTTTAAAAATCAAAAAAAATATTTTTGAATCATTATAGTTCGTTGAGCATAATTGAAATTTGATAATTATTAAACACATATAAACATAGTTTTTAATGATCTTGATAATCTTTCCATTTTTTAATTTAAAAGAGAATGTTTTACAAACATCAATTGGTTTATCTCGTTATTTTCTACGTTTCTAAATAATTACAATTTATGATTCTAAACAGATTTTAAATTTATATAAATTGCAGCCAAAAGATTACTATAACTTCACTGTAAGGCAAAATTTAATTTCATTAATTTTAAAAAAAAAATATGCAAAATTTCACATCTACTAGTAAAAAACTTCTTATGTTAGCCATTATGCTTTTTGTAAGCATTTCTTGTAGTTCATCAGATTCAGATTCAAATAATAACGATGTAGGTACTCCATCTAATCTTAACGTTACGGCAGAAATTGTCGGGAAGAGTGCAGAGAATCCAAATGGCGATGGAACAGGAATTGTAAAATTTACAATTAACGCAACAAACGCTACATCTTTCAAAATTGCACTTGGAGACGGTGTAACGAAAGAATTAGGGAGTGGTGTTTTTTCTTATACATATAACGCTTCAGGAACAAATAATTATACTGTAATTATTTCAGCTTATAATGGAGTGAAATTTGTAAGTAAATCTTTCACAATCGTACTTTATGTAGCACCTAAGTCAATATGGTCCGATGAATTTAATGGCAGTGGCGCACCTGATAGTTCGAAATGGGGTTATGATTTAGGAGCTGGTGGCTGGGGTAATAATGAATCTCAGAACTATACGAATCGCGCAGATAATGTAAAAGTGGAGAACGGTGTTTTAAAGATAATTGCAAAAAAAGAAAGCTATCAAGGAAGCAATTATACGTCTGCTCGTCTGTTATCTAAAGGAAAATTTTCTGTCAAGTATGGTAAAATAGAATTTAGAGCAAAACTACCCGTTGGTGGAGGTACCTGGCCTGCTTTATGGATGTTGGGAGACAATATCGGAACCGTTAGTTGGCCCGCATGCGGCGAAATTGATATAATGGAACACGTAGGCAATCAACTTAATAAAATTCATGGAACACTTCATTACACAGGTCGTTCTGGTGGAAATGCAGACAGTTCGAGCATCACTATTTCCAATACTACAACTGAATTTCACATTTACAGTATAGATTGGAGAGCGGAAAACATCAAGTTTTATGTTGACAATCAGCTATTCAAAACCTTTGTAAATTCAGCAAATGTTCCATTTAATCAGAACTTTTTCTTGATCATGAATTGCGCTATGGAAGGAAATTTTGGCGGTGCAATAGACCCAAATTTTGTCGCCTCTACTTTCGAAGTGGATTATGTAAGAGTTTATAATTAAGGATTTTGGTTAGTTAGCTTTTCATTATTTGCTTCTGCCAAAAGATACAGAAGCAAATAATGAAAACAATCTTCTTTACAATCAATAATTGTTGGCTATTTTTTTAATTGCTTTAACGTTATTACAATGAAATATTTATTGACTGCAATGCTTTTATTGTTCCTTTTCGAAGGGAATTCACAATCATTAAAGTTGATGACCTATAACATCCGTCTGGACATTGAAAGTGATGGAGAAAACAAATGGTCCAATCGGAAAGATTTTTTTACTTCACAAATACAGTTTTACGAACCCGATATTTTTGGCGTTCAAGAAGCAAAACCCAATCAAGTAATTGACATTGCAACAGCGCTTTCTGCGTATAGTTCTATAGGAATTGGAAGAGATGGTATAGGTGATGGCGAATCTTCGAATATTTATTATAAAAAAGACCGTTTTAAAGTAATAGCAGGCCATACTTTTTGGATTTCCGAAACTCCAGATAGTATTTCAAAAGGCTGGGATGCTGCCTTCAATAGGGTTTGCACGTATGCCTTGTTTAAAGATTTAAATACAAAAAAGCAATTTTGGGTTTTCAATACACATTTAGACCACATAGGAGAATTAGCCAAAACAAAAGGCATTCTACTTATTCTTTCGAAAATTGCAGCATTGAACACCAAAAATGATACGGTGATTTTTATGGGTGATTTTAATTCTAAACCTACAGATAGTCGAATCATAGAACTAAAAAAAGTGATGAATGATACTCGAGATATTTCTGAAACGAAGCCTTTTGGTCCATCGGGAACTTTTAATGGTTTTAAACATAATGAGCCAGTTACTAACTTAATTGATTATGTTTTTATATCCAAAAACAGCAAATTCAAAGTGAAAAAATTCGCTACTTTGAGTGATTCAAAAGAGCTAAAATATCCATCTGATCATTTGCCAATATACACTGAAATAAGTTTTTAATAAAACGAAAAAATGAACAAAATAGAAACGATAATGAAATATTTTCTTTTAGCGGTAATCACTAGTCTAGTATCTAATTGCTCCTCAGGTGGAGAAAAAGCTCCAACACCAAAACCAATTCCGCCTCCAGTGGTAACAAATGAAGTGGATTTTTGGTTGACTAAAGGAGATCAATCGGTATTGCTCAAAAAACAGTCTGCCGTTCTGGCATTTGGCACAACATATAATAGCTATCCCAATATTGAAGTTGATGATACCAAAACTTTTCAAACCGTTGACGGTTTTGGTTACACACTTACTGGAGGAAGTGCGGACGTGATTAATCAATTAACGGCTATCAAAAAGCAGGAATTATTACAAGAGTTATTTGGCTCTAGCGAAAATTCAATTAGCATAAGTTATTTACGTCTAAGCATTGGAGCTTCGGATCTAAACGCAGTACCATTTTCTTATGATGATATGCCACGTGGTCAAACAGATTTGAATTTGACCAACTTTAGCTTGGCTCCAGATATGACTAATTTAATGCCAGTTCTAAAATCAATATTAGCAATAAATCCAAATATAAAAATAATGGCCACACCTTGGTCTCCTCCAGTTTGGATGAAAGATAATAACAGTTTTATTGGCGGAAGCTTGCAACCACAATACTATGGAGTTTACGCTCAATATTTTGTGAAATACATCCAAAAAATGAAAGCTGAAGGGATTACAATTGATGCGATTTGTCCCCAAAATGAACCCTTGCATCCAGGAAATAATCCCAGTCTTTTGATGACAGCATTACAACAAGCAGAATTCATCAAAAATAGTTTAGGGCCAGCTTTTCAAACAGCGAGCATAAACACCAAAATTATTATTTATGATCATAACTGCGATAGACCAGATTATCCGATTGCAGTTTTGAGTGATACTGGAGCAAATCCATTTATAGATGGCTCGGCTTTTCACTTATATGGCGGTGATATTAGTGCTTTATCCACGGTACACAATACATTTCCTAATAAAAATGTTTATTTTACAGAACAATGGACGTCCTCTCAGGGTGATTTTGGAGGGGATCTTAAATGGCATTTAAAAAATGTTGTAATAGGTTCAATGCGCAATTGGAGTAAAATAGCACTCGAATGGAATTTAGCTAATAATGCTTCATTTGGACCTCATACAGCTGGTGGATGTACTCAATGCAAAGGAGCTATAACAGTGAATAGTTCAGAAAGTTTTGTTAGAAACGTAGCCTTTTACATCATTGCTCACGCATCAAAATTTGTTCCCGCAGGTTCAATAAGAATTGGCAGTACTCTTCAAGGAAATCTCAGTAATGTAGCATTTAAAACTCCGGCCGGAAAAATAATCGTACTGGTTGTAAATGATGGAAATACAAATGAAATATTCAATATTAAAATGCATGGGAGATGGTTTACTACTTCATTAGCAAGTGGTTCGGTTGGAACGTATGTGTTTTAGAAAACAAAATACTTCCTTTATATAAAGTTGAAATCAAAATTCAGCCACAAATATTTCAAAAAGAATAACGATAACAATCAAATAAATTATGAAAACAACAATTTCGGTACTGATTTTACTAGTAACATTAAGTGTATTTTCTCAGCAAAAAAGCAAAATGCAACCCAAACCTTTTTCTGTAAATGGTAAAACTGTTATGGTTTACACATCTGCAGACAGTACGAATCTGAGGCTAACAAATACTGATAATTTGAAATTTTCAGTCTTAAAACAACCGTTCGAAACTCAAACCTGTGTGTTTGTAGATCCAAACAAAACCTTTCAAACTTTTTTAGGAATTGGAGGTGCTATTACAGATGCTAGCGCTGAAGTTTTTGCAAAATTACCGCAAAACAAACAACAAGAATTATTGACTGCTTACTATAGTAAAGACAAAGGAATTGGATATTCGCTCATTAGAACTAATATTCACAGTTGCGATTTTAGCAGTGATATGTACACTTATGTCGTCGAAGGAGATGCAGATTTGAAAACTTTTTCTATTGAACATGACAAAAAGTTTAAAATTCCTTTAATTAAAAAAGCAACAGAAACCGCTGGTGGAAAATTGACCTTGTATGCCAGTCCCTGGAGTCCACCTGCTTTTATGAAAGACAATAATGACATGCTAAAAGGCGGAAAATTATTGCCCGAATTTTATCAATCTTGGGCCAATTATTATGTAAAATTCATTAACAGTTATCAAAAAGAAGGGATTCCTGTTTGGGGATTAACGGTTCAAAACGAACCAATGGCCAAACAAACCTGGGAGTCTTGCATTTATACCGCCGAAGAGGAACGTGATTTTCTAAAAAATTATCTTGGGCCAACATTATCCAAAGCTGGACTTGGTGACAAAAAAATTACAGTTTGGGATCACAATAGAGATTTGATTACTCAAAGAGCAACTACCATTCTTGATGATCCTGATGCCAATAAATATGTTTGGGGAGTTGGTTTTCATTGGTATGAAACGTGGACAGGCGGAGCGCCAATGTATGAAAATGTGGGGGCTGTCAAAGAAATGTATCCAAACAAAAATTTACTTTTTACCGAAGGGTGTAACGAAAAATTCGATGCAAATAAATACCAACTTTGGAAAAATGGCGAGCGTTATGGCAAATCCATGATTAACGATTTCAATAATGGAACAGTAGGTTGGACGGATTGGAATATACTATTAGACGAAAAAGGCGGGCCCAATCATGTAGGTAATTTTTGCTTCGCTCCCATTCACGCTGATACCAAAACTGGTGAATTAATCTACACTCCATCCTATTATTTTATTGGACATTTTTCTAAATTTATTGGTAAAGATGCCAAAAGAATTAGTAGTGTAACCAGTCGAAGCCAACTAATTTCCACTTCGTTTTTAAATCAGGACGGAAAGGTAATAACGATTGTTATGAATCAAAGCAACAAAAAAGTAACTTACAATTTGTGCGTTGGAACAAACACAACAGAAATTTCAATTTTGCCAAAAGCTATTCAAACATTGGTGTATTAATATGTAAAAGATCTATATTCTAAAAGTTGTTAGACAAAAGGATTTCTAATTTTTTTTTAAATAATTGAAATGAAAAATATAATTCTGTTTTCTTTAATGTGCTATAGTCTAGCTTCGTTTGGTCAAGGTTTTTTGCATAGAAACGGACAAAACATTGTAGATGGAAACGATAAAAATGTTGTTTTGCGTGGTTTAGGATTAGGCGGTTGGATGATTCAAGAAGGCTATATGATTCAAACTGGTGCTTTTGCAGGACCACAATATAAAATCAAACAAAAAATATCAGATTTGATTGGTGTCGAAAACACCGAAGAATTCTATAAAGTTTATAAAGCAAACGGAATTACAAAGAGAGATATCGATTCTTTGGCTTCTTGGGGATTCAATTCCGTTCGTTTGCCAATGCACTACAATTTATATACGCCTGCAATTGAAAACGAAAAAGACGGCCAAATAACTTGGTTAGAAGAAGGTTTTACCATGACCGATAATTTGTTAAACTGGTGTGCTGCCAATCAGATTTATTTAATTCTAGATTTACATGGAGCTCCAGGAGGACAGGGTCACGACGCCAATATTTCAGATTACGATCCTTCAAAACCATCACTTTGGGAAAGCACTGCAAATCAGGATAAAATCGTAGCACTTTGGGAAAATTTGGCACAACGCTACAAAGACAGTCCTTGGATTGGAGGGTATGACATCATCAATGAACCCAATTGGAATTTTGACAGTAAGAATTTAAATGGTTGTGATGAAAAGTTAAACATCCCTTTGAGAAATTTAGAAATTAGAATTACAAAGGCCATAAGAGAAGTCGATCCGAATCATTTAGTCATCATCGAAGGCAATTGTTGGGGTAATAATTACGACGGAATTTTTCCGCTTTGGGATGATAATATGGCATTGAGTTTTCACAAATATTGGAACCACAATAACGTAGAGTCAATTCAAAAATTCTTAGATTATAGAACTCAATACAATGTGCCTATTTGGTTAGGAGAAAGTGGCGAAAATTCGAATGTTTGGTTTAAAGAAGTGCTTTCATTAGTCGAAAAAAATAATATTGGTTGGGCTTTCTGGCCAATGAAAAAAATTGAAAATATTGCTGGAGTAACATCGGTTCGTAAAACACCTGAATATGAACAAATACTCAACTATTGGAAAAATGGAGGGACGAAACCCACCGTCGAATTTGCACAAAAAGCATTGATGCAAATTGCCGATAATTATAAAATGGAGAACGTAACCGTCAAACCTGATGTAATTGATGCAATGTTCCGCCAAGTACAAACAAACGATACCAAACCTTATAAAAACCACAAACTACCTGGAAAAATATTTGCAACAGAATATGATTTAGGAACAAATGGCTTTGCCTATTCAGACAAAAATGTGGCCAATTATGAAGGAACAAAATTTACCCCTTGGAATAAAGGAAACCAAATGAGAAACGATGGTGTTGATATTGTAACCTGTACGGATAAAACTACTAATGGTTTTCATGTTTCTTTCATTGAAGACGGGGAATGGTTGCAATTTACTGCCAATGTGAAAAATGCACGTGAATTTGATGTTGCCATTCGTTATTCAAGTGAAAAAAAAGGAGGAAAATTGTATTTGGAACAAGAGGGAAAGAAAATTTCAGAAACTATTGAACTTACATCTACTGGTGGAGAAACAATTTGGAAAACAACTTTCCTTAAAAATGTTACCCTCCAAAAAGGAAGTAATCCAATTCGCGTTCACTTTGTTGGAGGAAATTTCAATTTAAACTATATAGAATTTAAAAAATAGCTTTTGTAAATTTACTACTATGAAATAATACCAATTGTAATTTTAAAATGGTCTAATCCATTTTAAAATTTTACAATGGTTTATGCCGGTAGACAATATATTGAGTACAATTTATTGGACTCTTATATATTGCTAATCGGTATAATTTTCACTAACTATTTTTGTCTAGTAAACCAGCTTAAAATACCAATATTAACCGATAGGAATAGAGTAAATCCTAAAACTCTTTTTCGCCGAATTCACTTGTTGGCAGTTTATTTTTACTGGACAATTTGTTGAAATTATAGCTAAAATTGAGCAACAAAACATTGGTTTCATAAATGTAATTTGTTGTGGTATAAAAGTCGCTACCAAAAGTAGTAATCCTTTGTTGGTTTGAATCCATATTTCCGAAGTTGATGTTTTGCCATTGCAATCCCAAACTGCCTTTTCCGTCAAAAATAGTTTTCTTTACGGACATATTCGGAATCAAAAATCGGGAATCTTCTCCTTGAGCTGTAGGTTTTGCCGAAGTGCAATTTACATTGGCCGTAAGGCTCCAACTTTTATTTAAATTAAAAGTAGTATTAGCATTCAATGAATACACCCAATCCGAATTATTGACAGTGGATGCTTCTCCCAAAACATCCAAATCACCATTGATTTTATAATTGTAAATATTGGCTCCAAAGTATAAAGACAGCCATTTTTTGGGCTTTAGATTCGTTCCCATTTCCAAACCAAAAAGCCTCGCCCTTTCGGCATTGGTGTAAACCCGATTCAAAATCGTATCGTTGTACACACTGTTGACTCTTTGAATCGGGTTTTTGATGTTTTGATAATACAAGGTGGTGAAAAAGGTTCCCTTTTTAAAGCTATGATTGATTCCAAGTTCGGCTAAATCGACGAATTGTGGCAACAAATCAGGATCTCCTTGCTCTAAAGTTTCAGAGTGTTCTCTTTCGGGAATTGGATTCAATTCAGAGTTATTGTTGCGTTGCACTCTTTTACTGTAACCCATTTTTGCATTCCAAGAATCATTGAAAGTATATAACAAATTAGCCGAAGGAAAAAGATTGCTGAAATTCAAAAGATGTGGATTCACATCGGTCGATAGAATCACTTCCCTTTGGGCATATTCATAGCGCAAACCAGCCACATAGTTGAGTTTTCTGATTTTCCTGAATATTGGGAATAAACCGCATTGATGTGATTATTAGTTTTGGCTGTTCCTCTAAATTGGGAATTGTCAACAGCCGGAACAGGTTCGGGATTGATGGTATAACCAAAAGTTCCATCTTGTTTGTCATTTCGATATTGGTAGCCAGTTTCTAATTTCCCTTCTCCTATAGCAATGGCATAATCTAATTTGAAACGAAAACCAGAAATAGGATTGGTATATGGATTGTTTACTTCCTGAAAAACGTTTGTTTTGGCAGGATAATCCATATTCAAATTGATGGTATTTCCGTATAAATTGGCGTGTTCATAAAGTGTCGAAGCGGTCAATGTGGCTTCGTTTTTAAAAGTGTGCGCATAATCAAAATTGGCCAAAGTAAATTTCCCTTCCTTGGTTTGGACATTCGAATTGAAATAAGGGAATATGCTCAAAACAGCATTTGTAGTCAAATCGGAAGTGCTGTTGTTGTACACCAAATCGGCTCTTCGAGCTTGGAATCTTTTGCCGAGATAAAAGCCGAAATTGAAAGTATTGTTTTTATTGGCAGTGTAAAGCAATGCTGTTTTAATGGAATAATTGTGTTTGTCAAAACTTCTTTCGCCATTGGATGGAAAACGAGTAATGGTATTCGCATCGAAATCTTTGGTAAAAACATCGCCTTCTCGGTAACCATTATTGTCATTTCGTTGATAGTTTGCTGTAACCGAAAGGTCAATTTTTTCTTTTTTATAATTGGCTGTAATATCAGCACCAAAGCGTTTTGGTTGTTCTAAATTATCATAATCATCCGTGCTGGGTAATCCTCCCATTGCATTTGCAGAAAGTGCAAAACCATCGGTGCTGCCTTTGGTAGTGACAATGTTGATGATTCCTCCTTTCCCATCGGGATCATATTTTGCCGAAGGTGCTGTAATCAATTCGATATTTTGAATCGTATTGGCCGGCAACTGACTCAAAATGGTTGCCGCATCGGTCAAAACAGGTTTGCCGTTGACCAAAACCATAAATCCATTGGAGCCTCGCATACTTATTTGACCTTCACCATTAACGGTAACAGAAGGTAAATTCTTGATGACATCAATGGCGGAACCTCCTTTGGCGGTTTCAAATTGGCTCGCTTTGTATTGTTGTTTGTCAATTCTATTGGAGGAATTTGCTTTTTTGCTCATTACAACAACCTCTTCCAAAGCTTGGTTACTGGCTTTTAATTTGATGACTTCTAGCTGAATGGTTTGGTTGCCTTGTACTTTAACATTTTCTAATATTCGGGATTCGTAGCCTATAAAGTATATTTTGAGATTGTAATTTCCGGGTTTGATATTTTGAATGGTAAAATTCCCCTTTTTATTGGAAACTTCACCAGCAATAACCGTATTTTCAGCGGAATTTAGTAATGCAACGCTAGCATATTCAATAGGTTCCCCATTTTGACTGTCTAAAACTGTACCTTTTATGGAAGCCTTTTGAGCTGAAACAGTTTGAATAAAAAGAAAAAGAACAATGTATAAGCAGCACTTTTTTAGAGTCATTTCTTGGAATGATTGTGTGTTTAATTTTTTTTGAAATTGTAAATGCGAAATTAAACATTAAACACAAATTCCCAACCGCATTTTCAGGATAAACAATAAAAGAAAAGATACAATATTTTTTAAATTTAACATTTTCTTAAAAACTAGAATATTCAAAATTTTAATAATCACGTTTTAACTTATCTACAATTTCAATTTAATAACCGTCAAAGGATTGTCTTTATTGATTTTATCACAACTTAATTGCACTATCCCATCTTTTACAGAAACCAAAACGTTGTCAGCGGTTAATGGTTTTCCAGATTTAATTCCTTTTAGGCCTTCAATTGTAATTTTTCCGTCGGCTGGCCATTCCCAAACGTGGATATAAATGGCTTTTGCAGTGGAAGTTGCTCCGTAATTTGGAGTAGGCAATACAGGTCCTCCTTTTGTACCATAAATACATTCGCCATACAGTTTCAACCATTCGCCTACTTCTTTAAGTCTTGCTACTTGCGATTGCTCAATTTGTCCGTCTGGTCGTGGACCAACATTCAGCAAATAATTACCATCACGACAAACAATATTAGAAAGATTTTCGAGGATCTTTTTCAACGGAAGTGGCTCAGTTCGTACTGACATATAACCCCAGCCAGCGGATATTGTGCCGCATTTTTCCCAAGGTCTTAGATTGTCAAAATCGCCCATTGCTTTTTCTCGGGAAGTAAAGTCGCCTTCATAACCCGATCTTTCATTCATGATCACTTTAGGTTGGTATTGGCGTACCATAGTGTTGAGTTTTATAGGTTCAAAAAGCGGTTTTCCTTTGTATTTTTCTGTTATTGGACGTCGACCCCAACCTTCTTTTCCACCCCATTGCAATCCGCCCAATCCGAGCCAATCATCACCGCCACCATCATACCACAAAACATCAATCTTACCATAATTTTTCATCAATTCTTCTACTTGTGAGTAGGTTTGAGCTTTGAGTTGTTCGGCATTTTCACGGTACATATCAGGGAAGAAATACCCTGGAAAACGCCAATCGAGTGGTGAATAATAAAGTCCTACCTTCAAACCAGCTTCTCGACAGGCTGTGGTGTATTCAGATACAAAATCTTTTTTGGCAGCACTGTTGATGCTTGTAAAATTATCGTAACTACTTGGACTATCCCACAAAGAAAAACCATCATGATGGCGCGAAGTCATCACCATATATTTCATTCCGGCATCTTTGGCACATTGCGCCCAGTCTTTGGCATTGAATTTTTCAGCAGTAAATTGGTCTTTCAGTTTTCGATATTCTCGTACATCCACACTTTTATTGAACATATACCACTCGCCTTTGCCAACAATAGAATACAATCCCCAATGGATAAACATCCCAAATTTGGCATCTTTCCACCATTGCATATCGGCTGCAGAAAGTTCTAATTCTTTTGAAGTTTCTTTTCTAGCGCTTTCGAGTACAACAGCAGTTTGCAATTCCTCGTTTGTTTTTTTATTTTCTGCAGGTTTAACTTGTGCAGAAAGATTCAGTCCAAGAGTCAATAAGACGATTAAAATAGATTTTGTTTTCATGCTTACTAATTTATTTTGTTTACTATGTTTAAAAAGTAGTTTCTAATTTCAATTTTCATTTTAAATCGATGCCATTCCAATTTGGATTTGGTTCTAATTTTTTGTTGTAATTTTTGGTTACCCAGTTATTCAACATTGCTTTTAGCGCTGCTGTTTTTTCTGGTAAAGAAGAAGCGAGGTTTTTAGTTTCGCCAATATCTGATTTCAAATTGTACAGTTCATAAGAATCCAATTCCAAATCATGAATTAATTTAAAATCTCCTAAACGAATAGCACTCGCAGGATTTGCACCCTGATTAGGATAATGCGGATAGTGCCAAAACAATGGCCGTTCTTTTGCCACTTTTCCTTCGTCTATAAAAGGTTTTAAATTCATTCCGTCAATAGATGGGAATTTTGTTAAATTGTTGGCATAAGCCATAATAGTTGGGAAAAAATCGACTCCAGTTACTGGCATATCAGCAACACTGGCTTTTTTTGAATTTGGAGATTTAATTATAAAAGGTACTCTGATACCGCCTTCGTAAATCCATCCTTTACCTTTTGCTAAAGGTAAGTTTGAGGTTGACGAACCCTCAGCTGTAGATAGGCCTCCATTATCAGAAACAAAAATAATAAGCGTATTGTCATAAGTCCCTGTTTGTTTTAGATAACTGATTATTCTACCCACGTTGTCATCCAAAGCTTTTATCATGGCAGCATATGTTGGATTACCTTGTTTGATTCGTTCTTTGTATTGTTTTGATGTACCCGATGCGGTTTCCATCCAAGGTTGTGATGCTGAAAATTCTTGGACTTCAGTAATACCTAGTTTCGCTCTTTTTTCTTTAAAAATAGCAATATCCTCTTCTTTTGCTTGCAATTTTGCGTGAACTAAATAATAGGACAAACACATAAAAAATGGTTTATCAGTATTGGATTTTAAAAGCGTGATGGCCTCATTGGTTAATCTTTCTGGCAAATATTCTCCTACTGGTCCATCTTTCAATCTAGGATTTCCATAAGGAGAAAAATAGCCATTACTTCCTTTTGAATGTTGTGGTCCACCTGCACTCCAACCTCCAATGTTGACATCATATCCCTGATTTTCAGGCCAGAAAGCTTCGGTTTCACCCAAATGCCATTTTCCTATGAACCCCGTATTGTAACCTTGTTGTTTTAATGCTTCAGCGATCGTGGTTTCACTCAATTTCATATCATATTCGGTGTCTGGAACAATCCAGCGGTCATTAGGAGTTGTTCCTGGATCTACTTTTCGCCCTTTTATCCAATCCGTAACTCCTGTATTTACAGGATATTTTCCGGTTTGAAAACTTGCTCGTGACGGAGAACATACCGGACAATTGGCATATCCATTTGTAAAACGAGTAGCGTTACTAGCGAGTTTGTCAATGTTTGGAGTTTCGTAAAAACTACTGCCATACGCTGCAATATCTTCGTAACCTAGATCGTCAGCGATGATAAAAATTACATTGGGCTGTGCTTTCTTGTTTTCCAAAGCCACTACTTTTTTTTGGGAACAAGAATTGAAGCTTGTCAAGATTAGGATTCCAAAAAAGATTTGATATTTATTTTTCATAATGCTTTTTTTTGAACTTATTTCATTTCATTTGTTTGATAAACTCTCACATAATCTACGTATGCTTTCGCTACTCCACCCTTTTGGATATAATCATTTTGCCGTACATCTCCATCAACCCAATCGCTTTTGCCAAAACAACTTCCTGAAAAATAAAGAAAATGAGCTACTTTAGGGATTAATTTCGGATCGGTCATTTCTCTGACCAGCTTTCCGTCATAATAAAATTTCAAATAGGTTGGTGTCCATTCAAAACCAAATATATGATATTCAGCATCGTGAATATTTGGTGTTTTAACAAGCGCACCATTTGATTTATGCGCTGGTTTTGCATATCCATCCCAATGCAATCCACTAGAAAAAGCGTTTAATTTATTGCCTTCTACAATATCTATTTCGGCTCCATCGTTAGCTGTTCCGTCCGCAGGAGTCGAGGAAGCCATTCCTTTTCCTTCAGGCATCATCCAAAAAGCCATTTGAAAACCGTTTGGTTTTACTAAGTGCATACGGCTTTCCATAAATCCGTAAGTTGGAGCATACTTCCCTTTAGAATTGAACCTTCCAGCCATATATGTGGTGTCGTTCATTTGAGACTTTCTATAGTAGATATAAACATTCCCTTCTTTTTCTTCTACTTGATTTTCATCGGCGTAAAGCATAACGTCTACTCGTTTTTTTTGAGTTTTCTCAACAGTCCATTTGGTCGTGTCGACTTTCTTGTCGTTGAATTCATCTGAAAAAACAAGTTTCCATTTTTTATTATTCCCTTTTTTTGATGTTGTATCGAAAAGCAAAAAAGGAGTTGATTTTTTCGGCGTTGCTTTGTCCACGAAGATACTTTCATTTATTGAGGAAAGTGCTTTTTTTGTATTGCATCCAGTGACTAAAACAACTAAAAGTATTGCGGTTAATGCTATTATTTTTTTCATTTTTTAATTGATTTACCCATTGCAATGATTTTATTTTTAAGGATTATTCGTTGAAATTTTCACTTCTTGTGCTTTTAATAATCCTCCCGAAACTTTCAATACGATTTCTCCTGCTTTTGTCTCCGATTCAATAACAGCAACCATTTTGCCGTTGAATGTTCTCATATATTTAGATACAAATGCAGTTTGATCTGTGGCATCTCCATTGCAAATCGCTTTCAATTTTCCAGCACCAGTAACATCAAAGAATAATAAATTGTTAGCTCTTGGACATAAATTGCCGTTCTTATCTAAAAGTTCAACGGTTACGAAAGACAAATCTTTTCCATCGGCTTTAATTGTATTTCTATCAGCTGTAAGTTTAATTGTATAGGTTTCGCCAGCGGTTTTAATGATTTGTTCAGCGACTACTTTATCGTTGGCGTCATAAGCCAGTACTTTTATTTCTCCTGGTTCATAGATTACATCATCCCACATCAAGCGGTATCTTTTTAGCATACTTGATTTGTCTTTTACTCTCGTACCCATACTTTTTCCGTTGACAAATAATTCTGCTTTTGGATAATTAGTATAACAAAAAACAGGTACTTTTTGATTCAAACGGTCAGGCCAAGTCCAATGTGGCAACACGTGTAATACGGGTTTATCGCTCCATTTACTTTGGTATAAATAATAACGGTCTTTTGGGATTCCAGCTAAATCTACGATACCAAAGTAAGAACTTCGTGCTGGAGTTCCTTCGTTATACGGAGATGGTTCTCCCAAATAATCAAAACCAGTCCAAACAAATTCTCCTGCAACAAATTCTAAATCGTCTTGATATTGAAATTCAAAATCAGGAAGGTCTGCCCAGCTACAAGTTTCTAGGTCATAACTTGTTAATTGATAGTCTGTGTACCAAGCCTTTTTTGATGCCACTACAGGAAATTTATATTCTCCACGAGAGCTTACTGTCGAGGCGGTTTCGCTACCATAAATAGTAAAGGTTGGGTTTTCTTTGCGCATTTTGTCGTAGAAATCGGGTGCATAATTAAAACCAACCAAGTCCACCTCGGCTGCCAAACCATTTTTTATAGCTCCTTTCCAGTTATTAAATCCTGCAGATACTGGACGAGTTGGGTCTAAATCGTGACTAATTTTCGTTAAAAATTTCGCCATTGCTGCACCCTCTGGCATTCCTTGTTCTCTGATTTCATTTCCGATGCTCCACATCACTACAGAAGGATGGTTTCGATCTCTTTTGATCATTGCAGTTAAATCTTTTTCGGCCCATTCATCAAAAAATTCGCCATAACCGTTTGTGTTTTTCCCGTTTTTCCATTCGTCGAAAGCTTCTACTTGCACCATAAGTCCGATACTGTCGCATATTTTTAGCAATTCTAATGACGGTGGATTGTGAGAAGTACGAATCGCATTGACACCCATTTCCTTCATCATAACCAATTGACGTTCCGTGGCACGATGACTTACCGCAGCTCCGATAGATCCTAAATCGTGATGCAAACACACTCCTTTGAATTTGGTATATTTCCCATTAAGGAAAAATCCTTTGTCTTTGTCAAATCGAATAGTTCTGAAACCAAAGGTCGTTTTATATTCGTCTTTTTGAGTCTTACCAACAAACACTTTAGAAACCGCAGTATATAAAATCGGCGTTTCAACGCTCCACAAACTCGGTTTATTGACTTTAATTAGTTGTTCTACAGTGGTACTTCCATCCGCTTTTTTATTGGCAACAGCCGAAGCTACTTCCTTGCCTTTGGCATCATAAATTTCGGTAACCAATTGGATGGCTTCATTACCATCAATATCTGTTTTGATAGCTACTTGTCCTTGTTTATCTGTTATTACAGGAGTTGTAATATAAGTTCCCCAATGTGCTACTCGAACAGGAGCGGTTTTTACCAACCGCACATTTCTATAAATTCCCGCTCCAGAATACCATCTGGAGGATTCTTCTTTGTTTTCCAATCGAATGGATAAAATATTTTCCTTTCCGAACTGGATGAATTTTGTCAATTCAAATGAAAAAGAGGAATATCCATAAGGCCATTCGCCAACATAAACCCCATTCAAATATACTTTGGAACGACTCATCGCGCCATCAAATTCTACAAAAATTCGTTTGCCTTCATCTTCTTTTGAAATGGCTAGGGCTTTTCGATACCAACCTATTCCGAAACAAGGCAGCGCCCCTGTTCTTCCAGTTCTCAATTTAGCTCCTCTGTCGCCATCTTCAATCACGGTTACTTTTTGCATATCGATGGTCATATCGAAAGGTCCTGCTATTGCCCAATCGTGGGGAATAGTTACGGTTTGCCAAGAGGAATCGTCCACTTGACTTAGATTCGTGGTTGGGATTTCTTTATTGAGAAAACGCCATCCAGTGTCTAGCAATTGAACTTCTCTAGTTTTGGTTTTTTCTTGTGCCATTATTTGAAAAGCAAAGCAAATCAAAGTAGCGATTAAAAGGTGTTTTTTCATTTTGATAGTTGGTTATTATTATTTGCTTTTATGATTGGTTATTTTTTTTAATGTAATTCTAAATTTTTCAACGAGTTCGCCAATACTTCCATCCTTCTTGTTTTTGAAAGCTAAATCGGTGTATAAAGTGGCACATTCTGAACTCGATTCTTTTAGAGTTTGCCATTCTTTCCATAGTTGGTCATACCGATTTATCACTTTTATCAATGCTAGATTGATTGTATTTGGATCAGCGTTTTTAGCATCTTCAATCATTAGAACCCACATTTGCTCTATTAATTCATATTTTATTCTGCCATAAGTACAGGAAACTTTTATGGCTTCTAGAGTTTTAGCGTCATTTAGTGTTAATTGTTTTGATAATGCTTCTATTTGCATCCAAATTGCTGTAGCTTCGGCTTTTTCGGCTAGAATTTTATCCTGTAGTTTTTCTTTAATGATCTGATTTAAGACATTCTTATTATCCGAAACAGAAAAGAAATCATCTCTGGACCACCATTTATTATTACTTACATAACTATTGCACTGTCCTTTTCTGACGCCTTCGATAGTCAATAAGCATATTTGCCTAAAAATTTCTGCTTGTCTGCCAACTATTTCGTGCTTTGTTGCAAACTCATAAAAAATTTCTTCTTCTGTACGTTTGGGGTTTTGCGCCCAATGCGAAACTACATAAGTATTCAAATCAGTCCATATTTCATTGGTGGTATAAGGACCCTGCCAACCGCCACCATTCGACCAAGTGTTGACACCACACAGCAAATTAGAATTCAATATGTCTTTAACACCTCGCGGATTTTCGGGTTTATTCAAATTTCCAGTCATAGTACTGCCTTTAATTTCAAATTTGGTTTCAGGCCATCCATTTAACACGCCATAAGCTGAATAATACGGGTGAGCGCCTTTGCCATAAGCTTCCATTCGAGATTGTGATTCTACTATTTGACGATGTTTTCCAATTCCCAAGGTGGGATTAAAAGGTGTCATTCGTAAAAAATCATCTTGCTGATATTTAATAGAAAAAATCAAGTTTGGATGAGGCTCAATAGCATTGGTTACAGCTAAATAATAGTCTGGATTGTTGTGAAAGTTAAACCCGAAATCCCAAGTTCGATAGAATAGTTTTTTATTGCGTTTGACACATATTTCGTCACGTAGAATATTAATAAATGTGATGTGATCTTTAATTCCATCCTTCCCTTTTCGTATTGGACTTCCTCCTTTGTGATAAGGCGTATCAAACAAGTAGGTTTCCCCAAAACGCAGTACAAGTCCATCTAGCTGCGGAAAACGATTAAATATTCCGTCAATTTGAGCACGTAATAATTTTTGTGTAGTTTCTCGTTGGATGTCTGGAACCATAGCTTCCCCATTTCCACCAAGGGTAGAACCACCGCCCACTTCTTTTCTTCGAATGGAGTCGCCATATTTTTCCCAAATAGCAGTTGGAAATACAATGAAATCTGTAAAAGGGTAAACATCTATTCCTGCTTTTTCACATTCGGCAAGTTTCAAATCAACTGCTGCAGCTTTGGATTCAATCCATTTTCTGGCATCTGTATTTAATCCTATTACATCTTTTTCAAAAGAATTATAGTCAATTAGACAATTAATATACCAATGCGGCGTAGTGGATGTAAACCCTTCTTTTTTGAGGAATTCTGGGTCATTGTACTTGGTTTCATAAGGTTTTTCTCCAGGATTATTATGAACCATGTCCATAACGAATTCTAGCGACTGCCCTTGTAAAAAGAGTGGGATATAAATTAAAAGTGTAACTAAAAATATTTTTTTCATTTCAAGAGTTTTTGCGAACTAAAAAATTGTTGGTTTTTATAATTTTAAATTACCAAGAATCCGTTCTGAACGGAGAAGCTGGTAACCCTTCGGTATTGTATAATTTTTCGCCTTCTGGATTGTCAGCCCAAGCATATCTAACTGCAATAGGATTAGGTATTGCTGCGCTCCAAACTGTGATTTTTCCGTTTTCGATTTTGGCATCAGCCCAAACAAATTTTTTGTCTTCGCCTGCTATCGCAAAATTAGTGTGAGTTCCTTGGCCTTTGAATTGCATTGCGCTTCCAATGGTTGAAAAGGAGAGAATAATTTTGTCTTTTTCGATTTGCATGGATTTATATAGTGGACCTGAAAAAACAGTTTTAGAATTATTGTAGGCTACTTTTTGTGCAGCAATAGCCAATCGTGTTCCGACTTCTTTCTTTTGGTGAGGATGGATATCATTCCACGTGCCTATATCTATTGTGGTTGCCATTCCTGTATAAGGAATAGCTAAAGTTTTGAGTTGCGATTCTCTTAAAAGTGCCCAGTTGCTTTCGGACGGTAGATCTTGAGTTACCATAAAATTTGGCAATTGAACAAATAAGAAAGGAAGTTTTGGATCATTAAACAAGCTTCTCCAATTATTGATAAGCGCAGGAAGAATTTTGCCGTATTCGACAGGTCTTCTCACATTTGCTTCGCCTTGATACCAAATTGCGCCTTTAAATTTAAACTTTTTTATAGGCTCAATCATTGCATTATATAAGCCAGATGGAATTAATTTTATATTTATTAATTCGGGCAATTGGTCTAGTTTTGCTCCTAGTTTAGATTTCCAAATACCGGATAAATCTATCTTTTCGTTTTTACTAATAATTGCATAATTTAAACCCGGAGCAAAGCCACCATTACCGCGTTTGTTGCAAATTCTTACCGTAATAGTATTCAACCCTTCGTTCCAACTGTTAGCGGGAAGCACGTATTTTCTGGGTTTATTTCCTCCTAATCCGTTCCCTATTAATTTTCCGTTGACATAGGTAGAATCAATTCCTACAATGTTTCCTAGTTCTAAAATGGATTCTTGCAAAACGATGCTTTTAGAAATTTCAATCTCTTTTTTATACCAAACTGCTCCGTGAATTTTCACTAACGAATTGGTATTCCAATAGCCAGCGACTTTAGCTTCGACCCAATCATTTGTTTTTGTGGCATTAGATATCCAATTTTTTTTCGATGCGACACCTTCATCTGTTTTTTGAAGCAAGGCATCCCAATTTTTTTCTTCTTCTTTCTCTTTATTCGCTATACCCATTATGTATTCGGGATTTTTTGCTTGTTGAATTTCTTTGTATCGGTCCGGAAAAGGTTTTAAAACTTTCTCGCTCATCCAACATTCGGCATAAGTACTACCTAAACTTGCGTTAACCAATCCGATTGGAATTTTTAGTTTAGCTTGAAGTTCTTTGGCAAAAAAATAGGCTGCTGCCGAAAATTGCCATTGGTTTTTAGGATTTGCTTGCATCCAAGAACCACCACTTAAATCAGTTCTAGGAGCTATAAAATCGACTTCTCTTGGGACTAAAAAAGTGCGTATCAATTTATTTTCGGAATTGGCAATATCCTCTTGATAGGATTTCGAAACTTCGCCGACTGTCATTGCCATATTGGATTGTCCTGAACACAACCAAACATCTCCAATATAAATTTCGTTTATTTCGATGGTATTGCTTGCCTTTATTGTCATCAAAAATGGCCCGCCTGGTTTTAGATTGGACAAATTCAATTCCCATTCGCCTGTATTATTTGCCTTTATTTGGTATTTTTTATTAACAAATGTTATTGAAATAGATTCATTAGGCGATGCCCAGCCCCAAATTTTGATTTTTGCATCACGTTGTAAAATCATCCCATCGCTTATTAATTTTGGAAGACGTACCTGACCAAAAACACTCACGCCAAATAATATTAGTGTTGAAAAAAGGATTTTCTGTAATGATTTCATTTGTACTATTTGCTACTTTAAATTAAAATAAACTATCTTTTTTTTAAATATTCTACCAAGAATCTGTTCTGAACGGAGAAGCTGGTAACCCTTCGCTATTGAATAATTTTTCACCATCGGGATTATCTGCCCAAGCATATCTTACGGCAACTGGATTTGGTATTGCTGCGCTCCAAACTGTAATTTTGCCGTTTTCTATTTTGGCTTCAGCCCAAACAAATTTTTTGTCTTCGCCTGCTATCGCAAAATTAGTATGAGTTCCTTTTCCTTTGAATTGCATTGAGCTTCCAAAAGTTTCGAAATCGAGAACAATTTTGTTGTCTTCAATTTGCATTGATTTGTATTTTGGCCCGTAGCAAATTACTTTTGAATCGCCATAAACTAAATTTTGAGCAACAAGTGCTAGACGAGTTCCCACTTCCTTCTTTTTATGGGGATGAATGTCGTTCCACTCACCAAGATCCAGCGTGGTAGCCATTCCGGTATTTGGAACTGACAATGTTTTTAGTTGTGATTCTCTCAGTAAAGCCCAATTGCTCTCTGATGGGTTGCTATTTGGTTTCATATAATTAGGCAATTGAACATATAAAAAAGGCATATTCGGATTGTTAAAAACACTCCTCAATTCTCCTATAAGCGCTGGTAGTAATTGAGCATATTCCTTTGGTTTTGCAGCATTTCCCTCGCCTTGGTACCAAATAGCTCCTTTGACAGCATACTTTTTTAAAGGTTGAATCATTGAGTTGTATAAAGAGGTTGGTTTCCATCTCAAATTCACTGCATTTGGTAAAGCATCTTGATTGAAACCTATTTTATATTTCCAAATTCCTTTTAAATTCATGTTCTCTTCATTGCTGCCAACTAGCTCATATTGCAAGCCCTCGACAAAACCACCATTGCCACGTTTTCTTTCTAATCTAATTGTAATGGTGTTCTTACCCTCTACTAATGCGCTCGCTGGAATTGTATATTTTCGTGATGACCATTGGTCCTTTGTGTAACCAATAAATTTTCCGTTTACATAAGTAGAATCGGCGCCCATCATAGTTCCTAATTTAAGTGTCGACTCATTAGAAGCGAAATCTTTAGAAACCTCGATTTCTTTTTTGTACCAAACTACACCGTATATTTTTTCTAAAGCCGTTCCGTTCCACATTCCTGGAATTTTAGCTTCTTGCCAATCTTGTATATTGGTCAAGTTAGAAGCCCAATTTCCTTTGGTTGCAAGACCTTCATCATTCGATAGAAGATTTACATTCCAACTTTTTTCAAGTTCAATATCTTTGTTTTCGATACTTTTTACAAAATCAGGATTTTTTAATTCTTGAATTTCATTGTAACTTGTTGGGAAAGGCTTCAAAGCTTCCTCACTTAACCATGCATGAATTGGAGTTCCGCCATAACTTGAATTAATCATCCCTATGGGGATTTTGTATTTTGCATAGAGTTCTTTGGCGAAAAAATAGCCAGCTGCCGAAAATTTGGTAACTGTTGTTGGGTTTGCTGATACCCACGAACCTCCACTTAAATCCGTTCTAGCAACATTGAATTCGTATTCTCTTGGAACTTCAAAATTTCGAATAAATTTATTTTCAGAACTAGCGATTTCATTTTCGTATAAATCTCTAACAGCGCCAACAGTCATCGCCATATTGGATTGACCCGAACAAAGCCAAACATCTCCAATTAAAATATCGTTGATTTCTACAGCATTGCTAGCTACAATTTTCATGGCGTAAGGACCTCCCGCTTTTTGATTGGGCAGTTGCAATTCCCATTCTCCTTTATCATTGGCCTGAATTTTATGTTTTTTATTCAAAAAATCTATTGCAATTTTCTCATTGGGAGCGGACCATCCCCAAATTTTAATTTTGGTATCACGCTGCAAAATCATTCCATCGCTAATTAGTTTTGGAAGTCTAACTTGGCAAAAAGCGGGGGTCGTTAGCAGTAGTGAAACTACGATTAGAAAATATTTATTTAACTGTTTCATCTGTTTATTTTTATTGTTTTTTATCGGTCAGATGGAACGCCTATAATCATAACCCTGTTTGTCATTGACGATTGTGGTAGGCGTTTCATTTTGGTTTGAATTACTCTTTATTGTCTTCTTTTGTTTTTTTTCCTTTCGACATGATCAAGCCTTTAAAAATGGGTTCGATTAGTTGAGAATCCCATTCTTTTCTGATGGCTTCTAATTTTTTAACTTCTTCAGGATATTGTTGTGCGATGTCGTTTTGTTCTCCAATATCTTTTGCCAAATCATAAAGTTGAGGAACACCATCCTTTTTTAGAACTAATTTTAAGTCTTTGTTACGAACCGAATACCCCTTTTCGTCAAATTTTCTTAAATAAATAGTTTCGTGTGGAAGTCCTTTATTTTTGCCAGTGATGTAAGGAATCATATTGACCCCGTCTAGTGGACGGTCTTTCTTGATTGGTACTTTTGAAAGTGCTGCAATGGTGGCAAAAATATCTAAAGATGAAATAGGGTTTTCATAAACACTTGGTTTTACTGTACCTTTCCATTGCATAGCAAAAGGAACTCGATAACCTCCTTCATAAATAGATGATTTCCCTTCTCGCAAAACGCCATTGTCGGAGCTATTATCTTTTTCAGGTCCGCCATTATCTGACAAGAAATACACCAAAGTATTTTTGTCTAAATCTAAAGATTCTAATTTATCCAAAAGTTTACCGACACCGTAATCGACAGCACTAACCATAGCCGCATACGTTTTTCGTTTTGTGTCTTGAATACTCGGAAAACGATTTAAATACTCTTGTGTAGCTTGAAGTGGAGAATGTGGTGCATTATAAGCCAGATACAAAAAGAAAGATTCTTTTTGATGTTTTTCGACAAATTGAACTGCTTCATCCGAAAACTCGTCGGTCAAATATTTTTTAGTTTGTATGGGCTCGTGATTTCTCATTATCCAAGTTTTATAACTCTCGCCTTCGCTATTTTCAACTGCATAACTGTCTTTAATGGTTAAAAGTTCCGGAAAATAGGCGTGTCCGCCACCTAAATGCCCAAAAAATTCATCAAAACCTCGGTTTAAAGGATGGTTTGAAATATCCGCACCTTGATGCCATTTGCCTATAATTCCCGAGGTAAATCCTACTTGTTTCAAAGATTCGGCTAGTGTGGTTTCTTCTTTTGGTAATCCCATATTGGGGTCGTGCGGACGGTATTGAGGGTTACGCTCATATCCAAAACGTTGTGGATAACGCCCTGTTAAAAGTCCTGCTCGACTTGGTCCACAAACGGAAAAGCAAACATAACCGTTGGTGAATTTTACTCCGTTTGTTGCAATTCTATCTATGTTTGGCGTTGGAATGTCTTTGCATCCATTAAACCCAACATCTGCATAGCCTAAATCATCCGCTAGAATGATTATAATATTTGGTTTTTGAGCATTCTGACTGTATCCGCTCCATTGGAACAGACAAGTCAGTACAACAATTAATGCAATTCGATTTATTTTCATTTGTTCGTTTAAAACCAATTAGTTCAATTATTATAATTTTTGCAACTCAGTACCTATTTATCAAAAAAATCTAAATTCCAGGAATCATTCCATTTCAAAAAGGGCAATCCGTTTTTAAATTGAACAGGTAACCAAATGTAACGGCTGTCCTTTAGATTGTCAGAAATCCATCGGTCTCCTACAAAAATATAAGCGTCTTTTTTACCCACGACTGGAATCACATAAGTGCTTTGCGAATGAAAAGTTGTTTTCCTTTCTAATTCATTGCCTCTACAAGGATTTTCTAAAGCTTTCCAACCCGACATCATATTGTCAGAAACAGCCAATCGTCCTGGATTTGGTTTCCAACCCGTTGTATAAGATGAAAACATAAAATACTTTCCGTCTTTTTTAAAAATGGCGGGAGCTTCATTTGCTTCACCAGGAAAAACACGTACATATTCATCGGTCATTGACAAATAATCGTCGGACAGCTTTGAAATTATCAAGGTTTGGTTTTCTTCGGAAGCCGTAATGTGGTAGGCTTGTTCATCCTCGTCTACAAATAAGTTCATATCCCTTGACATTTGACCACTTTCAAAATCTCGGCACATAATAACACCGTCTATCTTTTTTTGTTTTTTTTCTACACCTTCCTTAGTGGCTAGTGTTACGTTTTGTTGTTGCGCTACAGTAAAATTACTTGCCCAAACGTTGGGATGTAACCTAAAACTACTGATGTATCTATACGGTCCTGTTACATTATCCGATACGGCAACTCCTGTTAATGCAGCTTTATAGCCTTGATCTTTTAATTCATGATGAAACCACATCACAAATTTTTTCGTTTTTTTATTATAAATCACTTTTGGGCGTTCCAAAAGACATTCTTTTTGTAGCATCGAAGTGGTGTCGTTAGCCATTGCCAATGCAACCCCTTCGTCTTTCCAATTGTACAAATCTTTAGAACTATACACATGAACACCCACCAAAGCTTTGTGACCCATTTTTCCTGATTCTTTATGTTCTCCAAACCAATAATAGGTATCATTATAATATAAAAAACCGCCGCCATGAGCATTAATATGATTTCCCTTATCATCAAGCCACAATTGGCCAGGTTTGAATTCCTTGTAAGCGGTTTGTGCCATCATTGAAGCAGCATAAAACCATATATAGATTAAGAATATTCTTTTCATCTTTTTATAATATTTGTTTTTTAATGGAAGATGGAACGCCTATAATCATTTCCTTCTGTTTTAATGACAATTTTCGTGGGCGTTTCATTTTATTGGTTTTTACAATTCCAAATTACTTCATCTTTTAACTTTTTGTTTTTTGAAACAACTGCAATCGTATTATTTCCTTCCGCCAATTTGATATTGTCAAATTTTACGACATTTATGTCCGATGTTAGCTTTTGAGTGGCTACTTTTTCATTATTTACATATAAAACAACTTCCTCCTGATTGGTGTATACTTTAAAGGAAATAAGATTAGTTTTCCTTTCTATATTTCTTCTCTCCGCTATGTAAAGTACTGGTTCTTTGGACCAGTTGGCTTTGTAGAAATAAAAGGCATCTTTTTTTACCGTTCGGTCAAATGTGACTAATCCCTTTTGATTCATGTGCGGAACTCCGCCTCTATTCCAAACATTGACAGACACATCAAACATAGTCCAAACAAAAGTACCCCAAACATAGGGACGATCTTTTAGAATTTTCCAAGTCAACTCATGGTAATTGGACTGTTCCATTTCGGGAAAATAATTTCCCACTGGTTTTTCTAGTTTTGAAGCATCCTGATGATAAATATTGGCTTCAACCCCATACTCACTGATGGCTAATGGTCTTTCTGGATAGTTTTTGTGAGAAGTATCAAGCCAAGAACCCATATCTTTGTATTGACCATAATACCAACCGAAATACTTATTCCAAGCCTGTAGATCCGTAATATTCCCCATATTAGATACCATACCTTCATCACTAGCTGAAACTGTAAGCCTAGAATCGTCTAGTTTATGTGCCAATTCGTTAAGTTCTTTGGTCAATACTACACAAGATTCATCAGGACTTTTATAGGCTCTAACCTCATTCCAAAGTCCCCACACAAAAATACTGGGATGATTGTAATTTTGCAGAATAAGTTCGGTCAATTGTTGTTTTGCATTTTCACCCTCACGACCACTATAATCGTGCACAAAAGGTATTTCTGCCCAAGCAAGAATTCCTTTTTTATCTGCTAATTCATAAGCCCTATCCGAGTGCTGATAATGAGCAAGTCGCAATACAGTAGCTCCTATTTCATCGACCAATTCCAAGTCTGTTTTATGCTGTTCATCAGTTAGAGCTGGGCCCACTTGTTTCCATTCTTGATGCATATTGACTCCATGTAATCCATAAGGTTTGTTATTTAAAATAAACCCTTTATTGGCATCAAAGGAATAGGTTCTGATACCAAAGTTTTGAACTACTTGGTCAGTAGAAGTGTCCGTTATAAGTTTTGCTTCAACAGAATAGAGATATGGATTTTTGCGTCCGTTCCAAAGTATTGGATTTTTAATTTCTATCGTTGAACTTATAACTTGGTTGGATTGATTTAAATCAAATAATTCCTTGTGCACCAATACATTTTTGCCTTTGGCATCTTTAATAGTATACTGTAGTTGTGCATTTTTTTGGTTTAAAGTACTTGAAACCTGAGTTCGTATTTCCAATTTGGCATTCTGTTCCGTTAGCTCCTTAACCTCTACAAATAGACCTGGCGAAGCGTTATACGTTGGTGAAATATTGCATATTGGCGTACTGAAAACACATACAGGGCGATAAATTCCTCCATAATGGTTGAATAAATCATCATCCACAGGAATTCTTTTGAAGTTTGAGGCATTAGTTACCCTCACAGCAATTAGATTTTTTTGACCCATTTTAACCTGATTCGTAATTTCAAAACAAAAGGCCGAATATCCACCTGAATGTTTCCCAACATTTTTTTCGTTGACGAAGACCTCAGCTTCTTGTCCAACTCCTTCAAATCGTATAAATAGGCGTTCCCCTGACATCGAGGATGGAATTTCAAATGTGGTTCTATACCAAGCATCTCCCTTGTAATATCCTATGTTTTCGATAGCATCCATCGAAAAGGTATGAGGAACTTTTACCTTTTCCCAATCACTTTCAGTAGTTGATAGTTTTTCGGCATAATTAAGTTTTCCTTTTTGGAATGACCATTCTTCAAGATTAATCGCCTTTCTATTTTGCAAAGCAGCAGCTTGCCCATTGCAAGGATTTTGCAATAAGAACAAAATGAAGAATGGAATAATCTTTAACATTTAATTTATTCTTTGAAATGGACACTTAATTTGATTTTTAAAAATCTTTTAAAACGATAAATAAATATTATCTAATTGGACTAATCGTATACGAATACTGCAAATTACCCGCTTTGACTCTATATTCTTTATGCGCTAAACCTTGCGGACTCCAGCTGTTATCTCCGCCAACTCCTGTTTGTCCATAATCAATATTGATGTTTACTAAATCCCGTTTCTTAATATCGGTTGAATGGCGTTGTATTTTCTTTTCTCCATCATCAAAATCATCATTGTATTGATGGTGTGCGCTAAAACTCAACAATTCTGGTCTTTCAATTTTCACGCCTTTGCCATTATTGTTCGTAAAAGTTACCCAACGCACCTCGGTTTTGTATCCATTTTCTTGAGGTCGGATGTAGGCAAAATACAAATCAGAAACACTGGCTTTATATTCGCCAATTAGTGCTGAAGTTTTTCGGTCTTGATAATTTTCGTGTGGTCCTCTTCCAAACCAATTTACCGTTTGATATTCGTCTTTTAAGATTAAATTATTTCCAAATCTTGGCAAATGAGGCAGATCCGTTTTAATGTTTGCCAATTGATTGTTTACGGTAATTTCGCCCAACGCATTGATTGTGTAGGAGACTACTATTTGTCCTTCAACTGCAGGTAAATCAAATGTAGCTTGAATGGTAAACTCATCTTTTATTTCGTTTTTTGAATTGATTTTGATTTCTTTAGAATCCTTCAAAAATGTAACTCCTTTTAGCATTTGATTTTTCGTGGCTTGTTTCCATTGAGCCAATGATTTTGGTGTTTTTGCCCCAAAATCATTATCGGTGGTTGCTCTCCAAAAGTTGGGTTCAACGCCTTTTAGCAATATA
Source organism: Flavobacterium sp. (assembly GCF_031423415.1). Lineage (GTDB taxonomy): Bacteria > Bacteroidota > Bacteroidia > Flavobacteriales > Flavobacteriaceae > Flavobacterium. The sequence goes on from NZ_JANPFL010000182.1 coordinate 28,018, forward strand.
TTTCCGTTTCCATAATCCAAAGAACTCAGTGTTCCTTTCGCATTATCAAATTCTATTTTGAAATTTGTATTTGAAATAAAAGTAGTTCCATTTTTTTGAACCACTGAAATGGTTCCTTTAACTTCTGGTTTTACTATTGCAGCTTTATCAGTAGGCAACTGAAATTGTTCGTACGCAACGATATGGTTTAATGGCACTAAATCCGTAGCTGTTTTATTCAAAGCATAAACATTCAAATGGTATTCGGCGTTTTGAAATACAATCTTTGGTAAATCAATTTTAACTTTTTTAGTTTCATAAGAAGCAATATCCAATGTTGGCAAAACCCCAGAGGCAATTTCTATTCCATTCTCCAAAAGTTTCCAAGTAAATTGAAATTGATTTAGATTCGTGAAATCATAGATATTTTTGATGGAGATTTCAGCTTCTTTTAAATTTGAGGCTTTGAATTTAATGTATTGATACACTTTCTTTACTTCATATAATGCAGGATGAGGCGTTCTATCTGGAGCAATAATTCCGTTGGAACAAAAATTTTCATCGTTTTGATAATTGAAACCTCCAAAATCACCGCCATAACCCCAAAACTTTTCTCCAGCTGCATTTTTGGTTAAAATCCCTTGGTCTACCCAGTCCCAAATAAAACCGCCTTGCATAGTAGGATGGCTTTCTATTACATCCCAATAATCTTGAAAATTCCCAGTGCTATTACCCATAGAGTGCGAATATTCACATTGAATTAATGGTCGAGTTTGGTTCTTTTGTACATATTCAATCATTTTTTCAATCGGCCAATACATTGGTGCTTGAATATCAGTGTTGGCATATCCTGTGGCACCTTCATATTGCGTTGGTCTTGTTGTATCATTATCTTTTAACCATTTGTATGTGGTAAAAAAGTTTTCTCCATTTCCTGCCTCGTTTCCTAAGGACCAAGTCACAATACAGGGATGATTTTTATCTCGTTCGAACATTTTAGTAGTTCGATCTAAAAATGTGGCTTTCCATTGTGTCAAATAAGCGGGATGCACCGCTTGTTTTTTCTTGTTGCCGTCCAAACCTTGATTGGTCGCTCCCATACCATGAATTTCAATATTGGCTTCGTCGATAACATAAAAACCATATTTGTCACACAATCTATAAAAATGAGCGTTTTTAGGAAAATGAGCGCAACGAATAGCGTTTAAATTGTTTTGTTTCATTATTTGTAAATCCTTCAAGGTAAGTGCTTCCGAAATCACATGTCCTTCTGTTTCACTATGGTCGTGAATGTTAACTCCTTTAATTAATACGGGTTTGCCATTCACTAAAAACTGATTGTTTTTGATAGCTACATTTCTAAAACCAACTTTTATAGAAGTGGCCTCAGTTACTTGTCCTTTTTTATCTTTTAACTCTATAAGAAGCGTATATAAATTGGGCGTTTCTGCATTCCAAGTTTTTACATTGGGTAGTTTTGTGTTAAAATCTAAAATGTTTTCTCCTTTTTTGGCAACTATACTTTTGGTATCGGAAAACACGTTTTTTTCTCCATCCAATAACTTGATGGAAACGATTTTATTTTCATTCGATTTAGCATTGTTTTCTAATTTAACAGAAAGATTAAAAATTCCGTCTTTGTAGTCATTTTCCAAATCTGAAATCACACGAAAATCTTTTACCGTAACTTTATTAGTAGCGTAAATAAATACATCACGCTCGATTCCGCTAATTCTCCAAAAATCTTGATCCTCCAAATAACTACCATCGTGCCAACGTAAAACCTGAACAGCAACTGTGTTTTTTCCTTTTTTGACTACATTGGTAATATTAAAAGTAGATGGTGTTTTGCTGTCTTCGTTATACCCTACTTTTTGACCGTTTACCCAAACGTACATGGCGCCACTAATCCCTTCAAAATTAAGGAAAATATCTTTTCCACTCCAATTTTCAGGAACTTCAAACTCTCTTTTGTAACTTCCATTGTTGTTGGCATTGTGTGGAATAAAAGGCGGATTGGGTGGAAACATATAAATAATATTGGTATAGAATGGAATACCATATCCTTTTATTTCCCAATTGGAAGGTACTTCTATTTTATCCCAACCTGTTAACGAGAATCCTTCTTTGTAAAAATCGGTTGGTCTGCCCGTAACGCCATCGGCGTAATAAAAAGCCCAACTGCCATTTAATGATTTGTAAAAAGGAGAATTGTTCCAACTCTCATTTTGTAATGCGCTCGATGCACTGTCATATCTAAAAAAAGACGCCGTTGGTTTCTCTCTGTTGATTTGAAAAATCTCTGGATTTTCCCACTCCGGATTTTCCCATTTTGGAGCGGTGTATGTTGGTTTTTCTATTTTTTGTGCTTTAATTGAAAAAATGGGCACCACTAAAAATAAAATGGCTAAATGATTAATCTTCATAATGAATGAATTTGTAGTTAATAAAAATTTATTTTTTCGGGCTAGAAATAACGGTTACATAATTTTTGAAACGCAACCATTCTTCACATTGTATTGTCCAATTCTTGCTGGTTCCGTTATTACCTAAACCAAAGCCGTGCGAACCTTTTTCGTAGAAATGAATTTCGCAAGGGACTTTATTATTTTTTAAAGCTAAAAAATAGTTGATACTATTTTCAACAGGAACGGTCTTGTCATCTACAGCGTGCACAATATAAGTAGGAGGAGTTGCAGCTTCAATTTGTTTTTCATTAGAATATTTTTCTATCAGCGCATCAGAAGGTTTAGTTCCAAGTAGATTATTTCTAGAACCTTTGTGGGTAATTTTTTCATCCATTGAAATTACAGGATAAATCAATATTGAAAAATCGGGTCGCGCGCTGATAGTGTCTGTTACTTTATAAACTTCATCTTTATAATGCGTGGACAATGTAGAAGCTAGATGTCCACCAGCAGAAAATCCCATTATACCCACTTTTCCAGCATTAATAGACCATTTCCCTGCATTTCTTCTTACATATCGCATGGCTTCTTGGGCATCTTGGAGCGGTCCAATGGTTTTGTCTGTCATTATCTCGTCGCTAGGCAATCTGTTTTTTAAAACAAAAGCAGTTATTCCTAATGTGTTCAACCATTTGGCCACTTTGAAGCCCTCTTTATTTATTGCCAAATAAGCATAACCTCCGCCAGGACAAATGACAATTGCTGTTCCATTTCGGTTTTCTGGTACAAAAACAGTCAATGTTGGCGTCACCACCTTGCTAACACCAGTAACAATTCCATTCTCTAAAACGGGGATTTCTTTGTAGCTTTCTGAGTTTATAGCTCCGGGAATTGCAGTACTCCAGAGTGAAATTTCTTGATTTTGAGCATTTATATTTACTGAAATCATATAAAGTAGCAACAAGATAAATTTTTTGTTTGTAAGCAAGTTAGTTTTCATATGTTTTTGTTATTATCAATTCGTTCAAATTAAGTTTCACACTTCCCTTTGGGGTAACATTTAATTCCGAAATTTTACCGTTTTTAAATTCCGCTTCAATGGTGGTATTATTGGTAGCATTTACCTTAAAATGAACATCCCATTCTTTTGGCCAAGCAGGAAGCAAATAAATATTGGCGTCTTCATATTGAAGAATCATTCGTTGCAAAGCTATCATTGCCACTGTACCATGATCTTGATCGGGAGTCCAGTCGTAATTTGGCCCCCAAAAAGCTGGAAATTTAAAGTTTTTATCCCAGGTTGAAAAACTTTCCACAATCATTTCCTGTGCATCTTTTGTCATTCCAAGATACGCTGCCTGAATGGAATTTTGTTGCCAGCCTTTGTTTTCTTTATGAACTTTGGCATCAAATGTTCGTTTGGCTAAATCAAAATTGGGTTTGCCAATACCAAAGGTTCTGTAAGGGAATATGGCATATAATTCGGGATTTTCAACGTTTTTTTTATCGCTATATTCCTGTGCTGGTGCAATAATAGTGTCGTTTTTAACAAATTGTAGAGGCATTGGTGGCAAATCATTTATCAAAGTTTTCCATTGTTGAATTTGAATTTCTGAAATCATATTTTTTGGCAAAGCCATCATTTTTTGAGCTATTTTTTTAATACCTACAATTTCTGGTAAAGGATTAACTGCGGTATGATATGTTTCTAATGCCAAAGCTGGCGAAAAAAGAATTTTCCCATCGTCTCCTCTTTTCCAATGCTGGTCAAAAAAAGTTAGTATTTCTGAAACAAAAGGAACTAAAGTATCTTTAGCAAATTGCTGATTATTGGTAAAAGAATAATAATCTAACATTATTAAAGACAGTTCAAGCCCACCAGACCAATAATATCTTATGTTTGGGTTGGTTGTGTAACCATCGACTAAATTTTTTCGGTTTGTTCCGTAATTTTTATTATTATAGGTTCCCCAAAAGTTCATTGTTTCAGGAAAAAAAGCGCCATCGTGATTGTAATATATTTGAGTTGCGGCTTTTCTTAAAGGTAACACATTGTTATACATTTTAAACAACGGTTGCATTAGATCAAAATCGCCAGAAACTAGCATTGACCAATAAGGCAAACGTGTATTTTGCCACCAATACGATCCACCCCAAGCTCGGAAATCAGCATTTAATCCTTTATTAATTCCTTGTCGGTTATAAGTGTCGACTGTAAAGATTGAGCCGTTAAATTTTATTGGTGAGTTTCCTCGGCCCCCACATGCATTAACATATCGCTGCAAAATATAGCCTCTTGTAACCGATTGTGCCTGTTGACTTTGTATAGGATCTTTTGCTGAAATGAAAATGTAATGTCTATTCCAAAATTGTTTCCACCATTTATGATGGGCTTTTAGACGACTTTTAGGGGATAGGTTCTGAATCACTTCTTTATTTTCTAATAATTCTTTTTTCCAGGAATCAATTGTTCCTATTTTTGTGAACGGATATACATTTATTTGAAAATGTTTGGCTAAATTATCACTAACGAGAGCGGCTTCTGATGTACTAATTAATCCTCTTCCTTCTATACAAACTCCAAAAGTTCTATCTAAAAGTGGATCTGTTTGAGTATTTGCAAAATCACCTAGTGCTTGTAGCTCTAGATTATTTTTCCATTGAGAATAATGGTTGTGATGACCACTAATTATTTTGTTAGATTGGTTAACCAATGTTGTGTCTGCTTCGCGATATACTGGATGAAAAAATTTTTTATCCTTGCCCACTTCATCTATTCCATAAAGTGAAAACATTTCATCTCCTTCTATCAATTTCCTTTTTGTTCGCCAGGTTTCAAAACTGACTTGCACTTTTATAAGTATTTTACTATCTACGTCAACCTGAATTGTGGGATGATTGGCATCTATCCAAAGTTTTACTTTTGTTTGTCCAAATTCAACAACCATTTCGCCTTGCTCCAGTTTTAATTCTTGATAAAAAAAAGCTTTAATTTTAGGACTTGGTGTGATTGATACTCGTATTTTCCCCAATTTTAGTAACTCACCCGTTTCACTCCAAGCATCTGTTTTTGAAACATAAAAAACGAGATCTCCATTTTCTTCAACCCAAGCATTAACTCCAATGTCACCATTTCCTAATGGTATTGAACCTTGAGAATTTAATCCAGGAGAAGACCAAATAACATTATAATCTTTTAGTTTTTGTGACTGCGAAAAACCCGCTATTCCAAAAAAAAGGAAACCGACGGAGATTAAAGAATGTATTTGTTGACACTTCATAGTTTTTCTAAAAAAATGACTTTGTTTTTACTTGAACTGAAATACTTCTGATTCTGTTCTACTTGCTTCTAGTATTTTTGACAATTCGGCAACTTTCTTAGGCATTGTAGAGGCCAAATCATTCGTTTCGGAAATGTCATTTTCAAGATTGTACAACTGGTAATTGCCGTTTTTATTCACATTGTATTTTATCAATTTCCAATTGTCTTTCCTAATGGCTTGTCTTCCGCCCAATTCGTGAAATTCCCAATATAAATAGTAGTGTTTTTTTTGACTGCCTTTATTCAAGAGTGTAGGAAGAAAAGAAATACCATCAACTGTAGCACTGATATTTGTGTTTGTAAGTTCTGCAAGCGTTGGCATCACATCCCAAAAAGCAGAAATATGATTCGATTTGCTTCCTTCGGCAATTTTTCCTTTCCATTTAGCAATCATTGGAACCCGAATTCCTCCTTCATATAAATCTCTTTTGTATCCTCTAAGAATTCCATTACTATTGAAATAATCGGGGTCGGCACCGCCTTCTTGATGCGGTCCATTATCGGAAGTGAAAATAATTATAGTATTATCTTCAAGCCCCAATTCTTTAATTTTTGCAACAATTTCACCCACTTGATTGTCCAACAAGGATATCATGGCTGCAAAAGCGGCGTGACTTTGGGGTTGAGAAGCATATTCTCCTTTTTTCAAAGCTTCGCTGTTAGTTTTTGACTTAAAAACTTTCTCCGGATTAAATTTCCCAACAAATTTATCCATATAAAGTTTTGGTGCTGCTAATTCAGCATGAGGCAAAGGGCTTGCATAGTATAAGAAGAACAATTCTTTTTGATGCTTTTCTAGAAATGAAAGTGCTTTTTGATGAATTAAATCAGGAGCATATTGTCCATTTTTGGAACCTTCATTTTCTGTGAGCATCACCTTATTTTCATTCTCCCATAAATGATCTGGATAATAATTGTGTGCCAATTTTTGACAATTATAACCATAAAAAGTGTCGAATCCTTGTTGCAAAGGATCACCTTCGGAACCCGAAAATCCCAAGCCCCATTTTCCGAAAGCTCCTGTTACATATCCTTTTGATTTTAACATTTCGGCTACGGTAAAAGCAGCTTTTGGCATTGGATATTGTCCTTCTGGTTCTACTTCTTTATTCCCTCTGATGTAAGTATGTCCAGTGTTTAAACCTGTCAACAAAGCCGATCTAGAAGGTGCACAAACCGGTGCTCCTGAATAATGCTGGGTAAAAAGCATTCCTTCTTTGGCTAATTTGTCAATATTGGGAGTTAGAAATTTTTCTTGACCATAACAGCTTAAATCTCCATATCCTAAATCATCTGCAAGAATGTATACAATATTGGGTTCAATTTTATTTACGATACGATTTTTTTGTGCGTAACACAAAATCATTGTAAAATAGAATAAAAGTAAAAATGCTGTTTTTATATTGGGCATAAATCATTGATGAAAGTGATGAAACTATTCTAATTTTAGTTCTGTAACATTGTTACTTATTTTTCCACGAATTTTTTCATAGCAAGCAATCATTTCATTCAGTTTTTTTGGATTGGATAGTGCCAAATTGTGTTCCTCACCAATATCTTCTTTTAGATTATACAACTGATAATCTCTATTATTTCCTAACTCAATGTTGACATCTTTGTAAACTGCAGGACCTTTGTAGGGAGGAATCATTGCCCAATCTCCTTTTCGAAAAGCTGTTTTAGTAGTAGCTTCAAGAACTAGTTCTTCTCTGCCTTTATTACTTTTTCCTGTAAACACTTTTATCAAATTTTCACTATCTGACGTTTTTACATCGCTACCAACTAAAGAAGCTAAGGAAGACAATAAATCAATTTGGCAAACTACTGCGTCTGAAACTGCTGGTTTTATTTTTCCTGACCAATTCACAATAAAAGGAACTCGAGTTCCAGCTTCGAATAAACTATACTTGCCTCCCCTTAGTGGCCCAGCAGGCTTGTGTTTTCCTGTTTTTTCGACAGCATCATCATTATAACCATCATTTAATACCGGTCCGTTATCACTTGACAAAACAATAAGGGTGTTTTCTAAAAGTCCTTCTTTTTGGAGTGTTTTGATAAATTCACCAATGGTCCAATCAGCTTCAAGAATAACATCGCCTCTCGGACCCATTCCAGATTTTCCAGCAAAACGGGGATTTGGTATGCGAGGTACATGGGGCTGATCTATAGCATAGTATAAAAAAAATGGTTCGTTTTTATGAATTTTGACATAGTCATTTGCTTTACCTAAAAAGGTATCAGACATAGTGTAATCGTCCCAAATAGCAGATTTTCCACCAGTCATATATCCTATTCTTGGAACACCATTTACAATACTATTGTTGTGACCGTGATGCCATTTCATTTGTACCAATTCCGGATTGCTAATAGCAGTAGGTCCTCCTTCAAAATTTTTATCATAATTAACTTTCAAAGGGTCTTTCGGATCAAGACCAACCACGAAACCATTTTCGATATAAACCGTTGGAACCCTGTCTTTAGTCGCTGCTAAAATAAAAGAATAATCAAAACCCACTTCGTTTGGGCTCGGGCTAATTTTTTGGTTCCAATCCAAATTACCTTCACCAAGACCCAAATGCCACTTTCCTACAATGCCAGTGTGATAACCCTTTTCTTTAAGCATTTTAGGAATTGTCATTTGACTGGTTTTGATAAGTAATGGAGCAGTTCCTGGTAAAATTTTAGCATCTTTTTCTCTCCAAGGATACACTCCGGTGAGCAATCCGTAGCGACTCGGGGTACAAGTTGCCGAAGTAGCATAGCCATTGGTAAAACGAATGCCTCCATTTGCTAACTTATCCATATTGGGCGTTTTCAATTCTGTTGCACCATAAGCCCCAAGGTCACCATAGCCTAAATCATCGGCATATATAAAAACTATATTGGGTAATTTCTTTTTAGCATTTTCTTGTTGTGCTTTTGCTATTCCAACGGTCAAAAAAATTATTAAAATTAATAGACCCCTTTCTACTTTTTTTGGCATTTTCATCAAATTTATTGTTTTCGTATTTATTTAACTGACAATAATGAAATTTTAATAAATTTTCTTACAGCAATATATTTTATTCAAATAAAAGCAAATTGAATAAATCAATTGTGTAATTAATTAATTAATTTTATGTCTGTAAAACAATTACAACATTATTGTAAACAAAAATAAACTATAGAAATATTTTATATGGGGTGTAATTAGTTCAATTAATAGGTCGGTTAGAGCATTTATACGAACATAAGAGTTATGTTATAAAATTTCTTATACTTTTACGAACTGATATTTATTTTGTTTATCTCAAAAAAAAATATAAAATTGCTACGTCTAAATTGTATAATAAATATGGCATTTTGTATTATTAACAATACTAAACAACACCCAGAACCAACCCAAATTTAAATTATAAAGTGATTATAAAATGCAAAAGACAATTCTAATTATTCATTTACTATTTTTCTCCATAATTCAGGCTCAAAATGATGATACAAATTATGTCGTGCAATACATTACAACTAATCAAGGTTTACCTCACGATTATGTCACCTCAATAATTAGTGATGATCTCAATGCCAAATGGATAGGTACTGAAAATGGTTTAACTAAATATGACGGCTATGATTTTGAAAATATAAAACCAGGTAAAAATTACAAAAAACTAAAAAATGAAAATATCGAAGTTCTTTTCAAAGACCTTTCAAACATTATTTGGATTGGAACGAAGAGCGGGGGGATTTCATCTTTAGACCTAAGAAATAACACCATTAAAAACTACAATCATTTATTAAATTTAGGCAATAATGGTGACATAAATGTTACTGCAATTGCATCGGATAACGCTGGAAATATTTGGGTTGGAACATGGGAAAATGGTGTCTTCATCATTAACCCAACAACAAACAAGCTCATAAAACATATCAAAATAAAATCAGTTGTAAACTCTATTATAAAGGATAACGATTCTAATGTTTGGGTCTCATTTCATCAAACACTTTCAAAATACAATTCTTCAGGAATTAATTTGGCACGATATAAATTTAGTGAGGGTATTTCGGACTTAATTCTAGATAAAGAACGCGATAAAATTTGGATAGGAACAACAGCAGGAAGCACAAAATTATTTAATTATGACTTGAATGTTCAAAAAATAAATTCGATAGAAACGGGTATAGCTACTGATTTTTATAAAACACTTTCGTTAGACTCAAAAAACAGACTTTGGATAGGCACCTGGGGCAAAGGCCTTTACAGAAGTAATGATAATTTGTCGAAATTTACTAAAATAGAGTTAGCTTCTTTGAATTCTGAAAGAATTCGTTCCAATTACAATACCATACTCAAGGTTCATCATGACAAAAACAATCAAGTTTGGGTAGCCACTGCCAATGGCGGTGTTGTAAAATTAATTGAAGGAAAAGGATTTGAAAATGCCAGTCAAAAAATTAATCTTGCAACCGTAAACGGTGATTTAAATTTTACAGCGATTTATAAAGGCAATAACAGCTTGTTTGTTGGAACGCTTAATAATGGACTTTATGAAGGTACCGATTTTACAAATCTGAAACTCATCAATGAAATTGGACTAACTAAAATAATTGAGCTATACGAGCACCAAAATAAATTATATGTTGGTAGCAAAACTGGCTTTTTTATCTATGACATTTTGCTAAAAAAAATCATTTTTCGCAATAAGAATATCTTAAAAGCTACTGCATTTTATGTTGATAAATCGAATACTTTATATATAGGAACGCAACAAAACGGAATTGCTATTGTTGCTCTTAAGGACATTAATAACGAAGAAGCTTATTCTTTTTACTCAGATAATAACAAAGGGAATACTAAAATTGAAAACAACCGAATAACTAGTATCAAAGAAGATTCCAAGGGGAATATTTGGATTGGTACGTACAATGGCTTGCATTTATATGACAAATCAAAAATAAAATTCAGTGCTAAATCATTAATGATAAATGATAAATTACCTAGCGTAATTATTAATTCAATTGCTATAAAAAATGATAATATATGGTTAGCAACGCCTAGTGGCTTAATAAAATTAGAATATAAAAACAAAAAACTAACTATAAAAAATAAACTAACAATTGAGGAAGGTTTAAATAGCGATTTTATTTGTGCCATAACTTTTGATGATAAATCAAATGTTTGGTTGAGCACCAAAACACAAATTGTAAAATACAACGAACAAAAACATTCTTTTGTTAGCTTCAACAGAAATGACGGTGTAAAAACAACATCTTTCAATAATAGAAGCTCTTGCAATTTTGAAAATAATCAGCTCTACTTTGGAGGTGTTGATAATATAACTTATTTTAATCCTAATACTTTAAGCGCTGCTAACTCTATTCCAGAAGTGATTTTTACGAAACTTCGAGTAAATAATAGTATAGTTCAGTTTTCGCTTGAAAAAAAAGGGAACAAAATTATTGATGAAAATTTTAGTTATGTTAAAAAAATACAACTGACCGACACGGATAAGTTTTTTTCAATTAGTTTTATTACAAACGATTTCTCCGGTAGAGTAAATACTAAATTCCGATACAAATTAGAAGGATACCAAGAAAAATGGTTTGAGATACAAAATCAAAATGAAGTGAATTTTGCTGGGCTTAATGCCGGAAATTACATTCTTAAAGTATCGGCAACAAGAGATAACCAAACCTGGAGTAAATCAAAAAATCTAGAGATTGAAATATTAAATTCACCCTGGAAAAGCCCTCTGGCTATTTTTATATATATGGTAATCATTGTTTTAATTATTATATATGTTTTAAGGTTCTATAACAATCAATTAAAACTTCAAAATAATTTAGAAATTGCTAAAAAGGACAAGGAGAAAGAAATTGAATTGAGTGAGTTAAAACTAAACTTTTTTACGAATATATCTCACGAATTCAGAACTCCGTTAACACTCATTATTAGCCCGCTCAACGAACTTATGGAAAATCTTGAAGTAAGTCCAAAAGTTGCTAAAAAACTAAGCGTAATTGACCGAAATGCAAATAGACTTCTTAATTTAATCAATCAATTGCTTGATTTTCGTAAAGCAGAATACGGACTTTTACAATTAAATGTCTCTGAAGGGAATATCGTTCGGTTTTCAAAAGAAGTACACCTGTATTTTAATGAAATGGCAAAATCCAAAGAAATCAAATACAAGTTTAAGCACAGCGAAGACGAAATCCTCTTTCCATTTGATCGAAACAAAATTGAAATAGTGTTGTGCAATTTATTATCTAATGCTATAAAATATTGTAAAGCTGGAGACAAAATTACTTTAGAAGTTTCTAGAAAAGACGAAAATTGCATCATATCAGTTAAAGATACTGGTTTAGGAATGGAAGCTGATTATTTGGATAAAATTTTTGATCATTTTTACCAAATCAAATCGGCGGAATCAACAGAGATGATTGGAAGTGGAATCGGCCTGTCTTTTTCTAAAAAAATCATCGAACTTCATCAGGGTAGCATTGAAGTAATAAGCCAAATAAATAATGGTGCCGAATTTATTATAAAATTACCATTAAACTTAAATTACTACAAAAGCCAAATCGACACTAATTTCATTAATACAGATAATATAGAAGCTTACGACACCAAATGGAACGAAAATCAAATAGAAAATTTAAAAATTAAGACTAAAGAAAACACCCTATTACTTATAGATGACAATCAAGAGATATTAGAATATTTAAAAGATATTCTTTCAGAATCTTATACCATTCTTATCGCTAATAATGGAGATGAAGGATTTAAAATCGCCTCCGCCGAAATCCCTGACCTAATACTGAGTGATGTGATGATGCCTGGAAAAGACGGGATAACATTGTGCAAAGAACTTAAATCTCAAATTATCACTTCGCACATTCCTGTCATCTTACTCACAGCAAGAACCTCGACAGTATTTGAAATTCAGGGGCTTGAAACTGGTGCTGATGACTATATTACTAAACCTTTTAATCCCACAATCGTCAAGGCGAGAATTGCTGGTTTACTCGAAAATAGAAAGAAAATCAGATCACTTTTATTGAATAAAATACAATTTGAACCTACAATAACAAATAGTGAACAAGATACAAATACTGAAAGCGCATTTATTCATAAAGCAATTATCCTCGTTGAAAACAACTTGCAAAACAGTTCGTTTAGCATAGATAATATGGTCGATGAGCTGAACATGAGTCAATCCACGCTATACCGTAAAATCAAGTCCCTGACTGGGTTGTCCTTAACTTCATTTATTCGTTCGATAAGACTAAAAAAAGCAGCACATCTCATTTTGATTGATGACTTAAATTTAAGCCAGATTGCTTATGAAGTTGGATTTAATGATTATAAATATTTCAAGATATCATTTGAAAAACAATTTGACTGTTTACCATCCAAATACAAGATGAAAATGACTAAAAAAAACTCTTAGCAATCATTTTATAAAATTAATCTCGCTGTTTGCAATTAGCTTTTGCTAATAAACAATGGTGTTCACAACGTGTTCCGATGCATAAGCTGTTTTTGTTTGTAGCAGGCCTTCAACTAGTATCCGAAAAGATAATTAATTTTTTTAAATAATTATAGACATGAGTTTTAGGGCTAAATATCCAGACAGTAAAATTATCAAACCTACAATCGATTCACTATTTTATTTGGTAAATGAGCTATTTGACCCCTTATTTGAATTATTTGTACTACTGCGAAAACGTTATTTCTCTTTAATTTTGTGTTAAATATTTAATAAAATTTCCTTAAACACATATCTTGTTAGAACCAATGTTATTGTCTATTTCCTAATCAGAGCACATATTACTTTTTTAACTAAAAACTAATACTGTTTTTTCATTCATTAACATCAAAATTCATTAAGAAAAATAGTTGAAAAACACTATTTGAAAAATTATAAATAACCAAGCAATTAACTATACGAAAATTTAAACCAATGAGAATAAAACAAACAAAATCTTATTTATTTCTTAGCTTAATGATTTTACTGGGAATGATTCAAACCTTGCAGGCACAATCATTGCAAGTAACAGGAACGGTAACTGATAACCAAGGTATTCCAATTCCCGGAGTAAACATTATTGAAAAAGCCTCTAAGAAAGGCGTTAATACTGATATAGATGGAAAGTACAAGATTGGAACCACCTCTAAAAGTGTACTAGAATTTAGTTTTATTGGTTTTGAAACGAAACAGATTACTGTTAATGGTCAAAGCGTGATTAACCTTAAAATGACATCTTCAGCAACTGACTTGGATGCTGTTGTAGTTGTGGCTTACGGAAAACAGAAAAAAATATCAGTTACCGGAGCTATTAGTACTATCAGTGCAGAACAATTAAGTAGATCTCCTAGTGCGAATATTGCGAATTCATTGGCAGGACAAATTACAGGAATCTCTACGGTACAGTTTTCAGGCAGACCAGGAGCTGATGATCCACAGATATTCATACGTGGTTTAGCATCATTGTCCGAGGCAAATTCCCAACCCCTAATTATTGTGGATGGTGTAGAACGACCGTTTACAGGATTAGATGCTGATGAAATACAAAGTTTCTCCATATTAAAAGACGCCTCTGCGACTGCGGTATATGGAGTACGTGGTGCTAATGGTGTTGTGATAGTAACTACGAAACGTGGAACAAAAGGCAAGGCCACTATAACAGCAGGCTACTCACAAGGGGTACAACAAGCAACAAAATTACTTGATTTCGCTGATAGTTACACGTACGCTAGTGTCTATAATCGCGCCCAGTTAAGTGATAACCCACTTCTTACTGCGGGTGAACTTAAATTTTCTCCTCAGGTATTAGAAGCTTTTAGAACAAATTCCGATCCTATAATATTCCCAAACACAGACTGGTTGGATTATATCTTAAAGCCATTTGCTAATCAATCTAGATCGAATGTAAGTATTTCGGGAGGTAGTGATAATGTAAGATATTTTACCTCCATCGGGGTATTAAGCCAAGATGGACTTTTTAAAACATTCGATACGGATTATGATTACAACTTTAGTTTTCAGCGATATAACTTTCGTACAAATCTTGATATCGATGTAACCAAAACAACAAAGTTAGGCGTAACCATTGGCGGTCAAGTAGGTATTAGAAATGAGCCACGAACAAACAGTGGAATTAATGAGTTGTTTAGAGAAATTTATTGGTCTCAACCTTTTTCAAGCCCAGGTATTATTGATGGAAAATATATTACTAGCAGTAATGAATACATTCCTGGTAATAAAAAAGATCCATTTAGTTCTTATTATGGCTTGGGATATTCAAATATCCTTCAAAATAGACTAAATTTTGATATCGATTTAACACAGCAGTTAAATTTTGTAAAAGGACTTAGTTTTAGAACTAAACTATCATACAATACAACATATACGCATACTAAAACCAGAGCAACAAGCGTAATGAGGTATGCACCTTATTATCGTGTAGACCTGGATCCTGAGTTCAAACTGAATAATCCAGACAGCAAAGAGATTGCCTACCGCACCTCTTCGGCAAACGGTAATCTTAATTACAGTGAAGCACAAGGAAAAGACAGAGACTGGTATTTTGAAGCGGGTTTAAACTACACTCGGAAATTTGGCAATCACAACTTTGGCGGATTATTGCTTTATAATGAGCAAAAAGATTTTTATCCAACACCAAACCCAGATATCCCACGAGGTTTAGTAGGAATAGCTGGGCGAATAACTTATGATTATCAAGGTACGTATTCAGCTGACTTCAATATAGGGTACAACGGTTCTGAAAATTTTGCTAGAGCGAATCGTTTTGGTGTATTTCCTGCTTTTTCTGTTGGGTGGATAGTTTCAAAAGAAAAGTTTATGAAATCCGTATCTTTTGTTGATTTTCTAAAATTGAGAATGTCTTATGGACTTGTTGGTAATGATAAAATTGGAGGCAATCGTTTCCTCTATTTACCTGATAGTTATGATTCAGTCAACGGTAGTTATAGTTTTGGAACTGATAATCCTACCAACCAGTTAGCTGCTTCTGAAAATACGCCTGGAAATCCTAACGTAACTTGGGAAACTGCATTAAAACGGAACCTAGGTGTAGAATTAAAATTTTTAGAAAATAAACTGGGTATAATAGTAGATGTTTTTGATGAAAACAGAACAAACATTTTAACTAACAGAGGCACAATTCCTGAATTTGTAGGTAGTCCTCTTCCCGCGGTAAATATTGGTGAAGTACTAAACAAAGGATATGAGGTTGAACTAAATTGGAACCATAAACCTAACAAAAACTTTAGTTATAGAATTAATGCTAATTTGTCGCAATCAAAAAACAAAATAGTCTATGTTGATGAGGTTCCTCGAAGCCAACCATACCTCTACCGTACAGGCAACCCTGTTAGTCAGCCATTCGGATATGTGTTTGATAGATTTTTTGGTGCTAATGATGTTAACAACGTCACTACAGCAGATCACAACTATATACTTAAACCAGGAGATATGGTTTATAAAGACTTAGATGGCAATGGTGTAATTGATGCAGATGACCAAAAAGCAATAGGGTTCCCCAACTATCCTGAATATATTATTGGTTTGAATACAGGATTTGAATACAAAAAATTTGACTTTAGTATGTCATGGGTCGGCGCAACAAACACTTCAAGATTGTTAGATGAATCATTACGTACGCCTTTTGGAGTTACTGGAGAACGATCTTTATTGCAATATATGGCAGACGAAGCTTGGACGCCCGAAACAGCAAGCACAGCAACCTTCCCTAGAATAACGTTTAATGGAAATGTTAACAATTCTAAAACTTCAGATTATTGGTTACGCGATGCTTCATATTTACGTTTAAAAACGCTGGAAATGGGTTATAATTTCAAAGGAGCTTTTCTGAAAAAAATGGGTATCTCTATGTTCCGTTTTTACTTTAATGCTAATAATTTAGTAACATTTTCTAAACTAGATATAATAGACCCAGAATCAAGAGGAGGATCAATACAAGATTATCCGCTTACAAAACTATATAATTTAGGATTGAAATTAAATTTCTTATAAAAAATCATACAACTACACACAAAATAACAAGTTATGAAAACAAAAAAAATATTATTTAGTATTATCGTCATGTTACTGATTTTAGGCAGTTGCGACGAACCAAAATTCGGAAATGCCTTCTTAGACAAAGAGCCTAGTGTAGATGTTACAAAGGATACTATATTTGGCTCGCTTGAACTGGCTACAAGATATTTAACGAAAGGGTACACAACCCTGCCGTATGGCTTAAATTTAGATTGGGGTGCAAAAGACAATAAATTAGGGATGGATCTTTTAGAATCATTAAGTGACCTCAACCAAAGTTATTTATCTTGGGGCGGACCGAATTCCTTATACTACAATGGACAATATGCCGCTGCTATAGAAAACACCTCTGGAAACACAAAATATCATTATATTTTCGAACAAAGTTGGGTAGGAATTCGTATTGGTTGGAATTTTATAGAAAATGCAGATAAAATACCTGCTCCTGATGAAGATACGAAGAAAATTGTAAAACAACTGAAAGCAGAAGCTAAAATGATCATCGCGCTTCATTACTGCGATATGTACAGAAATTTCGGCGGATTACCTTGGGTTGATCATGTTTATTTACCAACTGAAAGCACAGTTGTACCACGTTTAACTTCATTAGAAACCTTGAATAAAATTGTGGCCCTTCTTGATGAAGCAGCACCAGATTTACCTATGGTAATAGCAGATTTATCCAGTAATGACGGTCGTTTTACAAAAGCCAGTGCACTAGGTCTAAAAGCTAGAATTCTTTTGTTTGGTGCAAGTCCACTTTTCAATGCTAGCGCACCCTATCTTGATAGCGAGGCTTCAACAAAAAAAATGACCTGGCATGGTAGCTACGATCCCAATTTATGGAAACGTGCAGCTGATGCTGCTAAAGAATTACTAAACGCTGGCGCTTACAAGCTTGTAAGTACAGGAAACTATCGAAAAGATTTTCAAGATGCTTATTACAAACGAGGCAATGGAGAAATATTAATAAGTACAAGAGCAAGATACAAATCAGGGGCATATTGGGCTACAAATTATTATTTCTACCAAAGTGCTGGTGGTTATGGAACTGGCTGTCCAACTAAAGAATATGTTGATATGTTTCCAATGGCAGATGGAAAACCGGCTAATGCTGACAATCCTGACTGGAATCCCGCAAGACCTTGGGAAAATCGTGATCCGCGACTGTATGAAACTGTACTAGTTAACGGCGATGCTTATCAGGGCCGAACAGCTGAACTTTGGATAGGAGGACAAGAAAGAGCAAGCCTTTCTGCTGGTGGAACTAAATCAGGATTTGGACTTAAAAAGTTTTTGCTAGACAGAGACGCTGCCACTTCTACACAATCGATAGTACAATGGCCTTATTTACGTTTAGCTGAAATTTATCTAACCTTCGCAGAAGCTGAAAATGAATTCAAAGGTGGACCAACAGCGGAAGCTTATGATGCCGTAAACATAGTTAGAAATCGAGTTGGTCTAGGTGATTTACCTTCGGGCTTATCGCAAATAGCATTTCGCGGAGCGGTTTTAAAAGAAAGAGCTTTAGAGTTTGGGTTTGAAGAAGTGCGTTGGTATGATATTATTCGTTGGAAAAGAGAAGACCTATTTAGACAAACACTCCATGGCGTTAATACAACAAAAAATCCTGATGGTTCCTATAGTTATGAAACAGTTGAAATGCCAGCAAGGTTCTGGAAAGATAACTGGTCACCAAAATGGTACTTAAGTGCATTTCCTCCTAACGAAATAAATAAAGGGTACGGTTTAATCCAAAACCCTGGCTGGTAATTCCAATAGAATTTGAATGTATTAATCAAAACCAAATGAAAAAAAACAAAACCAAACAACTAAAGGATGCCATAATGAAGAAACAATTGCCTAATATTAACGCTACTCATTTCATCGATTTTATAAATATAAATAATTTGCGATTTATTAAAAATGTTTTCTTTTTGCTACTACTAGTTGCTACTCAAAAGGTAGCGGCTCAAAATGGTAGCGTGAAAATTAATGTAGTTGATGAATTCGAAAAACCAATAGCTGGAGCACTTGTTGGCTCAGTAACAAATCCTGAAAAATCAGGAGTGACAGATATTGAAGGCAATGTAACTCTAGAAATAGAGCCTATTGGATTAGTAAAAGTTTTTCATAATGATAGAGAAAAAACGGTTTCCGTTAATTCAAAATTGATAAAAATAGAACTTAAAAAAACAGATAAAAAAATTAATGTAGGCTTTGGTATTAATAAATCTGTTGATGCAATCACGACTTCTATAGATATGGCTTACTCCGACAAATTAGAGAAAAGTTCTTTATTTAATCCTGCAGAAAGCCTTTATGGAAAAATTAAAGGTTTAATGGTTCTTGAAAATGCAGGTGCACCGTGGAGTAGAAACCCAAGTATATTTATTCGCGGTGTTGGCACAACCGGAAGTAATAGAATATTAGTACTCGTTGATGGATTTGAAAGAGACTTAGCCTCGCTTTCGGTTAACGATATTCAAAATGTATCCGTTTTAAAAGATGGAACAGATGTTGCAAAATATGGAATACGAGGTGCCAACGGCGTAATTTTAGTTACAACCAAAAGAGGTGAAGCTAATTCATTTCACGTTGATGTCACTTACGAAAAGGGATGGAACATGCCTACTCGTAAACCTAAATTTCTTGATTCTTATGGTTATGCAAATGCAGTGAATCAAGCAAGTGCTTTAGATGGTAATTTGCCTGTCTATTCAGATCTAGACCTACGTGACTTTAAAAGTGGTTTAAGTCCATATTCTCATCCAAATGTAGATTGGTGGGACGAAACCTTGAAAGATTATGGAATTACTAATAACTTAAACACAACTTTTCGGGGAGGTGGAACAAGTATCAATTACTTTGCTTCTTTAAATTATCAAAATGAAAGAGGATTAATTGACAATACTAATCTTGACAATCGATATGATAGTCAAGTCAAATACGATAGACTAAATTTTAGAACTAACCTTGACATTGCATTAACAAAGACAACAAAATTTTTAGTTGATGCTTCAGGCTATATTGGTGGGCAAAATGAACCAAATGCACGAGTGAGTGGTATAATGAACGCCATTTACAGCATACCATCAGCTGCTTTTCCAGTACGAACCAGTTCAGGAGAATGGGGTGGTACTAATATTTATGATAATAATCCGGTAGCTTTAGCTTCTTCAACAGGTATTAACAAACCCAACTATAGAACATTGTATGCCAATGGTAAAATTATTCAAGATTTAAGCTCGTGGGCCAAAGGGTTATCAGCAGAATTAGCTGTAGCTTATGACAATTACGCTTCATTCTTTGAAAATAAAACTAGAAAATTCATATACGAAAATGTGCCTTTTACAAGAGATGCGAATGGTGCAGTAGTATTCGGCACTCCTCAACAATTTGGCACAGCAACAGATTTAACCTATTCAGATAGTTTTGGAGATCAAGTTCGACAAGCCACAGGTATTGCTAAAATAAATTACGAAACAAAGTGGAACGAGAACCAATTAACTGCTAGTGCTTTGTATCAAGAAGATAAACGTGTAAATGATGGTCAATACAATACATTTTTGCATCAAAACTTTATGTCATCAGCTAGCTATTCTTACAAAAGCCGCTATTTTATTGATGGTGTTGTATCGTATAGCGGAACAGATGTGCTACCGCAGGACAACCGTTTTGGCTTTTTTCCAGCCGTTTCAGCAGGTTGGATTGTAAATCGTGAAAATTTCTTAAAAAACAATAAAAGTATAAATTACTTAAAGTTAAGAGGTTCTTGGGGAATGAGTGGTAATGATATTATGTCTCCAAATCTAGACAAACAAGCTTTTGATGCAGGTGGTACTTATTATTTTGGTATCAACAACAACGCTTTCAGCGGCATACGTGAAGGAAGATTGGCCGCCGAAGGTCTAACATACGAAAGTTCAGAAAAAATAAACGTGGGTGTTACTATGGAATTGTTCAATCACCTTTCTGTTAACTTTGATGCTTTTCAAGATAAGAGAACCAATATTATAGTATCTACTAGTGGTACTTTACCCTCTATTATTGGCGTTTCGGCTGCATTAGAAAATACTGGACAAGTATTGAATAAAGGTATTGAGGGCTCTTTTATGTGGAAAAACAAAGTAGATAAACTAAACTATTTTGTTGGAGGTAATTTTACCTATGCCAAAAACGAAATTGTAAATATGAATGAAGAGTTCAGACCCTACGATTATTTATACCGAACAGGACAATCTATTGGTCAACGATTTGGACTTGAAAGTCTTGGGTTTTTTAAAGACCAAGCAGACATAGCGAGCAGTCCAAAGCAAATTTTCAATCAAGTGCGACCAGGTGATGTAAAATACAAAGATCAAAATAATGATGGTGTAATTGATGCATTCGACGAAGTTGCGATAGGTAAAACTGGAACAAATCCTGAATTGTATTATGCTTTAAATTTTGGCTTTGAAATGGAAGGCTTTGGATTAGATATACTTCTTCAAGGTATTGCAAATCAAACACTCTATTTAAATACACCAAGTGTTTTTTGGCCACTAGTTGGACAAAAAAATATCAGTGAATTTTCAGCAGGAGCTTGGACACCAGAAACAGCACAAACAGCTACCTTGCCAAGGCTAACAATGCTGTCTAATGATAATAATTACAGACCCAACGATATTTGGCTACAATCTGGAAATTATTTAAAAATGAGACATTTTGAAGTATATTATAACTTTCCTGAGAGCTTGTCGAAAAAATTAAAAATGAATAAAGCAAAATTATACGCTAGGGGAATGAACTTGTTTTCAATTGACGATATAAAAATTGTTGATCCTGAAGCAATAGGAATAAATTATCCAACAGTAGCCTCGTATTATCTAGGAATTAAACTCGAATTTTAAAAAAGAACTCATGAAGATACAAAAATATATAAACTACGGATTATTTTTTTTAATAGTAGTTGCTTTCACTAACTGTGAAGATTTAAATTATAGTGAAACATCATTTAACACTAAAGAAACGGTATTTAGCGATTTTGCTCGTTCAAAAAGTTTTCTAACAGCTATCTATGCTTATTTGCCTAATGACTTCAATAGTATTAATGGAGCAATTCGAGCCACTGCAACAGATGAGGCGGAACACGTTTCAGATTTATCGGATGTTCAAAAATTCAACGATGGAAGCTGGAGTGCTTTACAGCCATTAGATAACGTGTGGAACAATATGTACGCAGGTATTCGTGCCAGTAATGTGTTTTTAAAAGAATCGGAAGGTCAAACATTTTCAGAATTGCAATACAATCTTGATTACGCAGAGCTAATCAAACAATATAAAAATTACCCTTACGAAGCCAGGTTTTTAAGAGCCTATTTCTATTTTGAATTGGTAAAGCGATATAAAAATATTCCTCTCGTTACTACTGTTTTAACACCTGACGAAGCATTAAATGCAAAACAAAACTCCTTTACAGAAGTTGTCAATTTTATTGCAAGTGAATGTGATGCGATAGCAGCCGTTTTACCTCTTACTTATGCTGATTTTTCCTCTGCGAAAGAAACAGGCCGAGCTACAAAAGGCGCAGCTTTAGCATTAAAAGCACGTGTTTTGCTTTATGCCGCAAGCCCCTTACAGAATCCTTCGAATGATCTAGTATTGTGGCAGAATGCAGCAAAAGCAGCAAAAGAGGTAATTGCCTTAAATACTTATGCACTGTCTCCGAGCTACAGTAGTGTTGTAAATAATCCTTCGCTAACTCCAGGCGCCGAATTAATCCTTGAACGACGTGAAGCTGCTTCCAACGGATTTGAAATCAGAAACTTTCCTATTGGTTATCAAGGAGGCAATACCGGAACTTGTCCGACACAAAATTTGGTAGATGCATACGAAATGAGAACTTCAGGACTACCAATAACGGATCCAGCATCGCGTTACAATCCTTTACTTCCATACAGTGGTAGAGACCCTAGATTAGCACAAACAGTAATTTTAAATGGGTCTATCTGGAAAGGCGTACAAGTAGAATCATTTTATGGAGGTAAAGATGGTTTGCCAATAACTAATGCAACAAAAACTGGATATTACTTAAAAAAATATGTAATTGAAGCCGTAAATCTAGATCCTAAAGCTGGCCAAATCACTACAAGAGAGCATAGTTGGGTAATATTCCGATATGGTGAAGTACTGCTGAACTATGCAGAGGCTATGAATGAAGCTTATGGCCCGGCAAATGCATCTGATCTTGGCGTAACAGCGCTTCAAGCCGTAAATCTTGTTAGAAAAAGAGCAGGAATGCCTAATTTCCCTGCTACTATAACTCAAGATAATTTCCGTACAAAAATCCGTAATGAACGTCGAGTAGAATTAGCGTTTGAAGACCATCGCTTTTGGGACACGCGTCGATGGAAAATTGGAGAAGACACAAAAAACATTTACGCAATGAGTATTACACGTAATGAAGATTTAAGTCTTAATTATCAAATAAAATTATTAGAGGTAAGACCATTTGAAGAGCGTATGTATTTATATCCAATACCTCAATCAGAAATTTTTAAAAATAAAAATCTTACGCAAAATACCGGCTGGTAAGATGCTAATTTTTTAAAATTACTATTTGGGCTCGTTAAATGAAAACGCCCATTTAGCAACAATAATTTAAAACAATCGAGTGGTATTTTCTCAGCAAAATATCTACTCGATTTATTTTTTAAACACTAAAATTCTTTGTTTTGCAGAAAAAAAAGTATTACAACCTCACGTTACTTATTTTTATTTTTTTAACGCAGGTGAATCAAACAATCATCGCTAAAGACTATTATGTTCACCCAACTTATGGCAATGATTTGAATTCGGGAGAATCTAAAAAAAATGCCTTTAAAACATTGGCTCGAATCACACAAATAAAACTGCTGCCTGGTGACCGAATAGTATTGGCTGCTGGGCAATTATTTTTAGAAAGTCTAAGTTTGATTAATCAAAATGGAAATCTTCAAAATCCAATAGTCATCACTGCTATTGACTGGGATGTCACAAATTCAAAAACAAATGCCATAATCGATTTTAGAAGCCAAGCGAATGGTATTTTGATAGAAGATTGCAGTTACATTACGATATCAAATATTACCCTCACCGGAAATGGATATGTTAAAAAAGATGAAAGCCTCAAAATGCGATGTGGCATACTATTGACTTCCAACAAGTCAAAACTGGTAGAGCACATTTTGATTCAAAACATCTATATACATGATGTGTATTATGAAAATCCAGGTTTTGTGAGAGGAAAAGAAGAAGTTAAATCCGCTAATGGTACTCAGAAATATGGTTGGGGCATTCGATTAATTAATAACAACTTTGAAAATACTATAGAAAATGTAACAATTGAAAATTGCCACGTCAATAGCGTTTGCCATACCGGAATAAAATTATCTGGAAATAAAAAAAACATCAAAAAAGTACAGCTTCTAAATAATACAATAGAAAATACCGGCGGGCCAGGAATTCAAATGTCGGAAGTCGAATCTGTTTACGTTTCAAAAAACAATGTATCACATTCAGGTTGCAATGATGATTCCAGAAAATGGGGTCGCGGCAGTGGTCTTTGGACTTGGGGATCGTCTAATGTTTTGATAGAAAAAAATAAATTTATTTACGCTAATGGCCCAGGAGATTCTGCTGGAGCACATATAGATTATAATTGTGACAATATAGTCTTGCAATATAATGTTAGTGCGTACAACGCCGGAGGCCTCTGCGAAATTCTCGGAAACAACTACAATTGTATGTACCGTTACAATATCAGTATCAATGACGGCCACCGCATAAAAGGTGTGGATGGCGCCTTTCAAGAAGGCAAATTGTTTTGGTTAAGTGGCTACCAAGGAGACAAAGAACGTAAGGGTCCAGTTAATTCCTATTTTTATAATAACACCATCTTTTCGGATGCTACAATCGAAGCCAAATTTGCCATTGACAATACCAGTAACGGCGTTGTAATTGCTAATAATATCTTTTGCATCAAAGGAGATTCTAAACAAGTTTTGGGAGACCAAAACAAACAAGATTCTCACGGGAAGGCAACAGTGCAAAATGTTTTTTTTAAAAACAATCTTTTTTTAGATGAAAGTACATGGCCAAAGGATATGAAAATGGAAGATAGTGAACCACTATTCGGAAATCCACTATTTCTGAAGGAAGGAAGTTTGGAAATTACAGATTATATTTCGCAAAATCTATCTTTAATCCAAAACAAAGGAATAGAAATACCAACTTTGCAAGAAAGTAGCATAAAATTATTATTTGGTTTAAAAATGGAAAAAGATATAATGGGCAATACAATTCAAGGGCTTCCAAGCATTGGAGCGATCCAAAGCAACTAGTAAATAAAATCCTTCAAGGCAACCTGAAGGATTTTTTGTAATTCATTTTTGAATTAGTTAGCTTAAAAAAATATTTTGACTATACTTTTGAATACCGATATATACCGCCAAATTTCAATAATAACCATGCTATTGGATGCAAGAACGCCATAATTAAAAACCACATTGCGTAGCCTTGTCCTTGCACTGCGTTTAGAATTGGATCAAGTACTGCGTGAAAAGCTGTATCTAAAAAACCGGCTGGTTTATCAGAAGGACCTGTAACCATAGAAGCAACAATCATATTCATTATAATCCCTCCTAATGTACTACCTGCGGCAACTACACTAAATACAGTACCTAAAGAGTGTTTAGGTACAATATCAACTATTAATGAACTGATATTTATCAACCAAGCCAAAGCTGCAATTACCGTAAAAACTGTTAATGTTAATGAAGCGTTTAGACCTGCTGCAGTGGCAATAAAGGGCGACAATGGCATGAGTAAAGCACACACTAACATTACCCACATTCTACTTGCAACGGGCATAACTCCTTTTTTTACTATTTGGCCTGATATAATTCCTCCCAATAAACTACCAACACCAGCTGCTAGATAAATTATCCAAGTAATCTTTAAATCTTCTTGTGAAAGTCCTCTGTCAGAACTTAGATATTTTGGAAACCAAAATTGGTAGAAATACCAAACTGGGTCAGTAATTAAACGAGCCAATAATAACAGCCAAGTTCCCCTAAAAGAAAGAACTTGTTTCCACGACCATGGATTTACATTTTCTAAACTATCAGGATTTTCAGCATTTGAAGCAGTTTGCAACATCGCCAATTCATCGGCTGTAATGAGCTTGCTTTTTTCTGGCTTTCTATAAATCATTAACCAAGGAATAAGCCAGACTAAACCCGCTAAACCAGTGAGAATAAATGCAACACGCCAACCTGTTCCGTTACCTAACCAATTTGCAATTTCCGGAACTGATTGAGTATAATCATAAGTGGCTAATGGAATAACAATGTAAGGAGCGATGGTTGCACCGATAGTTGCTCCCATAGTGTACAGGCCTATGGCTAAAGCTCTCTCTTTGGCTGGAAACCACTCGGATACAGCCTTTGATGCGGCAGGCCAAATACCTGCTTCACCTAATCCTAATCCAAAGCGGTAGAAACTTAAAGAAGTTACCCCACGTGAAGCGGCGGTAAGCATATTAAAAATAGACCACCATGCAACAAAGAAAAATAAACTAGCACGAGTACCTATTTTATCAGCAACTCTCCCTGAAATAAGGTAAGCGATGGTGTACGCTATTAAAAATATATTGATGACATTAGCGTATTCTTGATCATTCATACCCAAATCAACTTGTATCGTTGGCGCTAAAGCCGATAAAGTTTGCCTGTCTATATAATTTAAAACCGCAGCAAGAAATAATAATACAATAATCCACCAACGCATTCCTCTAATTTTCATAAGTATGTTTATTAAGTAGTTAAATAATAGTTTTTAGGTTTTTCGATAATTATTAAACAGTTTTCAAACATTAAATTCTAAAACAAGCAAAAACTTAAATTTAGATCGTTTGATTTTTTCACTTCTTCTGGCAAGCCAAAATGGGTTGTTCCGCATAGCCCTTTACCGCATTTCCATACTGTATTGATAGGACACAATTCCCACTACAATATAAATACCATCACATTAAATATGGTAATTTGAAAAAAAATAAATCAATACATTTCATAGAAGCAGTCGTTTTAAAACATATCAACAACTTACAATAAAAATAATTCTCTCAGAATTGATTTCGATTTTTAATATTAAAATACGAATTGCAACCCTATTTAATTAATTGCTTTTGCAATATAGCAAACCACAGGTTAAAACTCTGTGTTTTTCGTAAAAATAACATTCGAATTGTAAATCAGCTCTTATCAATTACCAATCATTAAAATTTATCAGTTAATAATTTTCTTGTTTACAACAATTTTACCCTCCAAAACAATTTTAATCAATAAAACTTGATTTGTTTTTTTCACGTTTTTAACAACCGAACTTATAGAATTTACGTTCTTTTGGTGAGCAAGTTGCCTTCCTAAGACATCGTAAACTTTCACGTCTTCGATTATTTTTGAATCTGATTTGATATAAATTTCTTCATTTTTCTTATACACTTTTACATCATTAATATGTACTAGATTGACATCTGTATTTAATGATTTTTGATACTTTAACGAAAACCTATTGTTATAAATCTCTGCTAATGACGCAAACGAATAGGAATCCTCTTTTAAATTGGTTTCTAGTCCTGTTTTATGATCTACTAAAAATAGATCTTGACCATTTGCAAATACACCCTCCGCACGGTCGAGTGAAATTTTGTATTCTCCCGCAATATTGGTTTTGAATTGCAATGGTACGATATCGGATTCTGTAAATTTTGGACGACCTTGTATGATATATTCTTCATTATTTAATATTGAGGTTAAAGCTACTGCACTGTCATTGATATACTTCGCATCAAAATCATCAACGCCAATTGTGGCTTGGGCAAAATATCCTATCATTAGTTGGCTAAAAGCTCCTGATACATTACTTAAATTTAACCATAAGCGGTTGTGAGCTTCTTTATCGTATTTAAAAAACTGATTGCTATTGTTTGGCAATCGCATTGAATTGGTAAATGTAATTGTATTTGCTCCACTTTTTGCCTTTACAAAAAATCCTTGTCCTACCTGAATTAAACCATTAGGAATATCACTTGAAACTGTTCTTGTTGATCCTGCCCTAGTGTAAACTGCATAAGCAGATCCAGATGCCCCATTAACTTTTCGCCAAAAATACAAACTGCCTTCTATTTGCGCACTATTTGCGGTTACAAAAGCATCTGCATCAATACTAGAAGGGTATGGATTGCCTAACATATTATAACCAAATACAGATGACCCGGAATAAGATACCGGTTTATTAATGGTACCATTGTTTGGTATTCCTGTAAAACTACCCGTCCATAGTGTTGGCACATCAGGATGTGTATTAGGAGCGCGAATTAGATAACCGCTGCCGATATCGAACGGTTTGGTTGCAGGATTAACTATTACATTATAAAAATTTGTGCTTTCGTTATAGTTGTAAAATCGAGTTTGTGCTGTTAACGGCGAAAAAACCGTTAAGTATTGATTTGCATTGGTTACAGGAGAAGACCAAATTGTATAATCTAAGCGCCTCAAAAGACTACTACTTCTGTTAATCGTTATGAATCCTGCATTTTGAATATTTTCTATTTGAATTAGGTTCGAATTATTCTCAAATGTTAAACTTGCAGTAGGCGCAACTGTCACCTTTCCCGAAATAGTAAAATTATAACCCGATGGAACTGTAACAATAGATATACCTGTTACTTCTAAGCTACAAGCCGAAACATTTGCCGCTTGTGAATAGTTGCCAGAAATGATAGCTTTTGTGTTTATATCTGGAACACCATTACTCCAAGATGTGCCTGTCCAAGTGGTCCGGCTAATAGTCAAGCTAAGTCTTTGGGTCACACAATTAGTTGTCGTTCCTGTGTACAATCCTGATTCTGTATACGTATTATCGTTCCAAATGTAGCTATCGCAAGCAGTGATTGTAGTAGTTTGAAATGAACTTGGCGTAATGGTTAAGTTCAATCTCTGTGTAACACAATTCGTGGTTGTACCGTTATAAGTTCCCGTTGTGGAATAGGTAGTGCCATTCCAAACGTAACTATCGCAGGCACTGATTGTAGTGGTTTGAAATGAACTTGGCGTAATGGTTAAGTTTAATCTTTGGGTAACACAATTTGCGGTTGTGCCGTTATAAATTCCGGTTGCGGTATAAGTAGTGCCATTCCAAACATAACTATCACAAGCACTTATTGTGGTGGTTTGAAAGGAACTTGGTGTTATGGTCAAGAGTAATCTTTGAGTAACACATCCTGTAACTGTGCCTGTGTAAGTGCCAGAAGTTGTATACCTTACACCATTATTAGACCAGGTATAGCTATCGCAAGCACTAATTGTTGTGTCTTGAAAGGAACTTGGTGTTATAGTCAAAATTAATCTTGGAGTAACACATCCTGTAACTGTGCCTGTGTAAGTGCCAGAAGTTGTATACCTTACACCATTATTAGACCAGGTATAGCTATCGCAAGCACTAATTGTGGTGTCTTGAAAGGAGCTTGGTGTTATAGTCAAAATCAATCTTTGAGTAACACATCCCGTAACTGTGCCTGTATAAGTGCCCGAAGTTGTATACCTGACACTATTATTAGACCAAGTGTAACTATCGCAAGCACTTATCGTAGTGTCTTGAAATGAGCTTGGTGTTATGGTCAAGATTAATTTTTGGGTAACGCAAGCTGCTGTTGTGCCAGTATACGTGCCTGAAGTTGTATACCTGACACTATTATTAGACCAAGTGTAGCTATCGCAAGCGCTAATTGTTGTGGTTTGAAATGAACTAGGTGTGATGGTTAAGTTCAATCTTTGGGTAACACAATTGGTGGTTGTTCCCGTATAAATTCCAGTTGCGGTGTATGTCGTGCCATTCCAAACGTAACTGTCGCAAGCGGTAATTGTAGTGGTTTGAAATGAACTTGGTGTAATGGTTAAGTTCAATCTTTGTGTAACACAATTCGTGGTTGTACCGTTATAAATTCCCGTTGTGGTATACGTAGTGCCATTCCAAACGTAACTGTCGCAAGCACTTATGGTTGTGGTTTGAAATGAACTTGGTGTAATGGTTAAGTTCAATCTTTGGGTAACACAATTGGTAGTTGTACCTGTGTAAACTCCCGTTGTGGTATAAGTAGTGCCATTCCAGACGTAATTGTCACAAGCACTGATGGTAGTATCTTGAAATGAACTTGGTATTATGGTCAGAATTAATCTTTGAGTAACACATCCTGTTGTTGTACCAAAATAGGTGCCAGATGAAGTGTACGTTTGGTTATTGTTTGCCCAAGTATATGTATTGCAGGCGCTAATTGTAGTATTTTGAAAAGTAAGTGGTGTAATCGTTAGAATAAGTCTTTGCGTTATACAATTTGTTGTTGTACCAATATAAGTGCCGGAACTTGCATACGACTGATTGTTATTTGACCAAGTATACGAACTACAAGCACTTATTGTAATGTCTTGAAATGAACTTGGTGTAATTGTCAAAATTATCCTTTGTGTAGTACAACCCTTAGTAGTACCTGTATAGGTTCCGGATGTTGTATACGTTTGCCCGTTATCCGGCCACGTGTAACTAGTACAAGCAGTAATTGTACTTGTACTAAATGTAATTGCGGGATCTGCAATGTATGAAACACTGATTGTGCTATTTGCAAGCACATTACTAAAAGTATAGGTTGATGGTGCTCCAACAGACACTCCATTAACCAAAACGGATCCAACTTTAAAACAAGTATTTGGAGTAAAAGTATAGGTTACATTTCGGCCACTTACAACTCTAGAAGTCCCAGAAGGTGATATTGTACCATTGGAATCTGTACTTGCGACAACAGTAAACTCTGGTCGAACGATGTAAGATCCAGTCGCTGTTGCTAAAGATGCGTCTGTTACTGTTACGGTGTAAGTTCCTGCGGCAAGACCTGTAATGGTAGGAGTGGTTGCCCCATTGCTCCACAAATAGGTATAGCCGTTTCTATTGTAATTTACGTCTATCCGTGCACTTGCAAAAGTTGCTTCAACCCCACCAACCCTGTCATCATAGTTGTCATACATTAACAGATTAATAGTCCCACCTGTTGTTACAAAATTGGGCATGTTTACTGTTGCAAGCGCAACATTTTGACCACTCCCAGCTGATGGTGCTATTAATGTATATCCTAATGAATAAGCACCTGTTAGCGAAGCAAGAACATCTCTAACCCAAGAAGGAGATATAGGACGTACAGTTGCTATATTTAATAACGCCGAGTTAATTGTAGCTCCAGCAGGAAGTGCAGGAAATGAAATTGAACCATAATTTACTGGAGTATTATCAATGTTTAAACTGCTTACTGTGAAAGTGCGGGATAAATCAATCGGTGAAGAAGTTAATTTCCCCCCAAAAGTGGTTGCCGTTGCAGTTCCGGTGGAAGTGCCGCTCAAAGTATTTGTACCGGTAACATTAGCAGTCAAAGGTTGTTCTATTGTAAAATTAACGTTGGATATATCAAAAAAAACATTACCAATGGCTTCTATTTTAATTCGTGCCAATGTTGTAGAAATATTTGGTAAAGTAATGACTTCGGATCCATCATTTGGTGTTGCAGCTGCTAAGGTAATTGGCCAAGTAAAACCACCATCTGTTGATAATGAAATTTTTATCAATGGTGTAGCTACATTCGTACCGTTTACACTCCAAGTAATTGTTTTAGTCGAAGAACCAACTTGGATACCCGATAAATTGGTAGTTTCCAAAAACGGACCAACATTTCCGTCTATAGTGACGTTTACGCTTGCATTGTTCACACCACCACCGAGAGCACTATTATCACGAACAGTCAAAGTGTGTGTTGTAACAATTCCTACAGATGGCAACTTATCGCCTTTATCTTGGTTTGTACCGTTCAAAATATTTGCTAAAGCCGGATAAGTTCTTGTTGGTGAACTTGATGGCGCATAACTCCTAAAAAATGGGGGTTGCGTTGTATCGTTAAGCGTTGCCGAGGTAGGCACAATTGTGCCTATATTTGTTCCTTCCCAGCAATACGTCAATGCATCAGTATTATTAATGTCTGTTGCACTTCCAGTAAGTGTAAACGGTGTTGATTTCGGGATGGTAAAGGCAGCTGGCACAGTTACCGTTGGAGGTGTATTAGTTGTTGCCGTAGTTGCCTGACAAGTCTGAGTGTTCATAAAGGCAAGAGCTTGCTCATAATTTACAGAATGGTATTGCAGTAATGCGGTAGTTGGTCCAGCAGGATTGTCGGAACCACAAATGAAACCATAGCTCATTATTGTAATTCCTGAACCTGGCTCAACGGAAGTCGCTGCAGTTCTTGAGGTACATACTTCAATATTACTATTATAGGAATGACTCATATTAAACTGGTGCCCTAATTCGTGTAGAATTAAGTTATCCAAAAAATCTTGACTGTATGAGTTAATGTTGCCAATCAAAGAATAAGCTGCTCCCTTGTCATTTCTATCACATACTCTAGAAGCAGCGGCACCACGACCAGTACCGCTTATATAACCAAAAAGATGACCAATATCATACAAGCCATTACCGGTAGTAGCATTCCCATTTCCTAATGCAGTGCTAATAGTAGTATGAATTGGAATAAAGAGTGGGTCATCGGCAAATGGATCGGTCGATGCATCTGTATATATAAGGCTTTCCCCGCTGACCAGCGTAAAATCTACGGCTAATTCTCTTCTAAAAACAAGTCTGATTCGATTAACATAGGCTACAACCGCAGCAAGTCCACCCGCTTTTGTACCGCTGCCATATTTTTGGGTAAACTGTCCATTGGCAGTAACAGCAAGTCTATAGGTTCGTAGTTGTGTTCCACTGCTAGAGGTGGTTCCGTTAGGCGCTGTTAATCGGTTATTATCTTTTTTTTTATGTTGATAGTCCTCTACACTGCGTTTTTCTTCGTCAGGCGTTACAAGACAAGATTTGCTATTATCGCCAGCAGGTAGTACCACATCCTTGGTATAATAATTATAATAGATGTTGTTTTTTTCATTGGAATATGAATCAAAATAAACTGTTTCACCACCAATATTTAATATAATGGCATTAAAACCAGCAGAAGTAAAACTTATACTAATTGACGCTTTTTTGTCTTTTGCTCCAGTACCCATATAAGTTTTAATATTAGGATTTTGTGCCGCAACTTCTTGAGATAAAAGAGGTGATTCAACCATATTGAAAGTTTCCACTGTACCGTCTGGTAGTGGGATTTCTAAGGGAATTGCTACACCGTTATTCTTAAATTCTAATGGTGCAGCTCGCAAGTAAGTGCGCATTGCTTTTTCGTCAAGACTGTAAACTCTCTTTTTTTTGATATTGGAAAGTACTTCTTTTTTCTTTGACAGCTGACTGTTTTCGGCAGTTTTGAAAAAGTTATTTTGAGCAGATATAATTGAAATATTTACAAAAAACAATAAAATTAAAATGGTATTTTTCTTCATAAGGCTTGGCTGATGTTGCGCTGAAGTTTTCAGATTTGTATAATTTAATTTTAGGTGTTACTCTTTTTTAGCTTTCGTAGCATCATTCCAGTCATCAGTTCTAAAAGAAGATGCTGGCAAAAGATTGGTGTTAAGTAATGTCCCTTTTACCCAGTTGTTCCAATCGTAACGCACTGCAACAGGATTTGGAACTTTCTCACTGGAAATCATTACTTTTTTGCGGTCTATAATTTTAGCATTGGCGGGATAAAATACTTTATCGATTCCCGCTATCTCAAAACCTTCTAAACCATTATAGCTATAAATACCATTTTCTTCGTTTTTGAATGTTATCAAAAGCCCGGCTTCTTTAACTTCCATAGAATTAAAAATTGGACCTTCAAATTGTACTGAGGTATATCCATAAGTTTTATGTAAAGCATTATACAATAAGCGGTCGGCAACTTCTTTCTTTTTGGGTGGATGAATTGGATTTTCAGCACCAATATCCATTGTAATGGCTATACCTGAATTCGGAATTATATCCAAACATTGCAATTGGACTTCTCGAAAAAATGCGGAATTTTTACTATTCACAGTTGTTTCATTACCGCTATAGAGATAAGGAGCAATTTGTGCATAATAAAATGGAAAATCACCAATAGCCCATTGTTTGCGCCAATCCTGAACCATTGCAGGAAATAGTTTCTTATACTTGGCAGACTCTTCCATATTTGATTCGCCTTGATACCATATAGCCCCTTTTATGGTGTAAGGAATCAATGGATGCATCATCGAATTGTACAGCGCAGTAGGTATAGAATTTGGTTTTACATTGATATCCTTGTTGGTGATATCTACTTTTTGGTGCAGACTCAAAGCTTCATTACTCATCCAAGCTTGAACGCTACTGCCGCCCCACGCACTAAGAATTAAACCTACTGGAACATCTAAAATTTCCTGTAATTGACTTCCATAAAAATAAGCCACTGCACTAAAATGCAAAACACTTTCAGGTGTTGCTTGCTGCCAAGCCGAATATTTTTCGACATCTTTTAATGGTGTTTTTGAACCTTTAGTTCTTGTAACTGAGAACAACCGTAAATTTGGATTATTCGATTTTGCAACTGCTTCTGCCGATCCAAAAATGGGTTGTCCTGCATAGCCTTTCATTGGCATTTCCATATTGGATTGTCCGGAACACAACCAAACTTCGCCAAATAATATATTGTCTAAAACAATTTTTGAATCGTC
This sequence comes from Flavobacterium sp., assembly GCF_031423415.1. Taxonomy (GTDB): domain Bacteria; phylum Bacteroidota; class Bacteroidia; order Flavobacteriales; family Flavobacteriaceae; genus Flavobacterium. The sequence goes on from NZ_JANPFL010000182.1 coordinate 62,525, forward strand.
ACTTTTTAAAATGATCGTTTGAGCTTCTTTACTATTCGTAGTTTGCACCTCCGCAAACCAATTTCCATTAGCGTCCGCTTGAATATGGATTGATTTTTTTAGCCAAGAAGTTTTAATAGCGATTTTTTCATTGGCATCAGCCCAACCCCAAAGTTTTACAGGCGTATTTCGCTGCAAAACCATATTGGAAGACACAATTGCTGGAAGTTTAATTTGAGCATATAAAGATTGGAATACTATCAAATTAAAAATTGCAATTAATAAAAGTAAAGAGCTTTTTTTCATTTTATATTTTTGTTAAATCCTTGATTTATATATTTTTTGATTGTAAATATAGCTTTTTTCTATTTCACTTTAATTTCGTGCGTCCATTCGCTTGTAAAACCAGTTTGTTTTCGTATTCTCATCCTGAAATATACAGGAGTTTCAGTAGGAATATTCGACAACCTAACAACACCTTGGTTTTTAAAAGCTAATTTTCTATTATATTCTGACGGCTTAAAGCCATATTCAATTTCGTACATATCGTCTTTGGGTAATACCTCGAAACCTATAAAAATATTCGTTTTATTTCTAACCGCATCCCAAATTATGGGTGGTAAATCCAATTCGTTTCTGGCAACAATCACTTCATTTGATGGTGTACTAGCACCAAATTTGTTATAGGCTATTACTTTATACGTCCAATTAACGTCTTGTTTCACTTTCTTATCCTCGATTTCTACAAAATTATTGATGGTTTTCTTCGTGGTGTAAATGGAGTCTTTTAGTTGATATTGCACCGCATATTCGTCAGCTCCAGGTACTTTGTCAAAAATAAATCGAACGCCATCGTTCGCCACATCAGTATGTTTAATTTTAGGCTGATCGGGTACAGCAAAATAATATATTTCGTCTAAAACTATATAGCCTTGTGGATCAACAAATTCAATTTTAATTCCCTTTGATTTTGACAGATTGCATTTAATTTCAAAAGAAAGTTCGCTATCACCAGGGTAAATTGTCTTGAGTACTTTTTCTCCTGATTTTGTAGCACTAAAATTAGCATCCAAAACACTCCATTGCACTTTAAAACCTCGTAAAATATTGGCTGGAATGTCTAATTTGGCTCTAGGAATAATCGTGACTTTTGCAGTTCCCTTTTCTTTATTGATATCGGATAAGGAGATTCCTTTTACGGGAGCATATTCTTTTTGAGTAGCGGCAAAGGAGCGTTTGGGCTTGCCCATAGTAGTTACAATTCCCCAGGTTCTATTCTGAGATGGCGGCGTTGTCCAGGTTGCAGCTGTTGGAGGTTCGGCATTGTACTTGCTTCTATAATCGTTCAAAGTCCAAAGAGATAATCCTAAAACATACTCTTTGTTGCGCATATCATCCATCATTTTTTTTATATTTATAACTCCTAAATTAGGATCATCAGAGTTTAATTGCTGTCCGAATTCAGAAACAAAAATAGGCATTTTATGAAGATTCCAAGCTTTGTCAACGCCACTAAAACCACCGTACAAATTGAGCAAAGCCAAATCGCAGTATTTTACGGCATCATCAACTTGGCTTTGAGCTGTATTTGATGCATAAACGGCTAATCTATTGGGGTCTAATTTCTTAGACATTTCTACTGCACCTTTGATATATTCGCTAGTCTTCGGATTGTTTTTTGGACTACCAATTTCATTTCCAACACTCCAGCCGATAATTGATGGGTGATTGTATTCTTTTTTTATAATGCGCTGCAACCATTCTTTTGGCATTGGATGATCAGGATCGACCCAACGGTCTTTTCCCCATAAACCTACTTCAGAGAAAATCATAATCCCTTTTTCGTCTAAATAATCTAAATATTCTTCAGGAAGTGTAACGTGAGCCAAACGAGTCATCACAACGCCCATACTTTTCATCATATCGACATCGGCCTTAATTTTTTCAAAAGGCAATGTGGTTCCTGTAATTCTATCTTCCGCCAAAACATTAAATCCTACTGCGCGAACACTTTCACCATTCAACAAAATTTTGGTTCCAATTACTTCTACTTTTCGAATGCCAAATTGATTCGAAATAGTTTGAGCCGCTTGATTTCCTTCATTTAATACAACTGAAGATTCATATAGCACTGGAAAATCGTAATGCCACAAAGTAACATTCGATTTTGATAGTTGTATCGTTGAAAAAGTTTCGTACTCGAAAGTATTTGCTGGAATAGTGGCGCTTTCCTTTTTTTGTGCTACAATTTTCCCGTCTTTCTTCAGGTAAACAGTATAAGAAATAGATTTTTCCAAAGCTGTTGTATTACTAGCTACAATTTTTAGTTGCACTTCGGCAGTTCCTTTTTTCAAATCGGGAATAGCGGTTATGTGTTGGTAATCGATACGTATAGGCGCTGTAATTTCTAGAGAAACAGGACGGCGAATACCTCCCCAACTCCACATTGCCCCTTTTTTGAACATATTGTTGACCAATACCGTAATTCTGTTTTCTTGATTATAATTAATATGCTTTGATATATCAAACTGAAAAGGCATAAAACCCAAATGATTTTCACCAATTAATTTTCCGTTTATCCAAACTTTACTGTCGTTAAAAACGGATTCAAAAACCAATCGAACCAATTGATTTTTCTGCGATTCATTTACAGTAAATGTTCTGCTGTACCACGCATCACCTGAATACTCGGAATAAAGATTGTGCAAATTCCAATTGCCTGGTACTTCCATTTTGTCCCAATGGGAAGTGTCAAAATCTTTCTTTTCGAATCCCAAAGTTTCGCCTTCGTATTCAGGGTCAATTTTAAAGGACCATTTTCCGTCCAATGACAGTTTCTTTGTACCTTGTGCAAATGAAGCGATGCTAAAAAATAAGCAAAAAACTAAAATTAATTTATTTAAATTCATTGGGTTTTATTAAACAATTTTGGTAGAAAATTTAAATTTGATTATGCTATAAAAATTTCAAATACTGACACCGGAATATTACTGTTTGAAGGTTCAAATTCAATAGTCAGTGTGTTGGTTTTTATACTTTCAGGCAGAACAATAGTGTTTATCGTTTGGTGATTTGCTGAAGTTTCATAAACTACAGTTCCATTTTGATCTAAGATTTTATAGCTTCTAGCACAAAAAGGCATCACACTTTCAGGATGTCCCATTAAGGACGATTCCATAGCGTGGTCGTAATCAGTATCGAAAAATAATTTTATACTTTTTATTTCTTTTACAGCATCCCATTCTAAAGTTATTTCTGGTTGAGCATCATTAAGATTGGCAGCCCAAGCATTGGTTCCAAGATAGGGTCTTACAAAACCATTGCATAAATTCGCGGCATTATACAATTCTATTGCAGGACTAATCGAGAAAGCTAAATTTTGACCATTGGGTCTTCGTTGTGGAATCCAAAACTCAAAAGAGTCAAGACCCATATTGTCTGGTGGTGTTTGTTTGCCAAGGTTGTTTACGGCTTTGTTTACCGCATTAAACACAGAAACTATTCCTGTTAATCGTTGTTCGGTTTGACGAATGGAAACTAATTCATTAGGTAAAAAAGTTATAAAAGCGTATTGTTTTTCGGTTAAAACAGTATCAAAAGAAAAACTGATTTCTTGTTCGCCTGCTTGCAATATCAGCGTTTTACTTTCTAAAATTGCATCTGGTGTATAACTACCCAGTCGTTCAGAAGTTCTTAAATCTACTTGAACTGTAGTTACTTTTTCGGCAGAGAATGAAAAAGTGTATTCGTATTTTGTATTTGCTTCTAATGGAAGTAATTGCGCTACACCTATTTCTAATTTAAACCATTTTACGTTGGCTTGTAAACTATCTAATTTAAAATTCGATGAAGTAGTAATTTTTGAACTACTGGCTAAATTTTCATTTTTATCAATAGCAATTCCAGGAATACTTTGACCATTCAAACTCAAAGTTTGTTGCAGCTGTTTTATTTGATTTTGTTCTAATAATGTTGCTGGAAGGATTTTGTTTTTGATACATTGTGCCGCACCATAACCCACTGCCTGACCGCTCAATGCGGTTGTAGCCATTACTCTGGTTGATCCAAAGGCAACGTGAGTGGCACTAATTACTCTTCCGCCTAAAAATAAATTAGAAATATTCTTGCTAATCATGGTACTTAATGGAATTTGGTAAATTCCTTTAGAATGGTATTGTGTACATCCAGGTTTGCTATCATAAACCCCATCTGATGGATGTAAATCTACAGCCCAACCACCAAAAGAAACCGCATCATCAAATTGTAGTTGTTCTACTAAATCTTGTTGTTTGATCATATACAAGCCTTCAAAACGGCGGCTTTCTCTCTTGCCCGGAATTGTTCCAACCCATTCTAAAGTTAAATTTTCGGAATCCGGAAATTCGCCTGAGTTTTTGATGTAGTCCCAAACTCCATAAACCACTTTCCACAATTCCCATTTGATATCTTCCGATTCGTGAATGGTATCTCTGCGTCCGCCATATTCTAACCACCACAATCTGCAGCCAAAATCTTTATCGTTTAGTACTTTATATCGTGGAATTTTGGTAATGTCTTTCAAAGCAAATTCAGGAGCAACATATTTTACTGGAGCACCAACATTTTTGCTATAAAAGTAAATCGTATGTCCTAAAAGTTCACCATATGCAATATCCGGAGCAAATTTTTCACCAAATTCTTCCACTGTTTCTGCTCCCATTCTAAAGGCAGCACCAGCTTGAAAACCTACAATTCCATCGCCTGATGCATCACAAAATAAATCTGCATTTAGCTCATAAGTAGTTGAGTTTTGGCTACAAAAACCAATCACTTGGCTAATGGTATTGGGATCTGATTTTTTCACATCAAACACAGATGTGTTCAATAATAAGGTGATATTTTTTTCAGTAACAACTTTTTCCAATAAGATTGTATCAAAAATTAAGGTGTTTCCCTCTTTATTTCGGTACATATTTTCTACTAAAATCTCATCGATGATTCCACCTTCTCTAGACCATCGGTTGTTATTTCCCATATGTGAAGTAGCACCTAACGTCCACAATCGAACTTCACTAGAGGCATTACCTCCCAAAACAGGTCTATCTTGAACTAAAGTTACTGTAATCCCGTCTCTTGCGGCAGCAATGGCACAACAAAGTCCCGCTAAACCACCGCCAATTACAACTAAATCTGATTTGGTGCTAATTGTTTTATTTCCCCTTGTTACTTCGCTAAAATTTTGTACTAACATTTGATTATTTTTTGAATATTATTTTTTAATGAATTTAAAAGTCTCGGTGTTATTCACCTTTATAAAATAGATTCCTGCGGATAACTCTGAAACATCAACTGTTCGAGTAGTGTGTTTTGAAATCAAAACCTTAGAATTGATGTCAAAAATTTCTACTGATTCTATTTCATTTTTCCCTTCGATAAATAAGGTGTTCTCAGCTGGATTTGGATAAATTGTAAATTGTTTGATGTACGCGCCGTTTTCATTGACCTCAAGTGTATTAAATTCCTTTCCATACACCTCGATTTCATAGAGTCTAACTATATTTGCTGCTGTTGAATTCACATTCAATCGTAGCTTATTAGTTTTCACTTCTGCAAAGCTTTTTCTGTACAATGCTAATATATTGTTGGTTTCAACTACTACATCGACCCACTTGACACCATCCCAATATTGAAATTGAAAATTTGTAATTGGAGTATTATAACCTTGATAGCCACAATATAAAACAAGTTCATCTACTAAATAAAAATCTTTTAGATCAATCTCTAGGGTAGCAGGAAAAGTACCAACTTTACTAACCCAACGACTTGCATCAGATTTGATATCATCGTCGACAGCAAGTCTCCCCGGATAATCTGGTGAATTAGTTGAACTTACTGTGACATTTTTGAAACGTGCTACATTTTGTCTACCACCCGGCAAAACATCAACGATTGTAGAAACAGTTACTGAATTACCGTAAACTGGATGTACTGAGGTAATTTTATACGTGTACTTTCCGTAGCCAATTGATCCAACAGGATCAACATAACTAGTGTTTGTTCCTTCTATATTTGCAACTAATGAAAATGCGCCACTATTAAATGATCTTTCTAGTTTTAAAGTACCCGCTGAATTATCTATAAAATTTTGCCATAGTAATGTAACAGTGATGCCATCAACAGTAGTCCCTTTTAGGTTTTGAGGTGGTACCATTTTAAAAGGAATATTTATTTGCTCACCGGGATTAAATGCCATTGTTGTGACTTGATCGCGATAAGCTATCCCAATTGGAGTTATTTCATAATTTGGAATTGCTGGAGTTTTAAAAACAGATTTATTAAGCGGAAAGTTACCATCTCTATTTAATTCCTCGTCAAAATTAAAAATAGCATACCTTTCAATAATTCCTTCTTTATCGTATCTGTCTATTATTTCTGCTATTCGTTTTGCACTTTCTTCATACGTTCGAGGAGTTTTTGTCCAATTTCCGCCCCAATTGAATTCGGTTACCCAAATAGGTCTTTTTGTACGATCATAAACTCTTTTACAATTTTTATAAAAAGCTTCTGCCGTACCATCGCCATAATCGTGAATACAAACAAAATCGACTCTGTAATTCAATTCGTCGCACTTATCCATAAATTCAAAAAACTCATCCCAATCAGTAGGTGCAGGAGATCCCAAACGCATTCCTGATTCCATAAATTTTGGCCAGTATTTTAATTGCTGTTCGACCGTCATATTCAACGGACCAGGATTATTGGGTTCGTTATATCCTAAAAGGTGACTTGCGTAATTGACGTTATTTATTTCCTGCCATTTGGGATCTGTAAACGAGCTCGCATACGATTTCATAGGAACAAATTCGAAGTCTGTCGTACTTTCCGAAGTTGGGCCTCCCCAATTGTAAAACCAACTTGACTTTGTTATCTTTGCAGGTATTATACTTCTATTGAAATCGACAAATCCTGCACCAAAGCCTTTTTTTCCTGTATACCGCCAAGGAAAGACTCTAACGAACGACGTTAAATCATTCAATCCCAAGGGTAAAGCACTAATTTCAACATCCTCTTTTTCTGCAATATATACTTTACTGTAGCCTGTTCCATTTTCATTTTGGGCAAAAGTAGCCATATATCCTTTTTTTAATTTAAAGGAAGAAACGGTATTGTCAAAACCACCCAGTTCAGCAGTTTTATAATATTTTAATGGTATGCATTTCATTTCGTCTCCAGCAAAATTATCGTTTTTAAAAAGCGATAACGCCTCAAATGTTGGGCTGTGTGGAATAATTACACATCCTTGCAAATAGTTTGTAATTCTTACATTGACATTATTTACTGCTTTTTGTCCGTTTACGGTAATCCAGCTAAAATGCAAAATAGTGGCTCTTGAGGGCAAAACGTTATCTAGAATAAGCCAACCTGAGTCGCTGACCAAGTCTACTTTTCCGTTGTTTGCAACTGGATCGGTGATTCTCAATTCGGCATTAGCGCCAACAGTATAATTGTTTCCTCCCAAATTCGAAACTTTCAATTTAGTGTTTTCAACAACAATCGAATTTTGACTAAAAAGCTGAAGCCCAAAAAAGAGTACTAGTATAAATAAATATTTTTTATAATTTTTCATACGTTTTATCGGAATACAAATTTGTTACGTTTAAAAACTATTTTTTAATGAATTTGAAAGTCTCTGTGTTATTTACTTTTATAAAATAAATTCCTGCTGCAAGTTGTGACACATCAACTACGTTTTCACTCTTTTTTTCTATTAATTTCTTACCGTTTGCTTCAAAAATTTCTGATGATTCAATGGCTGTGTTCCCACTCAAAAAAAGTAATTTTGATGTTGGATTAGGATAAATTATGAAATTAGTCGCACTAAAGTCATCTGTGCTCAATGTACTAATTCTTCTACCATACACTTCAAGCTCAAAAAGTCTAACTGTATTGTCTGCTGTTGCGTTGATGTGAAGTCTAACCTTATTGGTTTTGACTTCAGAAAAAGTGTTTGAATAGGCACTTATCGCATTATTGGTTTCGGTAACTGCAGCTGTCCAGCTTTGTGTGTTTTCATCCCAATAGTCGAAGGTAAAACTTGTTAGAGGATTATTAGAGCCTGATAAACCAGTGTAAACATTCATTCGGCTAATTAAGTAAGTATCTTGTAAGTCTATTTCAATAATTGCTGGTACTACTCCTCTTGAATTTACCCATCTACTGGCATCGGCTGTAGCATTTCCGTCAACTGCGTTTGACGCTGGATAAAGCGTAGATAAAGTACTGCTTGCGGTTGCTGGTTTGTTAAGTGCTACATTAAAGACAACACTAGTGCTCAAATCAATCGAACCCACAACAGATTTCGAATTTGCGAATCCTGTTTCTCTTACAGAAATACGATATGTATATTTAATTAAGCCTGTGGCGGATATATCATCGTCGTAACTTATAGTGTTGCTATTAATTTGTGCAATAGGGACAAATGTACCAGCACCATCCGCACATTCAATAAATAGATTTCCTATACCTGTGAAATTAAAATTATTCCATACTAATTTATTGACTCTACCATTACTATTTGTTATCGTAAGATTTTGAGGTGCAACGAGTTTTAAAGGAATGTTAATTTGTCCAAGAGGATTAAATGCCATTGGAGAAACATTATCTCTGTAGGCTATTCCTAGCGGAGTGAATGTATAGTCTGGTATTGCTGGAGTAACAAAAACAGCTCTGTTTTGAACGCCACCAAAATTATTTACAGTTTCATCAAAATTGAATATTGAATACCGTTCGATGATACCTGCAGTGTCATACTTTTCCATGATCTCAGCTACACGTGCTGAAATTTGCGGATAAGTTGGGGTAGGTCTAGTCCAAGTGCCACCCCAATTGAATTCCTTAATCCAGATAGGTCTGCCAGTTCTGTCGTGTATCGCTTTACATTTATTGTAAAATTGCTGAGCAGTTCCAGTGCCATAATCGTGCATAGCCACAAAATCAACTCGGTAATTTAGTTCATCGCATTTATCAATAAAACTATACAATAAGTTTAAGTCACTCGCCATCGCGGGCGAACCTAATCGCATTCCTGATTCTAACATTTTAGGCCAATACAAAAGCATTTCGTCTAAAGTCATATTTGCTTGTTCGGCACCATCAGGCTCATTAAAACCCAAAAGATGACTTGAATAATTAATGTCAAGAATTTCTTTCCATCTAGTGTCAGTAAGTGATTTGGCATTCCATCGCGTTGGAACAAATTCTACATCTGTTAAATCTTCCGCAGATGTAGTTCCCCAATGATAAAACCATCCTGAATTTGTTAGTTTAACAGGTATGATTGTTCTTTTAAAATCAGGTAATCCTGATCCAAATCCTTTTTTATCGGAATACATCCAAGGAAAAACGCGAACAAACGAAACCTTGTCATTTAATCCTACTTGAAGCGTACTGATTTCAATGTCTTGGGCATCTGCAATAAAAACTTTACTAAATCCTGTTCCGTTTTCATTCTGTGCAAAAGTAGCCATATACCCTTTCTTCAGTTTAAAAGAAGTAACTGTATTGTCAAAACTTCCTAAGTCTGCAATTTTGTAATATTTATAAGGAATACATTTCATTTGTTCACCAGTATAGGCGGCATCTTTGTAAAGTGTTAAGGCTTCATATATAGGTGAATGTGCCATAATTGCACATCCTCGCAAATAGTTTGTAACTCTTGTATTTACATTCTTAACAGCGGGTTGTCCATTGATAGTGATATAACTAAAATGCGATACTATAGCCTCGGACGGCAAAACACCATCTAAAATTAACCAACCCGAATCGCTTACCAAATCCACTTTCCCGTTGCCCGAAACTGGTGCAGTAATTCTCAACTCTGCATTATTGCCTACTGTGTAATTGTCGCCGCCTAAATTAGTGACAGTTAACTTTTGGTTTTCGACTAAAACAGCATTTTGAGCAAAAAGCTGAAAACCACAAATAGTAAACAAAACAATAAAATAGCTGGTTAAATTTTTCATATTGCATTTTGATACCCTAATTTGTTAGGCTATAAGAATAATTATTTCTTAATAAATTTAAAAGTTTCTTTATCGTTTACACTAACTACATACGTTCCTGCAGAAAGTTGTGAAACATCAATACTCTTTGATCCTTGAGTTCTCATTAGAACTTTAGCATTCAAATCAAAAACCACAATTGATTCTACATCATCGTTACCCTCAATATTAATAAATGATGACGTTGGGTTTGGATAAATTTTAAATTGATGTTTATAAGAATTAATTTTAGGGGTACTTAAGGTATTAAATTCATTACCATATACTTCAATTTCAAAAAGTCTAACTACATTTCCTTCGATAGCGTTGACATATAGTCGGAGCTTGTTTGTTTTGACTTCGGTGAAATTTTTCTTGTATAGTGCTTGGGTGTTTGCTGTTTCTGTTATAACATCGACCCATTTTTTGCCATCCCAAATCTGGAATTGAAAATTAGTTATTGGACTATTATAGCCAGCATAGCCACAATACAGCGCAAGTTCGTCGACTAAATAATAATCTACTAAATCAATTTCTAAAATAGCTGGAAAAACACCTGCTTTACTCACCCAACGACTTGCGTCAGAAACAACATTGGCGTCTACAGCATTTTTTCCTGGAAAAGAGGCTGAGTTTGTTGAGTTTACTTCAACGTTTTTGAAACGTGCTACGTTTTGCTTTCCGCTCAAATTCACATCTACAGTTGCAGAAACAGTTGCGGAATTTCCCATAAAAGCATTTATAGCTGTAATTTTGTAGGTGTATATTCCATACCCAATATCTCCAACAATATCATTGTAACTATTATTTGTTCCACTGACAGTAGCAACCTGTGTGAATACACCACCATTAAATGACCTTTCTATCTTAAAAGTACCCAATGAATTATCGATAAAATTTTGCCAAATTAATTTGGTTGTTATTCCATCAGTATTTGTGCCTTTAAAACTTACTGGGGCAACCATTTTAAAAGGAATATCTATTTGCTCCAATGGATTGAAGGCCATCACCGAAGTTTGGTCACGATACGCAACACCTAATGGGGTGATTTTTAAATCTTCGACAGGATTATAGAAAACAGCTCTATTTTGATCGACTTCGTCAAAATTGAATATCGCATATCGTTCAATAATGCCTTCTTTATCATACCGCTCTATAATTTCTTTAATTCTGGCGGCTGATTGAGCATAGGTTGGTTTACCTGACGTCCAAGTTCCGCCATAATTAAACTCGGTAACCCAAACAGGTCGGCCAGTTTTATCATGAAGCGTCTTACAGTTATTGTAAAATTGTTGTGCAGTTCCCTCTCCGTAGTCGTGAAGGGTAACAAAATCTACTCTATAATTTAATTCGTCACATTTTTTAATAAAATCGTATAATAATTGTTTATTCCCTGCTGGACAAGGCGAGCCCAACCGCATTCCTGATTCCATCATTTTAGGCCAACGTAAAAGCATGAGGTCTAAAGACATATTAGCTTGAGTTGCCGCATCTGGCTCATTAAATCCTAAAAGATGATTTGACGTGTTATTATTCAATATTGTTTGCCATTGTGAATCGCTAGCATTCCAAGCAGTCCATTTCATAGGAACATATTCTATATCAAGTAAGCCCTCGGCAGTAGCTGGACCCCAATTATAGAACCAACTGCCTCTCAAACTTTGAATTGGACTTTTTATACTCCAACCCATACCTTTCTTTTCAGTATATCGCCAAGGGAAAACACGAACGAAAGAAACTTGGTTATTCAATCCCGCTTGAAGTGTACTAACTTGAATGTCTTGACCATCGGCTATAAAAACTTTACTATAGCCTGTTCCGTTTTCATTCTGTGCAAAAGTTGCCATATACCCTTTCTTCAATTTAAAGGAAGAAACTTCATTATCAAAACTGCCTAATTCAGCTATTTTATAATATTTATAAGGAATACATTTCATTTCATCGCCTGCAAAAGATATATCTTTAAAAAGAGATAAAGCTTCGTAACTGGGTGTATGAGGCATTATAACACAGCCTCGCAAATAATTGGTAATACGAACGTTTACATTATTGACTGCTTTCTGTCCGTTTACCGTGATGTAACCCAAATGTAGAATGAGAGCACGAGACGGTAAAACACCATCCAAGATAAGCCAACCCGAATCACTAATCAAATTCACTTTTCCGTTAGCTGTAAGCGGAGTGGTAATTCGCAATGCGGCATTACTACCTATTGTGTAGTTATCACCCCCTAAATTAGCGATAGTTAACTTTTGGTTTTCGACTAAAACTGTGTTTTGTGCAAAAAGGGTAGTCCCAGATAAGGTTAATAAAACAATAAAATATTTGGCAAAGTTTTTCATATGTGAGCTGAGTTTACAGGATTTTTAATTTGATTGTTTTCACTACTAAATTTAATTGTTTGTGAAAAATCACAGTAAGTAAAAATACAACAGCTTTTTATTGTAAATTTCGATAATTATAGAATAGATTACCGTAAACGTTTACGAAGACCAAATATTTAACGGAAACGTTTTCGTAAATATATAAAAACTCAAGTATTTGTCAAAATAAAACGGTTTAATCCTATAAATTAATCGTATGGGTTTATAAATAATCTGCCGTTTAAGTCAAGATTAAGAATCTAGCAAACTATTGAAATAAAAATAAAGACACTATATTTGAACTACCATAAAATGAACCTGCAATGATTTACATTACAATTAAAGATATTGCCAAAAAATTAAATATTTCTATTGCCACCGTTTCTCGAGCTTTCAATGATAAAAGTGACATTAAATTAGATACGAAAAATTTAATTTTAAAAACAGCCAAAGAAATGGGATACCGACCCAATCCTATGGCAAAAAAATTAATGCAAAAAAGATCATTGACCATAGGAATTGTGGTTCCAGAATTTTTGAATAGTTTCTTTCCACAAGTAATTATTGGAGCCCAAGAAATTTTATTTGAAAAAGGGTATCAAGTATTAATTACGCAGTCTAACGAAAATTTTGACACTGAATTAAAAAATGTCAAGGCTCTCGAGGACAGTATGGTAGATGGAATCATCATTTCGCAATGTAGTGAAACTAAAAATAGTATTTACTATCAAAACCTAATCAATTCTGGATTTCCAATTGTTTTTTTTAACCGAGTTTGCAATGAGATAACCTCCTCTAAAATACTGTTTAACGATTACAAATGGGCAATGTTTGCTACTGAACATCTGATTAATCAAGGCTATAAAAACATTTACCATCTCAAAGGCAAAGAATCACTTTCGTTGACCAATGATAGAATGAATGGTTTTTTGGACGCCCACGCAAAGCACAAATTAACTGTTACAAAAGAACAAATTATGCCCACAGGATTTAGCATCGAGGATGGCAAAAGAGTCGCATATGAAATTATTGACAGCGGTAAAATTCCAGATGCCATATTTGCTTCTAATGATCCTGCGGCTATTGGTGCGATGCAAGTTTTTAAAAAAAGAGGCTTCAAAATTCCTGAAGACATCGCTTTTGTAGGATTTACCGAATCAAAAATGGGAGCAATTATAGACCCGCCATTAACTTCGGTTTTGCAACCTGCTTTAGAAATTGGGCGTGAAGCAGCCAAAATTTTGATAGACCAAATCGAAAATCCATCCACTTTCAAGCCACAAACTATTGTGCTTAATGGGCAACTAAACATCCGAGAATCTTCAATTAGGGTGTGAAGTTTCTGCTGTAAATTGCTTTGGTTGGCTACTAGTCATACTTGTATACAAGTCTTCAATTTATTTTCTAGGTCTTCAATTTTTTTATCCTTCTCAGACAACATTCGCTCATACAAATCAATGATCTTTTCAGAAAGGTTGTTGATTGTATTTCCTGCCAAAGTAATAGAATCTTCTTCTTGATGGTTGTTAATAATTAGGTATTTCTCCATAGAAAGCAATAATTCTTCGGGTTCAATTTTATAAATACTGCAAATTTTATCAATCATCGTCGTCCAAGTAGCAGTTTCTCCTTTTTCCATTCTAGAATAAGTGGAAGGAGAGATATTCAATTGTTCGGAAATCTCCTCAAGTGTAAAACCGTTGGATTTGCGCAACTCTTTCAATTTATTACCAATAATTGTATTCATATTTCGGTGGTTTTTCGTCAAAAATAGGTAATAAAAATTCATTTATCGGTGATAAGTATTAATAAAATGTTAAGTAGTTTTAGAAAAATAAATTTAACTTAATAAATCAATTAGTGGGTTTCCTTTTCTGTTACTACTACAATGGATTGATACAGAAAAAAAGATGAAATCGAATTATTGAACCAATTAAACAAAAAAAAATGAAAAAATTATTATTTGGAATTTCAATATTTTTGCTTGTAAGTTGCGGGGCAAATATTAAATCAAGTTTTACAGAACAACTAAAACCTTTAACAATCGAAAATAAAGTTGCGTTTTTAGACATGGAACATAAAGTTCCTGAAAACTCTAAAAAAATAGGAATTGCAAAATTTGGAGATAGTGGATTTTCAACAGATTGTGGTTTTGACACAAACCTTATTAGCGCAAGAAATTTAGCAAGAACAAATGGCGCAAATATTGTTAAAGTGATTAGTAAATCGACTCCTGATTTATGGAGTTCTTGTTATAGAATTACAGTCGAATTTTACTACTTTGACGGAGATGTAACTAAATTATCACAATATCAACTACAAATTAATTAATCCTTAATATTTATTTAAAAATGAGAAAAACAATTATCTCTAGTTCTTTGGCCCTTGTATTATTAACTACAAGTTGTGCAACAATCGTTTCTGGCTCAAAACAAAACGTAAAATTTTCAAGTAATCCATCAACAGCAACCATTTTTATCGATGAAGTTGAAGTTGGTAAAACACCATTTGAAATTAAACTTGCGAGAAAAAGCGAACATAGCGTAATGATTAAACTTGAAGGTTACCAAACTTATCAAACAAAATTGACTAAAGAGTTTAACGCTTGGTATATTGGAAACATATTATTTGGAGGACTAATTGGAATAATTATTGACCCAATTACTGGAGCAATGTACAATTTAACTCCGGACCAAGTAAATGCACAAATGAATAAAGGAACTGCATTTAAAAGTAATGGAAAAGACATTTATGTTGCAGTTGCATTAAATATTGACCCAAGCTGGAAAAAAGTTGGACAACTTGAAAAAGTAGCGAACTAAAAATCAACACTTATGTCAATTGATAGGGTTTTCCTGCAGCACGAAGTGTTCCTTAAAAAACAAACCCTATTAATAGCAGGATTGCTCTGCGATGGTCTCCCGACCTCACAGCCATAAACAAGAGCAGGCACAACAAGTCAAGACAACAAAAAACCGAGCAAATTAGACTGAACCCAAAAGTTTGGACAAATTTATAATTAATTTTGATAATAATGAGTTCGATATTGTATCGGGCTCATTTTGTTTAAATTTGACTTGATTCTGTCATTATTGTAATAATTTATATATTCATTTATTTCC
>NZ_JANPFL010000183.1:0-26676 GCF_031423415.1 Flavobacterium sp.
TACAATTTTAAGCTCCGATTCAACCAAATCAAGGAACAAATTGTTTTTTGGCTTAATTATTTGTTCAACTTCTATCCTGAAAATAATATTCCTATTTTTGTGGAAATTAAAAATAGCTCTTTTTAAGGGTTGACTAAATAGAATTAAAATAAATTATCATTTCCCTTCACATTAAGCAATATAAAACTTGTCGCCCTTGTGCGGATAAAGTAAATTTGTACTCGAAATTTAGCACAACTATTTTAAATTTTTATGCCTTGAAATCAAATTTATTCAAGTTATTATTCATAGTATTTCCGTTCGTACTTTTAGCACAAACAGTTAAAGAAAAAGATGTCAATCATCAGTTACAAACTTGGGTTTCGCTTAATGGTGTAACTAAATTTAGTGCCCATTGGGCTATTGTTGCCGATGTTCATCTTAGAGCGAATGATTTTTTTCAGGACAACAATTTTTTCCTTTTAAGAGGCGGTATTTCGTATATTCCAAACGCAACATTCTCATTTACGGGTGGCTACGCTCATTTATGGTTGGCACCAAAAAATACCGAGTGGAATACTTTTGCGGATGAAAATAGAGTTTATCAACAGGTTCAGATGAATTCCAAATCAGGAAAGGTAAATATTGTTAACAGAATACGAAACGAGCAACGATGGCAAGAAATAATTATTAATGACCAAGGTTCTGGCAAAAATAAGTTTTCAAACAGAGTGCGGTATTTAATAAGTACTACGATTCCAATTTTTAAGAAAAAAACAGCTCCTTTGCTTGTGGTTTCTGATGAATTATTGATTCAATTTGGCAAAGATATTGTTTATAATACTTTTGACCAAAACCGGTTCTTTGTAGGAATCAAACAAGCCATCAATCCTAAATTGAGTTTCGATTTTGGTTATATGAATGTGTATCAACAAAAATCTAATGGTTATCAGTACGATATGGATCATACCTTGCGACTATTTTTTTACCTGAATTCGAGTGTGGCTCATACAAAATTATAGTTTTAAAAATCACAAAATCGCAGGTTGGTTCTTTTAATAGTCGATGTTTCAAAGTAGTACTTTGACTCTTTTTGTTTTTTAAAGTTTTAATTAGTAAAACATTGACTCCGTGTTGAGTACATTATGGGATTCTTTGAACATAACATTCACGTAGAAAGTCAAACAACCGGCAATCCCAGAAAGTTGTCAAAAGAAGTAAACAAGCCATTATACATTCTCGATTTGCTGCTGATTGTCCTAATTTAAGTACGTAATAACTGTTGACATTACGGAAAGTTTAAGAAAAGTGGAATTTTAAAAAATCTAGTAATTGCAATGATAGAGAGTAATATTGTATTTATTTCAAAACCTAATAATCTAAAAATAATCCTTATGAAAAGAATGGGATATATACTTTGTTTGTTCTTTCTGAATTCTGTTTCGGTGTTTTCGCAACAAGTAGAAGAGCCTATAAAAATTGAGGGAGAAGCACAAGGAACAACTTATCATATCACTTATTTTGATCCTCAAAACAGAGATTTTCAACCAGAAATTGTCCAAATTCTAAAAGATTTTGATTTATCGGTTTCGACTTATATTCCCAATTCAATTATTTCGAGAATCAATTCTAATGAAAAAAATGTTGTAGTTGATAAATACTTTAAAGCGTGTTTCAAGAAAGCTAAGGAAGTGTGGAAAAACACCGATGGTGCTTTCGATCCCACTATTTATCCCTTATCGAACGCTTATGGTTTTGGCCCTAGTAAAAAGCAAAAATTAGATAAATTCAAGATTGACAGCATTCTTCAATTTGTAGGATTTCAATTGATTGAATTAAAAGGAAATACAATAGTCAAGAAAGACTCAAGAGTGGCTCTAGATTTTAACGCATTTGCGCAGGGATATTCTGTTGATGTGGTTTCGGCGTTTTTAACTTCAAAAAAGATAACATCCTATATTGTAGAAATTGGTGGCGAAGTCTATGCCAAAGGACGAAAACCGAATGGGAGTAATTGGACTGTTGGTGTTGAAAAACCCATTGACAACAAGGAATCTGAAAATCCATTAAAGGCGATTGCTAAACTCGAAAACAAAGCCATTGCCACCTCTGGTAATTACCGAAGATTTATAGTGGAAGATGGCGTAAAATATGTACATCACATTGACCCTAAAACAGGCTATCCCACCAAAAATAATTTGCTGAGCGCTTCCCTATTTGCTAAAGATTGCATTTCGTCTGATGCGTATGCAACGGGTGTCTTAGTACTTGGATTGGAGAAAGCAAAAGTCTTTTTGCAGCAGCACCCCGAATTACAAGCTTATTTGATTTATAGTGATGACCAAGGAAAGTATCAGGTATACGAAACTCCGGATATAAAAGCCATCTTGACTGAAGTTGAACAATAAAAAAAGCATCAATCAAAATTGACTGATGCTTTTTTGATGCCTATATAGAAAGTATTATTTGTCTAAAACCACTTTATAATTCGAAGTTCCTTCATTATTAGAGACGTTTATGATGTAAATTCCACTTTCGAATCGGGAAAGATCCATATTTTTTCTAATGCCAGCAGCACTTTGTTCTACTTTCTCCTCATAGACCACTTGTCCCAACATATTCGAAACTTTGATATTTTTTATTTCATTTTTAAATTCAATGTCAAAAATTCCGTTGCTTGGATTTGGATATATAGTAACTTTGGTATTTGGCGAAACATTGTCATTGACGCTTAGTCCTGAGGCAGCCCAATTCATCACGATGGTATTCACATAAGGATCACCGACGGCAGTAGTTATAGCTGATACAGGTCCTTTTGTGAAAGAATAGCTAGAAAGTTCCTGATGATTATTAGATCCTGAATCAACCCAAGTGCTTTCAATCCATACTTTGTAAATTCCATCTGGTACTGTTACTCCATTTGAAGCTCCATTGACGTTTTTACCATCCCAAACAAAGCTCTGAGCACCAAATCCCACTGGAGTGTAGTGTTTTTTCGGGTTGCTCCAGTTGTAGCGTCTGTAATATTTACACCAGTTCCTAATGCGTTTGATGCAACACCTCCGCATTTTCCGGCAAAAGTAGGTAAATGGTCTTTGGTGTTATTTCCGACATAACGCATTTTGGTTTTAATAAAAGCTCCTGCATTGTTTTCGATCCAAACTGCCGTTACACAATATCCTGTATACGATGGTCTAGGAGAAGTAGGCACCGGTTGATTGTATGAGAAAGTCAATGTTCCAGGAGTTTGAGCGGTTACCATTGCTGTAAAGCAAAGTATAAAGGCAAACGGGAGTTGTTTTAGTAATTTTGTTGTCATGATTTTTTTTTAATGTTTAGAATTTGGCAGATTTGGTAGAATTTAATTAAAAAAGACAGTAATTAAGAAGCTCCAAAAAGTATTTTTTTGGAGCTTCATTTACTTATAAATTTAATTGGCAACGAGAATAAAATTCATAGAAATTTTTACGTTTTCGGCGATTTTTCCCTTCACAAGATTTGGAATTTCAATGTTGTAATCTTGCGGCTTCACTGAAATTAAGCTAGTTGCTGTAATTTTGTCTCCATTGAAAACCAGCATCAGTTTTGTTTTAATTTTTTTTGTTACTCCGTGAATGGTTAAATCACCTTCTAAATCGTACGATGATTTGGTAGAGGACAATTTTTTAGCATCAAAATTGGTTATTTTACCTTTGAAATTAGCTTTGGGAAAGGTAGAAGATTCCATGTAATTTTCGTTAAAATGTTCTTCCATTAATGGCGCTTTGAACTTGAATGCCTTTATTAAAGCCAAGGCGGCAAAATTTCCTGTTTCTTCGTCAAGAATGCAAGAAGATGTATTGTTTGTTGCGGCTATTTCTTCGAAAGCAGGCATTGATGCTTCAAATTTTATTTCACCAGATCGGGTCATCATTTTTTGAGAAAAGACCAAGTTTCCTGCAAAAAAGAACACTAATAGAATTATTATTTTTTTCATTTTATATATTTTTTTAGTTAGGGTAATTATTTGAGACCCAAAGTTTGATCATATCTATTGTAGCTTGTGGCATCGCCCCAGATTGTGGCATAACTCTACCACAGGATTGAGATTGATCTATTCGGCAAATTAGACTGCCAGTTTCTGCAGCATCCTTAACCTCAGCAAATGTTTCTAGACTAGGATATTGACCATTAGCAGAATGACAACCGACACATTGTGCCTGAATTACTGGGGCAATATTTTTTGCATAAGTTGGATTGGTAACAATTCCCGAAACTTCTTGTATTGTATTCGATTCACAAGAGGCAATTAATGTGCCATATAATAACACTAAAAATATTTTTAATTTTTTCATAACTATTTAATTTAAAAAACTCTATACATATTAAAACCAAAATAAAGCTGTTTATTTCCATCCC
Organism: Flavobacterium sp.; assembly: GCF_031423415.1. Lineage (GTDB taxonomy): Bacteria > Bacteroidota > Bacteroidia > Flavobacteriales > Flavobacteriaceae > Flavobacterium. The sequence continues at coordinate 4,378 of NZ_JANPFL010000183.1, forward strand.
ATCTTCCAGATGAATTTGAAAAAACAGTAATATCATTCATAGGTTGACTGTTAGAGAACACTAATTGAAAAACGTGACCTCCTGTTTCAATGTCTAATCCTAACGAAAGAGGATTGTGATATGGCGACGTAAATCCCTCTGCAAGATTTACTCTTGCTGCATATTCAAGGTTTACACTCATACGTTTAGCGATTTTATATCTCGCTCCTGAACCTATAAGAAGTAGATTCTTTTGATCTTCAATACCGTCATACAAATTTTTATGAACCCAAATTGGAGTTAACTCAAACGAAAATTTCTCCGAAAATTTTCTAGAAACTAGCAATTGAGTTGTATACGCCAATCGGTTGTTGAATTTTGCATCTGGGTACAAAACAGTAAACTTGTCACTTCTAATATCCATAGTGTTATAGCCTACAATAGTCACGGGAAAACCATTTTCTAGTTGGTTTGCAAATTTGTATTTTGCTGCCATTTCATAGGTTTTATTATTTCGATGCCTCGAAACTCCTAGCGATAGCCAATTGGTCACTCCATAAATTCCTCCAATTTTGGTCATCGCTTCGTCTAGTCCAAAAAAATTGTCAAAGCCTTTAGTGATATCTCCAAAACGGTGGGAAATCAAAACGTACCATTCACCTTGAGCAGGTAATTTTGTCGATTGCATATTACAAATCTGTAATCCTTTGAAGGCAGCTGGTGTAATCTCTTTTTCGGTTGTTTTTTGGGCATCCAATTGATTCAATAAATCATCTTGTGCGCAGGCAAAGCCGACAGAAAATGTTACAAGTAAAAACGATAATAGGTATTTCATTCTGGTATAGTTTAAATATTAATTTTTAGCTATTTTTCATAATGTATAAAGTTACAACTACTTTAGTTTTTTTTACTAATCTAATTGTCAGTCTTTAGGCAATCTTAAGATACTTTAAGACATTGATCTAATTTTATTTCTCCCATTAAATCATCATAACCAACAACTCTGCCTTTTAAAGTTATTGTCTGGTCTTTTTGGATAGAAGGATCTAATTCTTTCAGGTTGCAAATGATCATGTTGTCGATAATGATTTCATTGCCTGTAATTTTGGTAACAGTTCCTTTAATAACTATCGCTTTTTCTAGATATTTTTTATTAGCCACATCAACATTAGAAGAAAATTCAGTTGTAATGCTTTTTGAAGAAACGGTATACGATGCGTCTTCATTTGAAAGGTTTCTGGCTCCGCCGTGCATTACATAATTATATCCAGCGAAACCTGCAATTCCAATCACTACAATTGCAACAGCGATTATTTTTTTCTTTACGTTCATTTTTGTTTTTTTAATAATTAGAGACTACTAATTTTTCGATAGTTTTTTAGGAATATACACGTAGTGAATTGCCTGTAAGAGTCACATTATATTGTTTTAGATTAGCTGAGCCTGGCCCATTCAGATGAACACCTGTATTGCTATAATTGGCTCCGTGATTTGGACAATGAAATGAATTACTGGATCCCTCATAATTTACATTTGTGCCTTCATGCGTACAAGCTGCAGAAACGGCCAAGAAAGTAGTAGCATTAACTCTCGCAACAACAATTTTGTTGGTTACTAAAAAGCCTTTGTCAACAGCCAATGATCCTGTAGAAATGTCCAAGGTGAAATCTACAGATGTTGGAGCATTACTTGAGCCTTCTTCATCGCTGCTACAACTGGTCGCTAATCCTGAAATACACGTTGGTACTAAAATAGTGGCTGCACCAAAACCAACTTTTGCAAAAAATTCTTTTCGAGTCATAATATCTTTTTTAAACGGGTTCTATCATTAAACAACCTTGATGTGGCTAACCCTACCAAAGTATTGCTAAATTTTTAAATAAAATTTAAAAGAACGATAGTGCGCTTTTTAAAAAAGGCTATTATGGAAAAGATGGGATTAAAAAACCACTCTAAAACTTACATTTGGAGTTCTTTCTAGTGAGTATGTTTTTACTTCTTCAATAGAATTTGTAATTGTATTAATTCGATAATATTCGCTGATTTCATTTTTCTTATTGAATAAGTTTATGATGGATAATCCCAACTTGTATTGCGTTTTATTGGATCCTGCCAATTCGTATGTTGTTGAAAAATTAACTTGAAAGAAATCTTCTATGTGCTTATTATTAGGTGTATTATAGTCAATTGTTGGGTTCGAAGGATTACTTTTATTAATTTCGAAGGTCGAAGGTGTAGTTTCAGGTCTTCCTGAATACCATTTTGAACCTAGAGCTAATTTTAAGTGCTTAAATTCATAAGTTCCAGCCCAAGATATTACGTTGTCCAGCTCAAAATTATTAGAAAACTTTATTTGTTCTATAGTTGGAAAATGATAATTATTATTGTTATACGCATAGCTCAACCAAGTAATGAAATGATTTATTTTCTTTTGTAACAATAGTTCTGTTCCTACAACCACATAATCGCCAATTATGTTTGCAAATTCTAATTGATTTTGAAATCCTTGTGTTGAACTGCTAATTCCACGCACTTGTTTATAGTAATTATCAAAAGTAACGAGCCAATTATTTTTGTTATAAGAGAAACAAATTGATCCTTGTTTGCTTCTTTGTATAGGAATTGTAGCATTGTTTGACAAAATCCAACGTCTTTTTTCTATTCCAAAATAATCTTGTTGGCGGTCAATAATTTGATAACAATTTTGACTTTTAAATTCACCCAAAACTTCTAAGTTTAAACTTCGAGAAATAGAATAATTAAACTGCAATCGCGGTTCAAAAAGATATTTTTTGAATTTTTCAATATAATTAATACGCATTCCTGCATTAAAAAACACTTTGGAAAGAGTATCATTATATTTTGTTTCAACAATAAGAGCGTGTGTGCGCAAAACTTCTTTAATTTGTCTATAAAATATAGGATTACTGACTTTATCCAAATTTGTCGCTCCAACTTCGTTATACTGATAGCCATTATTAATCGTGAATTTTGGACTAATTGTATGGTTGTTTTCTAATTTAATACCATCATCGAACACACTGTTTTCTTGTGTAATGATTTGATTGTTTTGAATTTTATTTTTTTCTGCATCAAGTTCATAGGAAGAAGCAAATACATTGACTTTACTATTGTTTTTAGTGTTCCAATAGTGTTTCCAAGCTAAGTTCCCTCCCTGATTTTTTTGATATAAAACATTGTTTTCCGATTGAAATACGGTGTTTATTGTTGCATTTTGATTAATATGTATTTGGTCATTGATAGTTATTAAATCTAATAAAAGCTGGTCTTTTTGTCCAATTTCCTGCAAATATTTCAGCGTTACATCATAGAATTTAAATTTCTTATCACCATTATAGTCCACGCTTTTAAATGTCGAAAAATTTGTAATTGTGGTGTTCTGGAATGCTTTATTGTAATATTTTTTATATGTCGGTGTTTCAATCAAATCGGTAATCGATTTTCGTGCAGCAATTTCTATAAACCCCTTTTTATTGACGTTAAACTTAGAACAAACATCAAAATTTATCATATTGATTCCTGCACTAAACTTAGCTTTTTCATATCTTTTTGAATCCGAAGAAATATCCACAACGCTTGAAACACTTTCTCCGTAAAACGCGGAACTTCCGTTTTTATATATAGAAATGGTTTGGGCTAGATTGGGGTTAAATGTCGATATTAAACCAAAAAAATGTCCCGTTTGGTACATTTTAATTCCATTCCATAGAAACAAATTTTGGTCGTGAGTGCCACCTCTTACACTGATACTCGATAGACTTTCGTCGGCACTATAAATTCCTGGTATTTGTAACATCGTTTGTAATACATCGGGCTCTATTAAACCAGGTAAAATCCCCAGTCGCTTCGGTTTTACAATAAATGTTCCTTCATTAGTTTTTGAAATTCCCGAAGTCAAAAAGTGATTAGTGGTTACATTGTCAAGTTGTAGCACTTCGACTTCTAGAAGTATTTTAATGCAATTTTTATTTTGTGAATCTGGAATTAGAAAAATTTGAGTTTCAAAACCGAGGTGACTAATTTCTATTTCCAAGGCATTTTCTTTGGGAAGCTCAAAATATCCTTTATTATTAGTTACCGTACTTTTGCCATTTAGTAAATGAATATTTGCACCTTCTTGTGGCAAATTGTCATTTTTGGAAAACACGTAACCACAAACCATTTCGACCTTGACTTTTTTAGAAATATTTACATATTTATTGTTTAAATTTTCTAACAGGAGATTGGTTTTTTTTTGAATATCATTCAGTTTTTCTTCCAAAGTAGATTGGGAATTTGGAGGAATTATTTTAATTTCTGCAATGTCGGATTCGATATAATTAAAGGTAATATGATGTTTTGTTTCGATAGATTGCAATACCTTTTTTAAAACAATTGCTTTGCTTCTATCCTGAGCCGAAAGCGTCAGGGTAAAAACAAAGCAAAAAAATAAAAAGTAATTATGTTTTTTAGAAAACATTTATTTTTTTTCGAAAATTATGGTGTTGGGATCAATTTTTTTGATTTCTAAATTATAGGTTGTTGCAATAATTTCAAGGGCAATATCGAGATTGTCAGTCGGAATTTTTCCAGTAAACAATTCGTTTGAAAGCCCAGATTTAATGCTAATGTTTACATTATATTGTCGTTGAATTTCATCTGTAATATTAGGCAATTTTTCTTTATAAAGATCAATTTTATTTTCAAGCCATTCTGGTTTAGCTGAAGTTGCTTTTGCATTGACTTGTTTTTCATTTTCAAAAGAAACACTTTGTCCGTGAGTCAAAATAATTTCTTTGTATTTGTAATTTACCTTTACTCGTCCTTCAAAACAAGTAATATCAAATCTATTTTTTCTAGCTTTTACATTAAATTGCGTACCAAGAACCGCTACTTTGCCTAAGCTGGTTTTAACTTCAAATTTTTCTCCTTTGGCAACTTTAAAGTAAGCCTCACCATGTAATTCAAGGTTTCTATTCTTTTTCCAATTCCATTTTTTATATTCAATTTCGGAGCCAGCATTTAAAACGACTTCGGAGTTGTCAGGAAGCAAAAAAGAGGTTCTTTTGCCGTTAGAAGCAAATTGATTTTGAGTGGTGAAATTTTGCATTGCCACTGTAATTCCTAATGCAATAAGCAAAATAGCGGCGACTCTAAACATCCAATTTTTATGCAAAGGAATAGTTTTAACAGTGTCTTTTTTATGGCTCAGCACTTTTTCTAAAGCTTGGGTTTCATCAAAATCGCCAACTTTTAATTGAGCAGAATAGATTTTAATTTTTTCATACGCATCAAAATCTGGATCAGCTTTGAATTCGGCTAATTCCGCCTCGGTCAATTCGTCATTTAGCCATTTTGATAAGTTGTAATTTTTTTCCATTATCTTCGATTTATATGTATAAAACAAGTTATCTATTTTTTACCCTACTTAAAGTCGATTGTTTTTCGAAGTTCAACTAAAGCGAGATGGATTCTTTTTTCGACAGCTTTAACGCTAATTTTCAATTCATCAGCGATTTCACTGTATTTTTTGCCGTCAATGCGGTGCATTAAAAAAGCAATTCTTTGCGTTTCATTCAAGTCTTCAATAGCTTTTAAAAGTTTGGTTTTGAACTGTTTTTCTTCTAAAATATATTCTGGATTTTCATTCGTTTTGTCTAAGCCAGTAAAATTATTTTCAAATTGAAGCACCACTTTTTGATGCTTAATTTCGTTTAATGAACTGTTATTGGCAATAGTATAAAGATAAGATTTGGCTTTTTCGATAGGAACAGCAGCACAGTTTTGCCAAAGTTTAATAAATGCTTCCTGCACCAAATCTTCTGCTTGTTCTTTATTTCCATATTTATAAAAAAGAAAGTTGCGAAGCGATTTTGAGTGAGTTTTAAAAAATGATGAAAAAATAATTTCATCACAAGTATCTGAATTGTAGTTATTTGACATTTTAATTGTGCGGTTTGGACTTCGCAAATATATATTTAATTTTCACTTAAGTAGGGTAAAAGTAAAGTAAATTGTTTAATAAGGATACATGCAAACTTAATCTTTGCTTAGAAAATCCTAACGCGGCTTTAATCGTGTAACAATAGATTCATTTTTAGGAAAAAAGGTATTATTTTCGTAACGTTATAAATCACAATATTATTACAACAAATGTCGAATCTGTTCAAAATAAATAAATTTCAATTTCATTACTTTTGATAAAAACACTACCATGTTAATTTTCAAAAAACAGTTGTACCATTTAGCGATAATGAGTGTGTTTCTACTTTTTTCTTGTCAAAGTGAACAGGAAGAACAATCGTATAACACACAGGAAACGATTACCAAATCTTCTCCATTGACTTCTTATTTGCAAAGGCTAACGATGGTAAAAACCACAGAAGATAACTTGATAGACAACTCCAGTTATTGTAAAGTAAAATTGCCTTACCAAGTAACTGTAAATACTGCAACTATCGCCATTAATTCTGCTGATGATTATCAAAAAGTAGTGGAAAACATCAATGCTTATTCTAATGATAATGATATCGTAAAAATAAATTTTCCTGTAACCATGATTTATTACAATTACTTGGAAAAAGTAATAGCAACTCAGTCAGATTTTGATTCTCTATTAACGTATTGGGCTGCGCAACCAAATCTTTTATTCAAAATTAATTGCGTTAAAATTATTTTTCCGATAACAATTAATATTTACAATAGTGCTAATCAAATAGCAAGTTCGATTTCGATTACAAATGATCAAGTGTTTTTTAACTTTATAAAAAATTTAAATGATAGTCAATACATCGCAATTGATTATCCTATTTTATTAACGGATAACAATAATCATACGTTATCAATAGCAAACAATTCTCAACTTGAAAATGCAATAAAGTATGCCCTTGACACCTGTCCCGAAAACATAAATCCAACGCTTGATTTCTCGCAAATACTCAAAACCCACTCTTGGAAAATATCATATTACTATGATGAATATGAAAAAACAGCATTGTATAATGACTATGTTTTTGTTTTTAAAAGTGATAATTCTGCCACAGCAACAAAATATGGTGTCACAGTAAGCGGTCAATGGGAAACTAAAACTGAAAATGGTGTTACAAAATTCAGAATAAGTTTTAGTCCTGATTTGCTTCACGAATTGGATGAACAGTGGAAAGTTTTTGAATTTAATAATTCCCAACTGCGGTTTAGAAAAGAAGAGAGTAGTAAGGACAATCATTACCTTTATTTTGAAAAACAATAAATTTTGGATTCTTATTCCTTCTAATTCCAGTCAATTCGGCTGGTTTTTTTATTGAAAATTCTCTAAATTTTACTAGTTTGTGACTTTGAGACTTTACAACTTTAGCTTATATTTGCAACTCATCAAAAGATATTTACCATTATGTTCGATAATTTAAGCGATAAATTAGATAAAGCCTTTCATATACTTAAAGGCCACGGAAAAATAACCGAAGTCAACGTTGCCGAAACCCTAAAAGAAGTACGTCGTGCTTTATTGGATGCTGATGTCAACTTCAAAATTGCCAAAGATTTTACCACTAAAGTAAAAGAAAAAGCAATTGGTCAAAACGTATTAACCACACTACAACCAGGGCAATTATTAGTAAAATTAGTCAAAGACGAACTAACCGAATTAATGGGTGGTGATGTAGCTGGAATTAATCTTTCTGGAAACCCATCCGTTATTTTGATGTCGGGTTTGCAAGGTTCTGGTAAAACTACATTTTCCGGTAAACTTGCGAATTATTTAAAAAATAAGAAAGGAAAAAAGCCACTTTTGGTCGCTTGTGATATTTACCGTCCTGCAGCTATTCAGCAATTGTATGTAGTTGGAGATTCAATGGCTGTTGAAGTATATTCAGAACCTGAAAATAAAAATCCTGTCGAAATTGCTCAAAACGCTATCAAGCATGCTAAAGCCAATGGTTTCAATGTGGTGATTGTCGATACAGCAGGTCGTTTAGCCGTTGATGAGGCGATGATGACAGAAATTTCAAATGTTCACAAAGCAATCAATCCTCAAGAAACTTTGTTTGTAGTTGATGCAATGACGGGTCAAGATGCTGTAAATACCGCCAAAGCGTTTAATGATATTTTGAATTTTGATGGAGTAATTTTAACCAAATTAGATGGCGATACTCGCGGTGGAGCTGCCATTTCGATTAAAACGGTAGTAAATAAACCCATAAAATTTGTTGGAACAGGCGAGAAAATGGACGCCATCGATGTGTTCTATCCAGAACGTATGGCAGAGAGAATCCTCGGAATGGGAGATGTGGTGTCTTTGGTAGAAAAAGCGCAAGAACATTATGATGAAGAAGAAGCTAGAAAAATTCAAAAGAAAATCGCCAAAAATGAATTTGGTTTTGATGATTTCCTTTCCCAAATTCAGCAAGTGAAGAAAATGGGTAATATGAAAGACTTGGTAGGAATGATTCCCGGAGCTTCAAAAGCGATGAAAGATGTCGAAATAGAGGACGATGCGTTCAAACATATCGAAGCGATTATTCATTCAATGACCCCAAAAGAAAGATCAAAGCCTGTGATAATCGATGTGAAACGAAAAGCAAGAATTGCCAAAGGATCAGGTACAAAAGTCGAACAAGTGAATCAATTGATGAAACAGTTTGAGCAAATGAGTAAAATGATGAAGATGATGCAAGGCCCAGGCGGGAAGAATATGATGAAAATGATGGGGAATATGAAAGGAATGCCAGGTGGAATGCCGGGAATGAGATAGTATTCAGATTGCAGATTGTAGATTTCAGATTGCAGTGAACAAAAAAACAACAAACCATAAACTATAAACAGTTTTTATGCAACTACTAGACGGAAAAAAAACATCAGAAGACATTAAAAACGAAATTGCTGCCGAAGTTCAAAAAATGAAAGCCGATGGTCAAAAAGTGCCTCATTTGGCTGCCGTTATTGTTGGAACTAACGGTGCGAGTTTGACTTATGTTGGAAGTAAAGTAAAGTCTTGTCAGCAAATTGGTTTCGAATCAACTTTAGTGGCTTTGCCTGAGACTATTTCGGAAGAAGATTTATTATACAAAATCAAGGAACTCAACGAAGATGATAACTTGGATGGTTATATCGTTCAATTGCCTTTGCCAAAACATATCGACGAGCAAAAAATCTTGATGGCAATTGATCCTGACAAAGATGTCGATGGTTTTCATCCGGCCAATTTTGGAAAAATGGCTTTGGAAATGGAAACATTTTTACCAGCAACTCCTTATGGAATAATGGAGTTATTAGAACGTTACAAAGTAGAAACAGCAGGAAAACATACCGTAGTTATTGGGCGTAGCCATATTGTGGGAAGACCAATGAGTATTTTGATGAGCCGTAAGGGTTATCCCGGAGATTCAACAGTAACGTTGACGCACAGTAGAACCAAAAATATTGAAGAATATACCAAAAACGCCGATATTATCATAACCGCTCTTGGGGTTCCCAATTATTTGAAAGCCGATATGGTAAAAGATGGCGTAGTAGTAATCGACGTAGGAATCACTAGAGTAGAAGATGCTTCACACCCGAAAGGATATGTAATCACTGGCGATGTAGATTTTGCAAGTGTAAGTCCTAAATCCTCTTTCATCACTCCAGTTCCAGGTGGAGTTGGGCCAATGACCATTGCAATGTTATTGAAAAATACATTATTAGCACGTAAAATTAGAAGTAGAAAATAATACCAGTAATATTTATAAAATAGTCCATAAGTTTATGGTATAATGCCGATATAGTATGAAAATAGTTCAATTTTATTGGACTATATTGACCCGAGTCCGCCGCGGCGGACGAACAGGCGAAGCAATACATAATCGGTATAAATACTTTTTGATATTTTTATCAAAGTAAATTATACTTTTATTTTATTTAAAATTTAACAAGCAAAGATATGAAAAGAAGATCCTTTTTAACGGCTACAACTTTAGCTACAGTCGGAATCGCAGCACTATTAGTTGAAGGTTGTGTCGATACTAAAAAAAATAGTGATGATGAGAACGTCACTTCTTCAAGTGAATTTGAACTTGATGAAGAAACCATAAGTGGTTTGCAAGAAAAGTTAGCTTCTGGTAAATATACATCAGAACAATTAGTGTCTTTGTATCTAAAACGAATTGAAGATATTGATAAAAAAGGTATCGAGCTGAATTCGATTATTGAAGTTAATCCAGATGCTGGTTCAATAGCAAAGCAAATGGATAACGAAAGAAAAGATGGAAAAGTTAGAGGTTCATTGCACGGCATTCCAGTTGTCATAAAAGACAATATTGATACTGCTGATAAAATGCAAACAACTGCCGGTGCATTGGCAATGAATGGAAATATTGCTTCGAAAGATGCTTTCATTGTAAAAAAATTACGTGATGCCGGTGCCATAATTATTGGCAAAACTAATTTAAGCGAATGGGCTAATTTTCGCTCCACACAATCCAGTTCTGGATGGAGCAGTAGAGGCGGTCAAACCAAGAATCCTTATATTTTAGATCATAATCCGTGTGGTTCTAGTGCAGGTTCTGGCACTGCAGTAGCTGCAAACCTTTGTGTTGTTGCCGTGGGAACCGAAACCGATGGTTCCGTTGTTTGCCCAGCTTCCGTAAACGGAATCGTTGGAATTAAACCAACCGTTGGATTGGTAAGCCGATCAGGAATCATTCCAATTTCAAAAACTCAGGATACTGCTGGACCAATGGCAAGAACAGTGAAAGATGCAGCCATTTTATTGGGTGTTCTTGCTGGAATTGATCAATCTGATGCTATAACAAACGAAAGTAAAGGAAAATTTTTAGCTGATTATACTCCATTTTTAGATTCGAATGCGTTGAAAGGGAAACGCATTGGAATTGAAAAGAAACCGCAAGGAAAAAATCAATTTATTAATGTGCTTTTTTCCAAAGCAATTGATATCCTAAAACAAAAAGGTGCTACCATTATTGAAATCGACTACATAGATAAAATTAATGCATTTGGCGAAGCTGAATTTGAAGTTTTGCAATATGAATTTAAAGACGGATTAAACCAATATTTAGCTAGCGCAAACGCCAAGGTTAAAACTTTAAAGGATGTAATTGATTTTAATGTAGCGAATGAAGATGAAGCAATGCCCTATTTTAAACAGGAAACTTTGGAAAGTTCCAATTTAAAATCTGGACTTCTGGATAAAAAATATGTCGATTCGCTAGATAAAAGCCACAATAGCAGCAAGAAAATTTTGGATGCTGTTTTTTATGAAAACAAATTGGATGCCATATGTGGAATCACAATGGGACCAGCTTGTAGTATAGACACGATTTATGGCGATCGTTGGGGAGACTATTCTTTGACAATGCCTGCTGCAATCAGTGGTTATCCTCATATAACAGTTCCTGGGGGAAAAGTATATGATTTACCAGTTGGTTTTTCCTTTTTTGGAATAGCTTACAGCGAACCCAAACTGATTGGAATGGCGTACGCTTACGAACAAGCTGCAAAAAACAGAGAGAAACCGGTATTTAAAAAATCATTTTTGTAGTTGATTTTTGTTTTGAATAAACCCAACTACCTTTTCAATCACCTCAGTATTTCCTAATATTTTGCGATGTCCTAATCCCTCGGTTAGGAATAATTCTCCGTTTTTTAGGTGTTTGTGAATGTGAATTGCTGCTGTTACTGGGACTTCGGTATCGTTTTTATCGTGAATTACTAAAACGGGGATATCTGTTTCCATTGCTGCTTTATAGGCAGAATAATCATCAATTTCAACATTATACTTTTTTTCAAAATGCAAGCGTAATTGTTTACTTGCAGTTGGTTTTAATTCTAATTTTGCCGCAAAGTCGTCTAATATATCTTGAACAACATCACCACTTCCTATAATTGCTAATTGGTTTATTGCCAATCCCATTTTTGTGGCTTTTAATAATGACATTCCTCCTAAAGAATGACCGACAGCGGCTTCAAAAGGGCCAAATTGTCTCTCAATTTCTAATATTGTTGCAACAAATTCGGATATTATGGTGGTTTTCCCAGGAGATTTGCCGTGTGCTGCAGCATCAAAACTGATGGTGGAATATCCAGCTTTTAACAATTCATCGACGATTTTGAAAAGTTGCGTTCCTCGTCCTGACCATCCGTGTGATAGCAAAATTTTCTTCTCGCTATTGCCATATAAATAAGTCATTACCTTTTTATTGATAGATGGAATTTCAATTAATTTTTGAATGCTTTTGCTCTCCATTTCCAATTCCCTTTTTGGAGTGCCATGTTTTATGGGTGTTGTGAATAATTTTGCTGAAAACAGGACTGATAATTTTGGCGAAATTGAAGCAATAATTTTACTAAACAGCACTATAAGTTTAGGAATTTTCAATGATTGCTTATGATTTGAAGTTTTTTTTGGCATTTTAATAAATTTTCACTTGGTTTGTTATTTGCTAGATAATTTTACTACATTTAGAAAGATAAATATAACATTTTTATTTATTTAATTGTACCTATATCGATAGCGTAATAAGTAACATGAAAATTGTTTTAATAGCATTATTTTTATATAACATCGAATAGACTAAAAAATTAGAATGGAAATAGTTCACATTGCAGCAGAATGTTATCCAGTAGCAAAAGTGGGAGGATTAGCTGACGTTGTAGGTGCGTTGCCAAAATATCAGAGTGAAGCAGGACATCTTGTAAGGGTGGTAATCCCTCATTATGATACAAAATTCATCAATGACAATCAATTTGATTTTGTTTATTCGGGTTTTGTGAAATTAGGAAATTTTAATTTTCCTTTCGATATTCTAAAAGAAAAAACATCAATATTAGGATTTGAATTGTATTTGGTTCAAATTTCAGAGCTCTTTGACAGAAAAGAAGTTTACGGTTATGAAGATGATACAGAACGATTTTTATCATTTCAAATCGCTTGTTTAAATTGGATTAATTCCCGCGCAACTTTTCCGGATATTATTCATTGCCACGATCATCATACGGGATTAATTCCGTTTATGATGCAATATGCGAATAAATACGAGAAATTAAGAAATGTTCAAACCGTAATTACTATTCATAATGCGATTTATCAAGGGCAGTTTGGTTTTGATAAGTTGTATTATTTGCCAGAGTTTGATTTGTCGAAAGTCACAGTTTTAGAATGGGATAATAAAATTAATTCCTTGGCAACAGCAATAAAATGTGCGTCGGCAGTTTCGACTGTTTCGCCAAATTTTTTGAATGAAGTCAATAATTTTGGCTACGGATTAGAATCTTTATTTAACTTTGTTAGACATAAATCGAGAGGGATTTTGAATGGAATTGACACCGAAGTTTGGAATCCAGAACAGGATAAAATGATATTTGCCAATTATTCAATTAAAAGTGTAGAAAAGGGAAAACAGCAAAATAAAGAGAAATTGTGTAGCCAATTTAATTTAGATCCAACAAAACCGCTTTTTAGTTTTATAGGAAGATTATTAGATGAAAAAGGAGCCGATTTATTGCCACACGCGGCAGCATCGGCCTTGTCTGAAAATTTTAGGGATATTAATATTTTAATTTTAGGCTCAGGAAATGCAGCAATAGAAAATCAATTGAGTCATTTAGTAACGAGCTTCAAAGGGAATTACAATTTTTTCATTGGGTATAACGAGGAATTAGCCCATCAAATGTATGCGGGTTCTGATTTTTTGTTGATGCCATCCAGAGTAGAACCTTGCGGTTTGAATCAGATGTATTCCTTTAGATACGGAACCATTCCGATTGTAAGAAGGACTGGCGGATTAAAAGATACGGTGACTGATATTGGAGATAATGGAAATGGAATTTGCCACGATCAGGCATCTATTGTAGATATTTGTTATTCGATTCAAAGAGCTGTAAAGCTGTATAAAGACAAAAAAAGATTTAAAAATATTCGAAAAATAGGAATGACTATTGACCACTCTTGGGAAAGGGTTTGTCAAGAATATATAGAAATGTACCATTTAAAAACCAACATGAAATGAAACCAAAAAAGAAAAATGTTATTGCAATTATTCTCGGTGGAGGACAAGGATCGAGATTATATCCATTGACGGAATCCCGTTCTAAACCCGCTGTGCCAATCGGAGGAAAATATAGATTGGTCGATATTCCGATTTCGAATTGTATGAATTCAGATATTTACCGAATTTTCGTATTAACTCAATTCAATTCAGCTTCACTGAATGCACACATCAAGAATACGTATCATTTTAGTATTTTCGGTCAGGCATTTGTCGATATTTTGGCGGCAGAACAGACTCCTCATAACGGTGGTTGGTTTCAAGGTACTGCAGATGCTGTGAGACAATGTATGCCTCATTTCTTAAATCATGATTTTGATTATGCATTAATTCTTTCAGGAGATCAATTGTATCAAATGGATTTGAACGAAATGATTGATGAACATGTAAGAAATGAAGCCGATATATCTATTGCTACCTTACCTGTAAACGCAAAAGATGCTCCCGAATTTGGAATTTTAAAAACCAATTCTGAGAGTTTTATTGAATCTTTTATAGAAAAACCTGCCGCGGCACTCTTGCCGGAATGGGAATCGGAAGTGAGCGATCAGATGAAAAGCGAAGGAAAATTATATTTGGCTTCGATGGGGATATATATCTTTAACAAAAAATTCTTGCTAGACGTGATGTCCGATACCAGCACCAAAGATTTTGGTAAAGAAATTATGCCACAAGCCGTAGGACATAAGAAAATATTTAGCTATCAATACGAAGGATACTGGACTGATATTGGTAATATTGATTCATTTTTCGAAGCAAATATTGGATTAACTGACGATGTACCGCAATTCAACTTATTCGATGATGATAATAAAATATTTACTCGTCCTAGATTATTACCACCAACAAAATTCAAAAATACAACCATCGATAAATCTATTATGGCCGATGGTTGTATCATCAATGCTAAAGAAATCGTGCGGTCGGTAGTTGGAAATCGCGCTCGTATTGGTGCTGATTCTGTTATTCATAATACCTATGTTATGGGTAATGATTTTTACCAAAGTATTGATCAAATGAAAAATGATTCGACTAACAACAAACAATTAGTGGGCATTGGCGAAAGATGTTATATCAACAATGCTATTGTCGACAAAAATTGTAGAATTGGAAATGATGTTTATATCAATGGTGGGAAGCATTTAGAGGATAAATCCAATGAATTATATATGATTAAACAAGGCATTGTCGTTATCAAAAAAGGAGCAATTATCCCTGACAATTTTACTATAAAATAAGGTATTGTTCAAAATTATGTAACTATAAACTTTTTAGAATTTTTTTAAAATTAGAAAATGCAGAATCAAACCAGAATTGTAATCGAAAATGTGATGCCTCAACTTGATGGTGGAGTCAATCCGATAAAGAGAATAGTAAACCAAAATGTTAATGTAAGCGCAGATGTATTTTCAGACGGTCACGATGTCATTGAATGTTGTGTTAAATTCAAGAATGAAAATGACACAAAATGGCAAGAAGTAAGGATGCAACCCACAGAAAATGATCGTTGGAACGCCAGTTTTAAAGTAGAAAAACAAGGATATTATACCTATTTTGTAGAAGGTTGGGTAGATTATGCTTTGAACTGGCAACACGGAACACTTCGCAAAATTCAGGATAACCAATATGTAAAATCTGAATTATTAGAAGGTGCTGAATATGTTCAAGCTATTTTAGATGTAGTCGATGCACACGAAAAAGATTATTTGAATACTTTGATTCATTATTTTACCACTGAACACGAATACGATAATGCCATTCGTGAAGCAACTTCTCCACATTTGAATTACCTTTTCAAGAAACATCCAAAACGTTTTTTAGAAAATAAATCATCAGATTTAAAAGTTTACGTCGATAGAAAAAAGGCATTATTTAGCACTTGGTATGAATTTTTCCCGCGTTCAGCCTCTTCCGAAGAAGGAAAACATGGAACTTTCAAAGATTGCGAAAGGTTGTTGCCAAGAGTAGCTTCGATGGGTTTTGACACTTTGTATTTTCCGCCAATACATCCTATTGGTGAAGTGAATCGAAAAGGAAAAAACAATGCTACTAATGCAGAACCTGGCGATGTGGGTTCGCCTTGGGGAATTGGTTCACAATACGGTGGACATAAATCTACTCATCCAGAATTAGGAAGTATCGAAGATTTCAAATCATTGGTCAAAAAAGCCAAAGAATTAGGAATCGAAGTCGCAATGGATTATGCCTTACAAGCTGCTCCAGATCATCCTTATGTCAAAGATTTTCCGCAATGGTTCAAATGGCGCCTCGATGGAACCGTGCAATATGCCGAAAATCCGCCGAAAAAATACCAAGATATCCAACCCATTTACTTTGAAAGCAGTGATTGGAAAAATCTTTGGAAAGAATTATTAGACGTAGCTCTTTTTTGGATCGAAGAATGTGATGTTAAAATTTATAGAGTCGATAATCCGCATACTAAGCCTTTTTATTTTTGGGGTTGGTTGATTGGTGAAATCAAGAAAAAACATCCTGATGTATTGTTCTTGGCCGAAGCTTTTACCCGTCCAAAAATTATGAATGAATTAGCTAAGCAAGGATTTACGCAGTCTTATACTTATTTCACTTGGCGAAGTTCTAAACACGAATTGACAGAATATGTCGAAGAATTGACAAAATCCGATCAAAAAGAATTTTACCGTCCTAACTTTTGGCCTAATACTCCAGATATTAATCCAGGACATTTGCAACACGGAAATGAATCTATTCATCTTCAACGCTATTTCTTGGCAGCAACATTAAGTTCAAGTATTGGAATTTACGGTCCAGTTTTCGAATATCAAATTTCAACTCCATTGGCTCCGGGAAAAGAAGAATATTTGAATTCTGAAAAATATGAATTTATTAAATGGGATTGGGAAAAGCAAAATAAAATTATTACTATAATTAGTAGGATTAACAAAATCAGAAAAGAGCACGAATCTTTACAACAAACCAATAATATTGTTTTTTGTGCCACTAATAATGATAAGGTAATGGCTTATTATAAATTTGATGATGAAAAACAGGATGAAACATTAATGGTTGCAAGTTTAGATTCAAATTATACTTCTCAATCTATGGTGCTTCTTCCTCAAGAGTTATTGAATAAGCTTCCCTTACGAATCACGGATTTAATCACAGGGAATAGTTATATTTGGGAAAAGGAGTGGAATTTCGTGGAGATTTCGCCAGATTTACCTTTCCATTTATTTAAAGTTGAGCGATAATAGTATTTTTTTTAACCGCATAGTAAAATTTGTAAACTAATAATATAAAATCATTTTTTAGCCTGTACTGAGCGAAGTCGAAGTGTGGTTTAAATTTTTAATAATAATTAAGCTTAAAAACTAATATTTCTATGTGGTTTAAAAAATCAAAAAACATTGAACTACAAAATAATAAAAAGAAACAAGATGAACGACGATGATTTTCAAAATCCATTTGTTTTTAAAACAGATTGGAATAATGCTTTTGAAGACAAGGAATTTGTAAAAGTATTTTCTTCGGATATTCTTGAGAATTATATCATCAATAAACGTTGGTATGGTGGCAAAGCAAGTACATTAAAGTACATTGAAGTAGTTGATTTTTTCAAAATTTCTTCAAAAACAAATACCTATTTTGGCGTTTTGCTCGAAGTCAATTTCAAGGAAGCTTTTTATCAGCATTATTTTATGCCGATAGCTTTTATGCCTAAAGATAAGCTGGATACCAACACCATAATTGCTCCTGTGAATATGAACGGGAAAGCTGGATTTCTTGTCGATGCTTTGCACCAAGAAGACTTCAAAAAATTAATGTTTGACAAAATTGTTAGTTCTAAAGAAAAATCAGATTCAATAGTTAAATTTCACAAAGGCGAAAAACTAGAAGAAAAGGAATATAAAAGTTCCAAATTTATGGGAGTGGAACAAAGTAATACTTCTATAATTTACAATGGTACATTAGTTTTAAAAATTTTTAGGCGAATCTATATCAGCATGAATCCCGATTATGAAATTAGTCGTTTTCTTACCGAAAGAATGGATTTTAAGAATTCACCAGCCTACATGGGAAGTATAAGTGTAGTTTTAACCGACGGGAATATCACTCTGGGTTTAATGCAAGAATTGGTTCCCAATCAAGGCGATGCTTGGAAATTTATGTTGGACGAAGTAGATAATATTTTTGATAATCTAAAGCATAAAAAAATCAATATCAATAAATTACCCGATATTGAATTGTTCAAAAGATTAAAAATTAATGAAGTTCCGCATGAAATAATCGATTGGGCTGGACTGAGTATTTTTATGAGAATCCAAAAGTTGGCTACACGAACTGCCGAAATGCACATCGCTTTAGGAAGTGATGTTCACGAAACCGCTTTTACACCAACAACTTATAATGGAGATTACACGGTTTGGCTTAAAAACAGATTAACGTATCAGTTTCAAAACCGATTGAATATTCTCGAAAATAACCTTCATAAACTCGATGGATTGGCTCTTGAATTAGCCAATCAGTTTTTGGATCACAAAAAAGAAATTCGAAAATTATTTCTGGATTTCGATTGGACTAAAATGAAATCAGAACGAATTCGAATTCACGGTGATTATCATTTGGGTCAGGTTTTGGTCAACGGAGACGATTTTTGTATCCTAGATTTTGAAGGCGAGCCCGAAAGTACCATTCGAGACCGAAAAGTAAAACAACCACCTTTAAAGGATGTTGCTGGAATGTTTCGCTCTTTTCATTATGCTATTTACGCAACGATTTTCAACAATAAAGAAAAATATCCTTATGAGCAAGAAGAGCTGTTTAAGGCTGGCGAAATTCTGTTCAAATATTTTGTAGGTGTATTTCTTCAAACCTATACTGATGTCGCTCAAGGTGAAAACTTGAACATTGGTTACCGAAAAGAAATCGATTTTTTACTGAAATATTGTTTGCTCGAAAAAGCAATTTATGAACTGGGATATGAACTCAATTCGAGACCACGCTGGGCTGTAATTCCTTTGACCGGAATTTTTAGTATTATGGAGTTTGGCAAAAAATAATTTAACAACCCTATCAAGGTTTCAAAGCCTGATAGCATTAAAAAGTATAATAAATTTTCTATTGAGTTGGAAAAAATAAAAGAATAAAACATAAAATTTAATTCAATTAATAAAATCCGCGTTTGAAATCCGTTTCATTCGCGTTCAAAAAAAACAAAAATGAACAAAGTACAACCTTATTCTCTTTTTACCGATTTTGATATTGATTTATTCAAAGCCGGAAAACACTTCAGATTATATGAAAAACTTGGCGCACATCTTCTGGAAGTTGATGGTGTGAAAGGCGTATATTTTGCCGTTTGGGCACCATCGGCTCGATCTGTTTCTGTGGTTGGGGATTTCAATTATTGGATTCAGGGAGATCATCAATTGCAAGTGCGCTGGGATTCCTCAGGAATTTGGGAAGGATTTATTCCTGGAATAGAAAAGGGAACGACCTATAAGTATAAAATCCAATCTAACAATGGTGGAGTTATTACCGAAAAAGCCGATCCATTTGCGCTGTATTGCGAACATCCACCGCATACTGCGTCAGTAGTTTGGGATTTGGATTACCAATGGAAAGACAAAAAATGGATGGAAACCCGTAAAGAAAAAAATGATTTAGACAAACCCTACTCGGTTTATGAAGTGCATTTGGGTTCTTGGAAACGCAATGCCGAAGGTGAATTTTTGACTTATCTAGAATTGGCTGTGGACTTGGTAGCTTATATAAAAGAAACTGGTTTCACACACGTCGAGTTCATGCCTATAATGGAATATCCTTATGATCCGTCTTGGGGATATCAATTAGTTGGTTATTTTGCACCGACTTCCCGTTTTGGAACGCCACAGGATTTTATGGTTTTGGTCGATAAATTGCACGAAGCTGGAATTGGAGTAATTCTGGATTGGGTTCCGTCACATTTTCCAGAAGATGCACACGGACTGGGATTTTTTGATGGTTCTAATCTTTTCGAACACCCTGATCGTAGAAAAGGCTATCATCCTGATTGGAAAAGTTTAGTTTTTAATTACGGACGAAATGAAGTACGTGCGTTCTTGATAAGTAATGCCATTTTTTGGTTGCAACATTATCACGTCGATGGACTTCGAGTGGATGCGGTAGCTTCGATGTTGTATTTGGATTATTCCAGAGAAGAAGGAGAATGGGAACCTAATATTTTTGGTGGAAGAGAAAATCTGGATACCATAAGTTTCTTGAAAGAATTTAATGAAGCGGTTTATTCCAGTTTTGAAGGCGTACAGACTATTGCCGAAGAAAGTACTTCTTTCCCTATGGTTTCTCGTCCAACATTTGCAGGAGGATTAGGTTTCGGAATGAAATGGATGATGGGTTGGATGCACGATACTTTGCAGTATTTTCAAAAAGAAACGGTGTATCGAAAATACCATCAAAACGATTTAACTTTTGGAATGACTTATGTTTTTTCTGAAAATTTTATGTTGCCACTTTCTCATGACGAAGTAGTTTATGGAAAAAAATCTATTGCAGGAAGAATGCCCGGTGACGAATGGCAGAAATTTGCCAATTTAAGATTGCTTTATGGCTATATGTTTATGCACCCAGGAACAAAATTATTGTTTATGGGAAGTGAATTTGGACAAAGTGCCGAGTGGAATTTTGAAGGAAGTTTAGACTGGCATTTATTGCAATATGATTTTCATGAAGGGGTCAAAAAAGCCTTAACCGACTTGAATACTTTGTATAAAACACAACCAGCATTGCACGAAAAACAATTCAGTCCAGAAGGTTTCGAATGGATTAATTATTCGGATCATCAAAACGCAGTGATGACTTTTATCCGAAAAGGAATTAATTCAAAAGATGATGTAATTGTGGTTTGTAATTTCACCCAAGTAATTCGTCAAAAGTATCGTATTGGCGCACCTAAAAAAGGAAAACTAATAGAAATTTTTAATAGTGACGATGCTATTTACGGTGGAAGTGGTGTGAAAAACACAAATAAATTAACCGTTGAAGCATTCCCTTACGACGGAAGAGATTATTCAATTGAATTGCTTTTGCCACCTTTGAGTGTTACGGTTTATAAATATTAGTTTCTAATTATTAGGCAATAATTCTCCAAAAATATTGATACTTTTTGATTTTATTCTGTAAATTAAGATTTCATATTAGTTGTATTTTTGTTAAATATTTAAAATCATATTTATGAAAAAGTATTCATTATTAGCAGGAATGTGCGCATTAGGATTGTTTTTTTCGTGTGCTACAAATCCATTCACAGGAAAACAAAGTTTAAATTTTGTGTCTAATAGTCAATTATTCCCATCGTCTTTTCAGCAATACGGAACTTTTTTGAAAGAAAATAAGGTTATTGTGGGAACTACAGACGCTAGACGAGTAGAAAACGTTGGTATGAAAATCAAAGCCGCTGCGGAACGCTGGTTAAAAGCTAACGGATATGCAGAATATCTTAACGGCTATCAATGGGAATATAAACTAATAGAAAATAAAGAAGTCAATGCATGGTGTATGCCAGGTGGTAAAATTGTTGTGTATTCGGGGATTTTACCTGTGACAAAAGACGATGCGGGATTAGCTACCGTAATGGGACACGAGGTTTCGCACGCGTTGGCGAATCATGGTGCTCAAAGAATGAGCGCATCTCAATTGCAACAACTTGGAGCAGTAGGTGTAGCCGTAGCCACAGGAAGTAAAAGTGCAGAGCAGCAACAAATGTGGCAACAATATTACGGACTTGGTTCTCAAGTAGGAGTGATGCTTCCTTTTAGTAGAAACCATGAAACCGAAGCCGATAAAATAGGATTGACACTTATGGCAATTGCAGGTTATAATCCTGATTTGGCGATATCATTTTGGGAAAGAATGTCTGCAAGTAGTAGTGGAAATAAACCACCTGAATTTCTTAGCACGCACCCAGCCGATGCAACGAGAATTGCTAATTTACGAAGGTTAATCCCAGAAGCGAAAGCTGAAGCTTTAAAGTTTGGCGTTATTTTTAAATAGTGGCCAAAGAATTTATGTTTTAATACAAAAAATAGCTTTAACACTATTTCAAAGCATTCGACTAAATATAACGAAAACCAAATACAAAATTTACTTTTCAATTTATCTAAAAAAAAGCTGTATTTTTATTAATGTGGCTTTTTTAATTATACAAGTGAGTAAGTTAATATAAGCTTGATAGTCTGCAAATAGAGTTATTTTCGAATAGATTAACTAGTCATTCCTTAAAAATGAATTAACAATTTGATTG
>NZ_JANPFL010000184.1:0-36638 GCF_031423415.1 Flavobacterium sp.
TACAATTTTAAGCTCCGATTCAACCAAATCAAGGAACAAATTGTTTTTTGGCTTAATTATTTGTTCAACTTCTATCCTGAAAATAATATTCCTATTTTTGTGGAAATTAAAAATAGCTCTTTTTAAGGGTTGACTAAATAACGGCGAGTTGGACTATGATTATTTAGTTTTTGCTACAGGAGCAGAAACTAGCTATTTTGGGATGGATAATGTACGGAAAAATGCCATTCCAATGAAAACGCTCAATGACGCTATCGAAATGCGTAATGCTTTATTAAAAAATTTAGAAAAAGCTGCGATTTGTAAAGACATTAGAAAAAGAAGATCGTTGCTAACTATTGTAGTCGCTGGTGGCGGACCAACAGGAGTAGAGGTTTCGGGAATGCTAGCCGAAATGAGAAAAAATATTGTACTAAAAGAATATCCAGAGCTTGCAACGGTCGCTAGCCATATTTATTTAGTTGATGGAGGTGACGCTTTGTTGGCACCGATGAGTCAAGCTTCTCAAATAGATACACTTAAGGCAATTACCAAACTTGGAGTTGAAGTAAAACTAAATGCACAAGTTATTGATTATGTGAATGATACAGTTTATTTTGCCAATGGTGAAACGATACAAACTAAAAATTTAATTTGGGCAGCCGGTATTACCGCAAAGAAATTTGACGGAATTCCTGAAGAAAGCTACGGACGAGGAAAGAGAATGATAACTGATGAATTCAATAAAGTAAAGACAACAGAAAATATTTTTGCTATTGGAGATACTTGCATTGAAATGAGCGATGCCGCTTTTCCAAATGGACACCCACAAGTGGCGCAAGTGGCAATTCAACAAGGGTTAAATCTAGCAAATAACTTTAAATTAATACTTCAAAATAAATCTCTTAAAGCATTTAAATACAACGACAAAGGTTCGATGGCTATTATTGGTAAAATGAAAGCTGTAGTAGATCTACCAAATCCAAAATTACATTTTAAAGGTTCTTTCGCGTGGTTAATTTGGTTGTTTATTCACCTAATTTCATTGATTACATATCGTAATAGATTGCAAACATTGTATAATTGGATGGTAGCGTATTTCTCTAAAGATCAGGCTTTACGTATGATTATTCGACCTGAGAAGAGAACGAAAGAGAATGCATAGTTTACAGTATCAAGATTTATAAAGAAATCAAATCAAAATGATACGTGGACAATAAAAGTAAAATTCTATTTTACATAATATAAATTATAGTTCATTTGTGGTATAAACTATCAACAAATAAATTATGTCTATTAAACGGGAACCTCTCGAAAATTATGTCCTTCTTTTGGACTTGGTTTTAAAAATGCGTGTTACACCATTTAAGCCAAAAACTTTCTTAAAACAAATTAGACCTTTTTGTAAAACTGAACATTCAAACTTTCGAATGCTTCATATTCGTATTCGTGGTGCGAAATTAGGTGTTACAATCGAGATAAAAAAGGATTGTTTTATAGTTTGTCAAAATCGATTAATTCACGAGTTTATTTTTTACGGTAATCCTTTTGAATCTTCTTCAAAATTGCTTCTTACTAAATTATTAAAACATAACCTTTTAACTGCTTAATTATGGCTACTATTTCCCAATTTATTAAACAACGTGAATCAAAATATTTTGAGTTGGTTGTATTGAAAGATGACATTCAGGAATTTATTAAATCTCCTGTAGAGACTGTTTCTATTGATAATTTAAAATATCAATATGGTTTTTTGCTCCGTGAGATTAATAATATTGATGCTTCTATAAAAAATATCATTTTATGTCAAATTGAAACTGCAAAGTTGGATTTAAAGAATTTAGAAACTCAATTAACTATGTTACCCCAACCTTTTCACATTTCAGATTTACCTTCTTATTCATCAATTTTTAAATAAAATATTATGGTTATTCAGTCTTACAATTCCGCTGTTTCTTCTATTAAAGATGGACAATTTTGTGTTATTAATGAAAATGGTACTGTTTATCGAGTTAAGCACGATAGAACTAAATTAGGCGCTATTTTATCAGCATTATTATATAATAAATATAAAGGAACGTTTAGGGTGTCTCCTGATAAATTAGTTGATAAAGTTCTAGTTCATTAAAAAAATTTTTGCCGTAGGGTATAACGGCAACTAACTCACTTTAAAACTCCTTTTATGTCCAAACTTAAAAATTATATATGGTTCTACCCTATTCTTTATATTCAATGGAATGTTAATATTATCGGACTTCCTGAATACTTAATACACAATAAAACTTGTCCTATTTCAAAATCTATTTTTCATAAATGATAACCTACAGACAACGCCACAAAAAAAAGAATTTCAAACCTACGAAAGATAACACGCTAATAAATATCGATTATCTAATTATTAACCTTGAAGGAAACCCGTTTGGAGATTTTCCAGAAACATCAAATTTTAAATTACAATATTATGATTATGGTACAAAAATATTTGCTTCTCGTTCGGATTTATATTTTAAAAATGAAAAAATTGGAACGCTTCAACATTCTCCACGTTCTGCCATTCTTGACGTTAATTTTGCTCAACTTCAGTTTGAAAATCATTTGTTCTATACGCTTTCGCACATAGATTTAAAAAATCTTTTAGTTGACTTTTTAGAACAAACTAACTATTTATTCAAGGCTATTAACCGTTTAGATATTTGCATCGATAAGAACGACAAAAACCACAATTACAGAAACATTTATGATAACATTATTAACGGTTCTTATCTTATTTCGGGTCGACCAAAAAATTTACAGTCCTATTTTGAAACCTACAAAGGAAAATCAATCCTTAATGGCTTTCAAATTGGAAAGCGTACAAGTGATAAAATTATTCGTGTCTATAATAAAACTTTGTCTTTACAACTCACTGAAAAGCCGTATATCAATGACTTTTTCCAAAATAATGGAATTAAAAATGAAAATGTTTGGCGTTTCGAATATCAATTAAATTCCGCATTTTTCAGGCATCTAAAAGAGATTGGACAAACTTCTAAAGAAGTTGTTCAGGATATGACGTGGGGTATTTTTAACAAATCGACATTATTTGAATTGTTAAAAATTGCTACTAAAGGTTTTTTTGAACTCCACGAAAATACAGGTAAAAGTCAAATTAATAAAGAAAAAAAGATAGAATTATTTGATTTTGATATAATGCGCAATCAAGTAACAAAACAAGTAACTATTATTAAAAAACTGAAAAAGGGTTTAGTTTCTTCCCTTACCATAAAAAAACGGCTTGCAAAATCACTATTTCGGGAATACTACGCAAATGAACAGGATATTAGTTATATAGTCGCATTAAATTTATTGCTAGAAGATAAAGACTATGTTACCGATAAAAAATTAAAAGTTTGGTTTTTAAATAAAATGAATTTCTATCTGCACGAATTCAGACAAAACGAGAAAATTCAAAAATATTTTTATACTGAATTGTTTCAGGAACATTGCAATTTCTTTATGGACACAATTTTTACTAAATACGTACCAATACTTCAAAATTATGAGCCTAGTTAAAAAAACCAATACAAGCCAAAAAGTCAATAAAACACAATTACAGCACATTTTACAAATCAGTTATCCAACGGCACGAAAAGAGTATCAAACGATTTTAGATAGTCTTTCATTAACTAGAAAGTATTTAACTATTCAGGACTTAATAGTATATGGAATACTGTCTTAAAATCGAAATAAAAAACAAAAAATGGAAACGTATAGAAAAAATCAGAAACACCTCTTTTAAATCTTAACAAACCTTTGTACTCGAAATTATTATTAATCAAAAATACAAAAAATGAAAATTGTTAATTTAACAGGTGTTTTAAAATCGCAAGATTTAACAGTAACAAAATCTATTGGCAGTATAATACTTTGCTTTGGCGGTTTGCTTGAGGAACTTTTAAACGAAAAGATTTCTATTTACATTGAACGTGCCAACGGTTCGAATGTTATTCTAGCGAATAAAGTAAACCTAAAAGATTTTATCTTGTCTAGCACTTACGGTGGCGAAGCTATCCAGTCTGACGGTGATTTTGGAACTATTGCAGTTTGTGAAATTGCTTTAGAAGGTTCTATTTTTCTTGCTGAAAAAGAAAGTATTAAAATCTCTTTAGAAGATTTGAGAGCACCACAATTTTATGAACTTTACGGAATCGAACACCCAGTACCGACAAATAATTTGTTTCATTTTGAGCAAAAAAGTATTGCTTCTGAGGAGGTAAACAAAAAAGTTGATGTAAAAGGAAACGATTTGGCAATTATCACAATGGATAATACCGTTTCAGATATTAGTTATTCATTTTCTAACGGTCAGGTTGTTAAATTCTTACCGTTCGAACTTAGAGCGTTATCTGTTGATGTAGACCCATTGCAGTATATCAAAAATGATGGTACTGTAGCGCAAGTTTTGGAAGGTCGTTTGGCTCTCCCATTGGTTCACGTTGATTACATTGAAGTAAACAAAGCACAGGGGCAAATTGTTAATTTCGTTGTAAGAACGATTAAAAACGTAGAATAAATGAGCATTTTTAAAACCATTGGAACAAAATTAAAGCGTGCAATTTCATTAAAAAATGTGATTAACGCTGCTACTGGTAACTTTACCGCTGTTTCTCAGGAATTAATGAGGGTTGCAACTACGAAAGCACCGCCAAAAAACGGTGCTACTGTTCCGAGTACTGAGCAGGTTTTTTCTTCGCTCGAAATGCCTAGTGCTGTTAATGATTATTTAATTGCTGCTGGAGCTAAGCAAAAAGCTACAGCGACAAATGCAATAGCTAACAGTCTACTAGTTCAGGATAATGTAGGTAATGTAAACCGTTTTCTTTCTTCTGTGTGGTTAAAAGCCACTTGGATTAAGTATAAAACTTGGTTTATTATTTGTGGTTTAGCTGTCTTGGGTTTGATTGGTTGGAAAATGTTTTCAAAAAAATCAACCTCAAAAGGACGTGTTAGACGATAAAAACAAAGGTTCAAACTATCGAAATTGGATTTATTTAATAATATTCTTAGTAGATAGTTTGGTTCTTATCTTAAAAAAAATTACTGATTTAATTATCAATATAAGAAATTTATTCCATTAAATTATGAAACGAAATAATAATCAAGGTTACAGTAATAACCAAAATTACGGTAATCAACAAAAACCAATTGTAAAGCATTCAGGCGCAAAAACTACCCGCTACTTTCCAAAAACGGGTCCAAATGCAGGAATTGAACAAACTTTAACATCAGGTTGGAGATTGGCAAAAGGTGAATTAATTTCAATTAGATGTGTAACAACGTCTAAAAGCAAATTATCGGATAAAGGTTGGTTAGGTTCAATAGCTGTAACAATGACCAACACAAAAACTGGTGTTTCCGCTTTTCATTGGGGTACAATGGAGCACAAAACAGGAAAAGTAGTTGTAGATAGTTTGGCTATGGTTGTTAACCCAAAAGCTAAAAACGGCGGTTATTCTGGTAGTTATATAAATAACTAAAAATAGAAGCTTTGAGGTTGTGGCTGTCTTTAACTAAAACTTTCTCAAAGTGTATGTTTTTTAAAACTTAAACTAAAATGTTAAAATTTGTATTAAAATTTCTTCCTTTAATTGTTCACGAATTAGCATACTTACTGTTTGAGAATTTAGCTAAAAAACAAAAAGAAAAGGAGTCTAAAAACTTGTAAGTATGAACAAATTGAAAGGTGTTATTAGCTTTATTGGAATCATTGTAAAGTATTCCGCTGTCGTAATGGCAATTATTAAAGGAATCGAAGTTGTTTATGATGAGTTAGAAAAGATTGATTTAACCGATAAAACCAAAGAAAATGAGTAATACAGTTTCAAGGGGTATTAGAAATAACAATCCGGGTAACTTGGTCTCAACCAATATAGCTTGGCAAGGTAAAATACCATTATCAAAAAATACAGACGGCAAGTTTGAACAATTTGTATCAATGGAACTGGGTATTCGTGCAATGTTCAAAGATTTAATCAATGACATAAACAAAGGTAAAAATACCGTTCGTAAATTGATTAATGAGTATGCACCCCCTAGCGAAAACAACACATCACAATATATCAAAGATGTATGTAAAAGTATTGGGGTTACTCCTGACCAAAAAATATCTTTTGTAAATTCTAAATTTTTGTTAATGCTTGGAAAAGCTATCATTAAAAAAGAAAACGGAAAAGATGCTTCAAAGGTCTCGGATTCTCAAATTATTAAAGCAATGGATTTGCTCGGAGATGTTAGCACACCTTTATTAAAGGTAACTACAACAAAAAACGGATTAGCAATTTTAATCCCTCTTTTATTGCTTTTTTATACTGTGTTTACGATAACACTATAAAAAAATCGAGAAAACAAACAACACGTTAATTATTAATTCAAATAAATTCAAATCTCATGTGGGAAAAAATTAAAACTTATTATTCAGAACATACAATGTATGTTAATATTGCTTTAGTTGTTGTAGCTGCTGTTGCTGCTTGGAAACTCTTTAAAAAGAAATAATTTTGCAACCTAGACAAAACAATGCTAGAAACTCCGATAGTTCGGGGTTTTTGGCGGTTTTAGAGCGTTATTGGTATGTTATTTTGGGTTTAATTCTTGCAACTCCAATGTTGTTACGTTATTTAAAAGATAGTCAAGTTTCTAACGAAATTAACGATACTGAGGAAACGATTAAATTAAATACCAGTAAAAATCTAGATCCATTAAAACAGCAATTAGAACTTAATAAAATTACAACAAATCTGTTTTATCAAAATATGGCTCGCAATGTTGCTGCTAATTTAGGGGTTTTATATGAGTCTCGTTCGGGTTTTTGGTTTTGGGCAAATCCTAGAACTTGGACAGAAAACGACCAACTTGTATACAATGATTTAAAACAGTTGATAAATTCGGGTCAGGTAAAAACAGTTTCAAACTGTTATTTTTTTCTTACTGGAAAAAACTTAAGGGAAGATGTTACAAGATTATTAGATACTGAATTATTAGCCAAATTACCATTATTTAGATAAAAATTATGAGATATACAAATCCTAACTGT
This sequence comes from Flavobacterium sp., assembly GCF_031423415.1. Classification (GTDB taxonomy): domain Bacteria; phylum Bacteroidota; class Bacteroidia; order Flavobacteriales; family Flavobacteriaceae; genus Flavobacterium. The sequence goes on from NZ_JANPFL010000184.1 coordinate 7,052, forward strand.
TACGTACAGTACATTAATAAAACAGGACGCATAAAGGTTAAAGAATTAGAAAGACAGGTAGAAGCTTCTGAAATAATTTATAACCTTTCTGGCATCGATGAAGATTTTTTCTTACTGTCGCTTTTTGACAACAATCAAAGAGTATTAGGTTTAACTTTTGGAAACGTTCAAAATTTAGATATGATTTCATTTTTAAATTCAGATTTTCAGTCTGTTGATGCTCTTCCTGAAATTGCTTTTTTAACTGCAAATCAATATGTTTCTATTGTAAAAGATACTACAAATTATGATATTAATTTTCAAGTTATTCCGCCAGTAACCAAATTATACACTAATGAGGAATTGTTTTTAAAACAACATTATGATAATTCAGATATGCTATTTTATGCTAATTTACCCCGTGTCGGCGCAGTTTTAACTCCTTTTTCTTATGTCATTAAAGATGCTGCTGATTTGTTTATTTTTGACGATACCGCTTTACAAATTCCTGAAAATCTTTTTTATTGTAAAGTTTTTTCTCAGGTTGATGTTAGATTCTTAAATCAATTGTCACTTCATACCCCTGACCAAATTAATACTTTCCTTGCAAAAAATGATTGGGTTTTGTTTACAAAATTAGCAAGATTTGTTGGAGATGTTCCTTTAGTGTATCCAATTTATTTTTCAGGTTATAAATATAGTTGGAGTATCATAGACCGTTAAAATATGGCAAATTGGACACCTACGCCCTACTCTTGCACTATCTTTCACAAAGATAAAACTGTAGAACCTATAAAAATTGGTTTTTGTAAATCAATTTACTATTTGCATAATTGGCTTTTAAAAAAGCGTTTTGATTATCATTACATAAATGTATATAATCGGAAAACAGGTCAATTTTTATTGCGACAATATTGTAATGAACATATAATAGATAAGCCTTCGTACTAGTTGCAAAGGCTTTTTTTTAAGGTAAATTATGTATTCTTTTATGACAATTTCCTTACGAGAGTTAAATTTTGGTATTATATTTGTCAGACAAAACTATATAAACCTACAAAATTAAAAAATTATGAAAAAAATTATCTTAGCATTATTATTTGTTACTGGCTTGTCTGCCCAAACTACCGAAATAGAATATAACTATCTTACGAAAGGTTATAAAGAAACTGTTACAAAAGGATTAGATTTAAAACAGGGTTATGAGTTACAGGATATGTTTGTTCACAATGAAACATCTTATCAATTCGATTTTAAATTATTTAATGATGTATCGACAAAGAAAACTAAAGCTATTTTGGTTATAGCTACTTCAAATCTTTGGGGTAATGTTTATTATTTATGTGTTCCTATCGCTTCGCCTGAATTGGAATTAAAGTATAACGATTATTTACAGACTTGGGATAAAGATATTCTACGAGCCTATTCATTCGCACAGTCTCGAATACTAACGATGTCTTTATCAGCAGAATAAAATTATAAATGAACCCCAATAAAACGGGGTTTTTTTATATCCTAATTTAAAATGTTAAAATGTTAATTAAATTGTTAACAACTTTTTGGACATACTATCCCACTTAATATAAATTATAGTTCATTATATAATCGTAAAAAGAGTCATAAATGGTAATTACAGAATCTTTTCCTATTATAACAAAGCTCTCATAATTTCATTCAAAAAAAAGCATCACCAAGATCTCCTGCTAACGCTTTACAAACATAACTTTATAATTTTATTTTACAGAAATTGGAATACTCCATTTTTCCCAACTCAAAACAATTGAATTTTCTTTGATGGTATAAATCAAACTTTCGGCACTTAAATCAGTTGGTTGCTGTTTTACAGTAACTCTAATCTGATCGTCTTTTTCTTTATATTTATAAGCTCCCCATTGTTTAGCCTCTTTATTAAATATAATGATACATTCTTTTTCATTTGGAATAACAAAAAAAGAATATTTGCCAGAAGGTAATTTAGAACCTTCAATAGTAAGATCTTTATCTGTTTCAAAAGTTGTTGCGTCATTGGCTCCAGCACGCCAAACTTTATTAAAAGGTACTAATTTTCCCCAAATTTCTCTTCCTTTTACAGATGGACTACTGTAATTTATAGTAATACTTGCTCCATTTATTTTACCATTTGCAACTGCTGCTGGACTTGCTGGTTTATTTTGTGCACTTGCAAAAGTTACCAATAATAATGCAATGAATAAAAAATTAATTTTCTTCTGTAATCCCATGATTTATAATGTTTTAATTTAAGTTATAAATGTATAATAACTCAATTGAATTTATCAATATTATTGATATTTTTAAGAAAATATTAGTAAATATATAATTTAATCGTTTTACTCGAATAATGACAGTATTATAATTTATTAATTCATTATTTTTACGTTCGATTATACCTAATTTTGATATGAACACGATTGCAGAACATATTGCTGATTTCTTAAAGAAGTATCCGCCATTTGACAATTTAACTTTTCAGGAATTATCCGAAATCGCTACAAGTATAAGAGTAGTAAATTTGGAAAAACACAAAACTTTGTTTCAAATTAATGATGTTTTGCACGATTGTTTTTACGTCGTCGCTTCCGGAGTCATCAATTTATCTGTTATTGCGGATGCTGAGGAAACCTTGTTAAACAAATGTTTAGAGGGAGATATTTTTGGTTTGCGACCGTTTTTTGCCAAAAATAATTATATGATGACGGCCAAGGCTCGCGAAGAAAGCATTATTTATTCCATCCCGATAGCCACTTTCCGCCCATTTGTTGCCAATAATTCAGAAGTACTAGATTTTCTTTTGCACAGTTTTGCTACCAATATCGGAGATCCAAACGATAAGGAAAACATTAGCGGAAAATTAGTTTCGGACAATGTCTATTCTAATCAGCAATCTGAAATGCTATATTTTCAGTTGTTGGCTTATAATATTTCTCCGCTACTAGTACCACCATCAAGTATTGTGGGAGATGTTGCACAAAAAATGACAGATGATTTAACCAATGGCGCCATTGTTTCTAAAGATAATTATCCCATCGGAATCGTGACGCATACTGATATGTGCTCTAAAATTGCTACAGGCCGATTTCCTATTACTACAACAATTGATAAAATTATGTCATCGCCTGTGGTAACTGTTGTAGAAAACATTTCTTTGGCTGAAGCCCAATTGATTATGTTAAAAAACAATGTGACTCATTTGTGCGTAACTAAAGATGGATCAGATAAATCGGAAGTAAAAGGACTTATTTCTGAACACGATTTAATCGTTGCTCAAGCCAACAATCCTGGGGTACTAATCAAAGAAATTAAGCGCTCGCAGTCCGCCAAAGATTTAAAATCAATTCGGGATCGATTGACCAATCTGATTCAAAAATCGATTCATAAAAATGTATCCATTTTTAATATTTCAAATATTGCTAGCGAAATAAATTTAGCCATCATAAAAAGATCTGTTGAATTATCGATTTTGGATTTGGGTTCTCCTCCTGCTCGATTCGCTTGGTTAAGTATTGGAAGTCAAGGTCGAAAAGAACAATTATTACTCAGCGATCAGGACAGCATTTTAATTTTTGAAGATGTAACTTCCGATAAATACAGAGATGTAAAAGACTATTTTCTAAAATTGGGAAGAAGAACTACGGCCATTCTCGAAAAAGTAGGTTATGAATTGTGTCCAAACGGACACACGGGAAGCAATATGCTTTGGTGTAAATCTTTGACAGACTGGATTAAACAGTATAACAACTGGATGAACACTCCAGGCGAAAACAGTAATGAGATTAGCAGTATTTTCTTTGATTTTGAAATAGCTTTTGGGGAACAAAAAATTGAAGAAAGTATTGAAAATGTGATTTATAACAATGTTAATAATAATAGTTTGTTCTTTGATTTTCTGGGAAATGATGCCTTGAGAAACAACTCTCCTTTGAGCTTTTTTAAGAAATTTGTAGTCGAAGAAAATGGGCCAAACAAAGATAAATTTGATATTAAAACCCGTGCTTTAATTCCCCTTATTGATGGTGCTCGCTTGTTCAGTTTGAGTTACAAATTGCGAGGAGTAAATAATACTTATATGCGCTTCAAGCAATTAGCAATCATTGACACACGAAATGCCGAAATTTATCTAAATTGTGCCGAAGCTTTTTTAACCTTGTCTAAAATTAGAACTGTAGAAGGTTTAAAAAATGATAACTCAGGTCAATTCATCAATTTGCAGGAATTGTCAAAGGTGGATAAGGAAATTTTAAAAAATGCTTTGGCTCCAATGAATGAATTGGAAGACTTAATAAAAACCAAGTTTAAACTGACCCAATTTTCTTAAAATGCTAGATTGGCTAAAAAATATCAACAAAGAATATCCTGAATTTTGGAAAAATTATCTTTCTAAATTTGAAAAAAAGTCAAATCGCTTTGTGGTGCTTTGTACCGAAACTAGTGGATTAAATCCGAATAAAGACGTAATTTTATCTATGGGTTCTTTTTCTGTCATCAATAATAACATCCTAATTGGAGATAGTTTTGAAGCTTTCTTTGCACAATATAAATTCTTTCACGACAATGGAATTTCAAACGAATTTACGGTTGAAAGTAAAATGAAAAAAATGGGCGAAGCGGATGGTATTAAGGCTTTTATAGACTTTATTGGAAATGCTGTTTTGGTAGGACATCACATTGATTTTGACGTCGAAATGATCAACGCAGCTTTAGAACGATTGAATTGTGGAAGATTAAAAAACGAAGCTTTAGATATTGATATAATGCACCGAAAATTACTTGATATCAATAACAAACAATTTTCTCTTAAAGAATTATGTGATATTTATAAAATTCCAAAAAGCGACCGGAATTCTTCATCCGAAGACGCTTATAAAATAGCATTACTTTTCCTGAAATTAAAATCAAGATTGGGCTTGAATTAAACAGAAATAATTCGCTCAAACCTTCCGTGATGACTTATGGATACAAGTTTTGAAACCGAATTGTATTCGTCGAAGTAGTTCGGAATTCCATTATTTTTTTTAATATTTTTTCTGTTTTCCAATGTTTTAATGTTTTGGAAACCCCGTGTATTTTCAACAGCAATTGTGTGGATAAATTCAAAATTTATTTCTGTTTTTGTAAAATAAACGAAACTTTTTATGGCTACTTTTCCAAAAATAATTCCATCGATACTACGCAAATCAAAACATTCAAATTGCAAAGGAAAATAGCCTCTAATTTGCGTCTTCCGATTGTAAATTTTGTATGCCGCTTCCTTCCTACTCCACAAGTTCCAAACCATAATTGCTGGATTTTCAGCGTTTGAAATCAGTAATTGCTCGTTTTTGGAAAATATTTTATCCAAAAATCCTTTCCGTTTCCAATTGCTTTCTTGTTGAGCTAAAGCCAAATCTACAATATCGTTTCCAATCATTTTTCGGATAATTTGGTTTCTATAATTTCCATTGCAGCCTTTACATTCACCATTCGTTCCATAGATTCGTTGTCGATAATGATATCAAATTCTTCTTCAATATCTAATATTACATCTACTAAATTGGCTGAGTTTATTTGCAAATCAGTAATAAAATCAGTGCTTTCTGTGAGATTATCAAAAGCTTCTTGGCTTTTAATATATGGCTTTACGATAGTCTTTAACTTTTCAATAGTTTCTTTTTTGTCCATAGTTTATTTGTATTTTTTAAAAATTACGCAGCCATTTACGTCTCCAAAACCAAAACTAGCTTTGGCGATAATGGTCAATTCTTTTTTAATTAATTGTTGTGGAACTCTTGAAGCATCAATAATGCCTGTAATTTCAGAATGCAAATCGTCGCAATTGATATTTGGAAAAATAAATCCGTGATGCAATTGCAATACTGAAGCTACACTTTCGATACTTCCCGCAGCTGTCAAACAATGGCCAACCAACGATTTTAGTGAGTTGATATAAGGAAAATCGACTCCACTCCTATTCAAAGCTTCACACCAATTTTGAATTTCTAAACTGTCCTTTGAGGTTGCGGTTAAATGTCCGTTGATGGCATCAATTTCGTTGGTATGAATACCAGCATTTTTCAAAGCGTCTTTGATACATTTTTGCACGGCGACCGAATTGGGCGCTGTCATAGTACCTTGACCTCGTTGACCACCGGAATTCACATTTCCACCCAAAACTTCAGCATATATTTTTGCTCCACGAGCCAAAGCTGTTTCTAAATCTTCCAAAACCAATGCTCCTGCCCCACTTCCAGGAACAAAACCAGAAGCTGTTGCCGACATTGGTCTTGAGCCTTGTTCTGGTGTTTCATTATGTTTAAAGGTACATACTTTCATTGCGTCAAATCCACCCCAAATATAAGGACCGGAATCGCTCGTGCTTCCTGCCAAAATGCGTTTCGCCTGACCCGATTTTATGCGTTCAAAAGCCATCAAAATACTTTCCGTTCCTGTTGTACAAGCAGACGAATTGGTGGTCACTTGATTTCCTAAACCAAGTTTTCCTCCTAAATAGGCACTCACACCGCTATTCATAGTCTGTGCCACGGCTGTGCTTCCCAATCTACGGGTTTGAAAATCGTCAATTTTATAAATGCTTTCTCTGAATTTATCTATTCCGGAAGTTCCCGTCCCAAAAATGGTTCCACTATCCCAATCGGGTTCATCATTTATTTCTAGCGACAATCCGGCGTCTTTCCAAGCATCCATTCCAGCAATGACGCCATATAAAATTCCGGATGAATTAAAATTTCTAAGTTCCAATTCTGTAAAATAATTAAGGGATAATTCAGTAGAAATTTCTGGCTTTCCAGCTATTTGACACGAAAATTGCAACCGTTCTAATTCTGCGTTGTGCATAATACCCGATATTCCATTTTTTATGGCATCGGTAAACGCATCAAGTCCAACTCCATTGGGAGCAACAACACCAAGACCAGTAATTACGACACGTATATTCATATAAAAATTTCAATTTCAATGGCAATGGCAATTTCAAAAAATCAATTTAAATTGGCACATTGTCATTTTTATTCAATGTTAGCTCCCTCTCCTTTGGAGAGGGTTGGGGTGAGGATTATTCCAGCAATTGTACCTGAGCAAACTTCTTCCTCCTTTTCATTTTTCATCACCACTTTACATTTTAGTTTGCCAAATCTAAAATAAATTTTCTCTGAAATTACCGTCACTTTTTCGTTAGGAAAAACAGGTTTCAAAAACTCTATTTCTGTTGATGTTAAAGCAATTGAGGTATTTAAATTAAATTCATCATTCAATAAAAATATTCCCAAGCAAACCAGTCCTATTTGCGCCATAACTTCTGTTAGGATTACGCCGGGCGTTATGGGATTATTCGCGAAATGACCTTTGTAAAAATCTAGATTTTCATCAAAAGTGTACGTTCCTTCCACTCCATTTTCATCAATATGTAGCAATTCATCTACAAACAAAAAAGGTTTGGAATACGGTAATTTTGATATGATTTCTTCTTTTGTCATACTTTTTTTGCCACAGATTCACAGATTTTTTTTGAATAATTCATCAAATACTATTTTAAATCTGCGAATCTGCGGTCAATTTTTTTTTAAAACTGCAATAAAACCTTTTGAGCAGAAAATCCTGGTCCAAAACTCAACATTAATCCTTTCGAACCTTTCTTCGGTTTGGTATCCATAATCCGCTCTAAAACATACAAAACAGTGGCACTTGACATATTGCCGTACAGTCGCAAGACTTCTTTTGTATCGTCAATATTTTTTCCTAAATCTGAAAACAATCCCTCAACAGTTTGAACAATTTTCTTTCCACCAGGGTGAAAAATCAAATGGTCTAAATCTGCCGTTTTTAGATTGTTTTTCTCTAAAAATGGATTAATAATATTGGGGAAATGGGAAGCAATAGTTTCCGGAACCTCAATATCCAAAACCATTTGTAAGCCTGAATTCGTTAATTTGAAACCCATTAAATGTTCGGCATCGTAAAAATGATACATTTCTTCGTCCAGAATCTCCGGTCCTTCGTCATCGCTATGCGAAGAAAGCAATACACAAGCAGCTCCATCTCCAAAAATCGCTGCGCTGACAATATTGGCCATCGAAAAATCATCCAATTGAAACGTTGCAGTCGGGCTTTCTACAGCGATAACTGCGGCTCGTTTTCCAGGATTGGCTTTCAAGAAGTTTTTGGCATAAATAATGCCTGAAATTCCTGCTGCACAACCCATTTCTGTTACTGGTAGCCGAACGATGTCGTGGCGTAATTTCAATTTATTGATTAAATACGCATCCAAAGAAGGAATCATAATTCCAGTGCAACTTACTGTGATAATATAGTCAAGATCTTCGGGTTGCCAATTTGCTTTTGTTAAGGCTTTTTCCAAAACTTTCTCCCCTAACTCAATCACTTCCCGAACGTAAATATCATTTCTTTCTTCAAAGGAAGTATTGGTAAAAACCTCGATTGGATCCATAATGGAATAACGTTTGTCAACGGCTGCTCCTTCAAATATTTTCTTTACTTTCCTAATGAATCGTTCCTCTTGTCCTTCAAGCCAAGCATCTAGGAATGGAATGATTTCATCCGTATTTCTAAAATACTTTGGTAATTGTTTGGAAACACATTTTATTTTTACACTCATAGCTTTTTTAGACTTTTAGATGATGAACGGATAGATAATAGATTAAAATTTATACTTCTTTTATCTCTTTATCTATTATCTCAATGTCTTTTTTAATAATCCATTGATAACGAAACGCCCATTTCCATTGAATTTTATAGTTGTTAAGTTTTAATTCTTTTGAAAAATGAATCAGTTCTTCTTTTTTAAAACCTCTCAAAATGGATACCAATCCATCTTCTCGTGACATTGCATTTAATCGAAAGACAAAACATAAAACCTGAAATAATCGATAAGCCAAAGCGCTTCTTTGCAAATCATTAATCACAATTCCTATTCTTGAATTGGCATTAAAAACGGTCATTAATTTCGAGATTTCAACTTCTTTGAAATGATGTAACGTCAATGTGCACAATACTATATCATATTTTAACTCTGCAAAAGCTTTACCAAAAACATCTTCGCATTGAAAACTTATATTTGAATAATCTTCTGATAATCTTCGAGCGTGATTAATGGTAAAATTATTAGCGTCAATACCAATTAATCGAAAATTCAAATTATTTTTATTACCATAGTTGGCCAAAGTTCGCAACATATCTCCGTTTCCACAACCCACATCTACAATGGTAATTTCGGTTGTACTTGAAATTTCCTGAATTAATTCCTGAACGCCTTGTAAAGTTAACTGGTTTCCGCCCAAGAGTTGGTTAATTTTTGCAATTTTATCCAAAGCCTCGCGCAAGACTTCACCTTCCATTGCAAAATCATCCATAATTTCGGGTTCGTCCGTTCTGTATTTTGTATTTATGAACATATTAAGATTTCAAAATTATGGGCTTGCCGTGAGTTTTCTTGATAATCAAAGGTAATAGAAACGGAAATGTAGCCAATAATTGCATCAAAAAAGTAGTTAACTTTTCTTTCTGTAGTATTTTTGATAACAATCGACCGATTTTGATTCTGTTTTTAAAATTAGCATTCCACTCTTGGGTATATTTTTCTTCTAATTCTTTTCTGGAATTGATTTTAGTATCTAAAAATGATAGAATTAATTCGGAAGCAATTTTGGCACTATGAATCGCCATTGCCATTCCGTTCCCACATAAAGGATGAATCAATCCTGCAGTATCTCCAATCATTAAAATATGGTTTTCGACAGCTTCCTTTTTCTCGAATGAAATTTGACTTATAGTCAAAGGTTTGTCAAAAATCAGCACACAATTTTCAAAAATAGTTTTCAAGTTCGGGTTTTTATACATCACTTTAGATTGAAACTCTTCAATATTTTTATGCTGTTTGAAGGTTTCATAATCAACTAAATAACAAATGTTTATTTTATCATTTTCTACTTTTGAAACGCCACAATAACCGCCCTTAAAATTGTGTAAACCCACCACATCACCAGGAAATTTCCCAGAATAATGAGCTTTTACAGCGAGCCAAGGAGAATTTTTTAGAATAAAATCACGATCCAATTTCAAATCAAGATTAGATCTTTTACCAAACGCTCCAAGAACAATTTTTGATTTTAATTCTAAATTATTGGTAGTAAAAACAGTGAATTCGTCTTCTTCAAATAGAATGTTGTTAACGGTATCTTGAACAATTTGACAGCCATTTGCTACTGCTTTTTGATATAAATAATGATCCAATTCATAGCGACTTATCCCGAAACCACCTAACGGAAGTCTCTGATTTATTATTTTTCCGCTTGAAATGGAGAATTGTATTTTTGAAATATTGGAGTGATTTAAAGCCACCATGTTTAAGCCCAACGACTGAAAATAAGGTAAAACTTCATTCGAAATGTATTCTCCGCACACTTTATGTTTTGGAAATTCATTTTTTTCAATCAAGATTACTTTCAACCCAGATTTTGATAAGTGTATAGCACTAGTCAGACCAGCCAAACCTCCGCCAATAATTACAACATCAACAGTAGTTTCCATAGTTTTGCTAATTTAGTAATTATTAGGCTTCATTATTTACATAATTAAATTTATTTTTTACATAAAAACAGCGAAATAGAAAATTTCTATCTCGCTGTTTTTTATAATTAAAAATTAGAATTATTATCCAATTTTTTTCATTGCTGTCATTGATTCTCTCAACCAAGCACCAATATCTTCGATAGGATGTTGACGAATTTCCTTGTTTACAGCTATAAGAATAGCGTTGTCAACACCATTTGAATTTGAAAAAGGTTTGCCAATAACATTGGTTTCTACTGTTTTCATAAAATCTGCTAATAATGGTTTACAGGCGTGATCGAATAAATAACAACCGTATTCAGCGGTATCGGAAATTACTCGGTTCATTTCGAATAATTTTTTTCTTGCTACAGTATTCGCAATCAACGGCAATTCGTGTAATGATTCATAGTAAGCCGATTCTTCGATAATTCCTGATTCGGTCATTGTTTCAAATGCCAATTCTACACCAGCTTTTACCATTGCAATCATTAGAACTCCATTGTCAAAATATTCTTGTTCAGAGATAGCTGCTGTTGTTGGAGCGGTTTTTTCAAAATTAGTTTCTCCAGTGGCTGCTCTCCAAGTCAATAAATTGGCATCATTGTTAGCCCAGTCAATCATCATATTTTTTGAAAATTCTCCCGACATAATATCGTCTTGATGTTTTTGGAATAACGGACGCATAATATCTTTTAACTCTTCGGCGAGTTCGAAAGCTTCAATTTTTGACGGATTGTTTAAACGATCCATCATATTGGTAATTCCACCGTGTTTCAAGGCTTCGGTAATAGTTTCCCAACCGTATTGAATTAATTTCGAAGCATAAGCAGGCTCGATACCTTTTTCTACCATTTTATCAAAGCATAAAATAGAACCCGTTTGCAACAACCCACAAAGAATGGTTTGCTCCCCCATCAAATCCGATTTTACTTCAGCAACAAATGAAGATTTCAAAACTCCTGCTCTGTCTCCTCCTGTAGCTACTGCATAGGCTTTGGCTTGAGCCAAACCTAATCCATTCGGATCATTTTCTGGGTGAACCGCGATTAATGTTGGTACACCAAAACCTCTTTTGTATTCTTCACGAACTTCAGATCCTGGGCATTTTGGAGCACACATAATAACAGTGATGTCTTTACGAATTTGCATTCCTTCCTCCACAATATTAAAACCATGTGAATACGCCAAAGTAGAATCTTTCTTCATCAAAGGCATAATGGCTGAAACTACTGCCGTATGTTGCTTATCAGGAGTTAGGTTACAAACCAAATCGGCCGTTGGAATTAATTCCTCATACGTTCCTACTGTGAAACCATTATCCGCAGCGTTCGTATATGAAACTCTTTTTTGAGCAATCGCATCTGCACGTAAAGTATAAGAAATATCTAATCCAGAATCTCTCATATTCAAACCTTGGTTCAAACCTTGAGCTCCGCAACCTACGATGACTACTTTTTTGCCTTTAAGGGCCTCTATTCCATCTGCAAATTCGGATTTATCCATGAATTCGCAAACGCCTAATTGTTCTAATTGTTCTCTAAGTGGTAATGAATTGAAATAATTTGCCATTTTTTTGTATTTAATAATTGAATGATTTATAATTTTAAGTTTTATCTAATGCAACCTATAATCTGCTAGCTGCTATCTGAAATTTAGACCCTATTTTAGTTCTTCTAATAAAGTTGTTACTTCCATTTTCTCTTTGGAAACTGAAATTCGTCCTGAACGCACAAATTGCATAATTCCAAAAGGTTTTAATTTGTTATACAAATCGTTGATTTCGGCACGTTTTCCTGATTTTGATATCACAAAAAAGTCTCTTGAAACCGTCACAATTTCCGAATGACTTTCTTTGATGATGTTTTGAATTTGTCTTTCGTCGAATAACAAACTAGACTCTATTTTGAAAATAGCACTTTCAAGGAAAATTGTTTCTTCATCAACATGATAAAATGCTTTAATAACTTCGATTTGTTTTTCGATTTGACCTACAATATTTTGCACCCATTTTTCTGAAGTTTTTACCACAATGATAAATCGGGAGACGTTTTCGATTTCCGATTCGGATACGTTTAGACTCAATACATTGATATGGCGTTTCAAGAAAATCCCTGAAATTCTATTCAATAAGCCAACGTTATTTTCTGAGTAAACAGAAATAGTGAATATTTTATTTTCTTCCATAATTTAAGCCCCTCCCCAACCCTCCCCTAAGGGGAGGGAGCCGAAACTGGCATTTGGGTTTATTTTTAATTTATAATCTATTTTTCTATTAAAGCTCCTAGTTCCCCCTTCGGGGGGTAGGGGGCTTACGATAATCTTATGTCTGCAACCGAAGCTCCAGTTGGAATCATCGGAAATACATTATTTTCTTTTTCGACCATCACTTCAAGGAAATAGGCATCTTTTGATGCCATCATTTCAGCAACGGCGGCGTCTAATTCTTCTCTTTGGGTTACTTTCTTGGCTTTGATGTAATACCCTTCGGCAATTGCACAAAAATTCGGGTTTACCATTTCTGTTGATGCATAACGATTGTCGAAAAATAGTTCTTGCCATTGGCGTACCATTCCTAAAAACTCATTGTTTAATATTACAATTTTTACGGGTACTTTGGTTTGGAAAATAGTTCCTAATTCTTGGATTGTCATTTGAAATCCGCCATCGCCAATAATAGCCACCACTTCACGTTCTGGTCTTCCCATTTTAGCACCAATAGCGGCTGGCAAACAAAATCCCATTGTTCCTAATCCTCCTGATGTAATATTACTTTTTGTATCATTGAATTTAGCATAACGGCAAGCAAACATTTGGTGTTGACCGACATCTGAAACTATAATGGCGTCTCCATTAGAATGTTTATTGATCATTTCAATGGTTTCTCCCATCGAAATTCCTTTGTCATTTGTTGGCGCTAATTCTTCGTTTATAACCGCTTCTAATTCGATTTTGTATTTTTCCTTGAATTCGTTGTGCCAAGATTCGTGTGTATTGTTTTCGATAAGCGGAATCAATGCTTGCAAAGATTCTTTTACATCGGCCAAAACAGCAATGGTAGTTTTTACATTTTTATCAATTTCAGCAGGATCAATTTCGAAGTGAATGACCTTGGCCTGTTTGGCATAAGTGGCCAAATTTCCGGTGACACGGTCATCGAAACGCATTCCAATCGCAATTAAAACATCGCATTCATTAGTCAAAACATTTGGTCCATAATTACCATGCATTCCAAGCATTCCCACATTTAAAGGATGATCCGTTGGCAAAGCAGAAAGCCCTAAAATTGTCCAAGCAGCTGGAATTCCTGATTTCTCTATTAATTCTTTTAGTTCAGCTTCGGCTTGACCCAAAATAATTCCTTGACCAAAAATGATGTATGGTTTTTTGGCGGTATTGATTAGTTCAGCTGCTGCAGCTACTTTTTCAAGGTTTAAAACGGGTTTCGGATTGTAACTTCTAATGTTGGTACATTTTTTATAACTAAAATCCAACTGATCGAACTGAGCATTTTTTGTAATGTCAATTAAAACTGGACCAGGACGACCTGATTTGGCAATATAAAAAGCTTTGGCTATAATTTCTGGAATTTCGTGAGCTTCCGTTATTTGATAATTCCATTTAGTTACAGGAGTTGAAATCCCGATAATATCTGTTTCCTGAAAAGCATCAGAACCTAATAAATGTTTGCCTACTTGACCTGTAATACAAACCATCGGTGTTGAATCGATTTGCGCATCGGCAATTCCGGTTACCAAATTGGTTGCTCCAGGACCTGAAGTGGCTATGGCAACACCAACTTTTCCGGTAGCCCTCGCATACCCTTGAGCGGCGTGTGTTGCACCTTGTTCGTGTCGCACCAAAACGTGGTGTAACTGTTCTTTAAATTTATATAATTCGTCATAAACTGGCATTATGGCTCCACCTGGATACCCATAAACCAAGTCCACGCCTTCTTCTAGCAAACATCTTATAATGGCTTCTGCGCCCGATATTTTATTATTTTCCATTTTATATTTTTTTCCTCCCCCCGACCCCCTCCGAAGGAGGGGGAGCCGAAACTGGTAAAGGGGAATTTAATATTTTTTTTATTATTTAATACTCAACTCCCTCCCCTTCGGGGAGGGCTGGGGTGGGGATTACTTATCCGTTACACAACCCGTTGATGCACTTGAAACTGATCTTGCATATTTGAGTAAAACTCCTTTTTTAACTTTTAAATCCGGTTGCACCCAATTGGCCAATCTCTCGGCATATTCTGCATCTGGGATTTTTAAATTGATGGTGTTTTTTACGGCATCAATTGTAATAGTATCTCCATTTTCGATTAATGCAATTCCACCACCATCATACGCTTCTGGTGTAATATGACCAACTACAAAACCGTGCGAGCCACCTGAAAATCTGCCATCGGTAATCAAGGCCACTTTATCTCCTAAACCAGCACCCATAATGGCAGAAGTTGGTTTTAGCATTTCTGGCATTCCTGGTCCACCTTTTGGTCCGCAATACCGAATGACGACTACATCACCTGGTTTAATCATTCCTTTTTCAAGACCGGGAATAACTTCGAATTCGCTTTCGAAAACTACTGCTGTTCCTTCAAAATATTCTCCTTCTTTTCCGCTAATTTTGGCAACACAACCTTCAGAAGCTAGGTTTCCGTATAATATTTGAATATTTCCAGAAGATTTTAATGCGTTTTTTATATCATGAACAATCTCTTGACCTTCATATAAATCAGGTACAGATTCTAAATTTTCGGCAATTGTCTTCCCTGTTACTGTCATACAATCTCCATGAATGAAACCTTCTCTTAACAAATATTTCATTAATGCAGGAATTCCACCAACTGCGTGCAAATCTTCCATCATGAATTTTCCACTTGGTTTTAAATCAGCCAAAACGGGAGTTTTATCACTGATAGCCTGAAAATCATCCAATGTTATTTCAATGTCAACTGAATGTGCCATAGCAATTAGGTGCATAACAGCATTGGTTGAACCAGCCAAAACGGCTACAATGGTAATAGCGTTTTCAAAAGCCTTGCGAGTCATAATATCTTTTGGCTTAATATCTCTTTCTAATAAAATACGAATAGCCTTTCCAGCATCGTCACATTCTTTTAGTTTATCTTGACTTACCGCAGGATTTGAAGAACTGTATGGTAAACTCATTCCTAGTGCTTCAATGGCTGACGCCATAGTATTAGCAGTGTACATTCCGCCGCAAGCCCCTGGACCTGGACAAGAATTTTTGATTACACCTTTGAAATCTTCATCGGAAATAGTATTCTTGAATTTTTTTCCTAAAGCTTCAAAAGCAGATACTATATTAAGGTGTTCTCCTTTCCATCTTCCTGAGTTGATTGTTCCTCCATAAACCATAATTGCTGGGCGATTTACTCTTCCCATCGCAATCAAGGCTCCTGGCATATTTTTATCGCAACCTGGAATGGCAATCATGGCGTCATACCACTGTGCTCCCATTACCGTTTCGATTGAATCAGCAATAACATCACGTGAAACCAATGAAAATCGCATTCCTTCTGTTCCGTTTGAAATACCATCGCTTACTCCGATGGTATTAAAAATTAATCCCACTAAATCAGCATCCCAAACTCCTTTTTTGACATCTTTAGCCAAATCATTCAGGTGCATATTACAAGTATTGCCTTCGTATCCCATACTCACAATGCCCACTTGTGCTTTATTCAAATCTTCTTCAGTCAAACCAATTCCGTACAACATTGCTTGAGCAGCCGGTTGTGTAATGTCTTGTGTTATTGTTTTACT
Source organism: Flavobacterium sp. (assembly GCF_031423415.1). Taxonomy (GTDB): domain Bacteria; phylum Bacteroidota; class Bacteroidia; order Flavobacteriales; family Flavobacteriaceae; genus Flavobacterium. The sequence continues at coordinate 23,404 of NZ_JANPFL010000184.1, forward strand.
GTATTTATTTAATTCCATTGTATGTTTTCTTTCTAATTTTATTGTTTTTGTTAACTTCTAATTAAATCACTTTCAATTTTACAAGCTTCTATGATTTGGTGAATATCAGTGTCCAAGACTTCTTTTTTAATATCTGCAAATTTCAAGAATTCTACGTAAACAATATCCAATTGTACTTTTGTCAATTCATAACCCACTTTTTTGGCTCTGTAAGCCAATGCTGCTCTACCACTTCTGGCCGTAAGTATAATTGAAGATTCATTGACTCCTACTTCAACAGGATCCATAATTTCGTAGGTCTCTCTGTTTTTTATCACACCATCTTGATGAATTCCTGAACTGTGTGAAAAAGCGTTGGCACCAACAATCGCTTTGTTAGGTTGCACCATCATTCCCATACTTTCTGATACCAAGCGGCTCATTTCATTTAATTGACGGGTATTGATGCTAGTATCTAAATTCAAATACGGATGTTGTTTCAGCACCATCACTACTTCTTCAAGTGCGGTGTTTCCAGCTCTTTCTCCTATACCATTAATCGTACATTCTATTTGTCTGGCACCGTTGATGACACCAGCAATCGAATTGGCTGTAGCCATTCCTAAATCATTGTGACAATGACAAGAAAGAATTACGTTTTCAATGCCTTTTACGTTTTCTTTCAGATATTTTATTTTAGCTCCGTATTCTTCTGGCAAACAATATCCTGTTGTATCGGGAATATTCAATACGGTTGCTCCAGATTTTATGACTTCTTCACAGACTCGAGCTAAGAAATCATTCTCGGTTCTACCGGCATCTTCAGCGTAAAATTCTACATCTTCAACGAATGATTTGGCATAAGAAACTGCATATTTTGCTCGGGCAATAATATCTTCTCTAGTGGTATTTAGTTTGTATACAATATGAGAATTTGATGTTCCAATTCCAGTATGAATACGGGGTTTTTTTGCATATTTCAAAGCTGCAGCAGCTACATCAATATCGTTTTTTACAGCTCTTGTAAGTCCACAAACCGTAGCGTTTTTAACAATTTTACCTATCTCAGAAACAGATAAAAAATCACCTGGACTAGAAACAGGAAAACCAGCTTCGATAATATCAACTCCCATTTCGTCGAGGCGAGCGGCAATTACTAGTTTTTGCTGGGTATCTAATTTACATCCTGGAACTTGTTCACCGTCTCTTAAAGTGGTATCAAAAATTTGGACTTTCTCTCTATTCATAGGTAAATATTTATTGTTTTTTATCGGTCATATGTAATTAGCATATCTACATTGGTGCTTGCAACCAATTTTAGTTCATGCTCATTTCATATTTAAAATATTTAATGTAATTTCACATCTTTGAACAAAAATAGATTTCATTATTCTAATGTAAAATTCGTTTTTGTGAATTATACTGTTTATAAGGGATGCAAAAACTTTATAAAATACTTAAAAACAATACGTTACTATACTATATTTTACAATGGCTAACCATCAAAAAGATTCTTTATTTGTTTTAATTAAATCCCTTTCAAAGTCCGAAAAAAGACAATTTAAGATTTTCGCAAGTCGTTTGGAAACGAGTTCTAACACAAAGTTTATCGAATTATTCAATATTTTGGACAAGTCGGAAGGCTATGACGAGAAAATTATCTTGAAAAGTGGCATTATCAAAAAAGCCCAATTATCGAACCTAAAATCGTATTTGTACAAACAAATATTGGTGAGTATCAGGTTGAATATTCCGAGCCAAAACATTCGGTATCAATTAAGAGAACAAATCGATTTTGCGGCCATACTTTACAACAAAGGCTTGTACAAACAGAGTTTGAAAATCTTGGATAAAACCAAGCAACAAGCCCTAGAAAACGACGAAAAATATATGGCGTATGAAATTGTCGAATTCGAAAAACTAATTGAGTCGCAATACATTACCCGCAGTATTCAAGGTCGTGCGGATGAACTCGTTATTCAAGCTAAAGAACTAAATTATAAAAATACGATTTCGAGTAAGCTATCGAATTTATCATTGCAATTATACGGCATTATGCTTAAAACTGGTTACGTAAAAAGCGATGAAGAATTCAAATATATAGACGATTATTTCAAGAAGCACATTGCTAAATTCGACGAGAAAAAGTTTGGATTTAGAGAACGCTATTGGTATTTTAATGCTAATCTTTGGCGCAGTTTTCTAGTTCAAGACTTCTTGTCTTGTTATAAATTTTCGCATAAATGGGTAACCCTTTTTTATGACAACAGGAGTATGATTTATCTCAATCCTGTGTTTTTCCTGAAAGGAAACCATTATTTATTGGAGTCGCTGTTTATGCTGAAATACAAGTCCAATTTTAAGAAATATTTACGGCTGTTGGAAGAAACCATCAACGATCCACAATTTCCGGTCAATGACAACATCACTTCGTTATCATTCTTATATTTATACAATAACAAATTGAATTATCACATTCTCGAGGGAACTTTTGCCGAAGGGGAATACCTGATTCCAGAAGTATTAGAGAAAATAAATCTGCACTCTGAGCATCTAGACGAGCATCACGAAATGTTGTTTTACTATAAAATTGCGTGCATTTATTTTGGTAACGAAAAACACAACGAATGCGTATTTTATCTTGAAAAAATCATCAATAACAAAAACCTTTACGTTCGAGAAGATTTGGCTTGCTTTGCCCGATTGTTGTGCTTGATTGCGCATTACGAATCGGGGAAAGATTTCAACTTAGAAAATCAGTTGGTGAGCACCTACAAATTTCTAATCAAAATGAATGATTTACACGAAGTGCAAAAGGAAATCATTCGCTTTTTGAAAAAATTAAGCACCATTTATCCAAGTGATATCAAAAAAGAATTTATCAAAGTAAAAGAACGTTTTGTTGAATTAGAAAAAAACACCTACGAGAAAAGAGCGTTCCTTTATCTAGACATCATTTCTTGGCTTGAAAGCAAAATCGAAAACCGAAAAATAAGCGATATTATCAAGGAGAAAGCGAAGTTGAATAATAGGTAAACTTAATAATACAACAACTCCAACAACGTTTGCTCAAACCTTCCTTTTGGCAAATACTGGTCTTCCAAAGCTTTGGTAAACGGAATCGGACTGTCTAAACTTGCCACACGTTTTACTGGCGCATCAAGATATTTGAAGCAATTTTCCATAATCAATGCCGAAATATCGCTGGCAATACCGCCAAACAAAGAGTCTTCTTGGTAAATAATGGCTCGTCCTGTCTTCTTCACCGAAGTATAAATAGCTTCAGTGTCCAAAGGTTGCAAGGTTCTTAAATCCAAGACATCAGCTGAGATCTCTGGGTTTTTAGTCAAAGTTTCCAATGCCCAATGTACGGCTGCGCCAAAAGTGATAATCGTGACTTGATTTCCTTCTTTTACCAAAGCGGCTTTGCCCAAAGGAATCGTGTAATAATCTGTTGGTACATCTTGGTGTACACTTCGATACAATTGCTTGTGCTCAAAAAATAGAATGGGATTCGGGTCGTTGATAGATTCGTTCAACAAACCTTTGGCATCATACGGAAAGGCTGGATAAACTACTTTCAAACCGGGTGTTTTAGTAAACCAAGCTTCATTAGTCTGCGAATGAAAAGGTCCTGCTTGAGTTCCCGCACCACAAGGCATCCGTATTACAACATCGGCTTTTTCCTGCCAACGGTAATGCGTTTTGGCCAATAAATTTATGATTGGATTGAATCCTGTAGAGACAAAATCGGAAAACTGCATTTCGACAATCGCTTTATAACCGTTGATAGACAATCCCATTCCGGCCGAAACTACTGCGCTTTCGCAAATGGGTGTATTGCGAACACGCTCTTTACCAAACTGCTCGACAAAACCATCGGTGATTTTAAAAGCACCTCCATATTCAGCAATGTCCTGACCCATAATCACCAAGTTGTCATACCGTTCCATTGATTGTCTCAAACTGCTGGAAATAGCGTCTATAAATCGGATATTACTAATTTCATCAGAAGGTTTAACTTCTTGATATTCATAATATTTGTAAACATCATTTAATTCATTATCATAAATAGCTTCAATCTCAGGTTCAGCATTGGCAACAGCCCAATTTTCATCAATTTCGGTCTTGATTTCGCTTCTTAAACTGGAATCAAAATCCTCTGAAAGAATGTTTTTTTCTTTTAAATAATTCCTGTAATTTTCCACTGGATCTTTGGCAGCCCAAACGTCCATCAATTCCTGCGGAACATATTTGGTGCCACTCGCCTCTTCGTGACCGCGCATTCTAAAAGTTATGAATTCCAATAAAACAGGACGGGGATTTGCCTCCATCGAAGCTTTCAATTCTGATAATTTAGTATAAACTTCAAGTATATTATTGCCATCTAAAATATGGCTTTCCATTCCGTAACCTATTCCCTTATCGGCAATGTGCTCACAACGAAACTGCTCATCTGTTGGCGTTGATAAACCATAACCATTGTTTTCGACAATAAATAAAACCGGTAATTCCCAAACAGCAGCAATATTCAAAGCTTCGTGAAAATCCCCTTCGCTTGTGGCTCCTTCACCTGTAAATACAGCCGTTATTTTTCCGTTTTGTTTTAGTTTATTTGCTAAAGCAATTCCATCAGCAATTCCTAATTGTGGGCCGAGATGCGAAATCATTCCAATAATCTTGAATTCTTGTGTGCCAAAGTGAAAACTGCGATCCCGACCTTTGGTAAACCCATTGGCTTTGCCTTGCCATTGCGAAAATAATCGGTGTAAAGGAATATTCCTTCCCGTAAAAACACCTAAGTTTCGGTGCATTGGTAAGATGTATTCGTCAGAATCCAAAACCGCCGTAACTCCCACAGCAATGGCTTCCTGCCCAATTCCAGAAAACCATTTTGAAACCTTTCCTTGCCGAATCAAAATCAACATTTTTTCTTCAATTAGTCTTGGGACAAGCAGTCTTTTATACAAATCTAATAATTGGTCGTTGGAAAGAGTTTTACTGTCGAAAGTCATAAATTGTTATTTTGAATGGCTTTTCAAATGTATAAAAAAATAACATTCTTAACAGGTATTGTTATATTATTTATATCGAAAAATAATTGTGTCAGCGAATACTTACTGATTCCAAAATTGGAATACACCTCGGAATAATGTAATATATTTTAATAATTGTATAAAATGCTACTGAATTATTAAACTAACCTTTGTGGAAGGATAAATTATATAACAATCTAAAATAAAAAAAAATGAAAACAGAGAAAACAATTGCTGTTTTGAATTCACTTATTGAAATCAATAACGACAGAATTTACGGCTACGAAACAGCATCGAAAGAAGTGGAAGAAACAGATTTAAAAATGTTGTTTGCACATGCAACAGAAACAAGCATCAAATTAAAAGCACAACTCGTTGCAGAAGTCAAAAATTTAGGGGGAAAACAAACTGAATCAACCACAACAAGCGGTAAAATCTATCGAATTTGGATGGATGTGAAAGCTTTAGTTACTGGTAAAGACAGAAAAGTGATTTTGGATTCGTGCGTGTTTGGTGAGGATGCCGCGATTGAAACTTACAATGAGGCATTGAGTAATCATGAAGATTTAACATCTGGTCAACATATGATGATAACTGAACAGTTAGTATTGATAAAAATGGATCAGGATAATTTAAAAAAGATAAATAATTTGATCGAATTAAGTAAGTAATTCTTTCTTCATTAAAAAAATGCGGTTAAAATCTAGAAGGTTTTATCCGCATTTTTTTTATCAAAAAATTTAGTAAACACAAACCTTTTTTTCTAAAAAATAGATTGGGAAACAAAATACAATTATTATTTTTCAGGTACTTTTGGAAGTTCTGTTACCTCTACTTCAATGGCGACAGCATATTCATTCGGTATGATTTTACTCCCGTGAGCATTCGCATACACTTTCGTAAATTCGGCTCCAAAATACAAGATTATGGCTGAATAATACACCCAAATCAAAATAATAATTACCGATCCAGCAGCACCATATACTGTTGCAACGGTCGAACTTCCCAAGTACAATCCTATTGCAAATTTGCCAAACATAAAGAATAACGAAGTGAAACCGGAACCTATTAAGGCATCTTTCCAAGCAATATTTCCGTCGGGTAGTGTTTTAAAAATTATTGAAAATAAAACCGTTGTGGTCGCAAACAGGATTAAAATATTAAGCACATAAAACACATAAATGGTCGAATCGGGAAAATAAATCAGCAAACGGGCACTAATTAAATCCATAACGGTATTGACCATTAAACTGACCAATAACAAAAAACCAACCGATGCAATCATTGAGAATGACATCAATCGATTTTTAATAAATTTCATAAATCCCTTGTTGGGTTTCGCCTTCAAACCCCAAATGTAATTGATGGAACTTTGAATTTCGGCAAAAACTCCCGAAGCGCCGATGAGCAACATTATCCCACCAAATATGGCGGCAAATGCACTGTTCTCAGTCAATTCAATATTCTTGATAGTTTCCTGAATTTGGATAGCAGCTTCATTACCAACCATTCCATTTATCTGACCGAAAAATTGACCATTGACAGCTTCTCTTCCAAAGAAAATACTAAAAATGGATATTATAATAATCATTAATGGTGGTAATGAAAATATGGTGTAATAGGACAACGATGCACTTAATTTTAAAGCATTATCATCATCAAATTCTTGGTAGGTTTTCTTTATCAATTTCCAGCTTAACAAGACTACTTCTCTTCTTCTTCTCATTTTTTGTTATTGTTTTTCTTTGTATTCCAAAAATATTTTATTGAAATCCAATTGATTTAACAAAGCTAGGTCTATTATGCTTAGTTGGTGCGTAACGACCAGAACAAAGCGGAAATTGTACTAAAATACTTGGTTTAAATTTAACACTGTTTCTAAATTGCCAAAGTAAAAAAAATAACCCCTAGGTAACTATGACATACCAAATAGAATTGAGCAAAAGCTTATTGAAGAATTCTTTCGATAGTTGTGAGTAATCCACTCATTAAAATGAAGATATATATTTGGGATTAAATAAAAGATTGCTTTTTTAGCAATTGACAATAATGGAAAAAGTATTGCAGAAAGATATTCATTTAATTAATTACTTTTTTCTACTATGGTTTTTATAATTTCTTCTTTAGACAAAACTCCCGATTGTCGCCACAATTGCTTTCCGTTTTGGAATAAAATCATAGTAGGTACTCCACGAACTTGATATTTTGAAGCCAATTGTTGGTTTTTATCCACATCAATTTTCAGGACGGTAATGCCTTCTCCAAGATTGTCTTTTACTTGTTTTAAAATCGGTGCCAATGTTTTGCACGGACCACACCAAGTAGCAAAAAAATCAATTAATACTGGTTTTTCAGATTTTATAATGGTATCAAAATTAGTGCTCATTTTTTAGAATATTTAGTATTAGGAATGCTACAATCATTTGGCCCACAGCCTAGATTGAATACAACCTGAAATAAGAAAAACAATCCGAATGCGATAAAAAACCATTCTTTAGTGGTTACGGCTTGAACAAACAAAAACAGGGAAAAAGCCAATCGCACCCAGCGCATTGTATGCCAATTTGTGAATAGTAAATTTTTCATTTTATACTTTTCGTGAATTTAAAATAATCAAAATTTTCTAGTATAATACCGATATAGTCTGAAAATAGTTCAATTTTTATTGAACTGTATTGAATACATAATCGGTATTATTTTAATGTTGACGGACACACATAATTTGTGGTTTTTATTGTCGTTTTTTTGATTGAGGCAAATCCTCCTAAAATATTGACAATATTATGATATCCTCTAGCTTTTAATATGGAAGCGGCAATCACCGAGCGATATCCTCCGGCACAATGCACATAAAATTCATCTTCCTTTGGAAATTCGGCAATATGATCATTAATAAAATCCAAAGGAGTAGATTGAGCACCTTCGATATGCTCAGCAGTAAATTCACCCTCTTTTCTAACATCAAAAATAGGAACATTTTCTTCCATTATTTCTTCTAGACCATTGGCTGTAATCCAATTAACAGTATCATATTCAAACCCTGCATTTTTCCAAGTTTCAAATCCGCCTTTCAAGTAGCCCAATGTGTTGTCGTAGCCTACTCTAGCCAAACGTGTAATACTTTCTTCCGCTCTTCCTAACGGAGCGACCAAAAGAATAGGTTGTTTGATGTCAGGAATCAAAGCACCAACCCAAGGAGCAAAATCACCGTCAATACCAATGAAAATCGACTGGGGAATATGTCCTTTAGAATAATCATCCTGATGGCGAACATCAAGTATTACGGTATCGATTTTATTGGCAACTAATTCGAAAGTTTCAGCATCATAAGCAATGGCATCACTAATAATGTCTTCTACATTTTCATATCCTTCTTTGTTGAGCTTCACATTCATCGGAAAATAAGAAGGCGGTGGTAATAAACCATCGGTAACCTCCTTGACAAATTCTTCCTTAGTCATATTTGCACGAAGTGCATAATTGGTTTTCTTTTGGTCACCAATAGAACCAACTGTTTCGTTGCTTAAATTTTTACCGCAAGCACTTCCTGCACCATGAGCTGGATAAACAATGACATCATCTGCCAAAGTCATTACCTTGTTTCTCAAACTATCAAACAAGATTCCTGCCAATTCTTCTTGAGTCATATCCGCCGCTTTTTGAGCTAAATCCGGACGACCAACATCTCCTAAAAACAAAGTATCTCCACTAAAAAGGGCATAATCTTTTCCGTGTTTGTCTTTCAAAAGATAACAAACACTTTCCAAAGTATGTCCTGGTGTGTGCAAAACAGTTATGGTGATTTCTCCCAAAGGAAAAACTTCCCCATCGGTCGCAATATGTGCTTTAAAACTAGGATTGGCGGTTGGTCCAAAAATTATTGGAGCTCCAGTTTTCTCGGACAAGGTGACATGACCACTTACAAAATCGGCGTGGAAATGAGTTTCAAAAATATATTTAATTTTTGCGTTATTTTTATTGGTCTTATTTATATAAGGTTGCACTTCACGTAATGGATCAATAATGGCTACCTCGCCTTTACTCTCGATATAATAGGCACCTTGTGCTAAACAACCGGTATAAATTTGTTTAATTTTCATCTTTCAAAGTGTTTTTATAATGTAAATTTATCTATTTTTTAATCGAATTCTTTTTCTAAATCCACATTTTAGCAAATTATTATGATAAGAAAAGCTCTCGAATGATGATGTAAATTCCCATTGCTAATACAAACCAACCAAAACCAGTTTTGAGTTTTTCATCTGCTACTTTTTTAGAAATAAAATTCCCTATAAATATCCCAACAATTGACGCTAAAGTAAAGTATTCCAGTAATTTCCAATCGATAATTTGGTCGCTCATAATGTCGCCTGTAAACCCAATTAATGATTGTGCAGCAACAATTAAAAGTGAGGTTCCAATTGCCATTTTCATTGGTGTTTTGGCAAAAATCAATAAAGTTGGAACAATCAAAAATCCGCCTCCAGCGCCTACAAATCCAGAAATAAGTCCAATACAAATTCCTAGTAATGCAATTTTAATATAATTGAGTTTTTCATTTTCTGTAACGTTATTTTCTGTCAACGGTTTTATCATTCTAACCGATGCAAAAATCATAACGAAGGCAAAAACGACCATAATAAGAATGGACTTGCTCAAAATAAATCCTTCCGACTCAACTATAATTTCTGGAATTTTGGGAACAATCAGTTTTCGAGTAACAAATACAGAAATTACTGCTGGAATTCCGAATAATCCAACCTTATAAAAATCGACTAATTTTTGCTTTGCTTTATGAATTCCACCAACTAAAGAAGTTGTGCCAATAACAAATAAGGAATAGGCTGTTGCCAATGTTGGTTCTATTCCCATCACATAAACCAAAATAGGAACCGAAAGTATCGAACCACCACTACCCAACATTCCGAGGATCATACCAACAAAAACAGCCAAAATATATCCTATTAATTGAGATATTTCCATTTATAAAAATTTATAATCGCAAAAATAGGGTATTTTATATCCTTGTTCTGTAACAAATGTTACCTCATTTCAGCAACACAATCGAAGATCTTTTCAAACTTATTTTGCCTTTGTTTTCCAATGCTTTGAGCAAGCGAGAAACAACAACTCTGGAAGTATGCAAGTCATAAGCAATTTCCTGATGTGTCGAAAGAATTTCATTGGATTTAACTACTTTTGATTTGTCATTTAGATAATTTAATAATCGTTCGTCCATATTCATAAATGCCAAATTATCAATAGCTGAAAGCATTTCTTTTAAACGATTATTATAACTATTAAAAACGTAGTTTCTCCAACTTCTATACTTTCCTAACCACTCTTCCATTTTGCTTACAGGAATCATAATTAATTGTCCTTTGGTTTCAGCAACAGCTCTAATTTCACTTTTGGTTTCGCCTAAACAGCAAGCCATAGTCATGGCACAAGTATCGCCTTTTTCTATAAAATACAACAACAATTCGCCTTCGTCAAAATCTTCTCGCAGTATTTTAATGGCTCCTGAAATCAGCAAAGGCATTTTTCGAATAGAATCGCCAAAATCAATTAGAATATCACCTTCCTTGAAATCTCTGAGCAAAGAAGTTTCTACAATTTCCTCGATTAATTTATCTTCAAGTAGATATCCGTAAGTTTGTTTGAGTAATTCTTTCATTATTTAGCTGTGCATTTTATTAGATGTAAATTTCGCTAAAAAATTTAACATTTAACATAAAAAAACCAAACACTTTGTCAGATAATTTACTATTCAAAGCTTTTGGTTGATTATTTCATTTTAATTTAAAAGATTTCGTTTTGTGTAACATAAGCTACAGATAACTCGTAAATGTTTTCTGAAATTTGAACTATCATTTGATATAAATACTAACATAGAGATGAAAATATTAATTATCGGTGGCGTTGCTGGTGGTGCAACTGCTGCAGCAAGATTGAGAAGACTGAGTGAAGCAAATGAAATCATTATTTTTGAAAAAGGAGAACACGTAAGCTTTGCCAATTGTGGACTTCCCTATCATATTGGAGGTGTTATTGCCGACCGCTCTAAGTTATTATTGCACACCCCTACTTCCTTAAAAACAAGATTCAACCTAGATGTCCGTGTTTTTAACGAGGTTTTAAAAATCAACAAAGAAGCCAAAACAATCGAAGTTCGAAATCTAATTACAAAAGAAATTTACACCGAATCCTACGATACATTATTATTATCTCCAGGTGCCGAACCTTTTCGACCTGCTATTCCCGGAATAGATTCTGATAAAATAATGACACTTCGCAATGTGACGGATATGGATCGAATCATTGCCCAAACCAAAGATTTAAAAAACATTGCCGTGGTTGGTGGTGGTTTCATTGGCTTAGAAGTAGCGGAAAATCTAGTTAAAAAAAACTTAAATGTCACCGTTATCGAATTGGGAAACCAGGTGATGGCTCCAGTGGATTATGAATTTGCCAAAATGGTACAACATCATGCCGCTGCCAAAAACCTAAATATCCTTATAAATACAGGTGTCGAAGCTTTTGAAGAGAAAGGCAACGAAATTGAATTGAAATTAAATACAGGCAAAACCATTCTGGCTGAATCCGTTGTGTTTGCCATTGGCGTGAAGCCTGAAAATGGATTGGCGAAAGCTGCAGGATTGGATTTGGGCATAACCGGCGGAATTGCTGTGAATGAATTTATGCAAACCTCAGACCCGAATATTTATGCTGTGGGCGATGCTGTCGAAGTTTCTCACTATATTAATCAGGCGAAAGTACTGATTCCATTGGCTTGGCCAGCTAATCGTCAAGGGCGAATTGTAGCTGATAATATTACGAGAGGTAACAAAATTTCGTACAAAGGAACTTTGGGAACTTCGATTATCAAATTCTTTGACTTGACTGTTGCAGCCACAGGACTCAACGAAAAATTATTGAAACGCAGCAATATTCCGTATCGAACAGTTACCGTTACCAGATCCAATCACGCTATTTATTATCCAGGAGCAACCAATATTGTCTTGAAAATGAATTTTGGAGAAGACGGAACTATTTATGGTGCTCAGGCCTTGGGACAAGAAGGAGTTGACAAACGCATAGATGTGATTGCTACGGCCATCAAAGGAAATTTGACTATTTATGATTTGCAGGAAATAGAAGTAGCTTATGCCCCACCCTATAATTCAGCTAAAGATCCTGTAAATATTTTGGGATACGTGGCTGAAAATATGCTCAATGACGATGTACGTTTCATCAATTACGACCAATTGGACGATTATCTTTTGACTGAAAAAGCCATTCTCATTGATGTTAGAACCAAAACAGAATTCGAAAACGGTGCGATTCCCAATGCGATTAATATGGATCTAGATACTTTGAGGGATAACTTGGATTTCTTTGACAAAAACAAGAAATACGTTATTTATTGCCAGATTGGTCTAAGAGGCTATTTGGCGCAACGCATTTTGAGAAACCACAATATATATTCCGTGAATTTGAATGGTGGTTATGGATTGTGGAAACCCCTGAATAGTTAGACAAAATGCAGCAAAAAAAATACCTTCTTGCAGTTTTTAAACGGGATTTCCCCTTTATTAAAAGTCTAGTTATGGTTGTAAAAATTTATATTACTATCTATTTTTTTAAGAATATTTATAAAGAGGGACAATTTTTAAAGCTGCAAATCCCTACCCTATCTGAACCACGAATAAATAGATGATCCCTTTTCTAAATAATTTGTCTTTTGCACTCACTTTTTGCTTTTTTTCTTTTCATAAGCCAATTATTCAATTTAAAAAAGACTTTAATTAGCTACAAAATCCTATATTTCTGCTAAAACTCAAAAAATTTAAATTACTTCATAGTTAAATAATTGTAAAACTAAAAATTGACTTTCAATACAGCCTTTTTTAATTTTTATTTCAAATATTGCACCTCTAATCCAATAATAATAACTCAATAAATGTATTTTATGAGTTAATTTGAATTTATTTAAATAAAAATTAATTCTAAATAACTCAAAAATAGCTCCAAATAAAAAATATAAATTAAAGATTCTATAAATAAATTGATAATTTAAAATCATTGTTGTCCGATAAAAACTTGAAAAGCTACTATTTATAAGCATTTCAACTGTTTTGCTTGTTTTTTAGTGTTCTTTGTAGAACTCAATATTTGAAATTTAGAAAAATATTTTTTCAAATATTGAAGTTTTAAGAG
>NZ_JANPFL010000185.1:0-1458 GCF_031423415.1 Flavobacterium sp.
TGCCGCTTTTTTACAAGAATTCTCAATAATTATAGTTTAAATCCATAAGCAACACGCAGTGCAATTTGATTTAATCCTGTCTCTATTGCGTTGTTTCTAACAACTTTAAAATCGCTAAAATGCTCGTATTTTAGACTTATATCAAAATTATCAATTACATAACCAATGCTTGGACTTAGCAATAACGAGTTCTGGTTGTAGCTGTTGGTAACTGCAAATGCGCCACCAGCTTCGCCCATTAAATAAAATTGATCTTCGATTACAAATGCTTTGAAACCTAATTTTACTGGAACATATCCTAAATCTTTACCTGGACTTGCAACAAAAAGGTTATTGAAACCTGTTGTTAATGTAACTGAATATTTTTTAGACAAATCATATTGTAATCGTGCGTCTGCTCCTAAATTAAAATCATAAGGTTTTTCGAATGGCAATCCGCCAGAAATCCCTATTCCAAGTCTAAAACCTTGATCGTAATTTTGTGCCGTTTGTGCAGATGAATAATTGGTTGCAATGATAAAAACCATTGCTGTAAGAATTGTTTTGAATGCGGAAATTAATTTCATTTTTTTTATTTGTTTTATTATTTGATAAAAAATTATTTTTGCAAAGATGATACTGTTGCTCTAAAAAAAAATTATACAATTAAAACAAATTCTTACATAATTCATATAATAATTTATTCCTTCAGATTACGTAATAGATATTTAAAAATTATGGAACAACCCAAAAACTGTTCTTTAAAACTCCATTTTCATAGTAAAAATTAGCTTTTCGGTTTCCAGAATAATCTAAGTACAAAAATTCTAATTCATAAACTTTACAAACAATTACATCGAAATTTTTTTGATAAAAATTACTTTCAATATCTGTAGGTTTAATTTCAGAAAACTTTTCGTCATAACCTAAAGTCGGCTTTTCTGATTTTGTATTTGGTGATTCAATAGTCATATAACCCAATCGAGCCTGCGGACTTGTGGCTTTCCAGCGGTCGATTGCCAATAAATTATTTTCTGGAAGAAATGCATGGGCTTTTATTGCAATTTGAATTTTTTGTCGGGCATCATAAAAAAGCAAAGAAACTCGATTATCTGATTTGATATCTTGAAATTTTCTAGAACGATTGTCGGTGTGAAAGTAGATTGATTTTTGTAACTCATCTACTTTTCTATTTATTACGATTCTTAAAGCCGAGGCATTGTCTAGACCAATTGTCCCCAAACACATTGTGCGAAAACCATTTTTTTTCTTTGAATAACCGTTTATCAATTTTTTCCAAGCCAATTCTTCAATTCCAGCCAAATTGTATGGAATATCATTGATTTTTATTGAATCTAGTTCTGAATTATTCATTTATTTAAAATTAAATTTTGAGTAATTATAATAAAATAAGGTTATATTTTATGATAATGTTGGTATTTCAAACTCTTTATTTCATTGAAATAAAACTTTTATTTG
>NZ_JANPFL010000186.1:0-46047 GCF_031423415.1 Flavobacterium sp.
AAAAAAGAGGCTCACTTGCCTCTTGTAATTCTCTTTCAAAACTTTACGATAACTCCATAGTGTTAACGGCAGGTACTCCGGTTCCGTTCAACAGGAGTTTCATTGTTCGTGCTGCGCACGCAACGAAACTCTAGCTGTTAGCCGTTGTATTTATTGATTAGTTGAATTAATCAATTTGTTCTTTTTCCAAGTTTCTATTTTCAATATAGTTCCATTTTCGTTATAAAAATATTGTTTTTCTATTGGTTTATCATCTTTAAATTTCCCTTCGTATTTTGCATTTCCGTTTTCAAAATATTCTCGGTAAATTCCATTTTTTGAATTATTTTTTAGAGTATTTTCAATTTTCAAAAATCCATTTTCGTAATATTCTTTATAATATTCAGTTTCAATATCATTTTCTTCCTCAACAATTTTATTTTCAATTTTTAAATCACCGTTTTCATAAAATTCTTTATGGTTTTTAGTTTCTAATTCTAGATTTTTTTCAATTCGATAATCGATATTATTAATTTCTTCGACAAATCCTTTTTCATTAAAACTTTGTGACATTTTAAGTTTACCTTCAAAATAAAATTCTTGCATTTCTAAATTCCCATTTTCGTAGTAATAATAAAAATTTCCTTGCATTAAGCCACAGTGAAAATTTGATATGCTTTGAAGTTTACCATTTTGATAATAAGTTTTATAATTTCCGTGATTTGTTCCAGAAATTAAACTGTCTATTTTTTTTCCAACTCCACAACCAAGAACAAAAATTTTTCTTTTGTTAGTTTCGTATTTACAATTTTTATAAAACCCTTCGGCTTTTAAGTTTCCGTTTTCATAATACTCTTTATAAACGCTATCAAGAATTTTGTTTTTTGAATATCCTTCAAACTTTAAATTTCCGTTTTCATATTTTACAATTATTTTTTCTTGTGAATAGATTTCACAAGAAAAAATAGAAGTTACTAATATGAATATTTTCAGAAATTTCATTTTTTGCAGTTTTTTGGTAATATAACGGCTAACTCGTTTATAGGTCTGACAAAATCAGACCTATCACTCCACTTTTGGGTGGATAGGTCTGACGGCAATCAGAATTTATTAATATTCAAATATATTAATTTTTTCTTACAAATCATCAATAAATCTTTCTAATCGCATTCAACTTTCAGTAATTATTATACCCCTTTCAAAGCAAACAAAGGCAGTAAAAACTACTGCCTTTGTCGTATGGTCTATTGCCAAATTCTTAAGCGGTTGGGGGTACTTCGGGCGCTCTGTTGTTCAGCAAGCTGTTGTACTGATCTATCAGCGCATTAAGCTGGTTGATCACCGTGGTGTAGGGCGATGGCGTTGTCTCTGCTAGCAAATGGTAGGCGTCTATTCGGTCTCTTAGAGCATAGTACACCACGTTGGTTTCTTCACGTTTCGATTTTAAATTCTCAGGTGTGGCATCGCCATATTCTTGGGTACGGTCTAGGAATTTTTCGTCAAAGGCGATGTTGGCAGCTTTCAGCTCGTTTTTCCAGGCGGTCAGGTTGAGGGTGGTGAACGCCCCTACAAGTGGAGCTTTGTTTTCCCAATCCATAATAAGGCTCGTAATTGTGGCGGTTTCTGCCTGATAGTTCAGCCTTGATATGCCACCACCATACACGCTAAAGCTTTCTTTTATGAGGGTACCAGCGGATTTCAATGTGGGGTCAAAATGATAATCATACCCCTGTGCTACATAGTAAATGCCGTTGACGGCATCGTCACGTCGCTCGTCTAATGCTAGAATCTCGGCTGTCTTTTCATTGGCCAAAATCTTTTTGAAGAGCGCGTCCAGCTCGTTGCCTTTGCCTACGAGTGCATCATACTTGGCAAGGATTTTTAGTACTGTTGGGTCGTTTCGCAGCACAATGGCGAGATAGTTCTTGATGAATTGCAGGTATTCTGCATTACGAAGCTTAGGTAAATCAATTCCATTCATAAATTTAAAATTTAAAGGTTATACTTGTGTTTGAATTGTATTTTTTGTCCGAAAAAGCATTTCTAGGTAGAAACAAGTTTTCGGACATTCCCGAAAGGGCATTTCTAGGTAGAAACAAGCTTTCGGACGCTCCCGAAAAGTCATTGCTAGGGTGCAACAAGCTTTCGGACGCTCCTGAAAAGTCATTACTAGGGTGCAACAATTTTTCGGAAACAATAACACCCGATAGGTTCATTTTAATGCACTTTTTTCTTAAACTGTTGGACTTCATAGTGGTTATGATTTTGAAATCAGCATTACGAAGATACAAATTTTTGTTTTGAAAGTTATTTTTTACCAAATATTTTCGGAATAAAAAAAATGCACCACTCGAAAGTGATGCATTATTATTTTGCTTCTACTGGAAATGTTATGTAGTTTTTAACCACATAGTTTTTAGTGTGGCAACATAGATTTAATTTTAGAAAGCTTCACTTTTGCATAGTTTACATAGCTACTATGTGCAAAATGTATTTTCTATGACACTCTTTTTAATAATTTTAACAGCGATTCTATGTGGTTTAAATTTATATCCAGTTTGTTTTCACACAAAAGCCAGTAGAGCCATTATTTTATAATGAGCATTTTTTTATTTCTTAATGATTTTTTGGTGTTCAATTCCATACCCATTTTCCACTCTTAAAAAATAAATTCCAGTTTTGAAAGTACTCATATCTAAACTATAATGGGATGGTACATAAGAATCAAATAATTTACGACCCAATACATCGCTGAGGAAAATTCGGTTTTGGTTATCCGTCAAATTCAGCAATAAAGTCTTTTCCACTGGATTTGGATAGAAAATATTTTTCGATTTCGAAACCGTTTCTACGCCCAATGAGCAGCTATTCCCCACTACATACGAATAGTATTTCGTCACGGCCAGTCCACCTGCAAAAGCAAATTTTACAGCGTAAGTAATCGTTGAACCCGGAGTTTGTCCCGTGATGGTTTTCGTAAAAATTTTACCCGAAACATTGGTCATTGCCGTTTCTCCAAAGGGTGTTTTTTTCCACAAATAAGCCACCACTCCCGTTTTTTCATCCAGCAATTCAAAGGTGATTGTAACCTCTGTTCCAATGGTTTGAAAAGCATAGTTATAGCCTATAGCAAACGTACCTTGAGACGCCTCTTTTGCAATTCCTGCACATTCTGTATTCGTGCTGGCAGAAGTGGTGGCATTAAGTACAATTGGATTAGTAACGAAAAGATTGCCAGATAAATCGCTTGCCGAAATACTGAAACTATAATTGGTACTTGGAAATAATCCAGTGATCAAAAAGGATTTTTGCACGCCCGAAGCGCTTGATGTTGATTTCGCATAGGTACCATAAGCAATATCATACACCACTGTTCCTGAGTTATCGTTCGCGTTCAACACTACTTCAACAGCATTACTTGTAACGGCGCCAATGCTTGCCGTAAAATTGGTAGGAGGTAGGATGTCATTGATGTAGGTGCAATTGCCGCCCACCACATAATTGATATATTTAGTAACAGAAAATCCACCGGAATAAATAAATTTACATGCGTAAGTAATAATTGCACCATTGGTTTGCCCGCCAATAGTAGCTGTAAAAATAGTTCCTGAAACATTTTTCATCGCCGTTTCTCCAAAAGGGGTTTGTTTCCATAAATAAGCAATAACTCCCGTTTTGTCCGTATCTAATAATTCAAAAGTCACATTGACATTGGTGCCTACTGTTTCAAAAGAAGATTTATAACCAATTGTAAATGTTCCTTGACTGGCAACTTTCCAAGTTTCTTTACACACTAAATCGGGTGCAATAGTTATAGTAACGGTTTGTGATGTGCCTACGGCTCCTAAGTTATCAGTAGCCTTGGCCGTAAGCGGATAATTCCCAACGGTTGGATTCCAAGTAGCACTATACGGCGCAGCAGCATCTGTACTGATCAAAGTATTGTTTTGATAGAAATCTACTTGTTGAATGGTTCCATCAAAATCGCTGGCATTGGCAGTAATGCTAATGGTTTTTCCTTCGATATATGTTGCATTATCGGCTGGTGTAACCAATGAAACTGAAGGTAAAGCATTGGCTGTATTGGTTACCAAAATCAATAACTCGTCATCGTCAGAACGTAAATCAGTATTGGTTACGGTCAATTTTATACTATACACCCCTTCAACCAATCCGCTTATTGTTGGATTAACAGCATTTATATCCGAAAATTGCACCACCGATGGGCCATAATTTTGAGACCAAGAATAGGTTAAGGCTTTTCCAGCAGATTCGGTGCTTGCCGAACCATCAATAGTTGTAGCAGTCAAAGGTAAAATCACTTTGATATCTGGTCCTGCCATTGCTTTAGGATAACTAAAATTCAATGCTCCCGTTCTAGTAAAAGTCATTCGTGCTAAATTGAATTCACCAGAAGAAAAAGCAACACGCAGGATGTGTTCTCCTGGAGTAAGTGGAATATTAGTAACTGTTTTCGTTGCCCAAATATTCCAAGACGTAGTGGATGTAGACGGAACGGTGATGTTTCCAGAAATGGTTGTACCATCTAATTCTAAATGAAATGGACCGCCACCTGCTGCAATTCCTGAAGCATATCGAAAGGCAAAAGAATATAAACCGGATTGTGTAACATTTACGGTGTATTCTAACCATTCATTTGGTGCAATGAAACCAACAGTAGTACCTTCTGTTGCGTTAGTTTTTGCATCTACAGATTCGTCTAATCGATAATCACCCGAGTTTGCTGTGGTGGCATCAAAATAAGCCACATTTTGCCCTTTTCCATTCTCAAGAATGTCAAATTTTCCAGCTTCAATTGTTCCTGGAATGGGCCAAGCTGTCCCACCAAATGGCATTTGATTTCCCACTTGTACATTTACTCTATTGGTAACATTGAATGTAGTTGGATCTTCGTAAATTCTTGCATAAAAGGAGTGCATTCCCAATGTTAAATTAGTAGCATTCCAAGTATAAGGTGGGGAAGTAACTACTCCTAGCGAAGTTGTTCCGTCCATAAATTCTATTTTTATTGGAGTTCCATTCGACACTGTCACCTCTAATTTCACACTACCATTGACGTAGGCTTGCTGAAAAGAGGAAGTTAACACTCCTGTGATAGGAGAATCCAGGCTGGTTACCATTTTTCGAGCTGGGACTTGGAGTTGATATCCTGTTAAAAAAGTTACCGTTATTGGCGCGTTGGAGTAATTTTGCGCTACATAATTGGTTTGGCCATTTTGTGTAAATGCAGTTGCTGTGGAGCAATCGGCTGTAATTGTAGCATTCACTCTTCCCAATGCATTCATGGCGTGCAACCAATGGTAGGTTTGCGCGTCCGAAACGCCGAATTTTATTTCTCTATTGGGATAGGAATTGTACAATCCAATTGCTTTTGGAGGATCAATAAAGGCTAGGTATTCCCACATAATATCGTGCCATAAATTGGGATTGACCTGATTGCTCAAAATTCCAGTATTGGCTTCAATTTCATTCCAAAGCTTGGTGACATAAGCCGTATCTTGGCCTAAATACAGTGATCCTCCGTGAATCGGGTACAATTCAATGCCGTAAGAAGCGGCAATATCACCAGTCCAAAAAGTGCCATTGTCAATACTATTTGACCACACACGAGACACTAAACTGTATTTTTGGGAAGGAGGAAAATTGCGGTCACTAGTATCCATATAATATTCTTCGATGCCGGTTTGCTCCGTGGTATAAAGATAAATTCCCAAGTCCCGAATGGTTTTATTTCCTGATGCTTCTCCCCAATGAATCAACGAAGCATTAAAAACCATACTTTCTGAACTGGACTCCATATTATTTCCTTGTGGATTGTTAGCAAAACCATCCACCCAACTGTGTCCTTCATAGGGATTAAAATTTCTCAAATAAGGAAACATCGTGTCGTTACGATCATAAGCTGCTGCATCGCGAACGATTAAATTTACCATTTCGCCCCATTGGACTGCCCAACCCGGACTGAATTGTTCTACAAAAGCGGCCGCTTGAATAAAATATCCCCAATGAAATTGTTTGTCATTTAAACCCAAATCTTGGCCATATCCTGCAGGATAGCCAATGGCAGAATTCCAAGTAGAATTATAATAAAACAGGAAAGCCACTTCTCCATTTTCGGCTTTAAACCAGTTTTCAAGTCGGGTTTTAATAGTGGCTAGCATCTTATCTCGAGCCACAATATTGCCCATTTCATTAGCAATACGTGCCGTTTGCATCAATTGATTAAAAAATTGGCCTTCGTTATAGGAATCGGTCCAAGTTGGCATTATGCTGTTTTCTAATGAGGCGATCTTTTCGGTAAGATCAGCGGGTACAAAACCAGTACTGTAATTATCAACATAAGGCAAGGTGGGAAGTATTCCGTGAAAAGTATTTTCGACACTAAAACTGTTGCCTGCCATAGTTTTCATTTCGCCTCTAATAACGGCATAACTGTATTTGTTTGGAATGGGAGAACCTGGAGCCAAATGTGCCCATTGATGCGGAAGTAAACCGAGTAGCATATTGGTTTCGACTCCTTCTTTTACTTCTGTTTGGACATTAAAATCAGTGTGCATTACAGAGGTTGCTTCATTATACGAATAAGTGGCTGTTGTTTTTACAGGAAAAACATAAGCGTATTTTTTATATTCATTTGCCACTGTGGTAACATTTGAAGCAGTCAGCGGAATAAAAGCCATTGACCAATAATTTTGCCCATTTAAAGTGGAGGTATAAACATTACCATTTTTAGTCCAAGTACTTCCTTTGGGTGCATAAATTGCAAAATCAGCACCATTTTTCACATTAGTGGCGACCAACATTTCGTTAGAGATGACAACTGTTCCAAAGTTTACCGTAATTTGTGCCACATCGGTGGATTTTTTGGTAAAATACAAGAAAGGCATTCCCACGCCTGAAGTAGTTTGGAAATTATGTGTTCCATCGTTCCAATCCATGGTTACGGTCCAATCGGAATAATCAGAAACGGTTGTCTTTGTAGCTACCATTCCTGAAACGCCAACAATCATTGGCAATAAATCATCAATCACCCCCGTTGGAATATAACTCACTACCAATCCGTTGGAAGTGGTTTTCATAGTGTAAGGATAATTAAAAAGATTCGATGCAGTACCGTTTTTAACCAAAGCTGACCACCAATCACTGGTTGGAACTGGCTTTCCTACTGCATTTCCGCTCAAATAGGGTATGCCAGAAGGATAGTTATTTCTGCCAGCCACATCCTTTCCGGGAAAAGTAGTTCTGTAACTGCCACTGCCAGCAGTAACGAACTGAGCGGTTGAGATGGTTGTGAATAAAATGGTTGTCAAAAAAATGAAGATGCTTTTTTTACTAAATTTAGATATTCTGGTTTTCATGCTACAACTATTTGATTTCTTTTCAAATATATTGAAATAACTCCCAAGTGCGCAGATTGAAAATGATATAAAAACTATACACAATACGTTTTAAATCTCATTTGTCTCTTCAAATGTATAAGTGACATATTGTTTGTATCGTTATATTTAATTTTTTATGCACACTAAACCATCTTAACCCTCGGCAAATTAATTTCGTGTTCTTGTGGATAAGGAGCTCTTTCTGTAGTGCTGATATCTCCACGAAGTTGTTCCGTTGCCTTGAATTGTAATGCATTTGAATTGGCATATCTTGGGTCGGGTTTGAACGGCATTTTCGCCATTTTTGAAATAGTAATGGTTGGAAAGTGATAATCCACTTCGACTGTACCCAAAAGCAAATAACATCCGCCACCTTTGAAGGAATAGTTGATGAGACTTTTAGGAAAGTGAGCCGTATCAAAATAATCTCCGTTTGCATCTATCCAAGTGCCAAAAAACATCATTCCCATTTTGGTTGGTACTTGTTTAATCGACACCAAATAAGCAAGTAATTTGACTTCTTTTTTTAAATAGTCATTAAGATTCTTAGCGACGACAACACTTTTATAGTTTGTTTCTAATAAATCGAAAGGCGAACACGAAACCGGAAAACCGACTAGTTCCATTTCGTCAAATGCATCTTCTAGTGAGGAACGTTCTATCATTGGAAATTTGAATTCTTTAGTAGGTGCTGAAATTAGCAAAGGAACGTTTGTTTCAAACTTATGATTGGTTAAAAGCATTCGAGCTTCGATAATCAATTGACTTTTTGTTTTACCAATACTTCGAAATGCTCCAATAAATATCAGTGTTTGAATACTTTCTAAACCTGATGGAACTCTGTTTATAAAATTTTCAATAGATTTAAATTCGCCATTTTTCTCTCTTTCAGAAACGATGTTGAAAATAAAATCACTGTTCAAATTTTTTAAAAGCATAAAACCCAAATAGACATCAATTCCGTAAACGGTCGTGTCGTAAACACTTTTGTTTATACACGGATTATGAATAGTTGCACCACTCATTTTAGCTTCGTGAATATAAATTTCAGGTCTGTAAAAACCACCACCATTATTGATTGCGGCTACCATAAACTCAATGCCGTAGTAGGTTTTTAAATATAAACTTTGGTAACTTTCTACAGCATAGGAAGCAGAATGCGCTTTACAAAAGGAGTATCCTGCAAAACTTTCTATTTGTCGGTACACTTCTTCGCTGAGTTTTTCTGAATGTCCTTGTGCTTTGCAAGAAACAAAAAATTGGTCTTTCACACTCTGAAGTTCTGCCAACGAACGCCCTTTTCCGCTGATGGCTCGTCGCAAAATATCGCCATACGCCGCAGTTAGTCCGCCGTAGTGCAATGCAATTTTTATAACATCTTCTTGATAAACCATAACGCCGTAGGTTTCGCCAAGCTGTTCTTTGAAAACATCGTGAAAATAGTCAAATTTATCAGGATTGTTGTGCCTAAAAATGTATTCTCGCATCATTCCACTTTGAGCAACTCCTGGCCGAATGATACTTGAAGCAGCAACAAGCGTTTTGTAATTATCGCATTTTAATCGTCGCAACAAACCACGCATTGCTGGACTTTCTATATAAAAGCAACCTATTGTTTTGCCAATACTTAAAAACTCATTGCATTTGATTTCATTTTTTGATAATGATATATCGTTAATGTCAATTTTAATTCCTCTGTTTTTTTCAATAATCTTAACAGCTTCATCAATGGTGCCCAAACCGCGTTGACTGAGGATATCGAATTTTTCAAAACCAATATCTTCAGCAACGTGCATATCAAATTGTACAATTGGGAAACCTTTTGGAGGCATTTCTAGCGCTGTAAAATTGGTAATTGGTTCTTCAGAAATGATAATTCCGCAAGAGTGCATACTGCGTTGGTTTGGATATTTCTCTAGCATCATTCCATATTCTTCGACATATTTCACCACCGAATTACTTTCTCTTTGCCGCCCTTTGGCTTTAGCCAATCCATCGAGTTCGTCTTTAGACAATCCAAAAACTTTACCCACTTCTCTAAAAATAGATCGGTATTTGAATTCGACATTGGTACCACAAAACGCCACGTGATTGGGGTCAAATCGTTTAAAAATATACTCTAAAATAAAATCGCGTTCGCGCCAGGACCAATCGATATCAAAATCGGGGGGAGATTTTCGGTTTTCGTTTAGAAATCGTTCAAAATATAAATCCAATTCAATAGGACAAATGTTGGTAATTCCGAGGCAATAACTCACAATACTATTAGCTCCACTGCCACGTCCAACGTGCATAAAACCTTGACTTTTGCTGTATTGAATAATGTCCCAAGTGATTAGAAAATAGCCGCCAAAGTTTAAATCATTGATTACTTTTAACTCTTTTAAAACTCTCGCTTGGGCTTCTTTATTATCATTTCCGTAACGTTTTTTTAATCCACTTTTTGCTAAATTTTCCAATAATAAACGGTCGCCTTCCTTACTTTTAGTATAGAATTTTTTGTTTCGTGGAGTCTTAAACTCGAATTCGAAATTGCAATTTTCGATTACATATTCGGTGTTTTTTATAATCTCAGGATATTCAATATAATTTTCAAGTAATTCATCGGTACTTGTCATTTTTTCAGAAGTTTTGCAAATATCGTCTTCGGTCAATTTTGATAATAAAGTATTGTTGTCAATGGCACGAAGAATGCGATGTAAATTGAATTCCTTTTTGGTTCTGAAAGTAACTGGTTGCAGGATAACCGATTTCTGAATTATAGATTTCCATTCGGGTTTGAATAATTTGATAACTTCTTCTGGACGAATGCCAATGTATTCAAAATTCCGCGACTCGCTAGGAATATTGCTGGTTGGATAAATAACAAATACGTTTTCGAATGCTGGTGCAACAATTGGTAAATTGGTTTTAGATAGATTGTGATGGGTCAGCAAACGACACATTTCGCCAATCCCTTTTTGGTTTTTGGCCAAGCCAATAAAAAGCAGCTGGTTGTCTTGTCTGAACTCAACACCTACTATTGGTTTGATATTGGCTTCTTTGCATTGTTTGGTGAAGTCATAAATGCCAGTAACGGTGTTAATATCTGTCAATGCCAATGCAGTGGCACCGCAAATTTTGGCTTGCGCCACCAAATCCTCTAACGGAATGGTTCCATAACGAAGGCTGTGATAAGAATGGCAGTTGAGAGGCCCCACCCCGACCCTCCCCGAAGGAGAGGGAGCCAAAACTGCTGTTGGGTTTTGATCTGTCATTAATTGGTTTCGTTGGTTGGTTTTGGGGTTTGCGTTAGGGATAGAAGGGAAAATCCTTTTTGACAAACCTATAAGGTTTTCAAAACCTTATAGGTTTGTCAAAAAGATTGGAATGATAGCCCGACCCTTGTGGTAACGCCCAAATTCATTAATTTTATTTTATTTTTTGTTTCATAATCGTACCCGAACACCGGGAAACAGCATCGGAACCAAACCTATTTTTAATTTTATCAATAGCTTGATATAGTGAAAGCATTTCGGTGGTGTCTTCGAACATATTGATTTGATACGTACCGCGAACTAATCCAGTAAAACGTATTCCGACCAAACGCAAACGCATTCTTCGGGTATATACTTTCTCAAAAAGTTCTATGGCTGTTTTCGTTAAAATATGGTCGAAAGCAGTGTAAGGAATTTTGATTTGCTTGGTTTCGGTATCAAAATTATTATACCGAATTTTAATCACAACGGTCGAGGCTAAAAAGCCTTCTGAACGCAATTGATAGGATAATTTTTCGACCATACCTGTAATTAAAGATTTGATATTGTAAATATCAATAGTATCGGTTTCAAAAGTATGTTCAGTGGATATCGATTTTCTCTCGGTATATGGTTCTACAGGATTGTTGTCTATTCCGTTGGCTTTTTTCCAAATTTCAATACCATTTTTACCGATCATTTGTTGTAAAACTTCGACTGGCATTTGGGATAATGTCTGGATATTTCTAATTCCAATTCTGGATAATAATTGAAAGGTAACATCGCCCAACATTGGTATTTTTTGGATTGGCAATGGGTTTAAAAATGGTCTTACGTTGGTTTCGATTATTTCTAATTTCCCCAAAGGCTTGGCTTCTCCTGTACCAATTTTAGAAACTGTTTTATTTACAGAAACTGCAAAACTTATGGGCAAACCACTTTCTTTTATGATTTTTGAGGATAATTCAGATGTCCATTTGTAGCAACCAAAAAACTTATCCATTCCGGTTAGGTCTAAATAAAATTCATCGATGCTGGCTTTCTCAACTATTGGTGCTACTTCTTTTAAAATAGCAGTCACTTCGTGTGATTTGTTAGAATAAAATTCCATATCGCCTCTAACTACAGATGCTTGCGGGCAAAGTCTGAGAGCGTATTTAATAGGCATTGCAGAACGAACTCCAAATTTTCGAGCTTCGTAAGAACAGGATGCTACCACGCCACGATCAGAACTGCCGCCAACAATAATTGGCAAACCAATCAGTTTTGGGTTGATTAATCGTTCGCAGGAAACAAAAAATGTGTCCAAATCCATATGTACTATTGCTCTCCCCACCCCAGCCCTCCCCAAAGGAGAGGGAGTAGAAGCTGTTGAAGTTGTTTTCATATATTTTTGTTTGTAGGTTTCAATTCCCAGGTTTCAATTCCTCCTTTGGGGGTTAGGGCTTGGGCTTTTTTTTACAAAATTATTTCATTTTGTATCAAATAGTATTATCTTTGTTGATATAAATTGTATCAATGTCTATATTCTCTGATAACATCCGATTATTGCGAAATCAAATAGGAATTTCGCAACAAAAACTCTCCGATGATTTAATAATCACTAGAGTTCGATTTGCTAAATATGAAGAAGGCAAAAGCGAACCTCCATTTGAAATTCTGAAAAGAATTTCAAAATACTTTCACGTCAGTATTGATATTTTGATAAATGTAGATTTACAAAAAATACCATTGGATAGCTTATTGAAAATGGAAGATAATAGACTTTTGCTACCAATTATAATTGATAAATCTGGAAGAGATTATATTGAAATTTTGCCTTACAAAGCCAAAGCTGGTTATTTAAGTGGTTATAGTGATCCTGAATTTATAGAAAAATTGCAACAGATGCATTTGCCATTTTTAACCAAAGGAAAATTCAGAGCCTTTCCTATTGAAGGAAATTCGATGCCACCACACAATGACAAATCATTCATTGTTGGCAAGTACATTGAAAAGTTGGCGGATATAAAAGATGGGAAAACTTATGTTGTGTTGAGTAGAAACGACGGAATTGTATATAAGAGAATTTATAGAAAACCCAAAAGAGAGACTATTTTTGTATTTCATTCTGACAATATTGGATATAAACCCTATGAAGTAAAAGCCAATGAAATACTTGAGATTTGGGAACACGTTTGTAGTTTCTGCACTCAAGAATTTCAACCAGACGATTTAGGAGTTATGAATGTAAAAGAGATGTTTCAACAATTGCGTTTGGAAATTAGTGAGTTGAGGAAAGTTTAGAGGTCGCTTTGTCCCTTTCCAATTAAGATTGAATGAATAATTTGATATGTGTTAAAAAGAAAAAACCCTTAAAATCATACGATTCAAAGGGTTTTAATTCAATTTGTATTTCTACTGGCGGAGAAAGAGGAACAAGCACCTACTTTTTCTATACATATCAAATCTTACTAAAACAACCGTTAACCCTTGTAAAATAAGGGTTTTTTAATATATGATAGTTAAGTAAAATTAAGTAAATTATATATAAATATAGTCAATGTGGGGATTATGTGGGGATAATTTTGTATCTTTAAAGTGTTGAAAAACCTAATAATTCCGTACCAATGGCAACTATTAACTACCTTATTAAAGGAGAAAAAAACGCAACAAATATACTTTTGCGTTTCAAAAATGGCAGAAAATGCGATTTAACAGCTACAACAGATCTAAAGGTAGAACCTAAAAAATGGAGTGCAGCTAAACAAAAAGTCAAACTTACTGCTGATGATACTACAAAAGACGAAGTTAATCAAAAACTTTCAGAACTTGAAAAATTCATATTTGATGAATTCAATTCCGATAATAGCAAAGGTGAGTTTATTGACAAGCACTGGTTAAGAAAGAAGATTGCAAATTTCTTTAATCGACCAATTGACGAAACAGCCGTTGACCAAATATTTTTTATTCCTTTCATTGATACGTTTATTAAAAATGCTCCTACTCGTATAATAAAAGGTAAAAATAAGGCGATAGCTAAAGGAACTATCACAAAGTATAATACAACACTCAACAAGCTAAAAGAGTATGAAGAACGCTTTAAAACAAAGCTAAAATTTACTGATTTAGATTTGACTTTCTATGATAGATTTATAAATTTCTTATCCCAAGAACAGAAGATAAATTTAGGGACAATCGGAAACTATATCGGAACTGTAAAAACAATTGCCAGAGATGCAAAATTAAAAGGTTTGCCGGTGCATCCACATATTGAACATCCTAACTTTTTTGTTCCAAAAATTACAGCTGATAGCATTTATTTAAGAAATGATGAAATTGATACAATTTTTAATCACGATTTTAAAGGAGTGGAACGATTAGAAAACACAAGAGATTTATTTATTATTGGATTGAGAACAGGGTTAAGAATTTCAGACTTTTTAAGATTAAAAGATGCTAATATCAAAAACGGCTATATTGAAATTGAAACACAAAAAACAGGGCAGACAGTTACTATTCCACTACACAAACAAGTAAAAGCTATTTTAGAAAAAAGGAACGGATTTCCAAGAGCTATTTCTGACCAAAAATTCAATGAACACGTTAAAGAATTATGCAGAGTAGCAAAATTCACAGAATTAACTCAAGGTTCTAAAATAAACAAAGATACAAAGCGAAAAGAAGAAGGAATTTTCGAAAAATGGGAATTAGTATCATCACACATTTGTCGTCGTTCCTTTGCCACAAATCTATATGGCAAATTAGATAATTTGACCATTATGGGAGTTACAGGACATCAAACAGAAACTCAATTTTTGAAATACGTTAAAATTACCAATACCGAGAAAGCCGAAAAATTAAAAGACTATTGGAATAAGCAAAACGAAGAACAGGATATTGAAGAGAAAAAGATGAAAATAGTAAAGTAAGATAAAGTTTAATATATTTAAGCCTTCAAAATCCTTTATGCAGAATGTAACGAACTTTATTAACCTATTGGGTGAAAACTATTATTTAGATTTCATCATACAACCTTATGCCGAAGAAGTAGATTATGAAAAACATTTTGTGTTAGTTCATTATCAGGATAAGAAGTATTACGAGCAAACTCACGAATTTATTCAAATAAGGCAAAATGAAATAATTAATGATGCCAAATTACTTTTTCAAAAGTCTATTTCCGATATTTATTTAGAGGTTTCAAAAAGAAAAAATGAAGAAATTGAAAAGTTTTTAAATTTTAATATTCAAGCTGCTAAAGTGAAATTGAATGTACTTAAAAATGATTTTTATGTTGAAAATGAGAAGTCCAGATATTGTGCAATTTTATACGATGATGCCGACACGCAAACTTTAGAAACCTTTTTTTCAAAAAGAGATTATTCAAGCACAACTACTAATATTGAAATAAAAAGCATAATTCAGAAGTTAAATTCGGGTGATAGTCCTAAAAATTTATTACCATTTAATACGAGCGATTATTTTTTAGAATTTCATATTCAACGATATAAACTTTTAAGTTTTTTGCCTTTCAAATTATTTCACATTGGTCACCGATTTGTATTTGAATTAGAAAAAATTAAAGAGTTAAGTCCTGTTAGTAAACTAAAAAAAGCAAAATTAAAAGTAGAACAATCACAACCAGTAAGCACTATGAATAAGAAAGACACCTATTTTGATAAGTTTTGTGAATTGATTGATGATTATACAATTCTAAAAAAGAGTACTGCAATTGGGGTTATGATTGATTTGCAACTTTGTTTAAAGGAAATAAAATCCGAAACACTTACAGAGCTTCAAGAGAAAGGAGTTAATAGAAACGATCATTTAGAGTTTAAAATTAATGAAGTTGAAAAACGAAATTATAATAAAAATGCAGATATTCATTATGTAAAAAAATGGTTTAATGAATACCAAATAGGATTGGACCCAATTTTAAACAATTCATTTCAAGGCAATCCAATTGAACTGGTATTAAATACTCACTATAACGATATGGAAAAGTTTTCTCCTGAAAAGGATAAAGCTTATAATGCACAATTAGACTTTTATCAATACTTCTGTAGATATTATGCTAACAAATTGATTGAATATTTTGAATCCAAAATGACAATTAACGAAAACATAATTATTGAAACTGAAAACGCAAACCAATTATCGGTTAATCAAGCAATCATACTTTTAGATAAATTAGGAGTATTTAGTGCCGATACTTTCGAAAACAAACCAAACACTAAAAAAGCAAAACTAATAAGCCAATTGTTAGGTAAAAACGAGAAGAATATAAAAACAGCAATTGAAAAACTCGAATTAAAGAAATCTGAATTAGGTGCTGGTTATCAAAGGGATTTAGATAAAGTTCAGCAACTTTTAAATAACTTGGAGTAACCTCTGGAGTACCTTTTGGAGTTACTCCAACAATAAGAAACAGCAAACCTCACAATAGCTTTGTACCATCAATAACGATAAAATATATATCAAGATGGAACAAAGTAAAATGACACAAGTATTTGGAGTTTCTCCAGAAGAATTCAAAGAAAGCATCTTATCAGATGTTAGAACAGAGCTTAAATCTTTAGCTCAAAATTTCCAACCAATCACTCCGCAAGAGTACCTTACTCGACAAGAAACAGCCGAAATACTAAAAGTATCTTTGGTTACACTTTCCGATTGGAACAAAAAGAAAATCCTAAATCCGTACCGACTTGGAAACCTCATCAGGTATAAGCGTTCAGAAATAGAACAAGCTTTAATTAGTATCAATCCTAAAAAAGCATAACGATGAGCCACCCATTTCAAGACAGCTTAAATAACATCGAAAAACGCTTGGAAGAACTAACAAAATTGGTTACCAAGAAGCAAGAAAAAGTATTCGATAAAGTAATTATTGACAATGATGAGTTTCAAAGGCTGTTCAAAATTAGTCCAGGTACTGCTGCCAATTGGAGAGAAAAAGGATTGATTGCATACAGTCAGATAAACAATAAAATTGTCTATAAAATTCAGGATATTAATACAATGCTTGACAATAACTATCGACCATTTAAAAAGTAATTGCAAAATTTATTTTTTAGAGAATGATAGATTTTATCAAGATAAAAATCACTGACGAAACACTAATAAACGAAGTTTGGAACAACAATATTTTAGTGTATGAGGGTAAATCTGAAAAGCGATTTGATGATGAAATTAAGGAATTAGTAACCAAGAGTTACAAGAACCTTTATTTTACAAAGTATCAAAACAGACTGGAAATAAAAGGAAGCATTCACTGTTATTTCAATGATGAACCTCATAATGCTAATGATTTTTATATTTCAGATTGCATTGATACAATTATTGAAATCAAAACTATTTTTAGTCTTGATTTGAATAAATGTTATCTAATTAATTTAGAATATGGAGTAAATATCAATCCAAACATTTTAGTATCGGATTTAATTCTAAATATAATCTATCACGAGAAAAGACCATTTAATAGACCTAAAAACTTTGACTATAAAATAGCAGGTAACGAAGCGTACAAACAGATAAAAGCCTACGACAAAAGTGTGCAATTTCCAAACCATTGTAATAATACATTTCGATTTGAAGTAAAGACAAAACAAGCTAAATTTATTCATAGTTTAGGATTGTTTACGCTTCAAAATCTAACAGATATGAATTATTATAACGCACTAATAAATTCATTATTAAACGAATGGGAAAACATTTTATTATTTGATAAATCAAAAACTATTGATGATAAATTTTTCAATACTAACTTCTGGGAAGATATTCTAAAAAACGGAAATCGAAACAAATTCAACAATCAAAAGAAAACATATTACAATAAATTAGGTGCTGAAAATTTGCACACCAAAATCAAAAGACAAATAGAACGAAAAGCACAATTATTAAAAAGTGTGCAAATTCCAACTACTATAAACTTGGAAACTGCACAGTATAGAATTTCACTTTAAAAATTCTGTGAATAACTAATTCAAAAAAAGAGAGTATCTCAAAAAACCACTATAAGATTTTATTTATATTTGCCAATATGTGACAAGTCAATAAATAAACAATGAATAGTCAATTCGGAAATAAAATTAGAATATTAAGAGAAGAGCAAAAAATGCTATTACGGCAATTAGCACCATTGCTTGATATGGACACAGCTCAATTAAGTAAAATTGAAAGAGGAGAAAGAAACGCAAAAAAAGAAACAGTATTAAAATTGGCTGAAATCCTAAAGGTTGTACCTGACGAATTAGTAACACTTTGGTTAGCTGACCAAATTTATGATGTGGTAAAAGACGAAAACACAGCATTAAAAGCAATGATGGTGGCAGAAGAAAGCGTTAAACATTCAAAAAAAGAAAAAGAATAAATGGAAATTGCAAAAATTAAGAAATACAAATTACCGAAGGAATCTTTACTATATGTTCAAGAGCCACAGTTAATGTTATTTGAAGATGAATTTAAAAAATTTGGTAAAAAAGATTTTATTGATATTGAATTTAGCCATAGAGGATATACTGTAAATAATAACATTGATGCAATTATTGATAGCAAAATACAAACAATTGGATTTTTCTCTGGAGCTGGAGGATTAGATATTGGAACTCAATTGGCGGGTTCTAAAGTTATTTCAAGTTTAGATTTTGACAGAGATAGTGTTGCTACAATGAAAAGTAATAATTATTTTTCTCATACAACTCATTTTCACAAAGATATAAAGGCGATGAATGCAAAGGATTATTCATCAATTATAAAGCAGAATAATCCAGAGAAATTGATATTAGTAGGTGGTCCGCCTTGTCAACCATTTTCAAAAGCAGGATATTGGAAAACTCACGAAAATAGATTAGGCAGTGATGATCCACGAAATATGATTGGTCAGTATTTGAGAATGATTGAAGAGTTAAAACCTGATGGTTTTATTTTGGAAAATGTAGAAAGCTTACTTCATCCTAAAAATGTAGATGCAGTAGCAGCACTTGAAGAGACTATCGATAAATTAGGTTATAAATATATAGTTTATAGAGCAAACGGTATTGAGTTTGGAGTACCACAGAAAAGAAAGCGTGTATTTTTTATAGCTTCAAAAAAGGAAATAAAAACAAGTCCAATTAAAACAAATGGCTCAAGTAAAGAAATTATATTAGATTCAAATCTTAAACCTTATGAACGTGTAATTGATTGGATTGGTAAATATGATGATTTTGCTTATAGTGACGATTACGATTCTACAGAGGGTAAATATTTTGAAGATTTATTAGCTGTTCCTCCAGGGCAAAATTATATAGCTTTAACTGAAAATAGAGGTTATCCAAATCCAAAATTTATTGCAGGTAAAAGATATTGGACATTCTTATTAAAATTGCATCCAGCACAACCATCTTGGACGATAATTGCATCACCGGGACATTGGGAAGGTCCTTTTCATTGGAATAATAGAAGATTGCGTTTAAAAGAAATTGCAGCAATACAAACTTTTCCAGAGGATTATAATTTTGTTGGTTCAAGAAGGTCTATTCACAAACAAATAGGAAATGCTGTTCCAACATTATTGGGTAAAGCGATGGTGGAACATTTAATGAAAAATTTATAATTATATGCCACAGATAATTAGTTTGTATTCAGGGTGTGGTGGTTTGGATTTAGGATTTAAAAGTGTAGGTTTTAAAACGGTTCTTGCTACTGATGTATGGGATGTTGCTTGTGAAACCATAAAAAAAAATAACTTATCGGATTTGGTAATAAATGATGATATAAGAAACATTGATTTTAAGGAATACAACGGTAAGGTTGTAGGTGTTATTGGTGGTCCTCCTTGTCCTCCATTTAGTCAGGCAAGGCATTATCTTCAAGATAAAAAGAAAGGATTTGAAGATGAGAAAGCTGGATTTGCTGTTCCAGAATATTTTAGGGTAATAAGAGAAGTGAATCCTAAATTTTTCTTATTTGAAAATGTTGATGGATTTATGTATAAAACTCATCAAGATGCTTTAGATTATTTAGCAAGTGAATCTGACGAACTTGGATATAATGTTACATATAAAGTTGTCAATTCAGCAAATTATGGTGTACCGCAAACTCGGAAAAGGTTTATTTGTGTAGGAGTAAAAAAAGAATTACCAAAATTCGAATTTCCTCTTGAAACTCATTGTGACCCAGAAAAGAAACAGCAGGGTAAAAGTAATTGGGTTACTTGTGGTGATGTTATTAGTGATTTTGACAATATTAATGAAGAAGAATTAGAACAAAAACCTGGTTCAAAGCATCATAGTTTAATGAAAGATATTCCTCCTGGCGAGAACTATCTTTTTTATACAGAAAAAAAAGGGCATCCAAAACCATTGTTTGAATGGAAGTCGAGATATTGGACTTTTTTATTGAAATTAACACCTGATAGACCCTCTTGGACTATACAAGCGAGTTTTTCAAATAATCAAGGTCCTTTCCATTGGAAAAATAGATTTTTGAGAATTGAAGAGATAAAAAGAATTCAAACAATAGATGATAATTATAAATTAGAAGGCAATTTTAAAGAGCAGTGGAGACAAGTAGGTAATGCTGTTCCTTCAAAATTAGCCGAAATATTCGCAAATAAAATAAAGACCGATTATGAGATATGAATTAAATTTAGAATCACAAATTGTTCAATATGATGTTGCTGTTCAGTCAATTGCAGACAAAAAAGCTATCTTAACACAACTCTTTTCACAAGGTGTATATGAATGTACATCCATAAGTAATGATGGTTGCGAATGGACAATTGAATATCGTAATACCGTTAATAATACACAAAAAAACATTGTTGTTTATTATGGTAACATCAGAAATGAGGAGAGAAACGATAGGGAGAAAAAAATCCAATTAAATGGTAAAGACCCAAGAGCAAATCCAAATCCAAGTATTATTTTAGGAGTGTATTGCTATGAAGCAAATGATGTTTTAGAGAATCTTGTTTTTGCAGGTTGGAATATTGATCCTGATACAAATTATCCTGGAAACCCAAGTATAAGAGGATTAAATATAGATTCGTTACAGAAAGCAAGATTTAATGGTTTGTATAAACATAATTTTAAAAATAATTATGTGTGTACTTTTAGACCTGAATACATTTTTTATTACATAGAAAATATCCAATCAATACATAATTCATCGGATGATGTTATAACTCCAACAGTATCAACAAGCTCACAAGATGTAAACAACGTAATATATTATGGTTCACCCGGAACAGGAAAATCTCATAGAGCAGACATTGAAACTAATGGTAAAGAAGTACAAAAAGTAACTTTTCATCCTGATTATGATTACCACTCATTTGTAGGAGGTTATAAACCAACAATGGACGGAGATAAAATTGCTTACAAATTTGTACCTCAAATTTTCACTAAAATTTATGTTGATGCTTGGAAAAATTTAGTTTCTGCTGATGAAACGAAACCTTTCTACTTGCAAATAGAAGAAATCAACAGAGGAAATTGTGCTGAAATATTTGGAGATTTATTTCAATTATTAGATAGAGACAAAGATGGTTTTAGTAAGTATGAAGTTACTGCTGAAGAAGAACTTTGCAAGTATTTATTAAGTGAAAAAGGATTTGGAGCAAATCATCCAGGTATTGAAAATGGTAAACTTCGTTTCCCAAACAATTTAAAGATAATTGCAACAATGAATACTTCTGACCAATCTTTGTTTCCTATGGATAGTGCATTCAAAAGAAGATGGGATTGGATTTATGTTCCAATTGATACAGATTGTAAATTTTCAGATTTTACAATTCAATTAGATAATGGCAAAGCATTTGAATGGTTAAGTTTCTTAAAAGTAATCAATGAAGAAATATTTGAAATTACTAAAAGCCAAGACAAGCAAATAGGAAATTGGTTTATTGATGCTCAAAATTCTGGAAAAGTAATTACAGAAAGCACATTTGTAAACAAAGTTATTTTCTACTTGTGGAATGATGTTTTTAAAGATGAAGAAAATACTATTTTCAAGTCAGCCGATGGTAAGAACCTAACCTATACAAGCTTTTTTGAGAATGGTACTTCAAATAATTTAGTTAGTTATATTCTTGAAGAACGATTGAAATTAATAGATGTAAATATAGCAGAACCAACTACAACAGAAGAAGAGTAATGAGGATATTTATTGAAGGAGAATCTTATTCTTTAGACATTCTAAAACCCATTTTTGGCGATAAATTTTATATGCCTAATGGTGTTAAAGGTATTATTGATAATGTGGGATATTACCATAGTATCGATAATGAAGTAATTTATTTACTACCAAAAGTGTTTATTGATACAAAAGGTTTAATTTTAAATAAATACCCTAAAGATTTATTTGCTGAAAATAGTATTGATGATGTAATAGAATCTCAAGATGAATTAAACTGGTTAAAACGGTTTCTAATAATTTTCTACAAAGGATTAATTGAATATAGGGTAAGATATAAAAACACCATTCAATCAAAAGGCGATGTATTGCAATTAAGTTCTTCTTTAGGCGAAAATGAATACTCATTTTTGGATATTGTTTTAAGCTTTGTAAACTTTCATAAGAAGAATAAAAACACCATTCTATTCATTCATAAAAAACAAACTTCAGCAAAGCATAAAAAGGTTAATTGGGGTAAAACGGTAAGAAAATCAAATCCTTTTGTTACTAATGAGGGAATACCAATTTATTCAGAACTCAATGTAAAGAAAAAATATATCGATACAGAGGAAGAATTGTTATGTATGTTTTATTCGGTTTTATATCATTTAAAGACAGAATATAATTTCAGCATACAAATTGATGAATCTTATACAATTGCCAAAGGAAGTGCTTATAAAAAATTAGCTGCCAATGCTCCAAAAATATTAAAGAAGATACGCTACAAATACTTTTCAGATACATTAGTAAAAATGTATAAATTATTGGAATTGTATTTTTCAAAATCGAATAAAGTTTCAATTCAGAATAAGAATGAAGATTTTATTATGGTCAAGTATTATCATTTGATATTTGAGGATATGATTGATAAGCTGATAACGTCGAAAATCGATACCAAAGAAACAAGCAAAGGGGTTTCGCTTAAAAAACTGAAAGAAAATAAAGATGGTAAAATTATTGACCATTTATTCGAGTACGATTCTTTAATTGATCGTGACGAAAGTATTTTTTACATTGGAGATTCAAAGTATTATAAAACCAATAATGAAGTTCAAGAGAATTCAATCTATAAGCAATTTACTTATGCCAAGAATGTAATTCAATTCAATATCGATTTATTGAATGAGGGCAAAAAAATCAACAATAACATTCGATACAGGGATAAAGTAACTGAAGGATATAACATTACTCCAAACTTTTTTATTCAAGGCGTGGTAACCGATATTTTTAATTTTGATGATGATAAACTTGCAATCGATTTTGATAAGGGAATTAAACATTCTTATCATTTTAAAGAAAGGATTTTTGATAGAGATTCCTTGTTTGTCAATCACTATTCGATAAATTTTCTTTTTGTTTTAAAATCTTATACCAATAAAAGTTCTTTTGAATTAGAAAAATATAGAGTTGAAATTCATAAGAAATTCAGAACCAATTTTGTTTCCTATTTAAAAAAGCAAAACTTGTTTAAATTTTACCATACAGAATTTGAAAGCAAAGAATTATTGAAGCAATTTATAGATACAGAATTCAGAAATTTAACAGGTAGAGTTTATATTTCAAAATCAAATGACAGTCGTTTAATACTTGCTGTAAATGGTTCTGATATTGAGTTAAAAGAATATTTTACGGATAGTTATAATAAAGGAAAACATTTGAGAGAAACCTATTTTTCATCACCGAATTTTGAAAGAGTGGATTTTTCGGAATTAGAGTTAATATAATTTTTTATAAAGTTTTAAATTAGATAAATAAAATATGGAAAACAGAAAATTAGAAGTTTATACTTTTATAGCTCATCCCAACAGAAAGCCTACAGAAAATTTAATTTTAGAAGATGTTTTTGGTAACGATTTATATATTCAATTGAAAAATAAATTCGCCAATTTTGTAGACACTTTTCCTCCTCAAGAAATAGACGGTAAAACTTCAAAGATTGAAAAAAAAGAGATTGATGGGAAAATAGAAAGTATTTTCAAGTCTAATGATTCTATGCGTTATATAGCTGGAAAAATTATGATTGGTGATGATGATGGTAAAGAACAAGATGTTGTTCAAAACAACAAAGACAAAACTGTTTTATATACCAAAAAGAAAGGTCAATCTGTCGAACGTCCTTATTATTTTATGGTTATCGTTCCTTTGGCTTTAAAATATGGCTATATAGTTTTAGAAAGAGAAGGTAAGCATTCTGCCAAAAGTGTTTTTGAAAGACTTTTTAAACAATTTATACACAAGAACTTGTCAGAATTAAACACTAAATTAACCAACTTCGTTGAATCGGAAATTATTAAAGAGTATCTTGAAAATGGTCAATATAATAGCATTATTTTAAGTCAAAAAATTGTTTCTAAAGATAAATCTGAACAATATTTAGGAACTTATATTGATGGCTCAAAATATAAAGTAGAAATGCGAATTGTACCATTAGAAAATTCAATTATCCCAGTTAGTACCAAAAAGAAAATTCTGAAAAATTTAGAAAATAACGAAGGTTTTTTTGAAGGTACTGATTTTAAAAATATAGGGTTCGATGACAATACTAATGTAAAGGTAATCGCAACTAAAGATGGA
Organism: Flavobacterium sp.; assembly: GCF_031423415.1. GTDB lineage: Bacteria > Bacteroidota > Bacteroidia > Flavobacteriales > Flavobacteriaceae > Flavobacterium. The sequence goes on from NZ_JANPFL010000186.1 coordinate 24,329, forward strand.
AATACAAGAACTATTGATTTAGATGATACTTTTAAAATAAGACCTTATTACAACATAGAAGTTTCAGATAATAGTAAAGGTTTTTCAGAGTTTAAAGATATAAATAAAGAAGCAAAGAAATTAATTAGAAGTTTTGGACTAAATATATTATAATGTATTCAAAGCTAAATATAAAAAATGTTATACTTGGTCATAAGTCCTCTTTGGCAGACGGAAAGACAAATTCAAATTATAAAATAGAATTTATTTTCCTGCCAATAGTTGCAGCAATTGCTTTGATTTTTATTAAAGTTCCAGATAATGATGTGAAAAATATTTTTGGAATTTGTTTTTCTATTTTAATTGGACTTTATTTAAATATTCTGGTACTACTTATTTCCAGTATTTCATCAGAGAATTTAAAAATAACACATAAACAAAAGAAAATCAGATTAGAATTACTTAAAGAAACATTATACAATGTATCATTTTCAGTATATATATCGGTAAAGGCTTTAATTGTGTTGTTTTTATCTACTATTTTAGTTCTAACTAACGAAACTCTAAATGACTTTTTTTGTGTTTTAACTAACAACGATTTTAATTATTTCATTCAGTTTATTTTAGGTTTATTCTTGTATAAATATACAATTGATATATTTCTCATTTTATTTATAATTCTAAAACGAATCAATATTCTTTACACAAAGGAAATTGACATTGAAAATCTTAAGTTAAATGAATTAATTAGAAACGAAGATGATGATGACGATAATAATTAATTATTCTACCAATTGACAGACAAATCCATTATACAACTAATAGACAAACTAAACCGCTATCCTGATTTTAAAGATTGCATAAAAGTAGGCATTGGTAAAAATGTAGAATTAGCACATATTTGGTATAAAGATGGTTTTTCAGATAGTCATATTCCATATACATATTTTTTAATTAAAGAAAATGATAAATATGTTGGTGCAGTATTAGATATGACACACGATTTACATTGGGTGATACTGCCAAAATATCGCAAAAGAGGGCATTTATCAACAGCATTAAAACAGGTTATATTACCTCATATTCTTGAAGAAATGCCACGTGTGGTGCAAAAAATTTCAATAAAACGAAATGAAATAGGAGTAATTAATTATCAAAATTCATTAAAAGTTGCTTTAAATGTAGGTTTTAAACAATTGGATGAAGAAAATTTAGTATTTGATTACAACGCATTAGATTGTAGAAATTATGAATTAGATTACCAATATAAAGGCTTAACTAAAGAAGAGTTAGATAAGCAAATAAATGAGCTGCAAAAAATTGCCAAAGAAATAAATAAGATTAGTTCAAAAATTGAATTCGCATTCGGTAAACAAATAGAGGAATACTCAAAGCCATCGTTAAATGAGACGGCAAATAAAGTAGCCTATCTTAAAGAAGTCTTTAAAGACATAAAATATGATTTTGATAAAGACAACTAAACTTTAACGTTTCATTTGTAACTTATAGTAAATAAATACGTTAAATAAATATATGATAAATGTGCTACTGATGTAGAACAAAAAAATAATGTTGTATGTATTATATTTTTTATACATTTGCAAAAGCTTTCATACACTAACAAAAAACAATTAATTATGGCAAAACCAATAAAAGAAACACCTTTTCTTTGTGGTAAAGATGCTGATACATTTGTAAAAGAAAACAAAGAAGTAAAGAAAGTATCTAACGAAGAGAAAGAAGAAATAAAAGAAGATTACGAATTACTAATGAGTTTAGCTGAATTTGGAATCTAAAGATATTAAATTAATTAGGCTTGAGCCTGAAACTAATATATTGCCGTTCGATTGTGGAGACACTGATTTGAACGGCTTTCTTTTTGATGATGCTAAAAATTATTCTAAAGACTTAATTGCTGTTACTTACTTAATTCAAGACAACGAAAAGACGATAGCATATTTTAATTATCTAAATGATAAAATATCACATACTGATCTTGATGGTAGTATAGAAAAATTTGCAGCAAGAGTAGGTATATTACTTCCTAAAGAAAAGAGTCATTATAAAAGTTATCCAGCTGTTAAAATAGGCCGTTTAGCTGTTCATATCGATTATCAGAAAGGTGGAGGTTATGGTAGAAAAATAATAAACTTTACCAAAGGATTATTCACAAACAAAAATAAAACAGGATGTAAATTTATCACTGTTGATGCTTATAGAGATTCACTAACATTTTATGAAAAAATGGGATTTAAATACCTATCAAGTAGGGATAAAAAATCTGATACGAGATTGATGTATTATAATCTTGAGGCAATTTCTTAATTAATTAACTCATTCATCTACACAAAATCCTCATTTAGTCCAAGTATTCCTAAACTCACATCTTTGTTTGCTTCATTTCGTTAATGAAAATATAAGAAAAAAATAGGAACGCTATCGCTGACCTTTTTGCACCCACCCAAGCCAACGCTCTGCCAACGCTCCTGTGGTTTTGGCTTTTCCCAACGCTCTAACAACACATTACTTTTTTTATTAGATTTTATTATTGTTTTTTTTGTTTAATAAAAAAAGTAAAGAGCTGTTTCCAACCCTCGAAAGCCAAAACCACTCCCAAGCTATGTTACATAATGAAGGCAACATTATAGTTCAGTATGGCTGAACCCCAGCCACACAGAAACTATAATTTCATTATGTAAAATAGCCGCCACAGCCAACGCACCCACCCGAAATAGGAACAGTATTTTCATTGTTTTTTGAAGATGCCATATCATATCTGAACAACGTTTCCGATAAATAGAAATAATCCATTTCACAAGAACAATCAGGCATCCTCAAAAATCAAATTTGCCCACAAGAGTATAGTTTTTTATTTGCCAGAACGATAGTAGTAAATTGCTTTTAAGCTGTCTTGATGCTATTCGATACTAAACAACATTTGCATTTAAAATGAAAATACGTTTTCAAAGGAATGTTTGAAGCATCAAGCCAACTATAAAAGCAATCAGAAACATTACGGTAAGCAAATAAAAAACTATACCCTTGTTTCGCTACTGCCAACGCACTCGGTAAGTTCAGTTGGGGAAATCTTCCATTTCCCCAAACCCCTATGGATGCAATTTTTTTTGAAAGAATGCCACAACATCTGCTTTCAAAAGAACATTTCCGATAAGCATTCTTTCAAAAAAAACAGCTCAAATTGATGTCTTATCCGAATGTTGGTTTCTGAATTGTAAGTTTAGGCATACTTGGATTTTTTTTCTGATAAACCAACGATTATTTTAAAAATGAAAATCAATAACAAACAATAAGTACTAAATAGAAACAAAATTTAACAATATAGTTTCAATTTAAAACTAAATCATACTTAAATAATAAATTTGTTATAGTTAAAATCAATACCAAAGCCGTACCAAGTCCACAAAATTGAATTTTTAATCTTAAAATTATATAAAAATGGGTAAAATTGGTAGAGGTATTCTTGGGGGAGTATCGGGTAAGGTAGCCAACGTAGTTGGTGCAAGATGGAAAGGAATTGATTATATTAGAGCTAAACCTCAAAGTGTAGCCAATCCGAGAACGCTATTGCAAGTAAATCAAAGAACAAAATTTGCTTTAGTGTTGAGGTTTTTACAACCTAACTTAAATTTCATTAAGATTGGTTATAAAAATTATGCTGTAAAGAAGTCGCAGTTTAATAGTGCGATGTCGTTCATTCTCAATAATGCAATTATCGGAGTTTCTCCTGATTTTGAAATTGATTATTCTTTAGCGTTATTGTCAAGAGGAAATCTTGCAGGAGCATTAAACCCAGTATTTGATTTAACAACACCTGGACAAGTTCAGTTTAGTTGGGATGATAATTCAACAGATGGAAATGCTTTGGCAACAGATAAAGTTATGGTAGTTGCTTACAATCCTTTAAAAGGAGAAAGCGTTTACTTAACAGAAGGAGCTACAAGGGCAGATTTATCTCAAACGGTGATTATACCTAATAGTTATGCTGGAGATGATTTACAGTTGTTTATTTCGTTTATGAACGCAGAAGAAACACAATTATCAAATAGTATCTATATCGGCTCTGGTACGGCTTCATAAAATTATTAGATACTTATTTCAAGAACCACCTGTAAAATGGTGGTTTTTTTATGCTCAAAATATAATGATTGTGGGGATAATGTGGAGATATTCAGTAAATAAAAAACCCTAACTAATTGATAATCAATCGTTAGGGCTTTAATTCTGCGGAGAAAGAGGGACTGCAATTAGACAAACTCCCAAAAATCAAAAAATCCTATTTATATACAAAAAGTCAATAAAATCAATACTTTACAGAGTTTTTATTTTTATAAAAATCTATACAGATGGGATGTTTTTGGATATATTTTGATAATTGTTGGGAAGATGTTGGGAAAGTATTTTAGATTTTGTATATTTGATAAAGCAATCAAATATTCAAACTATGGCACGAATTAAACTATTATTAAAGTCTAAAAACAATCCTGCATCAATTTACATAAGACTTTCTGATGGGAGAAATATTGATGTAATGGCTAAAACTAATTATAGCATTAATCCCTCAGATTGGAGTGCAATAAAGCAAGAACCTAAAGATTTAAAAGATATAGATAATGCAAATCTTAATTCCGATTTAACTACCTTAAAAAGCGAATTACTTAAATACTACAATAAAAAAAGTAGCAATATAGAGATTAATACTCAATGGCTAAAAGATTTTGTAAATCCACCACAAGTAGCAGATAAGCATCCAGATAAATTAGTGGATTATATTGATACCTTTATTGAATTCAAAAGAAGCGATGTAAAAAGCAGCACTATAACAAAATGCAATGTTATAAAACACCTGGTGCAGCGTTATCAAAAACATACCAAATCAATTTTATATATACGTGATATAGATGCAAAATTCAAAATGGATTTTGAGAAATATTGCATTAGTGTTGGTTATGCTCCAAACACTACAGCAAGAAACATTCGTTTTATTAAAACATTTTGCAGACACGCAAAAGCAAACGGAGTAGAAACGCATCATCAACTCGATAGCATCAAAGCTAAATACCACAAAGTTGAAAATATCTATTTGACCCTAGAAGAAATTGAAAGCATTGAAAAGATAGAAAGTAAAGATTTAACGGAAGGGTTAGAAAATGCTCGTGATTGGTTATTGATAAGCTGTTATTGCGGCCAAAGGGTTTCTGATTTCCTTCGTTTTGACAAATCTATGATTAGATATGAGAAAGACAAAAAAGGAGTTCTTAAGCCCTTAATTGAATTTACACAAGTCAAAACCGATAAGATTATGACAATTCCATTACACAAAAAAATAATGGAAATACTCAAAAAATACAATGGTAATTTTCCAAAAAAGATTTCAGACCAAAAATACAATGAGCATATCAAGAAAGTATGCAAAGAAGCGAAAATTGAAGAACCAACACACGGTGTGAAATTTGACCACGAAACAAAAAAGAAAGTAGAAAAGGATTATGAAAAATGCGAATTAGTATCTTCGCATATTGGAAGAAGATCCTTTGCAACAAATAATTACGGCATTATACCAACCTCGTTTTTAATGTATATCACTGGACACACTACAGAAGCAATGTTTTTAACCTATATTGGAAAAAGCAACAAAGATATTGCAATGGAGTTAACGAGTTATTTTTAATACTTTTGAATTTAATGTTTTTATAAGCTGATGGTAAACTTTCAAAACAAAAAAATATTTTATACTCTCAAAGAGTATCAAAACAATTACAATATTTTACTTAAAGAGTATCTTAATCAACACGAGGATTTCGATGAATTGATGTTTCTTGAAATTGAAATGCAATTTTATTCTTTATGTTATGATAATTCTAACCTTGAGATTGGTGATTATGGGTATGGTCCACAATATTGTATTAATGGTGGTTATTGTGAACTATTAATCCCAGAAATAAACGAAGCAATATCATTGGGTGATAGTTACAATTTCGAGTTAAGCACTAAATACAATACATCATTTTCTAAAATCCTTCAGTTTTTGATAGACAAAAAGAATAATACATCCATCGCAGAAAAAAATATATATAATCCAATTCTAAACAGTTGTGGTTCACCGGAAATAAAAGATTTGTTTATTAACATCCTGCACAATAATTTGTCTCTTTTTAGTACAATTAATCAGATTAAAAGTATTACGACTTCAGATACTTATGATTTGTTTTTAAATGAATTTAATTCAGTTTATAATCACTTGATTTGCGAATTTATGTTTTCTTTTAAAGAAGATGTTATTCTGGATGCAATAGATACATATGAGAACAATTTATCTTTTGTATATTTAAGTGAAGGAGAAATTTCTAAAGTAAAGACTTTCATACGAGATATCGGGAAATACAAAACTGTTTATAATGCTTTTGGTTTTAGTCCAGTTGAAAAGGAAAATTCCACCAAATTTATTCACTTAAACAATTTAATGATTGATTATTGTAATGATTTTTTTCACGCTCCCATAGATGGCTTCGAATATTTAATTTCTTTGAAAAAAGTATATGAACATTTAAATAAAAGTAAAGAGGATAATGTATCAGTTTCAAACAATGCCAATTCAGAAAAGAGCAAAGAACCAAAGGTTGACATCACTTATATTGATGGCATTTTTTTAGATAATAAAAATATTTTACCAATATCAATTTTAAATGCTTATAACAATATTGGCAATTTCGAACATTTGTACTTAAACGAAAAGGATGATGAAATATTAAATTCCTATGATTTAGGTCCGTTTGATAGTTTACCAGGTGAAACTATAATTGAATATTATTGTATTGAAGAAAATTATCTTAATTTACTCTCTAAAATTGAAGATAAAACATATATTTTTTTGGACAATCGTCCTCTTGAGTTGTATCTATATGAATATGCAAAAGCATTTCAAAAAGGATATATTGATTTTGAAAAAAACCTAAACCAAAAACAAACAACAATCGAAGAGCCGCAAGAACAAAAAGCATTAAAAATCTTTTCCTATGTTCTAAATGCAAAATACAAAAACGGTTATTTTGGAGATATAACAGAAAATCACGAAGCAATTAAAGATAGAAAAGGCAGGTATATTAGCAATGATGAATTTATAGAATGGGGTTTTCAAGGAGGACAATATTATAAAGCTTGGGAAATAATACTCAGCAATCCACTTGTGTTCGAACCATTTTTTCTAAAATACTACAGTTCAACAGTAACAAATAATATAATAGCTTCCAAGGTTTTAGAGGATAAAAACACTAAAAAATTTCCAGCAAAATATCAAGCTCTTACATATATTCTTGAATTATTAGCAGAAGGGAAAAAACCTCCACAAGATTTTGATGGTAATTTTAAAAAAGACGAAATAATTAAAATTGGAAAAGATAGATGCAATAATTCAGGGCAAAGTTTTTACAATTTTGTAAAAGACCATTTCGGACTTATTTCATCTAAAAAAATTAAAATTTCAGTTTTTAGAAATAATTGGAAAGAGATAGTATTAGAAATTACTATAAATAAAAAGGAAGTAGAATTATATATTAAAGATAATAATCTGTAATTCAAAGAGATACGTATATCTCAAAATATCCAAACCTACCTACAAAATATATCCCGAAAAATTTGTCCTGTATAACATTAAAAAATACAGGACTTATGCAAACAAATGCAATCTTACTCGAAACCCTAACAGTTGAACAACTTCAACAACTGATAGGAACATCCGTTAGAAACGGAATTCAAGAATTTCAAAAAGAAATTCAAACAAAGGACAATTCCGAAGAATTACTCTCAAGGGATGAAACCTGTAAATTTCTCAAAATCGACAGCAGCACGCTTTGGGCGTGGACCAATAATGGCAAAGTCAAAGCCTACGGCATAGGTGCGCGCCGTTATTACAAAAGAAGCGAGTTGATGGAATGTCTAACCTTATTAAAAAAATAAGAAATGGACAACTTCTATGACCAAGCCGAAAAAGTGCTAAACCGAATTGACGAACAAGTTACTTTGATTGTAGCCAATATGAAAATGGGAGGGATTTTAGATCCAGAAAACATCATCTTCAATAGTCGTGAAATTATGAAAGTAATGGATGTGAGTAAAAGAACCTTGCAAGAATGGAGAGATAAAAACACCATTGGTTTTGCTAAAGTAAACGGTAAGTTTTACTATAAACTATCAGACATTCAAAAACTCATTAACGACAATTATACCCCAAAGAAATAATGAAAGAGATAGCAAACAACAAACTGATGGTCAGTGTGTATCAAGAATTCAAAACAAAATTGGGAGAAAGAAATCTTTTAGAAATTCTACAAGAAATAAAATCTGATAAACACCATAGTAATATTAATTCAATCCGATATGCTTTGCATAAAGGAGATGAAAAACAAGCCGAAGAAATCAAAAGCACATTACTCGCATTTACAACCTCTGGGACTTTTGGAGCGAGCAGAACAAAGGCAAACATAAATACCTATTCTCAAATAGTATGTTTAGATTTTGATAATATTCCATCAATAGAAATTGAAAAATTGGTGCCAATAATAAACCAATGCGAATACACTTTTGCATCGTTTATCAGTCCAAGTGGAGAAGGTTTAAAAGTGTTCATTCAAGTAAGCTCTAATGCAGAACAACATACAATTACTTACAATCAAATTGCACATTTTTATCAGGATTTATCGGGGTATAAATTTGATGTTAAATGCAAAGACATAACCCGATTGTGTTTTGTTTCTTGTGATGAAGAATTATTTTTAAATGAAAATGCTACTGTTTTTGTTACAAAAGAAGAAACAATAGCAACTAACATTCCAGTTCACAAACCAATTATAAACAGCCAATCAACAGATGATTTATTAGACAAATGCTTAAAATTTACAGAGCAAAAAGAACAATATCAAAAAGGAAATCGCAACAATTTCGTTTATTTATTTGCTTGTAATGCCAATCGTTACGGCATTTATGAACACGATACTTTAGACTATTGCATTACTAATTTTGATATTGACGTAGCAAGAATAAAAGCATCTGTCAATAGCGCATACAAACATCAACTTGCAGACTTTGCAAAGTTTGCAAACTATGCAAACAAGAAACAAGACTTTACCTCAACTTCAAGTAATCCCAACAAAAAAGAAGAAAACGAAGACGAGGAAATGTATTTAACCACTTCGCCACTCATTCCACAATTGGTATATGATAACTTGCCACCAATATTAAAACAAGGTGCAGAAGCATTCACAGAACCTAGAGAAAGAGATGTTTTTTTAACAGGTGCATTAACTATCCTTTCGGGTTGTATGCCAAATGTATCAGGAGTTTACGGCAGACGAACTGTTTATCCGCATTTATTTTGTTTTATCTTGGCACCAGCAGCATCAGGCAAAGGAGCATTACAATCGTCCAAAGAATTAGCAGATAAATACCATAGCGAAATCCTTAAAAATTCTAGCGAACAAAAAAAAGAATACAACAAAAAGTTAGAAGCCATCAAGCACGCCAAAAGGTTCAAAAAGAAAGACGACACTTCACAAGAAGAAATTCCAGAAGAACCACCTTTCAAAGTTGTATTTATTCCTGCCAATACAAGTAACGCAAAGATTATCCAACATTTGCAAAGCAACGACGGTACAGGGATTATTTGCGAAACCGAAGCTGATACACTAGGACAAACATTCAAAAACGATTGGGGCTCTTATTCCGATTTGCTTCGCAAAGCGTTCCACCACGAAAAAATATCCATTTCCCGAAAAACAAACAATGAGTATTTCGAAATCGACAATCCACAATTGGCAGTAGCCTTATCAGGAACACCAAAACAAGTATTCAACATCATAACTTCTGCTGAAGATGGCTTGTTCAGTCGCTTTTTATTCTACATTTTTAAATCAGAAAGCAAATGGATTGATCCTTCTCCTTTTGGAAACCAAATCAATCTAACCGAACATTTTGCTAAGCTTTCAAACGCAGTCTATGAAATGGTTTTATTCCTCGAAAATGGAAAAACAGTAATCAATTTAACTGAAGAACAATGGAACAAATTCAATCCTACTTTTGAAAAATACCTGCATCAAATACGTACTTTTATCTCAGAGGATGCTCAAAGTGTGGTCAAGCGTTTAGGAATTATATTGTATCGTTTTTGTATGATTTTCACAACCATTCGAAAATACCAAACACAGGGCAAAGCAACTGATGTACAATGTCTAGACGTTGATTTCGATAGTGCGCTTGTCTTGATAGAAGTCTATTTGCAACACAGCATTATAATGTTCAATAATTTACCCAAACAAGAAGAACAAGGTGTTTTTAAATCCAATACGTATAAAAAACAATTTTTTGAAGCACTTCCTACTAGTTTCAAAAGAGATGAGGCAATAGAAATAGGTAAGAAATTCAATATTGCAGTACGAACCGTAGATGATATTTTAAAGAAATGCAAGGGCAATTTACTGAACTCTACAAAACCAGGCTATTTTGAAAAAACCTAAATAGTTTGTTTTGTGTTGTTTATCTTATAATGTCATAACTTTTAACAGTTACCATTTTTTCCTATATTAGCAGGTTATAAAGCCAATACTTTTTATGAACAAACAAGATCTAATCTCAAAAATAAAACAACTAGACGGCGTAACTCAAGACGAACGTGCGTATTTAATTAATTTGGTGAATACCAAGAAAAAATACGGTTTAGTTTGGGAAGACAAACCCGAAGATGTTGAAGAACAACTACGTGATAATTTACCAGTTTTAAAAGAAGTAAAAGAGAAAGCAATTATAAATGGAGAGGACAACCCAAACCATATTTTGATTGAAGGCGACAATCTGCACGCGCTCACAGCATTAACATTTACTCACGAAGGTAAAATAGATGTAATTTATATTGATCCACCATACAATACAGGAAATAAAGATTTTAAATACAATGACAGTTTTGTAGATAAAGAAGATAGTTACCGCCACAGCAAATGGCTTTCGTTTATGGACAAACGATTAAGGATTGCAAAGCAATTATTGAGTGATAATGGAGCTATATTTATATCAATTGATGACTATGAAGTTGGACAGCTAAAACTCATTTGTAATGAAATATTTGGTGAAAGTAATTTTGTTGGTCAATGGAATTGGTTCAAATCTGCAACACCTCCAAATCTTTCACACAAGATAAAAAAGAATGTTGAGTTTATATTGGGTTATGAAAAAAATAAGAACAATACTAAATATAAAGGAATACAAAAAGATAGCAAGAGCGATGATCCGATTACAAAACCTCAGAATACATTAAAAGTATTAACATTTCCTCCAAAAACAATAAATTTTAAGAATGAAAATTTTCAGCTCCAAGCAGGTATTTATGGTACTGAAAAATACCCAAATAAACTATTAAATGATTTAATAGTTGAAAATTACACAAACACAAATGAAGTTTCTTTTGAAAATAGATTTGTTTGGACACAACCCAAATTAGATGAAGAATTAGCAAATTCAACAATTATTAATTGCTCAAAAACAACTGTTATTTCTTATAAAAAACAAAACTATTCAGAAGAGGTACCTCCCAATTTAATTGATGAAAGTGTAGGTGTTGATACTACTGAAGAAGCAGGTAAAAGTTTGTATGAAATTTTTGGCGAAAAAATGTTTGACTACCCGAAACCAGTAAGTTTAATAAAATATTTACTCTCATTTAAAGAAAATTCTATTATCCTTGACTTTTTCGCAGGATCAGGAACCACACTTCACGCAACTATGGAACTTAATGCAGAAGACGGAGGTAATCGTCAAAGTATTATAATAACAAATAATGAAATTGATGCAAAAACAGAAAAGGATCTTTTAGAAAAAGGTATAGAAAAAGGGACTGAAGAATTTGAGAATTCAGGTATTTGTCAAGCAGTAACTTATGAAAGAAATAAGAGAGTTATTGAGGGTTACACCAATACTAAAGGAATTGTAATTGAAGGTTTGAAAAATAATAATCTAAGGTATTTTAAAAGTGAATTCGTTCCAAGTTCAAAAACTGAGCAAAATAAAAGATTACTTACTCAAGCAAGTACGGAATTAATTTGTATAAAAGAAGATTGCTATCAAGACGTCACCGAAAAGGATGGTTTCAATAGGTTACATTGCGGTATGTTTACAAATGGCAAAGGGAAATATTTAGTTGTAGTATATCATACTCGTCAAATAAATGCAGTTTGCGAACAATTAACTAATTATATCAAAGGGTTAGAAATAACCGAAAAAGTTAAACTATATGCTTTTAGCCCTGAGAAAGAAACGCTTTTAGAAGATTTTTACGATGTTCAAGATAAAATCGATGCTGTTCCACTTCCAGAGGCAATTTACAACGCTTACAGAGCAACTTTTAGAACACTTAAATTAGATAAAAAACCTATGGTTGTTATTACTATTACTGATGATGTCGATGGAGAAAGCACCTTATTTGATAACCAAGATGAAGAATAAATTATGTTTATATTAAAGGAATTTCAAGAAAAAGCGGTTAAAAATTTACTAGAACACACATTTGACGCACTGAGCGAAGTACAACCACAAACAAAGATTTTATTAGAAGCTCCAACAGGTTCTGGTAAAACAGTTATGATGGCTTCTTTAATTGAACGCATAGTAGAAGAATTACCGATGCAATCTGGTTTAACTGATAATGTAGCTTTTATATGGTTTGCACCAAACACTTTACACATTCAAAGTTTCCAATCTTTACAAAAATTATATGCTGATGCTAATAAATTAAACTGTATTGATCTGAATAATTTGTCAGGTAATCCGGTGCTGAATAATAAAGATTTACTCTTTGTAAATTGGAGTGCTGTCGATAAAGTAAAAAACCTTTGGCGTAGAGAAAACGAAACAAATACTAATTTAGAAACATTAATTGAAAACACAAAAACCGAAGGAACTCAAATTATATTAGTGATTGACGAAGCACATTTAAGTGCGTTTACAGGAGCTCAGGCTATAGCAGTTAGAAATTTGATACAAGCTAATGTAGAAGTACTTGTAACTGCAACTCCAACATTTCAAAGACCTCAAAGAACGGTTTCCATATCTCGTAAAAAAGTGATTGAGGAGCAAATGATAAAAAAGGGAGTTAGGATAAATATTGGATTGGATGCAGCACAACAAAACGGCGATAATGTACACATCCATTTATTGAGAACTGCATTTGCTAAGAAAAGAGAATTGGAACAATTGTATAATGATGAATTAGGCGAAAATATAATTAATCCTTTAATTCTAATACAATTACCTTCTGAAAATTCTTCTTTGTCAGAAGAAGATAAGTCAATTAGAGAAGCACTTGAAGGTTTATTAAATGTGGAATATAATGTTTCTACAAATAATGGAAAATTAGCTGTTTGGTTATCTGGAGAAAGAAATAAAGATGGTTTAGAAGATATGAATGGTCTTCAAGATGTTTTAATTTTCAAACAAGCCATTGCTCAAGGTTGGGATTGTCCTAGAGCTTCTATTTTGGTAAGTTACAGAACTATTAATAGCCCAAATTTTGGTATTCAAACAGTGGGAAGAATATTAAGAATGCCACATCAAAAACATTATAAAAATGATGCATTAAACTATGGTTATGTATATTCAAATATTGAAACCAATAGAATAAATTTTGTTCCATCAGACAATGATTTTTTCGATAAACAAGTTGCTGAACGTAGAACTCAAAATAATTGGACTTTTGATATAATTCCGACTGCTACGATTGTAAATGATAGACCATCATCAGGTGTTTTAACATCCATTTTTGAGCAAAAATTTTTCTCAGTAATGGAACAAAGATATAGCATCACCCAATTGCCAGATGTTGACTTGTTCACTCCACAAAATCAAGAATTAGTAAAAACTCAAATAGAACAAAATAAACAAGCATTAATTCAAAATGGTTGGGAGTTTGAAATTGATGAACATCAAATTCATATTCCAACTGATATTGAAGTAGATCCTTATGAAGTAAACTCAATCGCTTTAAACAGTAATCAAATACAACACTTTGCTATAACTACTGCTCAATTTGGGGAGATGTTTGATAAGTTTTGTTATGATAATATTACAAGATTAAACCGCTCTAAAAGTTGGAAAAAGTTACGTGAAACTTTAATACATTTTGCTGAATATTATTTAGGAATATTTGAAGTAGATGCTCGTAAAATATTTTTATTTCCTCAAAATAGAGAATTATTAGTACAACATATTGTTGCTGCTTTAGAAAGTTTTGATATGTGGCAAAAAGCTAGAGGAAATGACAATAGACGTGTAGAAACATCAAATTGGGAAGTTCCTGAAATTAGATATTACAATGAGAATTATAACAGACAGGATATTGATAGTCACGCTTTAGATCCTTTTTTTGAAGGTAATACAGCATCTAGTCCCGAAGAAGAGTTTAAAAATTTTCTAGTTAGAAATGAAAATAATATTGAGTGGTGGTACAAAAACGGTGATAGTGGTCGCGAACATTTTGCAGTTGACTACATTAACATTCACAATGAGCTAAAATTATTTTATGTTGATTTTGTAATAAAATTTAAGTCCAATAAAATTGGATTATTTGATACAAAAACAAAACGCTCTGATATTGATGCTCCACGAAAACATAATGCTCTTTTGGATTTTATGGATAAAGAGAATATTTTAAATCCAAATAGAGAACTTATTGGAGGGGTATTAATTCCTGATGATAATGGTGGTATACCAGGATTTAGATATCCATTATTTAGAATTAATGACACCAATGATTTAACTGGTTGGAGTTTTTTTAATCCTGCTGAAATAAACAATTAATAAAAAAAAGAATATAGTAATATGAATACTGGCGAAATACTTATTTATCAAAACCAAGAGGGTAATATCAAAATTGATGTTCGCTTAGAAGAAGAAACAGTTTGGTTAACCCAGGATCAAATGGCGGTACTTTTTGGTAAAGCAAAGTCAACCATCAATGAGCATATCAAAAATATTTTTGAAGAAGGAGAGCTTAACGAAGCAACATCTTTACACAAATTCGGAATTTCCGAATTTCAGCAAAAAACACCTAATTATTACAATCTTGATGTTGTCATTTCTGTTGGCTATAGAGTAAAGTCAATACAAGGAACACAGTTTAGAATATGGGCTACACAACGACTAAAAGAGTATATTGTTAAAGGATTTGCATTGAATGATGAGCGTTTCAAATCGGGTAATTCAATGAATTATTTTAATGAATTACAAAGCCGTATTCGTGAAATTCGCTTATCTGAAAAATTCTTTTATCAAAAAATAAAGGACATTTACACGACAAGTATTGATTATGATCCAAAGGATGAAAAAACAATAGCATTTTTTAAAGTCGTACAAAATAAATTGCTTTGGGCAATCTCTCAAAACACGGCAGCTGAGTTAGTATATCGAAGAGTAGATGCCAGTTTGCCATTAATGGGGATGCTTTCTTATGATAAAAAAGAAGCAAAATCGGTAACAAAACAAGAAGTAAGTATCGCAAAAAATTACCTTGATGAAAACGAAATGAAATTACTTGGACTATTGGTAGAGCAATATTTGGCGTTTGCCGAAACTATGGCACAACAACAAACTCCTATGTATATGAAAGATTGGATTGCAAGATTAGACGGCATTTTGCAACTCAATGGAAGAGAATTACTTACACACGCTGGTAAAATAAGTCACGATAGAGCTTTAAAAAAATCAGCAACCGAGTTTGAAAAATACAAACTAAAACAAGCTGCTATTGAAAAAGAGCAAAGTCTAAAGGAAATTGAAGAAGATATCAAACGATTAAAAAAATAAAGTTATGATAAACAAAGGGCTAGACACAACATTCATACATTTTGGTATTCGTAAAGACGATATGGAAATCATCAAAAATCTCTGTGAAGAACAAGGATTAGGCTTTGAATGGTTAGAAGACAACATACTAAAAGAGTTCCACAATCTTAAAATCAATAACGAAGATATTGACAGCAAAAAGATTGAAAAAATTATCGAAAAAGCTTTAAACAAAATATAAGTACTATGCTCATTACCAAAATAATTGCCAAAAACTTTAAAACCTATCGAGAACTCGACTTGGACTTAACCGTAAATGAAGAGCAACCGATTATACTAATTGGTGGAGAAAATGGTGGTGGTAAAACCACCTTATTTCAAGCCATTTATAGTGCGTTGTATGGTTTAAAAGTAAAAGATGAACAACACTTTAACAAACTGCAAAATGCCGGAGAAAGGGCTAAAAGTTCTGGTAATAGTAGCAACAAAATTGAGTTAGAAATTCACTTTACGGGAAAAGTATTGCACAATGATTACAAATACATAATCAAGCGATTATATACACTCAATGCACAAAATAATCCAGTAGAAGCCGTAATGCTTAATCTTAACGGTGATGTTTTTAATTATGGAACGGCTACGCCACACGCTGAAAGAGTAAAGAAAGAAGCCGAAGTAAATAAAATCATCAAAGCCAATCTACCACAAGAATTAAGTAAGTATTTCCTTTTTGATGCAATGGAAGCAGGTAATTTGTTAAAAGACGAATACCTAAATCGTGTTATCAAAGAAAATATTGAAAACGTGATGGGTTTCAATAAGTACATTCAACTAGGCAATGCAACCAATACACTAACGCAGGAATACATTGCGCAAAGTATCGAAGTGGAAGAAGAAAGAATTCAATACAAAAACCTTTTAGAAGAACATAAAAAATACCAGGATTTAATAGATGCAACTAAAGTAAAGTATGACAGAAGTTTGAGTTATTCATTGGCTCAAAAAGAATTCTATGAAAGTGCTAAAGAAGGGAAAAACTTTCAAGCAAATATCAAGGAGCAAATTCAAATTGTAGAAAGAAAGATTGAGGATATTTTAAATAAGGAAACCCTTTTTATTGACCAATCTGAAAAATTCCTTAATGATATTGAAATTCAGGTTTTCATTCCGAAACTCATAACCATTGTTCAAAACGAAATTGAATTAATACTTTCCGAGAAAAGCCAACAAAATAATAGTGACTTTATTGAGCCGGAACACATCAGCAAAGTTTCAGACAAAGTATTAGAGTTCTTAAAAGAACATCATTTAATAATTGCCGAATTAACTGCTGAACAAAAAAATAAATTAGCGGATTACATTATTAAAAAATCAAGACAAAATAACAAGGATACGGAATACGATTATATTGACAAAAACGATATAACTCATTTTGAACAATTGTTAGGTTGGTCAAGCATCAATCAATACAACACACTCGAACAGCAAAAGAGTAGTTTAGAAAAAGAAT
Organism: Flavobacterium sp.; assembly: GCF_031423415.1. GTDB lineage: Bacteria > Bacteroidota > Bacteroidia > Flavobacteriales > Flavobacteriaceae > Flavobacterium. The sequence continues at coordinate 41,655 of NZ_JANPFL010000186.1, forward strand.
TGACTACGTTACCTAATTTGAAAATTCAGTTATTGGATTTAAGGAAAAATGATATGGGCGGTGGCGAAGAAACGATACAGAACTTTGAAGCTAACGAATTAAAAATAAAAGAGTACAAGGAAGCTATCAAAAATTATCAGTCTGATATGGAGCTTCTAGACAAAAAAATTAAAAGATTTGATTTGTCTGATGATGAAGTACCAAATCCTAAATTAGAAGTACTGAAAAAATTAGGTCCATTATTTTCAAATATTTCCAATGCGTTGTTAAAAAACAAAAAAGCACGTATTGAAGAGGCAATGAAAAACGATTTAAATACAACTTTAGTAGTTTATGAAAATCAGATTGATCGTGTGGTATTGTCAGAGGATTTAAGTAATCTTTCATTCAAAATTTATCACAAAGCTGGAAATGAAATATATCTTGATGAATTAAATGCAGCTTCAAAACAAATAATAATCCAGGTACTTTTAAAATCTTTACATTATTATGGAGATTACAATCCACCAGTAATGATTGATACAGTTTTTGGTTATTTAGATGAAAAAAGTAGAGCCTCATTACTCGAAAACTACTTCCCTAAATTATCACATCAAACTATTTTATTGAGCACCGATAGTGAAATTAGAAAAAATATTGATTTGAGTAAAATTGAAAACTTTATTTCAAAAAAGTTCACGCTCGTTAGGGATAAGGAAAACCAATTGACAAAAGTAGTTGAAGGTTATTTTGAAAATTAATAATAAGAAATTATGGCAGCAATAGAAACTGGTTTAAGACAAGCGGAAGCATTAAATTCAAAAATGAATGATTTGCGAGAACGCTTGGAAAAACATATCAATTTAAAAAACTATACCGATAATCATAAAAATGTTACGCCAAAGGGTAATGCAAAACTGATGCGTATTTGCTTGATTGCAGGTTTATCCGATAATGAGAAAAGAAACAAAGAAGTACTCAGTATTCAAATGTCGTCCAACAGTATTCATCCAACACTATTTACGGTTCACAATCTAAATGGAATGCTGTCTTCAATGATAAAGTTACGATACCACGATTTAGAAATAAATTGGGAAGATAACATTACAAAAAGTAAAGTCGTTAATGCGGAGATTTTCAGAGGCTTTGATATGCTGATGAAAGGCGACACATTACACGAATGGCTAAAAGTCAGTACAACAGCTTCAATAAAAGCAGGCCAAATACCATTATTAAACCTAAACATTGGAAATTATGATGGGGATATTAGTGCTTATTTAGATATGAATAGCAAAAATGTAACCAACACTCAAATTCTTATTGCAGGTTCAACGGGTTCAGGAAAATCAAACCTTTTAGCTGTTTTAATGAACGAAATGCGCTCTCTATCAGTTGAAAGTAATTATCCAGTTAATTTCCTTTTCTTCGATTACAAAGGAGAGTTTTCTGATGTAGCTAATAATAATTGGCTGCAACATTTTGAAGTAAACCGTTCGGCTATTTTAGATCCAATGGTAGAACCTTTGCCATTTACACCATTCAAAGATTTTGTAGGTAAAACACAAAACGAAATCAATCTATACTCAACAGAACTGGCTAATGCTTTGTTGTCTATCGATAAGGCAACTATTAGTGCTAATATGGGAGAAAGACTTTCCTCTGCTATAATAAATACTTACAAAGAGACAAAAGGCAAACCAATTAATTTTACTCAAATTATTGAAAGTTATACAGAACTTCAGCCACCAAAAGATAGAGAAAAAACAGATAGTGTAAAAGCTGTTCTTAACCAATTGGAGCGTTCTAATTTATTTACTAACGAAGACCGTATCGACTTAATTGGAAACAGTTTCATAGTAAAAATGGACAAATTCCCAAATGATGGTCCAATCGGAAAAGCGATAGTATATTTCATAGTATCAAAACTAAATTCCATCTATGAAAATCTTCCAGTACAAGCCAATGATAAAGAAAAAGTAGAATTAAGACACTTCACAATTATCGATGAAGCCCATTATATGCTAGGATTTGACAACAAACCACTTCGTGATTTGATTGCCGTAGGTCGTAACAAAGGAATGAGTATCATTCTGGCAACTCAAAATATGGATGCCTACAAAAGCAAACATTTTGATTTCTATGCCAATGCTCAATATCCATTAATAATGAAGCAGCAATCTATTAACGATAGCGTTTTAAAAGATATGTATGGTGTAGCAGGAAACGATTTAGTAGAAATAAAACAAGCCATTGCAGGACTTCAAAAAGGAGAATTAATTATCAAAAATAATGATGCCGTTTTAATGGGGTTTGGTAAGAAGTTTAAGAAAATTAAGGTAAGGCATTTGATATAGAAATAATACATATTCTATTGTATTTGTAGTATTTAAACAAAGGAAAAAATAATTAATGTCACCCAAGTTGTATGACACAATAAATAAATTATATGATTTTATATAATAACAGTAATTCGAAACTAAATCAAGTAAAGGAGAAGCTTTTAAATTAGAAAGAGATATTCAAAATGTTTTTGAAAATAATCTTCAAGAAGTTATGGGGTTACAATTAGTACGGTCGGAATTCTCAATTAAAAATAGACGTATCGATACTTTAGCATTTGATAAGCAAACGAATGCATTTATTATTATTGAATATAAAAGGGATAAAAATTATAGTGTTGTTGATCAAGGATTAACGTATTTAAATTTAATGCTTCAAAACAAAGCAGAATTTATATTAACCTACAATGAAACACTAAAAGACACATTACATAGTAAAGATGTTGACTGGTCACAATCTAGGGTTGCATTTGTTTCTCCAAGTTTTACAGAAAATCAAATATCAGCTAGTGATTTTAAAGATTTTGGTATAGAGTTATGGGAAGTTAAACAATTTGAAAACAACATTATTAGTATCAATAGTATAAAGAAAAGCAGTGGCGCGCAAAGTATAAAACCACTACTAGAAAATAGCGATAAACTAAAAGAAGTAAAAGAAAATATCAAAGTTTACACAGAAGAAGACCATCTTACTAATGGCTCGGATACTACCGTAGAATTATATGAAAAATTTAAAGCCTCTATATTAAATCTAGCAGATAACATAGAAATCATTCCACAAAAATTTTACATAGCTTTCAAGAAAGGAAGTAATATTTCGGATATAGAAATGCAGAAAAAAGGATTAAAGATTTTTATAAATGCTAAAAAAGGCACACTAGACGACCCTAAAGGTTTAGTAAAGGACGTATCTAATATAGGCCATCGTGGCAATGGGGATTATCAAATTCAAATTGAAAACGATAATGACTTGGAGTATATTATGAGTTTAATAAAACAAGTTATTAAGTAACGGTATCAATAGTTATTTAAGACTTTAAATAATTCTCAATAAATATTTATAAATTCATTAGTTTTGTTGATAGTAATAAAAAGAGGTTTTTAATTTCTGGTAATTAGAAAGAAAATAATTATGGGGCATATTTGTCATCAAACTTTAGAAAATCAGGGTAATAGTAAAGATATTTTATCTTCTGGTCCTATTAAAGGTACAAATAAAAATAATTATTTTGGTGAAGGTTATTATTTTTGGGATGATAATTTAAAACACGCTAAATGGTGGGGTAAAAAACAATATAATAGCAAATACTACGTTTTTGAAGCTGATATCGTTTTTGACTTAAATAGAATGTTTGATGTGACTGATCGTAGTTGTATTTCATTTTTAAAAGATGTTGTAGATGAATTTCTAGAAGGTGATATAGATTTACCAGATTATTTTTTAGGATCTATTTTAACCCTATTATTTGAAGAAGAAGTAAAAACAACAAATCAATTATTTCCTTATTTATATGCAAAAGGTATAGATTTTAATAATGATTATTCGTCAAGAATGAATTATAGTCCAATAACAAAAAGTTATTTTTTATTAAATCCTACTACATTTTTTTGTATCTTTAAAGAAGAAAACATACATTTGCAAACGTTTGAATTAATTGTTGAATATTAATTTGGCTTATTATGGAAGATTTAAAGAAAATTGCATTAGAAAATATTAGAAATTTCATTAAGGTTACACCTAGAAATGAAATATTGTCTCGTTTGGAAATTTTATCTAGAGAGGGAAGTATTGATGGATATTTAATCAGTTCTATTATAAATGACGAGTTTATAAATTTGTGTAACAAGAATTTACCTATAGAAGAAATGGTAGCTGTCAAGGTTCATTGGCCTGACATTGCATATTTTTTTCAAAATAATATTAATAACCCGCAAAATTAGACTGAACCCAAAAGTTTGGACAAATTTATAATTAATTTTGATAATAATGAGTTCGATATTGTATCGGGCTCATTTTGTTTAAATTTGACTTGATTCTGTCATTATTGTAATAATTTATATATTCATTTATTTCC
>NZ_JANPFL010000187.1:0-15612 GCF_031423415.1 Flavobacterium sp.
TGTTCCTGCTGCGGTTCCAGTACCACCTGCAAGAGTGTAAGTAGCATAAGCTGTTCCTGGTGTAGCATTGGTTTTTCTCCAGAAATACAAAGTACCATCGGTGGCGTTGCCATTAAGGAAAGCATCGGCACTAATCGTAGATGGATACGGATTTCCTATGGCGTAATATTTATCAGAAGCAAGACCAGTTAAATCAATCGTTCCATTATTGGGTTTACCTGTAAACGCTCCTGTATAAATCAAGGTTTCAGTGCCCAAATAATAAGGCGTTGTCAATCCTAAACTTCCAGGGTTTTGGTCGGGCATACGGATTAAATAGCCAGTACCTACTTCAAAAGGATTTGATGCAGTAGCGGCTGTATACTTATCAATTGTTGCATTGTATGTATAGAAACGAGTGGGTGTTGTATAAGACGAAAAGTCTCCCAAGGTTTGAGTTCCTGTAACTGGTGAAGACCACAAGGTATAATCGAGGCGTTTCAAAGTATTACTATCGCGTTTGATGGTGATGTTACCCGAGTTGCCATTAGTAGTTCCGGATTGAATCAAATTAGCGTTGTTCTCGAAAGTTACTGAGGATCCAGCTTGAACCGTTACATTTCCTGAAATGGTAAAATTAATTCCACTTGGTACACTAACAATTGCATTATTCCCCACGAGAAGACTACACGCAGATAAATTGCTATCTGCTGTAAAATCAGCAGCAATTATAGCGGGTTGGTTTGCCACTGGCTCGCCATTTGTCCAAAAATAACCATTCCAAGTGGTGGGTGTAGAACAAGGAGCTATGTAAGTAATACTGAATTGTGCTGCTGCGGTGTTGTTGTTTCCTGCTGCATCAATTGCTGTATTGGTTGCAATATTTATTCTTCTAGTTCCGTTGGAACCTGTTGGATATAAATTTACAGTATAATTAGCACCGCTTCCCGAAAAGTCGTTTAATATTCCGCGAGTTGATGTTATATCTGTAATATCGAAACCAGTCACCGCTTCGCTAAAAGAGATGGTAATAGGAATAGGCGAGGTACTCGTTGGACTCGTTTCGGTTGAACTGATAACAACACTTGGAAGTGTCCGGTCAGAGGTTATAGAAAAACTAGTAAACACATTAGGATTTCCCGCCAAATCGGTACAAACGCCTTGAAAAACAAAAAGTGCTATTGACCCATCACCTGAAGGGGTTAGCGTAGCCGTATAAATACTACCACTTCCTGAAAAACTGCTTAAACTACCTCCTGCTGCAAATATATCCGAAGCAGTGAATCCTGTTACAGCTTCGCTAAAAGTGAAAGTAATGGGGATTGTATTAGCATTCGTTGGGTTAGTTGAAGTAGAACTGATAACTAAAGTGGGTGATGTGGTATCGCAACCTACGTTCAAAGTCAAATCTAATTTTTCAGTTACACAATTGGTGGTTGTACCCGTGTAAACTCCAGAAGTGGTGTAGGTTTGATTGTTAATTGCCCAAGTATAACTACTGCAAGCCGATACGGTTGTGGTGTTGTCTGTTGGCGTACAAGCTGCTGTTATAGGATCAAAATTCTTCCATACATTAGCCGCTTGATAAGCCGCTACACTACCCACGGGTACAGTTAAACTGCAAGCACTTTGGTTTACACCATTAAAAACATATGCATTTATTGATAACGGTGTTGCAATATTGCAAGTTATCAATGTTAATGGACAATTATAAAAAGCATAGTCTCCAATAGAGGTTATCGAATTTGGAAGTGTAATTGAGGTTAAACCAAAACAAAATACAAAAGCAGCATAGCCAATATTTGTAACCGAGTTTGGAATAATAACAGAATTTAAATTACCACAATCATTAAAAGCATTATCAGCAATATATGTAACCGAATAAAGAACATTGTCATTCGTAACTTGTGATGGAATCACTATATCACCTTCGGCAAAGCCATTTTGATCAGCGACTTCAACAGTGGTTGTCGAAGTGATATTATAAGCTAGACCATCATAAATAAAATCTTGTGCAAGCATATGTTGCCAACCTAGTGAGGCAAACAGCATTAATAAAATAATTTTTTTCATAATTGTATTTCCTGCTTAAGGCACAATGCAGTTTTTGCCCCGTTTTTTTGAGTGGTAGCTGAACTCCACTTTTTCTACAGTACATATTTACGACCGAATGCGCTGTGGCGGATTGAAATCCTTGATATGGCGCACTAATTTTGATCCGATCAGAAAAAAAATAGTCCATTTTTTTTGGGAAAGCATCCTTCAAAAGCACTGACTAATTCCTGATTTTGTAAGGGTTTTTCCTGAAAGACCTCGTGTGATTTAAGTCATTCTATCTCTCTGTGCGTGTAAATATAATAATTAAAGTATTGACTCACAAAATTTTGTAAAAATTATTTACTGCTTATTAACAACATTTTATCGAAATTTTAATAGGACAAATAAAAAGTAGATCAGGCAAGAAGAAGAGAGAGAAAAGAATAGAGAAACAATCTGTTAATGAAAATTCACATTAGACCCTATCAAAAATTAGAATTCTTGATGGAGAAAATTTCTTCGTACCTTTGCCCCTTTATGAATTAATTCAACCGAACGAAATTTCTTCGTTCCTCTCCATAACTATGATCGAAGATAAATCACCACAAAGAACCAGTATTGCGCAATTAGGCGAATTTGGATTGATTGACCACTTGACCAAAAACTTTGAAATTAACCAACTATCGACCTTAAAAGGAATTGGCGATGACGCTGCAGTTTTGGACTTCAAGGATAAAAAAGTGGTGGTATCAACCGATATTTTGGTCGAAGGAGTTCATTTTGATTTGGGCTATATGCCTTTGAGACATTTGGGATACAAAGCAGTCGTAGTCAATGTTTCAGATATTTGTGCGATGAATGCCAAAGCCACTCAAATCTTGGTTACGATAGCCGTTTCTAATCGTTTTCCACTCGAAGCTTTAGAAGAATTATTTGATGGAATTACGCTTGCTGCTAATGAATATAAACTAGATGTTATTGGTGGCGACACTACTTCCTCGCAAAAAGGGATGATAATTAGCATTACCGTTATTGGAGAAGCAGATGACGATGAAATTGTGTATAGAACGGGTGCTGGTAAAACCGATTTATTGGTGGTAACTGGTGATATTGGGGCAGCCTATATGGGATTGCAAGTTTTAGAAAGGGAGAAACAAGTGTTTCAGGTGAACCCTAATTCGCAACCTGATTTAGACGGGTACACGTATTTGATAGAACGCCAATTAAAACCTGAAGCTCGCAAAGATGTTCGCACTTTGTTGCACGCATTGGAAATAAAACCAACGGCTATGATTGATATTTCGGATGGATTGTCATCTGAAATTATGCATATTTGTAAGCAATCGGAAGTGGGTTGTAATTTGTATGAAGACAAATTGCCGCTTGATCCTCAATTTATGAACACTTGCGAAGAATTCGACCTAGACGCCACAACCGTGGCTATAAATGGTGGCGAAGATTATGAATTGCTTTTCACTATTAAAATGGAAGATTTTGACAAGATAAAAGGAAATCCAAACTTTACCATTATTGGTCATATGACTCAAGAAAGTGAAGGAATACATTTGGTCACTCGCGCCAATACTAGAATTCCTCTTAAAGCTCGTGGTTGGAACGCGCTTGAGGAAATGTAAATGCAAAAAAATGGCATTCTTAAGTGCCATTTTTAATTCAATTTATGTTCTAAAATAGTAACCCTCTGTCTTTAGCCACTTTCACTAATTCAATATCAGTTCCGTCTGCTATGGCTAACAATTTTTTTAGATTCATTTTTCTTGTTTCGATAGCGTTTAAAGAAATAGGAATGTATTGAGCAATGTCTTTTGTTTTTGTTCCTTTAGAAATATGAAAAAGTATTTGCTTGTCAAAAAGATCTATCTCTAGCGTTTCATATTGTGACTGGTCAATCATTTTTTGAATGGACTGACTGTAATAAACCTGATCGTTTATCACTTTATCAAAACCAAAAAGAAATTCGTCAAAAGTTAAATCATTTTTAATTACAAGCCCAAAAGGATTTATCTCATCAACTATAGTTCTAACTTTTAACAATTCTGTGTACATAGTGAGCAAAATAATTCTACAGTTTGGCATGTGCTGCTTTAATAATTTTGCTAAATCTTCACCTGAAAATATTCCTTTCTCATCATAAGAAGGCATACTAATGTCTAAAAAAGCAATATCAAAAGCGGGTGTTTCAGGATTTGTTATTATAGTATATGCTGATTGACAATCTTTCGCTTCGGTTATAACAAATTCGTATTTTTTAGGATTGTATCTTATTATCGCATTTTTGTAGCCTTGAATTATAAATGGGTGATCATCTACAATAAAAATGTTTTTTTTAATAGTTTTTTCGGCTGCTGAGTCCAAAGTCATTTGATTGTTGTTTTTGTTTTTTAAATTGGGATGATAACAGTGATTGTTGTCCCTTCTCCCTTATTTGATTGTATTTCAAAAGTTCCTTCGCATTCTGTAATTCTAGAAAGCATGTTTTTCAAACCAATTCCCTTTTTTGTTTTATTTAAATTAAAGCCAACTCCGTCATCACTTATGTTCATAAACAAATGATCAACTCCATTTTTAAATTCTACTTTAATATTGTTGGCTTTAGCATATTTGTTGCTGTTTTGCAATGACTCCTGAATGACCCTAAATAAATTTATTTTAATGGCATTACCTATTAGGTCCCATTTAATAGTTGAATCAATAAAAGAAACTAACTTTGTATCGAACATCTTTTTTTGATCTTCTAAGAGGTTATCAACAATAGCTACGAAGTTATTAATTAATTCCGATTTTTCCCTACTCAAATCATGAGAAATTTCACGAATATCTTGTTCAATATTTTTCAATTCTGATAAGTAGCTGATTATCTGATGTGATGCATCTTCGTCCTTACTTTTATTCAAACTATCTAAATTCATCCTAACCCCGAACATTCTTCCTAAAACTCCGTCGTGCAAATCTTGAGCGATTCTTTGCTTCTCAATGACTCTAATGTGATCTACGCTATTTTGTTGTGAAATCATTAAATTATAGATTTCTTCATTGGCTTTTTGTTGTTCTTGTTTAAAAAGCAGCTCTCTGTTTTTGATTTTTTGCGCTTTGATAATGTACAAAAACATACCCACAATTAAAATGGAACCAAAAATGTAAACTAAATTCCTGTTTTGAACGGTTAAATCGTTGTTTTCTTGTTTTATTTCATCTGTTTCATACTCGATACGGGTAAATTTATCAGCTATTTTCCGGTCTGCCTTTTGCAAACTGTCGTTAATGTGTATGTATTCTTTGTTGTAAATTGTTGCTTTTGATGGATCTATACTCGCTAATTGTTTCAGGGGTAATAAAAGATTTCGAGCATTTTTAGCCTTTCGAGCTGTTGCAAGTGCTTCGTTAGAATATTGAAACGCTTTAGTCATTTCCCCTTTGGATGCAAAATACTCTGATAAATGAATGTTACTAATAATAACACCGATAGTTAATTTTAAACTATCTCTCAATTTTAATGATTTATAAAACAAATCTGGTAGCCCTCGAGCTTCTTTTGCTTTGAACCTTGAATAGGCTAAATTATCCATGAGCATTGCATATAAAGCAGGTTTGTACAAAATTAAATCTTTCTCTTGTTTTAATCCCTCTTCAAAATACGGAGTTGCTTGCTTGTTTTTATTCAAATTTTGATAAACCAACCCCAAATTGTTTAAGGAAGTAGCTCGCGATTGAAATTCTATAGGTGTAGTTTCTTTATCAATACTGGTTAATGCCTGACTGTGAAACTCAACGGCTTTATCGTATTCTCCAAGTTCGTTGTAGATTAATCCTAAAAGGTTATCGCATTCATATACGATATCATTCGCTTTTTCTCCTTTCAAAACTAGTAAAGCTTTAAAGACCGATATTTCGCTACCTAAAAAGTCACTTTCGTTGTATTGCAATAAAGCTTTATTCAATCGGGTTCTGGCAAGATTCAAATTGTCATTTCGTTGTAGGTATATTTTTTCTGCTTTAAAATAATACAAAAAAGCACTATCCGAAACGCCTTGTGACCCATAATAATCTCCCAAATAGGAATAAGCTTTTGCAGTACTCAAAGTATCTTTACTTCGGACAGCTTTTTCTAAAACAATTTGTGCAATATCTCGATATCTATCCCAATTATTCAAATTGTAATAGCGATTAGCCACTCGAAACAAATTGGCCCTTTGCAGAGAATCTTCTTTCTCATTAATGATAATAGTAAATGCTTTTTGGATGTATTCCTGTCTTTTTTTAGTGGTCGAACTGAAATCATTGGCTTTAGTAAGATAAGACGATAAACTGTCTTCCGAAGATATAGTCCCCTTATTTTGTGGATTCTTCTTGGTACAACCAATAAGAGCAAGGAGTAGAAGTAATACTATGTAGTAATTAGTTTTCAATAATTATTTTTGAATTTTCTCAAAAATAGTAAAATAAACCGAAAGACATAAAAAAAGGCTATCAAAAAATTGATAGCCTAACTATATGTATAAAATTATAATTTACATTGTGGTAATAAAATCAATCTAATCTTACGTTTCCTCCAGCACTTCCAGAACCAGCTGCATCTAATCTTACGTTTCCTCCAGCACTTCCAGAACCAGCTGCATCTAATCTTACGTTTCCTCCAGCACTTCCTGAACCAGCTGCATCCAATCTTACATTTCCTCCAGCACTTCCTGAACCAGCTGCATCAATAGTTGTATTATTATTAACAGTTACTTTACTTTCAGGTGTAGTGAAAGAAGTTAATATCATTACCAATGATAATAGTCCGATAGATAGAATTGATTTTTTCATAATAATTTGGGTTTTTATATTTTTTTGGGTTAGCACTATTCAACAAATTTTCGATTTGCAGATTGTAAAAATACTTAGCATTGCTTCAATTGAGCAGCTAAAATGGGCGTTTGTGGTAGAATAGAGCCGTTTGATAGTGAATGACTATCAAATTAGGGTAGATGTGTTTTTCTTATATCTCTAAATAATTGCCATTGGCAATTGCCGAGATTATACTGTCAATGTTTTCCTTATAAGATTTAGAAAACGGAATTTTTGTAGTAGTATTTTTGATGTAACATAAAGCGTTTCCAGTATGAATCCTAGAAATATAATTTTGGTTTATGATATAACTATTATGAATTCTAGCAAAAGGAGCCGATAAAATGCCTTCAAAATGCTTTAACGTCTTGAAAGCGGTAACCATCTCACCTGTTTTGAGATAAATATCTGTCGAATTATTATCGGCTTGTAAATAACAAATATCTCTGGCGTCAATATACCGGTAGTCACCGTATGATTTAATGCAGATTATGAGCGGTTGTTCAGCAGAAGGAACAATCTGCTCAGTAGCAACTAATGATGCGGTATCAACTAATAGTTTTGGTGGCTGATTTACAACTGGACTTTGAACCAAATAGACTTCATCTTCGCTAGTCGATTTTTTTAATTTAAGAAGCGATTTCACCAAATCGATTTTCTGTACAGGCTTAATGATATAATCGGCAACTTCATATTGAATAGCTTCAAAAGCGAATTCTTTTCCAGAAGTAGTAATTATAATTTTAGGAACAACCTTCAAAAAACGATACAATTCATTAATGAGGGTCAAGGACAGATTACTCCCCTTATCTGCGGGGTTAATTTCAAGAAAAATTATTTTTGGTGTATGCTCGAGAATAAGATGCAAACCATCTGTGTAGTTATTTGCCGATGCTACAAACACAAGTTCCGAAAAATCAGCAGCTACCGCTTTAGTTTTCAAAACACTTTCTTGATCATCGTCAATAATAATGTAGGGGTAATTCATCAAAATTTGTCCCAGATGTTAAGCATACATTAAACTTTCAAAGTGAAACCTTTACATTATTGTGCGAATAAACTATTTAAGTAAACTAACTCAATAAGAACTTTACTTTTCTTAAAAAATCGCGTTGAACTAGCTAAAAATAAACATTTACGCTATTTTTCATTAGGGTTGTTCATATTTTATTAACAAATGTTAACAGATTATGATGAAGAGCAAATAAATCCGATAAAGTGCAGTTAGCAACTGCTTAATGGCCTTCAAAATAGATTTAAAATCGCTATCCGAATCCGAAAAATTTTATACATTTGACAAAAAAAATTAGCTATGAAAAAATTATTTGTTGTAATAGGATTACTTGTTTTTGCCTTTGGCCATAGTCAAGAGAAAGAAAAAGTTGATTTTCCAAAAAATGAGATTAAAGGAAATGCACTTTTTTTAGTTTTAGGCGCTATTGAAGTAACTTATGAGCGATTACTAAATGAAGATTCGGGATTAGGCGTTTCTCTTTTTTTTATAAATCAGGAAGATTCTGACACCAATTTCAGCTTTACACCCTATTACCGTGCGTATTTTGGGAAAAAACCAACTGCAGGCTTTTTTGTTGAAGGTTTCAGTATGATTAATTCTGGCCAACAAGGCAGTTCTTTTGAATACAACTCTTTTACTAATAATTATGATGAAATAAAGGGAGATAAATTTACTGATTTTGCATTGGGTTTTGGTTTGGGTTCAAAATGGATTCATAGTAAAGGATATGTTTTTGAAATAAATGCAGGCATAGGTCGAAATCTATTAAGTGACAATAGTCCTGAAGTTGTCGGCCGAGGCGGAATAACACTAGGCTACAGATTTTAACACATAAAAAAGCTTCTCGATTGAGAAGCTTTTTTTTAATTCTAAAAGAGACTTCAAAGCTTTCAACAACCTTTGAAGTCTTTTTGTTTATTTACATTTTCATCAACCAATTTTTCATCGAAACTTCATTCTCGATAATTGATTTTAAATCGGCGATATTCACACGATCTTGTTTCATCGAATCTCTATGACGAATCGTTACCGTTTGGTCTTCGATAGTTTGATGATCTACAGTGATACAAAAAGGAGTTCCAAGTGCATCTTGTCTTCTGTAACGACGACCTACAGCATCTTTTTCATCATAGGCTACGTTGAAATCCCAACGCAAATCATCGATGATTTTGTTTGCAATCTCTGGCAATCCATCTTTTTTGACCAATGGTAAAATAGCTGCTTTTGTTGGCGCTAAAACCGATGGTAATTTTAGAACTGTTCTTATTGAGCCGTCTTCTAACGTTTCTTCTTTTAAGGAAGTGGCAAAAACCGCCAAGAACATTCTATCTAATCCTACCGAAGTTTCCACCACATAAGGGACGTAATTTTGGTTCAATTCAGCATCAAAATATTGTAATTTTCTACCGGAAAATTGTTCGTGTGCTTTCAAATCGAAATCGGTACGAGAATGAATTCCCTCCAATTCTTTGAAACCGAAAGGGAAATTAAACTCAATATCGGCAGCGGCATTAGCATAATGCGCTAATTTTTCGTGATCGTGAAAACGGTAGTTTTCCTTTCCTAAACCTAGTGATAAATGCCAGTTCAAACGAGCGGTTTTCCAATGGTCATACCATTGCATTTCTTTACCCGGTTGCACAAAAAATTGCATTTCCATTTGTTCAAACTCCCGCATACGGAAAATGAATTGTCTCGCAACGATCTCATTTCTAAATGCTTTTCCTGTTTGTGCAATTCCAAAAGGAACTTTCATTCGTCCTGATTTTTGAACATTCAAGAAGTTCACAAAAATACCTTGAGCCGTTTCTGGACGTAAATACAAATCCATTGCCGTATCAGCAGATGCACCTAATTTAGTGCCAAACATCAAGTTGAATTGACGTACTTCCGTCCAATTCCTGGATCCGGTCTCCGGGTCGGCAATTTCCAGCTCTTCGATTAATGCTTTTACGTCTTCTAAATCGCCATTACCTAAAGAACGCCCCATTCTTTCTAGAATTTCTCTTTCTTTAGCTAAATATTCGACCACTCTTGCATTGGTCGTAATGAATTCTTGTTCGTTGAAAGCCTCTCCAAAACGAGCTTTTGCTTTTTCGATTTCCTTTTTTACTTTTAGATTGAGCTTTTCGGCATAATCTTCAATCAAAACGTCAGCTCTATATCTTTTTTTAGAATCTTTATTGTCAATCAATGGATCGTTGAAAGCATCTACGTGACCTGAAGCTTTCCAAGTAGTTGGGTGCATTAATATTGCCGCATCGAGTCCAACAATGTTATCGTTCATTTGAACCATTGCTTTCCACCAATATTCGCGTATGTTCTTTTTTAATTCTACTCCGTTTTGTGCGTAATCATAGACTGCACTTAAACCATCGTAAATTTCGCTTGACGGAAAAATAAATCCGTATTCTTTTGCATGCGAAATTACATTCTTAAATAAATCTTCTTGTTTTGCCATAGTGGTGCAAAAATATAAAAAGTGAAGTTAAAAAAAGAAACATTTTTGAATTTTGAACCCTGGATTTTGCTATTTTTATGAAAATTTGGAGTTTTTATGTTCAAAAGCATTATCAATCTCTTTTTCCCGCCCGTTTGTGCTGGTTGTCATTCGTTTTTGGTATCGAATGAAAACGTGATTTGCACCATTTGCCGACACAACATTCCGCTCACCAATCATCACTTTAATCTTGAAAACGAAGCTTTCAAAAAGTTCTACGGACGAATTCCTGTTGAATACACCTCGGCATTAGTATATTTTCATAAAAAAGGAATTGTTCAGGAATTAATTCACAACCTGAAGTACAAAGGTCAAGAAGAAATTGGCACTGTTCTTGGCGAATGGTATACCGATGATTTGAAAAATTCCGAAATTATTCAATCTGTCGATGAAATAATTCCTGTGCCATTACATAAAAGAAAGCTACGAGAACGAGGTTATAATCAGGTAACTAATTTTGGAACAACACTTTCCAGCGGTTTGAATATTCCCTATAATCCGAATTTATTGGTCCGAAATGTCTATTCTAAAACCCAGTCCAGAAAAAGTTTTTTAAACCGAAGCGAAGGTATCGATACTATTTTTGATGTTGTATTTACTGAAAAAGACCACAACAAACATTTCTTACTAATTGATGATGTCATTACAACTGGTTCAACTTTAGAAGCGTGTTCAAATGCATTGTTAAAAATTCCTGGCGCAAAAATTAGTATTGTTTGTATGGCGATGGCGCACAGTTAAAGTTGTTTAATTTTCAAAATTAAAGAGTTCTTTTAGCTTAATGTTTATTGGTTTTGATAATTTAAAAAAAACTTCTGTTAACGCATCGATTTATTCATATTTAATACGGTTCATTTGAAAATTTCAAAAGAACAAAGACCAGCAATCATTTCCATCAACAGTCCTTTAGACTACTTTATCAATCGCAGTTATTTACAAAACGAAATAAAAAGAGCTATAGTAAATTCTTTTAGCACTAAAGAAAGAAAGAAGCTTAAAGATAAGTTAATGCGTATTTATGCAACAATTAAAATATAATTTCTAAATTTGAAAAAATTAAAACCCCAAACCTATGAAACAAAAATTTAAAATGATTGCGTTAGGAATAGTCCTGACAACCATTGTGTTTTCTTGCAGCGAAAATGATCCTAACTCAAAGGATAGTGCTATTTCTAAAGAAGAAAAAGGAGTTGCTATCGAACTGGGTAAGAAATTAGAAAACCCTTATTCTGTTGAGAATATGAAAAAAGCATTAGCGAACTTGAGGAAATCAAAACTAAGTGCTAAAATGGCAGCTGATGATTTTGAAATTACTGCTACCCATCTTTATGTGAAATTTACCCTAAAAATGAAGAAGAGTTAGATGTTTTAATGGTAGACTCAACTCTCGTCCTTTATGACCATCCGCTAGATTATGAAATTGCGGTAAGCGGAGATTACTATCGTGACCCGAATATTCCCGAAGACCAACCCACGCCATTGTATTGTGCCGTAAAAGTAGAAGCACCAGTTGCACAAGGAAATGGGAAAATTAAAGGCAATGCAAAAGTTATGGAAACTGTTGAAAAAGCAATCCTCGAAGAATTATTTATTCCTGATGAAGAATTTGACACCGATGAAAACGGTACTACAAACAAAAATGCCAATCCTGCAATGCGAAAAATAAATGGTAAAATGGTCTCGGTAGACCTCATTGATGCTTTGGTAACCGAGGCTTTAAGAATAACCAATAATTTGGACAAGCCAAGTAACCACAATAAAACCGCAAAGACTATGTCTAGCAGCTGGCGACCAGCAGGAAGAATAAGGGTGTGGGACGATTTTATACAAGATTTCATAGGTGTCGAAGGTGCTCAGGTAAGGGCCAGAAGATGGTTTACTACTCATAGAGGTTGGGTTGGCGCTGATGGGTTTTATTCCTGCGACGGAACATTTAAAAGAGACGCTAATTATAGTATAGACTGGGATCGGTACGATTTTGCATTAACAGACCACTGGCTAAATGGCGCAACATTCAATGGGCCAAAAAAAGAGGGAAACTGGGATTTAAATCTTATGAACGGTGACAAACAAGAATACTATGCTACAATTTTTAGAGCGGCTCATCATTATTATTATAAAGATATTAAAGGTTTAAAAAGACCACCAACAAATTCGTTTGGAAAACCTAAAATGAGAATTAGAGCCCATAACACCAGAAGTGAGGACAACATAAATGGTTACCATCAAAAAGATTTAAGAATATTTGGAGTATTTGCTAGAATACACATATACAATCCTGAAAATTCTACTTCCGCAATTTATGCAACTACCATATGAACTCGCACACGCAAGCCATTGGGAATTAAGAAAAAACAATTGGAATGACAATAACGTAGAAGAAAAAGTCAAAGAGTCGTGGGCAAGAGGTGTGCAGTGGGAATTGACAAGAATGGTGCATAATGGCTATACACCTTCATATTTTGGAAATTATACTGGTGTAGTTCAAGATTTAATAGATGGTAAGGCAGGTTATGACCAAGTAGAAAATTACACTATAAAGGAAATAGAAGACGTATTGTCACGTACATCAACATGGAACGATTGGAGAATTAACCTTATAAACAACTATAACAATGCTACGGAAGAAAACTTGGATGCGATTTTTAATCGTTGGTAATATACTTATTTTACTTTTCTTATCAGGTTGTGATTCAGCTAACATTGATTATGTAAAAACCGTTGACTATATTTATAAGAATAACTCTGGAACAGATTTAACTCTAGAAATTTATAATTCTAAAAATGAATTACTAAAAAGTTTTAGTATACCCAATGGAAATGAAATTAAAACTAACACTACAAGAAATGAAGTTCCTGCCTTGTTTTATTTTGAACCTTTTGAGGATAAGATTGGAAATAAAGTTATTGTTAAGTTTGGTAATAATAAATGTCTTTATTACAGTAAAAATAATTCCGATAGAATTTTTACAATAAAAGAATATGATAATTATACGGAAGAATTATTGAAGCAAAGTGCTTATAAACTAATTTATACATTTACAACAATAGACTATTCTAATTCAGTTAATTGCAACTAAAAAATTCTATCGCATTAAGAAAGCAGTCAAAGAACCAAACCACGAGGTAAGTTTTTTGCTGCTTTTTTTGATTACAATCAACGAGTAGTTATATATCCTCAATTAACTTATAGAAAATAACGCATTGCAGAAACAAACCCAATAATTCCATAAAATGTTTCCATTACACCAAATATAATTGTTATTTTGTGTCTTCTAAATTCTGATTGATTATGTTGAAAAACAACTCTAAATATTTTCTTTTTCTTCTGGTTTTGATACTGGCAAGTTGCGCCAAAAGAGGCAGTATTACGGGCGGTTTGAAAGATACACTGGCGCCTATTTTGAAATCGAGTTACCCAAAAAACTTTAGCAATGAATTTAAAGGAACTGAAATCAAATTGACTTTTGACGAATTTATCAAGCTCAAAGACTTGAAAAAGCAATTGATTATTTCGCCACCAATGAAGAACGAACCCTTGATTTTGCCTACAAGTGTGGGTAAATTTATTACCATAAAAATAAATGATACTTTACAACCCAACACGACTTATAGTTTCAATTTTGGGCAAAGTATAGAAGACAACAATGAAGGAAACCCATTGAGTCAATTTAAATATGTGTTTTCTACTGGCGCGATTATCGATTCATTATCCATTTCGGGTGTTGTAAAAGATGCTTATGAGAAAGAGGCAGAACCTTTTGTTTCGGTTATGCTTTATGAGATAAATGATAAATTCAATGATTCTGTGGTTTATAAATCAACTCCAAGATACATCACGAACACCTTAGATAGTTTAAAAACCTTTAAATTGGAGAATCTAAAGGGGGGGAAATATTTGCTTGTGGCAATGAAAGATTACGGTTCGAACAATAAATTTAATTCTAATAAGGATAAAATTGCTTTCAAAAAACAGTTTATTACCATTCCAAATGACACTGTTTTTGAACTCAAATTATTTAAAGAAGTACTTCCGTTTAAAGCATTTAAACCCACTCAAGCATCCGGAAACAGATTGATTTTCCCCTATGAAGGAAAAACGGATGCCATAAAATTAGCCTTAAAAAATAATGAAACTGATTTGCCAATTATCATTACCAAATTCCCCAAAAAGGATTCGCTTCAGATTTGGTATCAACCCTTGAAAGTTGATTCGCTTTCTTTGGCTGTTTCTAAAGGAAAATATAGCAAGAATTTTACCTTTAAAATTAAAGAACAGAAAAAAGACAGCATTAACATCGCTACTTTAGAAAACAGCAGCAATAGTTTTAGAGATTTATTTGTATTAGAAAGTGCCACTCCAATAACAAAAATTGATGCTTCAAAAATAAAATTGATCAATAAAGATTCTGTTGCTGTGGCTATTACTACGAAATATGATGATTTTAACCAACAAATAGTATTCAATTTTAAAAAGGAACTTTCCCAAAACTACACTTTTACAATTATGCCAGGTGCATTGACGGATTATTTAGAACAATCCAATAAAAATATTTCCTTTAGATTGAGAACCAAAAGTATAGAAGAATATGGAAGTCTCAAAGTGAGTTTACAAAATGTAAAACGCTTTCCTGTATTGGTTCAACTAACGAATAAAGCGGGTCTAATCCTAGCAACAGAATATTGCGAAAGCAAAACAAAAGTTGAATTTAATTTTATCGATCCTTCTCTTTTTTCGCTTAGGGCCATATATGACGATAATAAAAACAAGGAATGGGACACTGGAAATTACTTAGAAAAAAGACAAGCCGAAGAAGTAATTTACTTTTCCAAGGAAATTGACGTTCGTGCCAATTGGGATATTGAGCAAGTTTTTGACCTAAGTATTCCTTATACTCCTGAACCTAAAAAGAAAGTGGAAAAGCAGAAAAAAACTAGTTCAGGGTTTTAGTTCAAAAGAATTTCTGTGGTTTATAAAATGAATGTCCGCTTTACGGACAGGCAAAGAAAAAATAGCACGCAGATGACACGGATAGAACGGTTTTGCGCTGATTTCTTAAACTTAATTGACCTTGAATGCCTTATATGGTAAAAAATTAATTAGTCATTCCTTAAAAATGAATTAACAATTTGATTGTTAATAACTTGTGATTAAATTCAGTTGAAAACAGTACTTTTAAATCGCCAAAAAGTGTATATTTCGGTATAAAAAAGTGGCAATATGTTAGGCAAAATA
>NZ_JANPFL010000188.1:0-26955 GCF_031423415.1 Flavobacterium sp.
AAGATGCAGAACTGAAATTAACTTGTCAAAATGAATTTTGAGTTCGTCGTTTGGGATTTCATTTAGTAGTAGAAAAACAAAGTTATTTTGTTTGAAGTAATTCCAGAAGTTGGTTATTTGGTTCATCGTTTGTCTTTTATGATTTTGTCGTAAGCAATTAAATTAATCATTTCCCTCAATCTACTACGGACCCTATTTCCATAAATTTTCTCAATTTCACTTGCTGAAAGGTTTGTAGTTATATGCGTTTGGATTTTTTTAGCTATAAAAATATCATACCGACTTAATAGAATTTCTGCCATCACATTACATTCGTTTCCAAAGTATTTTAGGTTGTTTTCTGTTCCTAAATCGTCAAAACAGATTGTTTTTGGTTCTGATTCGTATAGTTTTCCTTTGCTGTATTTGTGTATGATTAGATAACCAACCTGAATAAATTCAAAGCTTATATCTCGGCAGGGTTTTACGAAAAATTTATGTTCGGTTGGTGTTAGAAATTTCATCAAATTCATCAACGATGTTTTACCACAGCCGACTGGGCCAGAAAGTAAAATTCCTTTGTTGAGGTTGATGTTGTATTGAAAACAAGTTGCTTCATCTTTTAGAAAATAGGCAATGAGTTTGTAAATTATTGGATAATCGCTTTCAAGGATTTTGAAATGATTTCCGTACAATTCAACGCCTTTTTTCTCTAACCAAACAATTACTTCTGTATAGCTATAATGGCTCTGAATAATCTTTGTCGGTTCCTGTGTTGAGGTGTTTTGCTCTGTCTGATAGTATTTCAGTGGGATTGAATTTATTTGCGTTTAACATCCAATTTTGAGCAGCTGCCTTCCAATCGACCATCGGAGATTTGCCACCGACTAACCACCCGATACTGGAAAAATAATTGAAAAACTTGTTGGCTTCGAGTTCGGGAAAGTGCTGCTCCAGAAAATAAGCTTTTACATTTTCGATAGTTGGCGTTAACTCTTTTTCTTTTTTTGCGGAACTTTTTTGCCGACTGTCTTGAGTTTGCTTCGCATTGGGGTCGGCGAATGCCGGAAAAGATGTTCTTGAATTTTCAATAAGTAAATCTTCCGGAATTTCTTTTTCTTCTTTTTTTGCGGAACTTTTTTCTTCTTTTATTTTTTCACAGATTGCGTCGTTCCTCGCAATAACATTATCGTCAATTTGAAATTTTTTTGCTTGCTCGTCCAAGTTTACAATCTTTAAATCGTTTGAAATGTTTGGTATGTTTGTATTGTTTATATAAGATACTAGAGCTTGTTCAGTACCAGTCCCACTACTTGTACCAGCACTAGTACAGGACTTGTTCACTACTTGTTCATTAACCAGTTCAAAAACAGGTTCATTATTTGGTATAGTTGTTTTTTCGCTTTTGGGAGTTGGTTTTAAATCATCTGAAAAATTGAATAAGTAAACGTGGCTTCCTTTGAATGGATTGTAAGATGGCTCATAGTTGAGATAGCCTAGAGAGTGCAAGTTCTTCAAACACTTATGATAGGTTGCTTTAGAACTGATTTTGCTTATCCGCATTACCTCATCACGATTAATACTGATTGGATTTTTGAATCGGTTGCAATTCCAGAATTGAAACAACGACATATACAAACTTACGTGTGTTGGATTGAGTGTCCTGTCGATTGCCACCTTCTCGAAAAACCCTGTTAGATGTTTTATGTAATTCATCCTACAAGCCATTTTGGATTGAATAAATTAGGGGTAGCTTCCACCTTGTTTGATTCTAAAAGCTTTTCTAAATCGGAGTTTGAATAATACAGTATTCCACCAATTTTGGTATAAGTTATTGTTCCGTTTACTCGTAAGTTTTGCAAAGTGCCTGGAGAAATGTTTAACAGTTTTCTGACTTCATTGGATTTGAGCCATTGTTTTGTGATTTGTGTTTTAGTTTGCAGGAGTTCTTTTAAATCTGCTAAAAGTAATGTTCGGAATTCGTTCAAATCTTCACGAGTAATAACTTCGATTGCCATAATAATTGGGTTTTAGAATTAATAATGTTGCAAAATTGTACGTTTTGGTTTAATAAAAATCACAACTCGAACCCCGTTGGGAACGATTTTAAACCAATTGAAAATATTTATATTAAAATGTTTCGTCGGTCTCGTCCATTCGTTTGGTTAATACTTCTTCTAAAGTGCTTAAAAATTTTGTTCTATCCGACTTACGCTCCCGTATTTCAAGGAAAGTTCTTCGATATTGTCCTAAATCGATATTGAATATTTCTTCGAAATAAATTGCAATTTCTTTTAGTTCAGCCGCACCATTATTGAAAACACCTTTTGTATGCAACGCATATAAAAGTTCTGTTAATGCAACTTTATTTCCTGTCCAAATCATTTTCCCTTTCGGTTCAAGTTGTGATTTTTCTTTGTATTCTTTCTTTCCAATATTTGATAGTTTAGTTTCCAAATAAACCTGTATTAAATCATAAGCAATAATTTTGGCGACTTTAAAATCGTGTGATGTTGAAAAATTATGATCAGCTTCAAAATAAAAACTATCCAATCTTAATTTTACATCGTGACTGCCGCGAACAAAAAATATTTGAAATCCAAAAAACTGCTGCCAGTTCGATGATAGTTGTAGAAATCTAAATTGTTGTCGAAGAAACGTTTTAGTTTTTTTAGTTCATTGTTGAGGTATTTTTTAGTGATCTTTTCGCCTCCGTTCGGCATTTTAGTTTCGATTTTAAAAATGGTATTATGATAAATGTTTAAGGAAGTGAATTTTGGTTTAATGTTTTTAAAAAAATCTATTTCAGAATCCAAACTCATTGTTTTGTCTTTCAAAAATTGCTTTTTAAGATTGATAATTACCTTTAATGTTATTTGAATTGACTTTACGGATTTTGTTATTAAATCATCCATTTCTAAGTTGATAAAACTTAATTGTTCTGTTAATTCAAATAATGTTTGTTTAAATTTGATGTTCATTTTTTGTCGTTTTTAGGTTTATAATTTTGATTTGACTCAAAAAATAAATCTAAAAACTCCAAATTCAATACTGATCTTAATTTATTTTTTGCTCTTTTTGTATTGGTTTCATTGAAAATTTGTTTCTTAAAAGCTGCATATCTTCGCTTACTTTTTTATCTAGAATTTTAGCGTAGTGCTGTGTTGTTTGAATGTTTTTATGCCCAAGCATTTTACTTACGGTTTCAATAGGAACGCCATTTGTAAGTGTTACAGAGGTTGCAAAAGTGTGTCGAGCCATATGGAAAGTAATTTCTTTTGAGATGTCACATAAGTCGCCAATTTCTTTGAGATAGGCATTCATTTTTTGATTGGTCAAAATAGGTAAAATGCTGTCCTCGTTTAAACACCTTGGATGATTGGCATATTTTTCAATGATTTCTTGGGCAATTGGCAGCACTGGTATTTTTGATTTAGTATCTGTTTTTTGTCTGTTTTTGAAAATCCATTTTTCGCCATCAATACCTATTGCAATGTGATCTTTCTTCAAACCTTTTACATCAACATATGCCAAGCCAGTATAACAGGAAAATATAAAAATGTCTTTAACTAATGTTAATCGCTCTGATGAAAACCGTTTATTGTAAATTCTGCTCAATTCTTCTTCAGTTAGAAAATCTCGTTCCACTTCTTTCATTTTCCCTTCATATCTACTACAAGGATTTTTATCTAACCAATCGTTATCCAAACAAATCTTGATTATTTTCCTGAAATTTCTAACATATTTCACGGCAGTATTGTTGTTACATTTTTTAATGCTTCGCAAATAGAATTCAAATTCGGTTACAAAGGCATAATCAATTTTAGTAATGCTGATGTCTGAAACATTGTATTTCCACAAAATGAACTCTTTCAAGTGTTTTAAAGATATTTTGAAGCGTTCTAATGTGCCGTAAGCATACCCATTGCCGATAAGGTCTTCGATTTTATCATTGTGATTTTGATAAATTGGAATTATCATTCGTTCTCGTTCATCAACGCCTAGTATTTTGCTTTTGAGGGTTTCGCTTGTTACTGGAATTTTTTTGTGTACTAATTCCATTTGCATATCTATAATTTGGATTCGCAACATATCAAGATGGTTATTTATTGAACGAGCTTCTTCTGAATTCCCCTTCATTTTGCCAGCTTCTGTAGACCATTTGGATATTTCTACAAATCGGTTGCTGCTTAATTCAATTCTCTTGCCATTGATGGTAATTCGCGTGTATATTGGAACTAATCCGCTAACATTGGCTTTTGCTCTCTTTGCGTAAAAGAGAATCGATACTTTTGTTTTCATCGTGGTAACCTTTTAGTTAGTATTAAATTTAATTCTAATAAGACTAACACACAAGATGTACAATTTTTAAACTAGTCGTTGAACTGGTTGTAATGCCCTGTGAATGCTAGGTTGAGATAAAAATCGGTTACCCTAATTTCGGATAATTTAGGGTAACCGATTTTATCCCTTTCAGTTCACGCATTAATGAATAATTTGAAGTTGTTGTAAACGAAAAAACCCTTTAAATCGTAAGATTTAAAGGGTTTTATAATCAATTGTAGTAATACTTGTGGGCGATGAGGGGTTCGAACCCCCGACCCCCTCGGTGTAAACGAGGTGCTCTGAACCAGCTGAGCTAATCGCCCTTTTTAAAGGTGTGCAAATATATACCTATAAATTGTATTTGCAAACTAAATTTAAAAAAAATTAAGATTAATTTAAGCAGCCCGAACAAACGTTAAATCCGCACAGAAATAGCTGCTGTCATATTAAAGATGAATAAGTATAGTATTATATTTGTAAAAATTTAAGCAAATTAAATGGCACACTTCAAAGAAAATGATTTACCAAAATCAAAAATTACTAAATCTTCATTAAACAAAGCTGTTTTAATTTTTAATTATGCTGGAAATCATCGCTGGAAATTTTATATTGGATTAATTTTCCTGTTGCTAACTGGTGCAACTGCCTTGGCTTTTCCAAAATTGATGGGAATGCTGATTGATAGTGTGAAAAATAAAAGTTATGAGCAGGCCAACAATATCGCCTTATTACTTATAGTTATTCTTTTTCTACAATCAATATGTTCCTTTTTTAGATTATCGCTATTCGTCAATTTTACGGAACATACTTTAGCCAATCTTCGGTTATCTTTATACAGTAATTTGGTAAAATTGCCCATGTCGTTCTTTTCTCAAAAACGTGTTGGCGAATTGAATAGTCGAATCAGTGCTGATATTACGCAAATACAAGACACTTTAACTTCAACAATAGCCGAATTTTTAAGACAATTTATTTTAATTATTGGAGGCGTTATCTTACTGGCAACTGAAAGTATCAAATTAACTTTGTTGATGCTTTCCGTAGTTCCGCTTGTAGCAGTTGCAGCAGTAATTTTTGGTCGTTTCATCCGAAAATATTCCAAAAAAGTACAAGATCAAGTTGCCGAAAGTCAAGTAATTGTAGAGGAAACAATGCAAGGAATCAGTATTGTCAAGGCTTTCGCCAATGAGTGGTATGAAATTGCCCGTTATGACGGAAAAATAAAAGAAGTTGTCAAACTCGCCATCAAAGGCGGAAAATATAGAGGTTATTTTGCTTCTTTCATTATATTTTGTCTTTTTGGAGCTATTGTTGCCGTGGTTTGGTTTGGTGTTCGATTGAGTATTAGTGGCGAAATGAGCGTTGGACAATTAATTTCTTTCGTCTTGTATTCCACATTTGTTGGAGCTTCTTTTGGAGGTATTGCCGAATTATATGCCCAAATTCAAAAGGCGATTGGTGCAACTGAACGTGTCTTTGAATTATTGGACGAAACTCCTGAGAAAATTAATTCTACACAAAATTCACATTCCGTTCAAAAAATACAGGGCAACGTGACTTTCAAAAATGTGGGTTTCACTTATCCTTCCCGAAAAGAAATGAAAGTGTTAAAAGGTGTGAACTTCACAGCTAACTTTGGTCAAAAAATTGCAATTGTAGGACCAAGTGGCGCAGGAAAATCAACGATTTCTTCTTTACTATTGCGATTTTACGACATTGATAGTGGCGAAATATTGATTGATGGTAAAAACATTTATGATTATGATCTAGAAAATCTTCGTGGCAATATGAGTATCGTTCCGCAAGACGTGATTTTATTTGGTGGAACCATCAAAGAAAACATTGCCTACGGAAATCCAGATGCATCGGATAATGAAATTAGATTAGCTGCAAAACAAGCCAACGCTTCGAATTTTATTGAAAGTTTTCCTGAAAAATTTGAAACATTAGTCGGCGAACGAGGCATTAAACTTTCAGGAGGACAAAGGCAAAGAATTGCCATTGCGAGGGCATTATTAAAAAATCCGAGTATTTTAATTTTGGACGAAGCAACTTCTTCTTTAGACAGTGAAAGCGAAAAACTGGTTCAGGAGGCCTTAGAAATCTTGATGGAAGGAAGAACGAGTATTATTATTGCGCATCGTCTTTCTACTATTCGCAGTGCTGACCAGATTTTGGTCCTAGACAAAGGCGTCATTGCAGAACAAGGAACGCATCAGGAATTAATTACCTTAGAAAACGGTATTTATAAAAACTTGAGCAATTTGCAATTTAGTAATTCTTAAAAAAGTTGATAAAAAAAGACCTAACAGGTTTTTAAAACCTTTTAGGTCTAAACTGACCACTAAAAAAACTGATTACTGAATACTATTTTTTACTTCCCTTTTCTTCTATTTCTCTCCGCTTTTATCATTGCTAATTCACGGCTGGTTTGTCCTGCTACGGAAGTATTTTCCTCAGCACGGCGAATCAAGTACGGCATTACGTCTTTTACAGGACCAAAAGGCAAATATTTCGCAACATTATAACCATCCGCAGCTAAATTAAAACTGATATTGTCGCTCATTCCGTACAATTGACCAAACCAAATCCTCTCATCGGTTGACGGTATTCCTTTTTCCTCCATCAAATTCATCAAGAAATAGGTACTGGCTTCGTTGTGTGTGCCTTCAAAAACAGACATATTGTCAATGTGATCTACCATATATTTTACTGCAGCATCGTAATTCTCATCTGTGGCTTCTTTTGAAGTACAAATTGGTGTTGGATACCCTTTTTCAATAGCACGCTCATTTTCTTTTTCCATATAGGCACCACGAACCAGTTTCATCCCTATAAAAAATCCGTCCTCTTTTGCTTTTTCGTGTAATTTTTTCAAATAATCCAATCGGTCCCAACGGTACATTTGCAAAGTACTAAAAACAATTGGTTTCGATTTATTGTATTTTACCATCATTGCTTCAACCAAATTATCGACTGCATCTTGCATCCAACTTTCTTCAGCATCAATCAATAAAGCTACATCACTATCGTAAGAGGCTTTGCACACTTTTTCGAAACGGGCCACTACTCTATTCCATTCTTCAGATTCGGCTGATGTTAATTTTTTTCCTAAACTAACTTCTTCATACAAATCGATACGACCAAAACCAGATGGCTTGAAAACCGCAAAGGGAATTGATTTTTTTTCTTTGGCAAAATCAATCAATTTCAAGGTTTTTTCCAAAACAGCGTCAAACTGTTCCTCATCTTCCTTGCCTTCTACCGAATAATCTAAAACCGAAAAAACTCCTTTGGTAAACAAATTGTCCACTACTTTTAAGCTATCATCCTCATTCACTCCCGCACAAAAATGGTCAAAAACAGTGGCACGAATCAATCCTTCTACGGGTAAACTTGCTTTTAAGGCAAAATTTGTAACCGCAGTTCCAATTCGAACAAGTGGCTCATTTGCAATCAATTTGAACAAAAAGTAAGCTCTGTCAAGTTCGGTATCGCTTTTTAATGAAAAGGCAATTTGTGTGTTATCGAATAAATTTTTCATTATTTGTTAAATTTTTACACAAATATAATGAGAGTTTTGAGAATTGTTCAGTAAAATTTACCTTATTTTGCACATTAAATCATTCAAAAATTATGCAATCCATTCAAGCCAATAATTATCCAATATATTTTAATGAAACAGGATACGAAGCGCTAAATTCATTCCTCAAAGAAAGTAACTATTCTAACTTGTTTATTATTGTAGATAGTAATACCAATGAGCTTTGTTTGTCTAAATTTTTACCTTATTTAGCCACTAATCTTACCATTGAAATTGTTGAATTTGAAGCGGGTGAACACAACAAAAACATTGAAACTTGCGTACAATTGTGGAATGTTTTAACCGAACTTGGTGGAGACAGAAAAAGTCTCGTTCTCAATCTTGGTGGCGGAGTTGTCACTGATTTGGGCGGTTTTGTAGCTTCGACCTTCAAGCGTGGAGTCGATTTTATTCACATTCCAACATCTTTATTATCAATGGTTGACGCTTCTGTTGGAGGAAAAACTGGTGTTGATTTGGGCAATCTTAAAAACCAAATTGGCGTAATTAATGTTCCCAAAATGGTACTAATTGATACGAACTATTTGGAAACACTTTCTAAAGATGAAATGCGTTCAGGACTAGCCGAAATGCTCAAACACGGATTGATTTATGACAAAGGCTATTGGGAACAATTTCTGGATTTAAAAGCTATTGATTTTGCTGATTTTGATGAATTAATTTATCGTTCTGTCGAAATAAAGAATGAAATTGTACTTCAAGATCCCACCGAAAAAAATATCCGTAAAGCATTGAATTTTGGTCATACTTTGGGGCACGCTATCGAAAGTTATTTTCTAGAAAATGATCACAAAAAAAGCTTGCTACACGGCGAAGCCATTGCCATAGGAATGATTTTAGAAAGTTTTATTTCATTAGAAAAAAACTTGATAAATCAACAACAATACGAGCAAATCAAAACAACGATTACATCGATTTATGATAGCGTGGTTTTTGAAGAAACTGATATTCATCCGATAATAAAATTACTCATTCACGATAAAAAAAATGAGTATGGAAACATTCAGTTTGCATTAATCGAAGGCATAGGAAAAATAAAAATAAATCAATCGGTAGAAAACGAGTTGATTTTAAAGGCCTTCGAAGATTATCAATCTTAATTATTTTTATAAAAAAGGATTGTATTTGGTATATAATATTTTTTACATTTGCACCAATGAAAAAAAATCAAAACACTAGGAACAATAGTTCTACTAAAAGCCAAAACAGTAATTCTTTTTTGAGGATATTGAAGCGGTTTTTTACTATTAAAGTTACTTTTAGTTTTGATATTTTTTCCTATTTGAAAGCCGAAAATGAAAAACTCCAAATCATTTTTGAAAATATCAGGGTTTGAATTTTAGTTTAATTTATATAGCCATTAAATAATCTAAAATTCAAAAAAATCAAATGAATACAAAATATTTCGATTTAATAAACCAAACTTATTATTTCCCTCAGGAAGAATTTACATTAAACAAAGACAATCTAGAGTTTCACAACATTGATTTGATGAAATTGGTAGAAAAGTATGGTACACCTTTAAAATTTACTTATTTGCCTCAAATTTCAAAAAGTATTCAACGAGCCAAAGATTGGTTTAGAAATGCAATGGAAAAAAACAAATATGAGGGCAAATATTATTATTGTTATTGTACAAAAAGTTCGCATTTTGAATACATAATGAACGAAGCTTTTAAGAACAATATTCACATCGAAACTTCATCGGCATTTGACATCCATATTGTTGAAAATTTGATGAAAAATGGCAAAATCAACAAAAATACATTTGTAATTTGTAATGGTTTCAAACGGGATGAATATATTACAAACATTGCAAGATTAATCAACAATGGACACAAAAAAACAATTCCGATTATTGACAATTATGAAGAATTAGATTTGCTTCAAGCAGAAATTAAAGGCAAATTTCAAATCGGTATCCGAATTGCAGCAGAAGAAGAACCAAAATTTGAATTTTACACATCAAGACTCGGAATAGGTTACAAAAACATTTTGCCTTTTTATAGAAAACAAATCCAAGAAAATAAAAATTTAGAGCTTAAGATGCTTCACTTTTTCATCAATACTGGCATCATGGACACTGCCTATTATTGGAATGAATTGGTAAAATGTATCAAAGTGTATGTAGCCTTGAAAAAAGAATGTCCAACACTTGATGGTCTTAATGTTGGTGGAGGATTTCCGATAAAAAATTCCTTGGCTTTTGAATATGATTATCAATATATGATTGACGAAATCATCAATCAAATCAAAATTGCTTGTGAAGAAGCCGATGTTGAGGTGCCAAATATTTTTACCGAATTTGGATCCTACACTGTAGGGGAAAGCGGTGGTGCTATTTATCAAGTTTTGTATCAAAAGCAACAAAATGACAGAGAAAAATGGAATATGATTGACTCTTCATTTATAACCACTTTACCAGACACATGGGCGATTAACAAACGGTTTGTCATGTTGGCAGTCAACCGATGGAACGAAACTTATGAAAGAGTGCTTCTGGGCGGACTTACGTGTGACAGCGATGATTATTACAACTCCGAGCAAAATATGAATGCCATTTATTTGCCAAAATATTCTAAAGAAAAACCTTTGTATATTGGTTTTTTCAACACTGGTGCCTATCAAGAAACCATAGGTGGCTATGGCGGTTTGCATCACTGTTTGATTCCGCAACCTAAACATATATTGATTGATCGTGATGAAAACGGAATATTGGCAACCGAAATTTTTTCCGAACAACAGACCGCTGACCAAGTTTTAGAAATACTAGGTTATCACAAAAAATAATTTAAAAGTTTTAATTGTAGTTTTCAAAAAAAAATATTTTCTTTGAGCACGCAAAAATAGCTCTAAATAATAAAAAACAAAATGAGTAAAGGACCAATTAGTCAATTTATCGAAAAGCATTATTTACATTTTAATTCCGCATCTTTAGTTGATGCTGCAAAAGGCTATGAACAACAATTAGCCAATGGAGCTAAGATGATGGTGAGTATGGCTGGAGCGATGAGTACCGCCGAAATAGGAAAAATTTTTGCTGAAATAATTCGTAAGGATAAAGTGCAAATTATTTCGTGCACTGGAGCTAATCTTGAGGAGGATATTATGAATTTGGTAGCTCATTCACATTATGAGAGAGTTCCAAATTATCGTGATTTGACCCCAGAAGACGAATGGGCTTTGCTTGAAAGAGGATTAAATCGTGTTACTGATACTTGTATTCCAGAACATGAGGCTTTCCGTCGCTTGCAAAAACATATTTACAAAATTTGGAAAGACGCTGACGATAATGGCGAAAGATATTTCCCTCACGAATTTATGTACAAGATGTTACTTTCGGGAGTTCTTGAAGAATATTACGAAATAGACTTAAAAGACAGTTGGATGTATGCCGCCGCTGAGAAAAATTTACCTATTATTGTACCGGGATGGGAAGATAGCACGATGGGAAATATTTTTGCCTCGTATGTTATAAAAGGAGATTTGAAAGCTTCGACTATGAAATCAGGTATCGAATATATGGTTTATTTATCCGATTGGTATCCAAAAAATAGTTCAAAAGGTATTGGATTTTTTCAAATTGGTGGCGGAATTGCTGGAGATTTTCCAATTTGCGTTGTGCCAATGTTGTATCAAGATATGGAAATGCACGATATTCCTTTTTGGAGTTATTTCTGCCAGATATCAGATTCAACAACAAGTTATGGTTCCTATTCTGGAGCGGTGCCAAACGAAAAAATTACTTGGGGAAAATTAGATATTAAAACACCTAAATTTATAATTGAGTCGGATGCTACCATAGTAGCTCCTTTAATTTTCGCTTATTTATTAGACTTATAGAATAATTTATGAAAAGACTAATTGTGGATTACGCAAAACTTACCCACGAAATTTTAAATCTACTAGTAGATAAATTTCCGGATGGCTATGATGATTCCAATATTATCCGTTTTAGAAATGCTCAAAACGAATTAATCGAAGCTGTTGAAGTTCGTACTGAGGATACTATTTATCTAGTAAAAATTAGTACTAAACTTGCAGACAGAATTGAAAATTATGATGAAGATGATGAAATCGCTGCAGAAATTGAACCCATTGACGAAGGTCTTGACCTAGACGATGAAGACGATGACATTGATGACGGAGCTAGTTTAGACAAACCGGACTTCAAGGATGATGATGATTCTGGAGATGACAGTGATGATGACGATGTTGATGAAATCGATATTCCTGTAGAGGATGACGATGAGGATGAAGAATAATTAATTTCAAAAAAATACTACAAGGAACTCTTAATCGAGCTCCTTTTTTTGTTTAAAATATTTTAATTACAAATACCGCTCTCCAAAAATTTTTTGATGGTGCTTTAAATGTCCAATAATTAGGAAACCTATCGCTCTAACAGAAATTGGATGATTAGATGCTATTCCCATTCGAGTCAATTGTGCTGACGAAAAACTTTTGAAAAGCAATAAACTGGAATGTCTTACTGCAGAAAATTCCGTAAGTAATTCTTGAATACTTCTGCCATTAGCATTGGTGTTTTCGACATAATCATTTTCTTCAAATCCAGGCAATGGTGTTTTATCATTTCTGGAAATTCGCAAGGCTCGATAACCAAAAATTCTTTCGGCATCTATAATATGCTGAATTATATCTTTTATTGTCCACTTTCCTTCCGCATACCGATAATCAAATTTGTCCATTGGAATATTCTGAACAAATTTGATAAAATCGTGTAAACTGATTTCTAATTCTTCTATTAAATTGACACCATCAAGTGCTTTAATATAAGTCGCATTGAATTGAGAATATTCATTTACGGGCAATTGATTGGAATTCATATAGTACTTTTTAAATCTTACTTCAAAACAATCTAAAATCTAAAATCTGCAATCTGCAATCTAAAATTAAGCCGAGTTTCTACTGGCGTTCGTGTTTCCGAAAAGAGATCTGGTTACAATTTTTTCATATGTTTTTATCAACTCTAAATCTGGTTTTTGTTCCTTATTCAATTCGTTTATTCTCAACAAAGCATACTGCTGTATCGTTAACAATGGCAACACAATACGCTCTCTGATCTTTATTGAAGCTTGACCGTCGGGATAATTTTCCATCAACTCTTTATGCCCAGCAATTTTTAATAATAATCTTTTGGTCTCTAAAAATTCATTATAAATAATTTGCCAAAATTCTCCAAATTCAGGATCTTTTCTCATATAAGAGGTCAATGGGAAAAATGATTTTGCTAAGGACATCATACTGTTTTCCAATAAGGTTTTGAAGAACAAGGAATCATCGTAAAGATTTTGAACTTTATCCCAATTATTAGTATCTTCAAAATGTTTTAAAGCCGTACCTACTCCGAAAAATCCGGGTACATTTTGTTTCAATTGACTCCAAGAACCTACAAACGGAATCGCTCTTAAATCAGCAAAATCTAAATGTTCTGATTTGCTTCTTTTTGCTGGTCGACTTCCAATATTAGTTTTAGCATAATATTTCAAAGTACTCATTTGTTCCAAATAGGGAATAAATTTTGGGTGATTCTTGAAGCTCAAATATTTATCATAGCCTAATTCAGCTAACTGATTTAATATTTCTTTTTCACTACCTGATAAAATATTTTTTTGCTTATTAAATACTTGATTTGTCGCTCCAGCGCTTAATAAATTTTCTAAATTATACCGACAAGAATCTAAAGTACCAAAATTAGAACTAATAGTTTGTCCTTGCACTGTAATCTGAATCTCATTATTTTCAATGTTTGGTCCTAAAGAAGCATAAAATTTATGGGTTTTTCCACCTCCACGAGCTGGCGGTCCACCACGTCCATCAAAGAATAATGCCTTAATTCCATATTTTCTTGACATCGCTGTCAATTCTTCTTTGGCTTTATAAATACTCCAGTTGGCCATCAAATAACCACCGTCTTTAGTTCCATCAGAAAAACCAAGCATAATGGTTTGTTTGTTATTTCTAAAAGCTAAATGTGCCATATAAATAGGATTAGTATATAACTTTTCCATAATTATATAAGCATTTTGCAAATCGTCAACTGATTCGAACAACGGAATTATATCAACAGTTGGATTCTCCCAATTATTTAATTTGAAAAGAGCAAAGGTCTCCATAACATTCAATGCACTTTCGTTATTGCTTATGATATAACGATTAGCACCAAATTCGCCGTTATTTTCTTGTATTTGTCTTATTGCTTGCATCGACTCAATAGTCGATCTTGTGATTTCATTTTCAAACACTGTTGAATCCAAATTTCCTTTAACAGTTGACAGTACTTCTATTTTTTCATTTTCAGTTAATTCGAAATAATTCTTAGGAAAAATAGCGGAATTTGAGTTTAAATAGTACTCCACAACATCCTTAAATACAGCATTATGTATTCTACTGTTTTGACGAATGTCTAAGGATGCAAAATGAAAACCAAATATGTTCACTTTGATAAGAAGCCCTTCCAATTCATCTAAATATAAAGATTGATTTCGCTCAATAAGTATGGTTCTAATCTTAATTAGCTGAGATTTAAATTCCTCTAAAGTAATGTAGATTTCTCCTTTAGAATAAAAAACCGAGCGATACAATTTATTTTCGAGCTCCGCTACGAGAACATCCACTTGAGCAAAAGTTAGTTTTCGTTTTAAATTTCTCATTTCGCGATAGTAACATTTTAAAATGGATGTTCTTAGTCTATCTGCTACTTTGAGTGTTATTTCTGTAGTAACAAATGGATTTCCATCGCGATCACCTCCTGGCCAAAATCCAAGTTTAATTATTTGATTTTGTATTGTATGTCCGTGTAAAATATTCTTTTGAAGGTAGTGTACTATTTCTCCTGAAGTTTCGTAAAATACATTTTCAAGATACCAAATCAAACTTACCGCTTCATCAAACGGGTTTGGTTTTTCAGCTTGAATAAATGGTGTTTTTCCTAATTGAGCCAACAATTGTTTGATTTCAAGTAAGTTATTTTTACGAATGGCATCGGTCAAATCGTTGATAATTCCTAAAACTGCTCCAGGATAAAACTGAGTGGGATGGGCTGTTAAAACCGTTCTTACATTAAAAGATTCTAAAAACGAAATCAATTCACCTTCTAAGTCTTTAGCTGAAGCTTTTTCTTTAATATCTCGCAAAGAACCTCTTCCTTCCATATTATTAACAACTGAAAATGCAGCATCTTCTATCGCATCAAAAAGTACGATTTGGCGTTCTATGTATTGAATAAAACGAAACATTAGATCAATTTTTTCGGCTTCTGAAGTACCGTTAAGATATTTTTGAGCAAACAAATCTAAAATTTCTTTGGGTGTCTCTTGTTTTTTAAACCCGCTATCACAACCATCTGTAAATAAAGGAAGTAATGCTCCGGTATTGTCTATTGAATCAAACGGCAGTGTTATAAAAACACTATTATAGATGTGATATTTAGAAAGGACTTCTTCGTTAAATCGATCAATTTTGGAATGCGTGTACATAATTGGTTGATTAGTTATCGTTGTTAATATTAGTTATTAAAAAAAATAAACCCCAAGAGTTCACTTGAGGTTATGGTGTTTAATAACTTTCAAATGAATTATATATCTTTAAATATAGTATGCATTAAACGCTTTTTATCGTTGATGCTTTCTTCTAGTGAAATCATAGTTTCTGTTCTATAAACACCATCAATATCGTCAATCATAAAGATTACATCTTTAGCATGTTTTGTGTCTTTAGCTCTTATTTTACAAAAAATATTGAATTTTCCTGTTGTAACAGATGCCACGGTCACGAAAGGGATTTCGTTGATACGTTGCAAAACAAATTTGGTTTGCGAGGTGTTATTAAGAAAAACGCCTACATAAGCAATGAAAGAATAACCCAATTTATCATAGTCTAATACTAATGAAGAACCCATTATTATCTCTGCATCTTCCATTTTCTTAACTCGAACGTGAACAGTTCCCGCCGAAATCAACAATTTCTTTGCAATATCTGTAAAAGGAATTCTGGTGTTGTCAATCAACATGTCCAAAATTTGATGGTCTACTTCATCTAAACGAAACTTACTCATAATTCAATAATTTAATATTTATAACACAATTACAAACTTTAAACACTTATCGACCCATTAACAAACTTTGTATTATTATCTAAATAAAAGCTTGCCTTCTGATTTAATTTTGGGAAATTATTGATATCATCTTGATAAATTGCTCCTTTAGCATCAAATTCAAAATGTCCAAAATAATTATCCAATTCGCCTATGTGAACAATATAAGCATTAAAACAAATTTGGTCATTAATTAATTCTTCTTTGTATTGTGCAGCAAAACTCGTGATTATTTCGATACCATCATAATTTATTTTGATATTTTTATATAAAAAATCATAAAAAACTACTTTATTTTGAGGAATACTCAAATATTTGTCAAATTTACTACAAACTAAATCGTTTTCGCTTAGTATTTTAAAACTCGAAATCAAAGCCATAAAAACATATTTTCTAGTTTCTTCTCTATAATAATCATTCTGAAAATGGCCTGCCTCGAATAATATGGTTGGAACTCCCAAAAACTGAAAAGTATCACCAATGCAATTGATATTGAATCCATCATCAAATCGCCCAACTTGTCCCGGAATATAATTCTGCAAAACATCATTTATGCCTGAAATCACATTAATTGCCTTTAATCTTGTTTCGTTAACTTCTCTCTCTTCATTATAAGCTGGAGCCAAAAAAGACATTGTTGCAGGTTTACCAGTGCTTTCAACACCAAAAATTGTACGCTGATCGTGAAGGTTAAAGCAGAAATCAGGTTCAAAGTTTTCGAAAGCCTCTCTTAAAACTCTGCTTTCTGGTTGTGACAACTCTTTTGAATCACGATTTAGGTCGACTTGATTTGCATTTTCACGGGTATATAATTTGGCACCATCAGGATTCAACATTGGAATCGTGCAAAAAGTAAATGTCTCAAGCAGCGTCTTGGCTAACTCAGAACCTCCATTCAAGACGTTTAAAAAATCAATTAATGCTTTTGTGGTTGTACTTTCGTTTCCGTGCATCTGAGACCAAAGCAGTATTTTAATTTTTCCAGTCCCAATTTGAAACTTATAAATTGGCATTTCGAGAACCGATTTCCCAATAATTTCTAATTGGTTACTTGTGTTTAACTTTTTTAAAATTGGATAAATTTTATCAAACGTAATATAACGACCTTCCATAGATGGCTCTTTATATTGACGGTATAATTTTTCTAAATTCATATTCTTTTTTTTGTTTTACAAAAGTAAACATCTTTAAATTAACAATTGTAATTCATAAAAATACAAATAAGTTCATTATTGTAAACAAATAATCTACTGATTGCTCTCTTGCATTCAATGTGGAAATTGACAAATGTATTCAAAAATACTATTATAATATAAAATATATTTAATCAGTATTTTAAACTATATTAACTCAACTAAATAATTATATAAAAACATTATTTATTAACAATTTACATCTGTAATATCAGTTCATTGATTGTTTTTAGTTACATTTGTAACATCAATGATTTTAAATCACCTTTACAATGGTAAACACTGACGATTTCATAAAAAGATTAGAATATATTCTAGATTATTACAGTCTAAACGCCTCGTCGTTTGCCGATAAAATAGGTGTTCAACGTTCCAGTATGTCTCACCTTCTTTCTGGGAGAAACAAACCAAGTTTGGATTTTATTCTTAAAATTATGGATGTTTTTCCCGAGGTGGATTTGTATTGGATTTTAAATGGAAAGGGAACTTTTCCGAAATCGGGATTAGAAAATGAAGCAAATAGAGTTTCACCTACTCCAACTTTTATGCAGCCAACTGTGGAAGCTAAAATTGAAAATCAAACGGATTTGTTTACCGAGAAAATTTCAAATGCAAAAAATGAGAAGGAAGAAAATCCTCGAAGTCTTTTTTCAAATGCAAAAACAGCGACAACAAATAAAGTGGATGGTGAAATTGAGCGAATAGTAGTTTTCTACACCAACGGAACTTTTAAAACGTATTCGTCAGAATAAATTATTTTTCGGCAGAATAACCAAATTCTGGAATTTTACCAACAACTCCTTTAAAATGATTTAGTAAAATTTGTAAATCATTTTCATAATTAGAAGTAGGGAAAAATGGTTCACCAAGATTTACTGTTTTTTGTCCAAAATCAAAAGCCACTGGAATTATAGGAACATTTGCTTTTAAGGCAATATAATAAAAACCTGTTTTGAGTTCGTTGATTTTTTTTCTAGTTCCTTCTGGGGAAATGGCTAATCTGAATTCATTGTGATTTTCAAAAATTTTAGCAATGGCTTCTACTTTATTTAAATTTCCTACCCTATCAATTGGTGCTCCACCCATCCAACGGAAGTAATATCCGAATGGAAATCGAAATAATTCTTTTTTTCCAATAAAATTCATTTCCATATCCATAATTCCTCTAGTAAATATTCCTAGATAAAAATCGTGCCAACTGGTGTGCGGAAGAACCATTAAAACACATTTCTTGATATTTTCATCAAGTGTTCCTTCGATTTTCCAACCCATTAATTTGAAGAAAATAAATTTGTAGAACCTTCTTTTCATTTACAACCTGTTTTTGGTAAAATTAGCATTATTCCCGTATTTTTGATAAAAAATATTCAAATGCTCAAAAAACTGTTTAGTTATTTAATTCCAATTACCATTTTTAAAGAAGATTCGGCTATTAGCAAAAGCTTAGAAGTTACGTGGAATAACGGAAAATTAGTTTTGGACAGTGAGAATACTAATTATTCGTATGGGAATTTGCAACGTATTTTGCGAACAGGATTGAAAAATATTGGTTTCGAAAAAATTAAGTCAATGGATTCCATTCTTGTTTTGGGAGTTGCTGGTGGCAGTGTAATTCGGACTTTGGTTGACGAAATTAATTTTAAAGGAAAAATCACAGGAGTTGATATTGACAAATCTGTAATTGAAATTGCCAACACCTATTTTCATCTCAACGCTATTTCAAATCTGGAAATTATTATCGATGATGCCTCCAAATATGTTTTGAAAACTAATACTAAATATGACTTAATCGTAATCGATGTTTTTCAAGATGCAAAAATGCCCGATTTTTTGTTTGAATATTTTTTCATCAGCCGAATTTGCTTTTTATTAAAACCCAAAGGTATCATACTCTTTAATACGATGCTTTTGAAAGCTAAGCAAAAACAAATTAATGCAAACTATATTACAAATTTTGATGCTAAAAAATATATTGTGTCAAAAATCAACAAAGCTGATAAAACGAATGAATTGATACTAATCGAAAGTAAATTTTAATAGTTTTTTGTACTTAAATGTGGCATTTAATTCGTAAATTACAAGGAGTATTATAACCCTGTAGTTATGCAATCCATCCTAAAGAAATTGTTTCTGGGAAATGTATCTAAAATTCCAAAACCTGAATACAATCCTATTCAGAAACGCATTATGAATATTAAAGCAATTTGGAACAACAACCATCAAGATGATGCTGGTATAGAAAAAATAGTTCGGTTGTTTCTCTCTTCTTCACAATTGTTTTTTCCGGGTGTTTACATCAAATATTTAGCGAGTCTTAAAGGATATGAATATCGAGATTTAGCCTTAGATTTCTATGTTTTACTCAAAGTTAGCCTTCCGTTGCTGATATTAATTTGTCATTGGCAAAGCTATCATTTTGTGATTTGGATAATGATATATGTATTGCTAGAGACCGTTTTGTATATTCCAACATTGATTTTTGCTTCTGATATGTTTTCGAAACCACGCTCTTATAAAAGGTCGATGCTTTTACTTTTTTTGAATTATGTAGAAATAATTTTGGCATTTGCAGTTTTATATTCCTGTGGTAATTATTTGAACAAACCCTTTGATTATTGGTTTGACGCCGTTTATTTCAGTACCATCACATCGTCAACTATTGGATATGGCGATTTTTACCCTATAACAACCATTGGAAAAATATTAGCAAGTATTCAAGCGTTATTATTTTTGTTTTTTGTGGTTTTGTTCTTGAATTTTTTTTCTGCCAAAATAAAATCTAAAGGTTATTTTGACCTTGAAAACGAAAA
This sequence comes from Flavobacterium sp., assembly GCF_031423415.1. Taxonomy (GTDB): domain Bacteria; phylum Bacteroidota; class Bacteroidia; order Flavobacteriales; family Flavobacteriaceae; genus Flavobacterium. The sequence goes on from NZ_JANPFL010000188.1 coordinate 20,029, forward strand.
TTAATTCTTCAATAATGAAATATCATTCCATAAAAAAAGGGAACCTAATCCCTTTTATTTTTAATTTTTGTTCTTAATATCATCCGTTATTTGCACTTCGGTGACTTTTCCATATTTCTCGGCTATCTTTTTAATCTCGGCCGATTTGCCAACTAATACAAATTGCAATTTGTCTTTAGGGAAATATTTAGCAATAATTTGATTGGCTTTAGCCAAATCTAATCCATCTACATCACTTTCGAAATTATTGATAAACGATTTATCAAAATTGTACCAAAACATTTGCGACAACAAGCTTGCCAATTGCTCATTGGTTTCATAACCTGGAGGAAACTGTCCTTTCACGTAATTCTTGGCAGAATTCAATGATTTTTCATCAATTCCATTCGTGTGTAATTTGTTCAATACTTCCAATGTTTTATCAATAGCAGCTTCGGTAGTTTCAACTGCTGTAAAAGTGCTGATGTAAAACGAACCTCCATTTTTTAAGGTTTTGAATCTGCTACCAGCGCCATAAGTTAAACCTGTATTTACTCGAAGTTCATCGTTCAACATAGAAGTAAATCGACCGCCAAAAAGAGTGTTAACCACTTCAATTGCAACAAAATCAGCATTGTTTCTGCTAATTCCAGTTGATCCTATGAAAAAAGTAGTTTCCTTAGCATCGTCTTTATTCACTAACAAAACCTTGTTTGCAGTAGGGCTAATTATTAGTTTTGATGCCAAGTTTTCTTTTTGTCCAACCGACTTTTCCCAAGCTGAAAACAATTTGGTTAAAGCAGCTTTCATATCTTTGGCAATAAAATCACCAACGATACAAATCGCAGCATCATTAGGCTTATAATTTGCATCATAGAACCCTTTTACGTCCTTAACTGTCAATTTGCTTACAGTTGCATTATTTCCGTTAATTACATTGCCATACACGTGGCTTCCAAACAAAAGGGTTTCAAAATACGGTCCAACAACGGATCTTGGACTTTCTTTTTGCTGTTCCAGAGATACTAATAAACGGCTTTTCTCTTTCTCAAATTCAGCAGCGTCAAAAACTGGATTGAGCATTATTTCTTTAATAATTGTCAAAACTTTGTCTTTATCTTTAGATGCAAAATTGGAAGTAATCCCTGCAAATTCTTTGGTAGCATAGGTATCAACATTGGCACCAATGAAATCCAATTCTTCGTCCAGTTTAGATTTAGTGAAGCTTTTTGTCCCATGTTTTAAAGCAGTTGCTGTCAGCGATGCCAAACCTGCTTTGTCATAATCATAAATAGCTCCAGCAGAAAGTATCGCCGAAACACTGATAGTAGGCACATCGTGTTGTTCCATTAAGGAAATGGTGAGTCCATTTGGTAATTTGAAAGTGGTATAAGTAGGTACTTTAAAGCTCTGAGCTGATAGGTTTATACCAATTACTAACAGGCAGAATATCGTTATTTTTTGTTTCATCCTTTCCATAATTTTATTCTTCAACATTCGTTTTTAATATTCCTACTGTTCTATTACTTTTTATCAAATATTTATTGGCAACTCGCTGAACATCGGCTACAGTAATTTTATTGTAATTAGCTGGTGCGTCAAACATTTTTCGGTAATCGCCAAAAAAAACTTCATACGTTCCGATATTATTCGACTTTCCGTTAATGGTTTCAACTTGACCATAAAACTCCATTAATTTTTGATTTTTAATTTTTTGAAGTTCCTTCTCGCTAATTCCTTCTTTTTTAATTTTTTCAATTTCTGTATAAATACCATCTTCTACATCAGATTCTTTTACCTCTTTATTAGCAACTGCATATACATTGAAAAGATTAGGATCAAAAGTATCTCCAAAATCAGTAAACACCTGTGTAGCCAATTGTTTTTGGTCAACGAGTGCCGAATATAATCGAGAAGAATTGCCACTTGAAAGAATAGAACTCAAAATATTCAAGGCATAATAATCTTCATTTTTAGATTCGGGAGTCTTATAACCAATCACAAAATAAGGTGTTGCCACTTCTTTTTGTACAATAATTCTACGCTCTCCTGCTTGAGGTGGTTCTACAATATGAACTTTTGGTGGTTCAGGTTGTGCTGGAATGGGTTCCAAATATTTTTTGGCTAATTCCTTCACTTTATCTAATTTTATTGCGCCTGAAACTACAACTACGCAATTGTTTGGCGCATAATAGGTTTTGAAATAGCGCTCTAAATCTTGTTGCGTCCAGTTTTTCATATCATCTTCATACCCAATTACTGGCCAATGATACGGATGTTCCTGAAAAGCTGTTGCTTGCATTGATTGTGACAAAAGTCGCCAAGGAGAGTTTTCGAGACCTGTTCTACGTTCGCTCAGCACCACTCCTCTTTCACTTTCAACAATTTTTGGATCAATGCTCAAACTTGAAATCCGGTCTCCTTCAAGATCAAAAATAATTTCTGTCGAAGCAGCTGGAAACCAATCAGTGTATACCGTAACATTTTCAGTTGTGTAAGCATTATTAGAACCACCGTTGAATTCCATGGTGCGGTCAAATTCTTTTGGGCCATATTTCTTAGCTCCGTTGAACATCATGTGTTCAAAAAAGTGAGAAAGTCCAGTGATTCCTTGGTATTCATTACGGCTGCCTACTTTATAAAAAAAGTACATATTGGCATTGGGAATCGAGAAATCTTCAACGACCAGAAATTTCATTCCGTTGTTGAGTGTAAACGTTTTTACGTCATCGGCTTTCATTTGTGCCTGACCAGAGAAGGTCAGCAAAAGCATCAGTAAGAGCATTATTTTTTTCATAAATTATTGAATTAATTTTGGTTAAAAATACTAAAACTTTATATACTATGGAATTTTTATTTTTACAACATTCTCCTCGCCTTTTCCAAGTCTTCAGGCGTGTCAATGCCGATGCTTTTGTCGGCAGTTTCGACCATTTTGATACGTTTTCCAAATTCGAGATAGCGCAGTTGTTCCAATTTTTCGGAAGCTTCCAAGGACTTCATTGGCAAACTGTAGAAATCCAAAAGCGCTTGTTTCCTGAAAGCATAAATCCCGATGTGTTGCATATAGCGAACGCCCGCGTTTTTCTCTCTTGGATACGGAATCACGGAACGCGAAAAGTACAATGCAAAACCGTTTTGATCCACCACCACTTTCACATTATTAGGATTATTAATATCCTCTTCCTCAGTGATTTCAAACATTAGGGAAGCCAAATCCACTTTTTTGTCGGTGTCGTTTTTATACACTTCAATTAGTTTTTCTAAAGCTTCTGTATTGATGAAAGGTTCGTCTCCTTGTACATTTACGACAATATCCACGTCCATGTTTTCGACAGCTTCGGCAATTCGGTCGCTTCCCGATTCGTGTTCCTTGATGCTCATTATGGCTTTGCCTCCGTTGGAAACAATTTCGTTAAAAATTAAATCGGAATCCGTAACCACGAATACATCATCAAAAAGATTGGACTTTTTGGCCGCTTCATAGGTTCTTAAAATCACGGTTTTGCCTCCTAAATCCTGCATTAGTTTTGCAGGAAATCGTGTGGAAGCGTAACGTGCGGGAATGACTGCTATTATTTTCATTGTTTTTATTTTTATTTTACCGCGAAGGCACAAAGTCGCAAAGTTTTATTTTATTGAACTTGTTTATTTGTAAAGTTTTTAAACCCCCTAATTCGATGGGTTTAAGAAACTGAATTATAGGCGATAATTGTTTTCTAAATGTTTAAGTAAATTTACTTTTCTTCTATTTTAATTCCTTTAGGAAGTTCGAATGTTTTATCTTCAATTTTTAAAGGTATTATTTTTGTTGCTATTGTTTCATTTGTAAAACCAAAACTTTCAGTAATTATTTTTAATGGCAATAGGTTTGCTTTTAACAAATTTCCATACCAATCAATAAATTTATGATTTTCAAATAATTTTGAATCTACTTTAATCTCTGAATCAAAATAATATTTTTGAACTTTCGTGTTATATTTAATAACCAATTCATCGCAATTATAATCTAAAACTTTTGTAGTGTTTTTATTCAATTTAACACTTATTATTTCATCATCTTGTTTTTTATCATCAGAACAAAAAATTGTTTCAGAACTTGTAGCTTTTATATAAAGTTTACTACTAATATTTATATATAACTGCCATTCAAATAAAGTTCCATTACTAATGGATTTGTAATTATTGTCTTTAATTATATATTCTTGTTTTGAGCCTATCAATGAAGATAAACTTGCACTAGTAATGTTAGGAATATTGCTAGTACAAGTATTGGAATATATTATTTTACCCTCAAAATTTTGTCCAAAACTTATTGATATTGTAAATATATTAATTGCAATAAATATTATTTTTTTCATTTTTTATTTTTTATTTTTTCACCCCCAAATATAATCTTTATTCCCACAAAACCCCTTACATAATCTTCACCGAAGTCATACTCAAAGATCCCACCACTAATTTGTCTTTAAACAAACTCGTTTATAAAAACAAAACCCCACTATTTTTTAAAGTGAGGTTCAATTTTAAATATCTAAATCGGTGTAATGTCCTTTCAAACTATGTATCAATAAAACACCTTCATCAGGAATTTCATAAACAATGCGATGTTCTTCGTTAATTTTTCTAGACCAAGTTCCTTGCAAATTATATTTTAATGCTTCAGGTTTTCCAATACCTTCGAATGGATTTTTCATTATATCTTCAATCAGAAGCTGAATCTTTTTTTGAATGGCTTTATTGCCTGATTTTTTCCAAAAACCCAAATGCTCTGATGCTTTTTTGGTTAGTTTTACTTCCATAAATCCTTCGTAGAAATAGTAGTACATTCACCGCGTTTATATTCGGCTCTACCTTCTTCAATTGAATTTACAAAATCAGGATTATAAGGACTATCTCCCTCATTAATAGTCACATTTTTAACTCCTTTTAGATGTTCTAAAAGTGTTTTTACAAACGAAATGTTTTTTTCATCGACTTCAATAGTTATTGTGCTCATTATGACTTTTATTTCTACAAATATAACAAAAAAACATTTTCCCAAAAAACCAATTACATAATCTTCACGGAAAGCATCCTCAATGAACTCTATTTATTTTAAATTTTGAAATCTGTGTGAATCTGTGAAATCTGTCTATAAATCATTCCACAAAACTCTCGTCCTTAAATCCTATCAAATATAATTTATTTTTCGCTCTTGTCATTGCAGTGTACAACCAACGGATGTAATCCCTGTTGATTCCGTCAGGCAAATATGGTTGTTCTATAAAAACCGTATTCCATTGTCCTCCCTGCGATTTATGGCAGGTAATCGCATACGAAAACTTGACTTGCAGGCCGTTGAAATATTCGTTGGCTTTCACTTTTTGGAACTGCTTAAACTTGGTTTCTCCTTCATAATCTTTCAAAACTTCCTGATACAATCGGTTCGATTCTTCGTAAGTCAAGGACGGCGATTCGCTTTTTATGGTATCTAATAAAAGTACCGTTTCAAATGGTTTTTGATTGGGATAATCGACCATTCGTATTTTTACTTTGGCAAATTTGAAACTGTATAATTCTTGGATTTTAAAAATTTCCAAAACCTCGATGATGTCGCCATTGGCAATAAAACCCGCTTCGTCGGAATCTTTGAGCCAGAAATAATTATTTTTCACCACCATCAAGAAATCTCCTGTTGACAGTTCGTTTTCCTTGTCTAAAATCTTCGATCGGATTTGCTCATTATATTGATTGGCCCGTTTATTCGACCGAACGATAAAAGCCGTGTCTTCAATGCTATAATTGCTGTAAGCTGAATTGATGGCGTCCTGAATGTCATACCCATCGGTCAGGCGGACAATATCCTTGAATTTTTGGAGATCAAATTTGAATTCGTCAATAAAAGAATCCTTCAACAATTCCCGAAGTTCGGTGGCGTTAAACAAAATTCCCGAGTTTTCTTCTTGACGCATTACTTCGTCCAACTCGATGTGTTCAACTTCCTTATTGTAATTGATACCCAAAGTTTGTATGTCCAAAGCGGGGCTAATATCCAAATTCACCGGAGGTAATTGAGCCGTGTCTCCCAAAAGAATCATTTTGCAATTGGTTCCCGAATAGACAAAGGAAATTAAATCATCGAGCAAAGAACCATTTTCATACAACTTGGAATCCGAATTGGTATCCGAAATCATAGAGGCTTCATCGACGATAAAAATCGTATTCTTATGTTTGTTTTGTTGCACAGTAAACGAAACGACACCTCCCGAAGATTTCTTTGGAAAGTAGATTTTCTTGTGAATCGTAAAAGCGGGTTTGTTCGAATAATTGGCAATTACTTTGGCCGCGCGACCTGTTGGCGCAAGCAAAACATATTTCTTATTGATGTCGAGTAAATTATTGACGATAGTCGAAATCACAGTCGTTTTTCCTGTTCCAGCATATCCTTTCAAGACAAAAATTGTATTGTTGTCATTTTCAGTCAAAAAAATTGCAATTTTTTGAAAAAATATATCCTGTTTATAGGTTGGTTTAAAAGGGAATTTTTTCTGTAAAAGGCTATAAAACAAAGAAGAATTCATTTGGTGTGATTTGACTGCAAAGTAAGGAAAGTTTTTCAATTGATAATTGATAATTAACAATGGATAATAAGAATCAAGGATTTAATTTATAACTTTTTGAGGTTCTACACCGGTATTATTGGATTTAAAACCTATAAAATCAAATCCGATAAAAATCAATATTTTATTTCAACCTATTATTCAAATTAACAATTATTAATCATTATTGTCCGATAAAAAAGAAGCCAAATTAATGGCTTCTTTTAAAGAATCGTATTTTTGTATTGCAAAACATAAATTACGATGGACAAAAATAGCTATTTTTCGACAAAATCTGTTTTCGGACAGTTGATTTCTTTTATTCCAAATTCGATAATTTCACAAGCTGTTAAGAACCATAATTCAG
>NZ_JANPFL010000189.1:0-1196 GCF_031423415.1 Flavobacterium sp.
CCACCAACATGAGCAAAATGTGCGATTCCGGTTCCGAAAAGAGAATATCCAGTTACACCAGAAAACAAATCTAATCCGACAATTATTGGTATAAAATATTTTGCTTTTACTGGTACTGGTATAAACATTAAACCCAAAGTAGCGTTTGGAAACATAAATCCATAAGCAACCAAAAGACCATAAATTGCTCCAGATGCACCTACTGCACTTGACATAATATCATTAAAAACGAAATAGTTTATCAAATTATTAGTCAATCCAGCAACTAATCCGCAAGTTATATAAAAAAAAAGAAATCTTTTATTTCCCCAATGATGTTCTAATGCTGATCCAAATGAATATAAGGCAAACATATTGAATGCAATGTGAGACAAATTGGGCATTGGCGCATGCATGAACATGTGTGTGAAAAATTGGTAAGGTCTATATAATTCATTTCCAAATCCATACAAAGCCAAATAACTGTAATTTTGTTCAATATTACCAATATAATTTGTACCTAAAAAAACTAATACATTAATAATTATTAAATGTTTAACTGTGTCTGTAATCTGCATCATAAGGCGAATTTTTTATCTAAATCTTCCACACGTAATGTAATGAAAGTTGGTTTTTGAAATGGAGAAACATTGGGATCTTTGCAAGCAAACAAATTGTTTATTAAATTTTCTTGAGCAGATTCGGTCAAATAATTTCCTGATTTGACAGCTAAACTTTTTGCCATCGATTTAGCTATTGTATCATTTTGACTGAAACTGGTTTCTGGAATTCCGTCTTGTAAGTCGCTCAATAATTGTTCCAAAAGTAACGAAATTTCGCTTTCGGTCACATTGACTGGTATACCAGATATTACAACGTTATCAACATTTGTCTCTTCGAATACAAATCCTGTATTTTTTAACGACAATTGCAGTTCGGTAATAAGTTTTATTTCGCTTGACGAAAAATATAAATTCAAAGGAAACAATAATTGTTGACTCGAGGCTTGTTTTACGGTCATATTTGACAAAAATTCTTCATATAAAACTCTTTGGTGCGCTCTGTTCTGATCAATAATTACCAATCCAGTTTTTAGTGGAGAAACTATGTATTTTTTATGAATTTGGTATGTTTTAGATTTTGATTGTTCTATCTCTTCATCATTAAATAAAGACGAAGTTACTACATCATTTTCGAAAGTCATCGATTCGACTTCT
>NZ_JANPFL010000190.1:0-44011 GCF_031423415.1 Flavobacterium sp.
GGTTATTATAATAGGTTTCTATACATTTCAACTTCTAAACTTCTTCGTCTTTGGTATTTTTTCTCCACTTAAAAATTTCTCTGCTCCCACATTTTTACCATTGCTCGGACATCCTTCTTTTGGTTTATTAAACACACTACAGCTTGTAATGAAAGACACGGTTGTAACAAGAATCGCTGCTTTAATAAGGTTTTTCATATCGTGTTTTTTATCAAACATATAAACGAATTAATAGCAAAAAAAGATTGCTCAATATCTATAAATTTTCTGGCGGCTGTTCTTGAAACCATGCCGAGTACTTGATATAATTGTTGGCAATACGGTCAATCTCTCCTTTTATCAAGTCTTCACTAATATCTTTTACATTTTTTGCAGGTACTCCGGCAAAAATGCTGCCAGCCTGTACTATGGTTCCTTCAAGCACCACGGCTCCTGCGGCAATAATGGAATTGCTGTGAACAATTGCATTATCCATAACAATTGCTCCCATTCCTATTAAAACATTATCGTGAATCACACAGCCGTGAACCATAGCGTTGTGACCAATAGAGACATTATTTCCAATGATTGTAGGATGTTTTTTATAGGTACAATGAATAATAGCTCCGTCTTGAATATTTACTTTGTTCCCGATGGTAATAAAATGAACGTCACCTCTAACCACACTATTAAACCATACGCTACAGGAATGACCAAAGCTAACATCGCCTACTATAGTGGCATTTTCTGCTACATAACAATCGTCGGGAATATATGGTGTTTTTCCGTTGACAGATTTTATTAACATTGTAAAAATATTAAAATTAGGGAAATTGCAGGACTAATTAATGGCGGGACAATTACACTCATATTTTTCGGGTTTGCAAAATAAATCCATTCCAAAAGTAATCTGATGGAAACCACCTGTGTCAAAATTCACATCACCAGAGAGATTAGAATAAGTATAAGCAAACAAGAAACTCTTATAATTAACCCCTATAACAGGAGTTAAATAAGTTAATTTCTGTGAGGACACACCATTACCACTAAGATACTCAGCGCCATCAAAACTGGTGCGATACGATAATGCAGCCCAAAGTCTACCAAAATCGACACTTTTATAAGCTTTCAAATTAATGTCAATTGATTTTTCTTTGGTTTGATCTACTAATTGAAACATCAATGAAGGTTCCAATAAAATTTTCTCTTTATCGCCAAAAACAAATCCGGCACTCAATAGATATCTTCTTAAATTAGAACTTTCAAATTCAGTATAAATTTTTCTCTTGGATTCAATCACATTCTGAATCGTTCCGTGAACATAAAAATCAAGATAGTTATAAGAAGCACCAATGTCAAGATTAAAATAAGAGGCGTCTTGTACAATAACACCGTTAATAATTGGATCAAAATCACCTGATTGTAAAAACTCAGTTTCGTCTAATTGGCTTTGAAAAAAATCGGCGCTCATACCAAAAGACAGTTGATTCAAACTGATTTCATCACGAGAAAACATTAAATGGTGTGCATAGGTCAATTTTGCTCCTTTTTGAGAATGATACCCGTTTTTGTCATTAAAAAGTATAATTCCCAAACCTGATTTTTCACCTACTCTTCCATTATAGCTCAACGTCTGAAGCGCTGGAGCATCTGTCTGATCAAACCATTGTTTTCTTGCAGTAAGTCGTATTTTATCACAATTGGCAGCTCCAGCCATCGAGGGATGAAGCAAATAATAATTGTCCGATAAATAGTCGGAATACACCGGAATTCCTTGTTGAGAAAAAATGTTTTGAACTATGAAAAATAGAACTATTAAAATCTTATATTTATGATACATCAAAAAGCTATTGTTTTTAGATATTGTGGTAAAGGTATAACTATTTTAAAATAAAGAAATACAATTTAACTTAAAACGTCCTTAAAGTTAATTTATTCTACAAAAAATCAAATATAGTTAATACTAGAAAATATCTTTATTATTTTTGTACAAAATTAAAAAAATTATGTCTAAAATTGTTACCAAAGAAACACAAAATCCAAGTATATTAAAATTTGAATTCGAAGATTTTATAACTCAAAACGAAAGTTTCGAGTTTAAAAATATCGACGAAACCAAGAATTCTCCACTAGCACAGCAATTATTTTACTTGCCCTTTGTAAAAACTGTATATATATCTGGGAATTTTATCGCCATCGAAAAATTCAGCATTGTAGAATGGGAAGATGTAAAAGATGCCGTTGCAGAACAAATCGAAACATTTGTGACCAATGGCGGAATAATTATTACTCCATCTGAAAATAAAACGCAAAAACAACCGATAACCGTTTATGGCGAAACCACTCCAAATCCTGCTGCGTTGAAATTTGTGGTAAGTAGAATGCTGACAAAAAGCCCTGTGGAATTTAAAAATATCGATGAAACAGCTGCTTCGCCATTGGCAAAAGAATTATTCAAATTTTCGTATGTGAAAGAAATTTTTATCGATGAAAATTATATTTCTGTAACCAAATATGAAGTCGCTAATTGGGGTGAAATCACATTAGAACTTAGGACTTTTATCAAACAATATATCGAAAACGGAGGAACTGTTCTTGACGAAAGTGTCATTTTAGCCAAAGCTGAACAAGAAAAAACAAAAACTCTAGAGTTTGATCATTTGGATGTTACTTCACAACAAATCATCAATATCTTGGAGGAATATGTAAAACCAGCCGTACAAGCCGATGGTGGAAATATTGCTTTTGAATCTTATGATGAAAGTGATAAAACAGTAAAAGTTATCCTTCAAGGAGCTTGTAGCGGTTGTCCTTCATCAACATTTACGCTAAAAAGTGGTATCGAAAATATGCTGAAAAGCATGCTTAACGATGACAACATAAAGGTTGAAGCAATAAACGCTTGATTAGAGTGTTCAGTTTTCAGTGATCAGTAATCAGTCATTGCTTTTAAAAACTCTGAACATTAAATCCGAACATTGAAAACTGATCAGTGTTTACAATTAATAAAAAAAGAAAAGCGATTCTCAAAAATGGAAAATCGATCTTTTTTTTGACTCAACTGAATACTAAAAAACTGAACACTGAACACTGAAAATAGATGAATTTACTTTCTCAAGAAAGCAGTCCGTATTTGTTGCAACACGCCAATAATCCTGTGCATTGGAAAGCGTGGAATGCCTATTCATTGGCTGAAGCCAAAGAAAAAAATAGCCTCATTATTATCAGTATTGGATATTCGGCTTGCCATTGGTGTCACGTGATGGAACACGAAAGTTTTGAAGATCAGGAAGTCGCTGATGTTATGAATAAGAGTTTTATCAACATCAAAGTCGATCGCGAAGAACGACCTGATGTCGATGCCGTTTATATGAAAGCTGTTCAGTTAATGACCCGTCGTGGTGGTTGGCCGTTAAATGTGGTTACACTTTCCGACGGAAGACCCATTTGGGGTGGAACCTATTTCAGAAAACAAGATTGGATGGAAACTCTGGGTCAGTTGCAAGAAGTGTATCGTTCTAGTCCTGAAAAAGTGCTAGATTACGCCGAAAAATTGCATCAAGGAATCCAATCAATGAGTTTTATTGACAATAAAAAAGCGGAAACTACTCTAAATCAAGAGGATTTAATTCCTTTAGTCGAAAAATGGAAACGCGATTTTGATTGGGATTTTGGTGGAATGTCCAGAGCTCCAAAGTTTATGATGCCCAATAATTATCATTTTTTGTTGCGTTTTGCTTTCCAAAAAAACGATATGAAATTATTTGATTTTGTGAATCTGACCTTGACCAAAATGGCTTATGGAGGGATTTTTGACACGGTCGATGGCGGATTTTCGCGTTATTCCGTTGATAATAAATGGCACGTTCCTCATTTCGAAAAAATGCTTTACGACAACGGTCAGTTAATTTCCTTATATAGCGATGCCTATAAGTTGACCAAAAATACATTATATAAAGAAGTCATTGAAAAAACACTTTCTTTTATCGAAAGAGAGTTAATGAATTCCGAAGGCGGTTTTTATTGCGCTCTTGATGCTGATAGTTTAAACGCTGAAAATCATCTTGAAGAAGGCGCTTTTTATGTTTGGAAAATTCCAGAATTGAAGACGATAATTGGAGAAGATTTTGATTTGTTCAGTCAAGTATTCAACATCAACACCTTTGGATTGTGGGAAGACGGAAATTATGTCTTGATTCAAAATCAAAGTCTGGAAGGAATAGCACAACGCAATACTATCGAAGTTTCAACACTCGAAGGCAAGAAGAAAATTTGGGAACAAAAACTTTATATCGAAAGAGAAAAACGTTCTAAACCAAGATTGGATGACAAATGTCTAACCTCTTGGAATGCGATTATGCTCAAAGGTTTTGTTGACGCTTACAAAGCTTTGGAAAATGAAAATTATCTCGTTTTAGCCCTTAAAAACGCTGATTTTATCATTAAAAACCTATGGTCGGGTGAAGGGAATTTATTCCATAATTATAAAAATGAGGAAAGTAGCATCAACGGCTATTTGGAAGATTATTGCTTTGTAATTTCTGCCTTTATAAGTTTGTATGAAGTGACTTTTGACGAAAAATGGCTTCACTTCGCCAAACAATTGACAGACTACAGTTTGGAACATTTTTATGACAAAAAATCAGGATTTTTTGCTTTCACTTCCAATCTGGACGAAGCTTTAATCACATCGCATTTTGAAACTGAGGACAATGTGATTCCAGCATCGAATTCGGTGATGGGGAAAAACTTGTTTCAATTGAGTATTTATTTTGAAAACTCCAATTACGAAAAGGTAAGTATTCGAATGCTGCAAAATATAATTCCAATTATTGAATATCCTTCTGCCTATTCCAACTGGATGGATTTGGCTATGAATAATTCAGAACAAAACAAAGAATTGGCGATTTGCGGCGATTCAGCAGTAGAGGATTGCCAAAAAATAAACAGTTTCTACTTTCCAAATGTGGTTTTGGCTGGCACGAAAAAAGTTTCCAATCTTCCTTTTTTGAAAAATCGTTTTACTGAAAATGTAACCCTATTTTATCTTTGCCAAAACAAGACTTGTTCAAGTCCGAGCACTGATTTTAAAGAAATTCTTTCTAATTTAATTTAGAAATCAAAAAATAAATAATTCTTATATTTGCAAATAAACCAATACCTTCTCTTTTTGAGAAGGTTTCTATTCCAAAAAATGACTGTCAGCACACAAAACTTTACCAATTACGTCGAGACTTTTATCAAAATTTTAATTGATTATTCTCCAAAATTGATTTCGGCTTTCGTAATTCTATTCGTTGGGCTTTATGCGATTCGAGTAATCAACAGGCTTATTAGAAAAATTATGGTGAAAAGAGAATTAGATCCCACATTAACGAAGTTTCTTGCCGATATTCTGCTTTGGGTTTTAAGGGTTTTATTGTTTGTTACTTTCATCTCGAAGTTAGGAATCGAAACCTCTTCCTTTGTTGCCGTTCTAGGCGCAATGGGACTTGCCGTTGGTTTATCACTGCAAGGTTCACTTTCTAATTTTGCTGGCGGAATGTTGATTATTGTTTTCAAGCCATTCAAAGTGGGCGATACCATTGAAGCACAAGGTAGCATAGGAACGGTTAGTGAAATTCAAATATTCGTAACTAAATTAATCAATGCCAACAATCAAACTATTTTTATTCCGAATGGTTCCTTGTCCAACGGTATAATTACCAACTATTCGATGCAAGGTTTCAGAAAGGCCGATTTGACCATTTCGATTTCTTATGACACTGACATCAAAAAAGCCAAAGACATCATTACTAAAGTATTAAACAATAACCCAAAAGTGCTAAAAACTCCAGCGGCAGAAGTTTCTGTAAAAAATTTGACAGATAGTTCTATACAACTGGCCGTTAGACCTTGGGCAAATAACGAGGACTTTTGGGGCGTTTACTCCGATACTTTGGAAAACTGTAAACTAGCTTTTGACGCAGCTGGTATTGTGATTCAACCTTTTGTTAAAGAGGCTTCTGCAAAAAATGATTAAATTACTACGAAAAAAAAGGTTTGTCAGCTTTAAAAAAAGTTGAAAAACCACCGGTCTCATAATCTCTTTATCCATTTATCGGGATTTATAGAGGTATGAAAAACGCCTAAAATCCATAATGTGTTTTCTTCTTTTAGAAAACGAAAATGAATTGTAAACGGAAATGTTTTTACTACCGCTATTTGAACATCTTGATACCTAACTTGAATTTTTTCAGGGTTTTCAGCGATGTAATTTATTTTTTCTTTCACCTCTTTCAAAAATCGAAGCCCTAACCCTTTTTGAGCTTGATTGTACCAATTTACAGATTCCAAAACATCTTCTTTGACAAAAATAGCGTACTTAATTTTAGCTCGCATCTTCTACTTCTGTCCAAAATTGCTCTTCATCTAATAACAACTCAGGATTTTGTTTAATGGCTGCTACTCGCTCTAAAACAATATCTTTTTGCCATTGCGGAATCTCATCTTCGACCTCTGAAGGTAAAATAATTACTTCAACACGAGTGGCGGTAAAACCCTCGGGAAGCACAACACTAAAAGAATTGTTTTTTACTTCAATAAATTGTCGGATAGCATTCATAACAAAGGATTTAAATTGAATTGTTAAAAACAAAGATAAACAATTATTTCTTCGAAACCGTCATCAAAAAATCCTTCAAATAATACGGTTCAAAATAAGCGACATCTACAAAGTCGTTTTTTTGGTATTTTTCGAAACTAAGGAAACTCATTTCTTTTGCCGATGGATATTTGATTCCTTCCAAGAAAATAAAGTTTTCCTTAATTAAAACCGGTTTACATTTCTCGGCACAATCACCCACAAAATAAAGTGTTTCTTCTAAATCTTCAAATGATTTTTCGGTAATGATCTCGGCTTGAACAGCTCTTTTCTTTTCGAAATTTGGAGTGAAAATAGCACTGTAGACTTCCATTCTTCTAGCATCAAGCATTGGAATTATCAATCCGCTAGAAACCTTGGCTTGCAAAGCCAAAACCTGCGAAGTATCAATTGCAATTAGCGAAATCCCCAAAGCATAACACAATCCTTTTGCCGCAGAAACACCTATGCGCAATCCTGTATAAGAACCTGGACCTTGACTGACAGCGATTGCAGATAAATCTTTGAAAGTTATGCCAGCTTCTTGGATAATTTCTTCAATAAAAACGTGCAAACGTTCAGCGTGGGAATAGCCTTCTTCGGCAAATTCTTTGCATAGGATTGTTTTTCCGTCTTTTGCCAAAGCAACAGAGCAATTTTTGGTAGCGGTTTCGATGTTGAGAATGTAAGGCAAAAGGTTTGTTGTTTATTGTTTGTTGTTTATTGTTTTTTTCGAAACTTTAAACCTTAAAACTGGATTTACTGAACACTAAAAACTGATTACCTGTCTGCCGACAGGCAGGCTGAACACTATTTCTTCTCTTCCGCTTTATCTGTAGTCACTTTATCACCCGAATTCAAATCTTTTGAAACTGTCGAATATGGTCCAGTGATAACCACATCTCCTTTTTTTAGTCCAGTAAGCACTTCAATATTCGTATCGTCTTGAATTCCAGTTTTAATGATTCGGATTTTGGCCTTATCTCCCACTTTTACAAAAACACACTCCAATTTTTTATCGCTTTTTGGAGCTGCTTTTTTCTCATCTTCGTCTTCTACTTTAAAACCTTTTACAGCTGTAGTATCTGATTTTACTACTACTGAACTAATTGGCACAGACAAAACATTGGCTCTTGTTTTAGTAATAATATCAACAGTTGCGGTCATTCCAGGTCTGAAAGGCGAATAAGTTGCTGGTTTTCCTTCTAATAAATCTTGATACGATTCTTTTAGAATTCTAATTTTTACTTTAAAATTAGTCACTTGATCCGCTGTCAAAGTAGAACTTGCCGAATTAGAAATACTTGTTACAATCCCTTTAAATTGTTTTTTCAAATAAGCATCAACCTCAACGTTAGCCTCGTTACCCACTTTTATTTTTACGATGTCATTTTCATTCACATCGACTTCCACTTCCATATTATTCAAGTTGGCTACACGAAGAATTTCGGTTCCAGCCATTTGTTGGGTTCCCAATACTCTTTCACCCAATTCCACATTAAGGACAGAAATTGTTCCATCGGCTGGCGCATAAATAGTGGTTCTTCCTAGATTATCTTTGGCTTCATTTACTGTTGCCGAAGCACTTTGTACATTGAAATAAGCCGATTGTTTACTAGCTTTGGCCACTTCAAAAGAGGCAACTGTTTTATCCCAATCCGATTTGGAAATAATTCCTTTGTCGAACAAGGTTTTGTTTCTATCGTAATTCGCTTTGGCTTCTTTGAACGAAGCATCGGCTTGGCTCAAATTTGCTTTGGTTCCAGATAAATTAGACAAAGTACGATTGTATCCTGAAGTGTATAAATCAGGATTTATTTTTACTAATAAATCGCCTTTTTTGACCACTTGTCCTTCAATAACATTCAAAGCTATAATTTCGCCTGAAACTTCTGAGGAAATTTTCACTTCAATTTCGGGTTGGATTTTCCCAGTTGCAGAAACGGTTTCAACAATAGTAGTGGTCTTAATATTGGCAATTTCTACCGATTTCCCTTTGTCTTTATTTCCAATAACTTCTGTTTTCGAAAGTACTATTAATACAGCAATTATGGCAACTGCTACTCCTATTAATAAATAAATGGTTTTTTTTGACATGATGAATTAATTTTTTATGATTGGAATTCCAAAATAGAATTCTAGTATTTTAATTTTAAAAATATAATCGTATTTGGTTCTCAAAACTTCGGATTGAGCATTAGAAAGCAGTGTTTGCGACTGATTGAAATCGAAAGAATTCATCATTCCTACTGCATATCTTTCTTTGGCATACTTAAACGCTTCTTCTCTTGCCTCCGCAGCTGTAATTGCTGATTCATAAGCATTCAGACCTCCTTTGGCATCTGTAAAAGCTGTATAAACATTTCTTTGCAAAGTTAATTCTTCTTGTTCAACGGCAATTTTAGATTTCTCTAAATTTACTTTGGAACGTTCTACGTTATTTTTTACTGACCAACCGTTAAAGATGGGGATGGATAATTGTGCGCCAAAGGATTGACCCTTGTTGTCACTAAACTGATTAAAAAATGAAGGAGCTGACTGAGTGCCGATTATTTGTCCCTTGTCATTAAACAATGGCACATCTGCGTAAGAAACACGGCTGTTAAAATTATAAAAACCTTGTAATGTAGGCTGAAAAGCACCTTTAGCAATGGCTACATTTTTTTCTGAAATTTCTAAATTGGTTTTTGCGAGTTTCAATTCGGTTCTTAATTCTTTTGCTTTATCATAAATTGAATTTGGAGTTTGAGACAAGATTTTATTTTCGTCTTTAGCTGAGGTATCATCGGTTACGTCAAAATCATAAAACTCTTTGAGTTGTAATAATTGTGCTAAACTCAATTTTGAAATCAACAAAGCATTTTCGGCAGCCACTACATTTTGATTATTTGCAGCTACTGTTGCTTTTATGTCTAACAAATCGCCTCTTGGCACAGAACCTGCTTTTACTAATTCTTCCGAGCGAAGTAATTGTTTTTCGTTGTTGGCTTTTTGTTCTTGTTGCACTTTCAAATTTTCTTTGCTGAAAAGAACTTGTAAAAAAGCATTGGCAACATTTAGTGCAATATCTTCTTTCATTTTTGTTAACTGATATTTGGCCGCAACAATGGAAAGATTTGATCGGCGGAGCGTGTTTTGATTTTGCATACCTCTATAAATATCAACTCCTACATTTGCACCTGCAGCGGTAAATTGTGTTGTTTGATTCCGCAACAATCCAGTTGTAATATCTTGATTTAATCCAATATTCCAAGAATGGGAAGCATTAGCATTTAGCGAAGGCAAAAAATTTCCTTTTGCGGCTTTTTTATCAATATCGGCAGTTTTGGTGTCTAATTCGACTTGCTTTATGGAAATGTTGTTATCGATAGCATATTTTACACATTCTTCTAAAGTCCATTTTTTTGTTTGAGCCTGAATCGACAGGCTAAACATCACGATGATAACGAGTGAGAAATATTTAATTTTTTTCATATTATTCGAATGAAAGCATAGCAAAGATACTACACTAATTTAACAATTATTTTAAATTCAATTTGTTTTAGGAGAAAAGTCTATTGTTTTGGTTCGTCAGTTTTCAAACCTTGGTTCCAAACTTTAATTTTATCAGTAGATTTAAGTCCGCTTTTTATTTGCACATAAATTCCGTCACTAACGCCTAGAACAATATCTTTTCTTTGAAACTTTTGTTTTCCAGTTTCAATCTCTATGTATGGTTTTTGAGTTTTTTTATCAAATTGAACTAAAGACTCTTTTAAGGCTTGTACTTTATCTGCTTTTTCTAGTATAATCGAAGCATTCGCACTTAATCCAGCTCTGATAAATGTGTTATCCTTATTCGTTAAAGTTGCTTTGATTTCAAATTGAATGGCACCGTTTTCTGCTTTTCCTTTTGGTGCTATGTAAGTCAAAACGGCTTCAAATTTTTTGTTTTCGATGGCTCCAACAGTAATTTCGATAGGCATATTCAATCTAATTTTCCCTACTTCAGACTCGTCTACTTTACCTACAAATATCATCTTTCCGATATCTGCGACACTAGCAATAGTCGTTCCTTCGTTGAAATTATTACTTTCAATCACTTGATTCCCCACTTTCACCGGAACATCTAGCACCATTCCGTTTACAGTTGAACGAATCGTAGTATTGGCATAACTTCCAAGCCCAGAAGTGGTGCCAGTTTTTGCAATATCATAGTCCTGTTTAGAAGCTGCATAATTTTGCTTGGCTTGCTTGTAAGCCACTTGCGCCGCATCAAAGTCATTAGCAGAAATTACGCCTTTGTCGAATAAAGTTTTTTGTCTTTGGTATAATTTCTCTTGATTTTCCAAGTTTATTTTGGCTGTTTGAACTTGGTTTTGAGTGTTACTCAAATTCGACACATTGGCAACCACTTTGATTTTGGCAATCATATCTCCCGCTTTTACAGATTCACCCGCTTTGATATAAACGGATTCAATTATTCCCGAGATATTTGGTTTGATCAATACTTCTTCATCGGGAACTATATTTCCGGTGGCAAGCGTGCTTTTGATAATTGTTTTAATTTCTACTTTATCCGTTTCAAAAACGATAGGCGATTCTTGGTTTTTGGCATACAAATAATACAAAGCCCCGAAAAAAACTATGGCTATAAGAATCAGTACGGTTATGGTCACTCCTTTTTTCATTTTACTGTTTTTAGTCGATTATTATTGATTTTGATTGATTATTTATTCTGTTCGTAATGCGTCTACAGGTTTTACATTTATGGCTGTTTGAGCAGGTATAAATCCTGCCAATAAACCTGATCCTACTAATATTAACAAAGCTATAAAGACTACTGTTAAATCGACACTTGGATTAACAAACATCATTCCTTCTGATGGCATTGTGGCTAATATCATATTTAGTATTCCTAAAATTCCTGTTGCCACAGCAATCCCAAACATTCCTGCTATTATGGTCAGAAAAATAGCTTCTGACAAAATTTGGGTTCTAATGGCGCCAGGTGTTGCCCCTAAGGCTCTTCGGATTCCGATTTCTTTTGTTCGTTCTTTTACAACAATCAACATAATATTTGATATCCCAATAATACCCGATAATAATACTAATGTACCCACAAAATAAGCAATGAATTTAAGCACCATAAATAAATCCTGCACTTTTTTAAATTCTTCGAATAAATCAAAATTACCCACTGCTCTTTCGTCATCGGGATGAATGGTGTGCCTTTCCTTCATAAAAGCTATAATACCGGGCTTCAAAGCGGTTATAGATGCATCATCTTTTGCAGTAAGTGCCATCCAACCTACTCTGTCTCCAAAATTAAAAGCCTGTTGAAAGGTAGTAAACGGAATGAAAATATTTTTTTGTGCAGATTCAGCATTTCCATTATTATTGCCTTTAGATTTGTACACGCCAACCACCATAAAATTTACACCATTAATTTTAATGTATGTTCCTATAACTTCCTCAGTAGTTTTATACAATTCAGCAATAACTCCATTACCGATAATTGTAACTTTACGTCTGGAAAGAATGTCTTGTTGATTGACAAAACGTCCTTTGACGATTTCCATTTGCTCTTGCTTGATCAACTCTGGATAATCTCCGTAAATGGTGTAAGCTCCCGTTTTTGTCCCTCGTATTACATTACTAACTCCATTAAAATCACCCAATTGGTTGCGAGGAGAAACATATAATAAATCAGGGAATTTTTGTTTTAAGGCACCTACATCATTGTTTCTGAATTCGAACTGTCGGTTTTTAGGCAAACCTTTGTAGGCTTTTGAAACACCTTGTGTCCACATAAACATCGTGTTTGTGGCGATTCCGTCAAATCCTTTTTTAACACCATTTTCTAATCCGTTTGAGGCTGCTAATAGTATAACTAATATAAAAATACCCCAGAACACACCAAAAGCAGTTAAAACTGTTCGGAAGGTGTTTGCCGTCAAAGCCTCTAAAATTTCATTCCACTTTTCTCTATCAAACATAATTATTCGTCTCTAAGTGCTACAATAGGTTTAATTTTTGCTGCTCTATAGGCTGGAATAAAGCCTGCCAAAGCTCCTGCAATAACTAAAACAAATACCGTTGAAATCGCCACATTAAAATCTACTTGTGGATTTCTAAAATATTCACTTTCCGCTTGAGGGCCTATTAGCTCAAGTAAAGCTAAGCCGCTTAAAAGACCCATAAATCCTGAAATTGAGGTAATAAATATAGACTCGTGTAAAATCATCCCAATTATTGAAAATGGTGTCGCTCCAAGTGCTTTTCGAATACCTATTTCTTTAGTTCTTTCTTTTACAATAATCATCATAATATTTCCAACTCCAACCACTCCCGCAATGATAGTACAGATCCCTACCCACCAAAAAAACAACCGAATATATAGGTTTAAATCATAAAACTTTTTAGCTTCAACAGTAGAGTTATTGATTCCAATAGCGCTTTCATCATCTGGAGCAATTGAATTTTTTCCTTTTAGCAAAAGTCCTAAATCGGTAGTGAATTTAGTAGCTTCAGCAACGGCCTCTTCGTACGTGTCTTTCTTTTTTAGAGTATAAAACAATACACTCACTTTATCGCCTATTCCATATACTTGCTGAGTAGTTGATAATGGCAAGAAGACCCGTCCTTCCTCTCGTTCTCCTCCTGGATCAGTATAAACACCAACCACTTTAAAATTGATATTGTTAACTGCAATTTTTTCGCCGATAGGATTTTTCCCTTTGAATAAATCCAAATTTAGTTTTTGACCTATTACAGCTACTTTTTCATTATTGATCAAATCATTGGCATTAATAAAACGTCCTTTTATAACTGTGGCATTTTCTATGGCTAAATAATCGGGATTTACGCCACGATATTGATAATTTCCTGCCTCTTTTCCATACACAATATTGGCGCCCCAAGCATTGTAAGTTGCTCCATTTTTATCAAATAAATCGCCATATTTTTGAACTGAAATATCATAATCGCTATTCCGAAATTGAATATTTCTGCCGGGATTCAGTCCTTTGTATGCTTTGGTTGTTGCACCAGACCAAACCTCGATTATACCAGCTGCATCACGTTCAAACTGTTTTTCTATTCCGTTTTGTAGTCCTTTGCCAACGCCAAGAAGAATAACCAAAATAAATATACCTGAAGCCACAGAAAGTCCCGTGAGAAAAGTTCTCAGTTTGTTTTTGGCGATTGCCTCAAATATTTCTTGCCAGCGTTCTACATTAAACATAAGATGAAGCTCTTACTTGTTCTACAAATTTATCGTCGATAATAATTCCATCTTTCAACACTACATTTCTTTTGCACATTGCTGCAATATCAGGTTCGTGAGTTACGATTAAGATGGTTTTTCCTTCGTCATTTATTCCTTGAATCAATTCCATAACTTCATAGGAAGTCAGAGTATCCAAAGCCCCTGTTGGCTCGTCGGCCAGTAATACTTTTGGGTTCGATGCCAAAGCTCTGGCAATAGCCACACGTTGTTTTTGTCCTCCAGAAAGTTCACTGGGTAAATGGTGCGAATGAGATGCCAAACCCACTTTCTCTAAATATCGCATTGCAATTTCATTGCGTTCTTTTCGCTTTAAACCTTGGTAGTACAGAGGCAAAGCCACATTATCTAAGGCACTTTTGTAATTAATCAAGTTGAAAGATTGAAATACAAAACCAAGAAATTGATTTCGATACTTAGAAGCGATTGTTTCATTTAATTTTTTGATAGGCACATTGTCTAAAGTATAAAGTCCCGAATCCGCTTCATCTAATATTCCAAGAATATTCAATAATGTAGATTTTCCAGAACCTGAGGATCCCATAATGGCGACCAACTCACCTTCTTTGATGTTGAAATTGATTCCTTTAAGCACGTGCAATTCAGAACCTCCTACGGAATACGATTTATGTAAGTCTTTAATTTCAATCATTTTAGATAATTTTAAACAAATTTAGAAATGCTGCAAATGTGATTTTAACAAGAAAACGTTAAAGGTTTCATTCTATTTCGATATAAGACATAATTTTTTTAAATATGTTACAGCCTAAGCCTAAAAATATATTTGTTTTGTTAATTTTGTTACATCAAACCAAAAATAAAATGCTAAAGTTTTTTCCCTTTCTATTTGTTATTCTGATTGTTTTCTTGATTTCGAGTTGTTCTACATCCAATAAAATAGCAGCACTAAAACCAGAACCCGATGATGCCAGCCCTTTGGTTTATGAAACAACACCTTCTTTTATTAATTTGCCTATTAGTGTCAAGTTAAAAGATGTAGAAAACCAAACTAATGTACTCTTGAATGGTTTAATTTACGAGGACAACAACATCGAAGACGACAATATCGAAATGAAAATTTGGAAATTGGCTCCAATAACCATCGAAAATGATAAAGAAAGTAATGGTGAAAAAATAAAAACCGTCTTACCTTTAAAAGTTTGGATTAGATATAGAATTGGCACAAAAAAACTGGGCGTTGAATTGTATAATTATAAGGAATTTAACCTCAATGGTGTAGTGACTTTGGTAAGCGATGTGGCTTTGACCAATTGGAAACTCAACACTAAAACCGAGCTAAAATCATTGGATTGGAATGAAAGTCCTACGATGACAGTTTTTGGGAAAAATGTTCCGGTTACCTATCTTATGACACCAGCAATCAAACTTTTTAGGTCCAAAATCGAAAAAAATATTGATGCTGCCATAGAAAAATCGATGGATTTCAAACCTAATGTTTTGGCGGCTTTAGAGAAAATTTGCGTGCCTTTTCAAATGAGTGAAGCATATGAAAGTTGGCTCAGAATTACGCCCATCGAAATATATTCGACCAATGCCATACTCAAAAAAGATACTTTTTTGATGGATATGGGAATGAAATGTACGATGACAACTTTGATTGGAAAACAACCAGAATCAAAATTCGATGCCTCAAAAATTGTACTAAAACCTGTTACAAAAATCCCGAACCAAATCACTGCAAACATTGCTGCAGTTTCCACTTTTGCTGAAGCCTCTAAAATAATGACCAAGAATTTTGCTGGACAGGAATTTGGTTCTGGCAGCAAAAAAGTAAAAGTGCAAAAGGTGGACATTTGGCATAAAAATGACAAAATGGTTATTGCTTTGGATGTTTTGGGAAGCGTGAATGGAACGATTTATTTAACCGGTTTTCCGCAATACAACGAACAAACCAAAGAAGTCTTTTTTGACAAATTGGATTATGTATTAGACACTAAGAATAAATTGCTGCGAACTGCTAACTGGCTTGCTCAAGGATTAGTTTTAAGAAAGATTCAAGAAAGCTGTCGCTATTCTATCGTTCCAAATTTAGAAGAAGGAAAACAAAGTATGGCTGCTTATTTGAAAAATTATTCTCCAATGCCTGGCGTTTTTGTCAACGGAAAAATGGAGGATATTCAGTTCCAAAAAATTCAATTGACTAATAAAGCTATTATTGCTTTCATAAAAGTTAACGGTACTGTGAGTGTGTCTGTAGATGGTTTGAAGTGATTGGGGGAAGTTAGGAGATGGAAGTTATCATTGTAATTGACATTGTCATTGTCATTGCTTTTGGCAATTCCCAATTAAATACAGATAAAATTCAGTTAAAAAATAAAATTAATTGACTGTATTTTTAAATTTTTAAGATTCCTTACATCAAAAAACATAAAATCAAAAAAATGATTCCAAAAACAGCCCTTGTATTGATTACACTATTAGCCCTCTTCTCTTGCTCTAAGGTAGTTCAGCAAAAAGAGGAAACTACAACTTCAGCATCTGAAAATTGGAAAACCGAAGTGGAAAATACCATACAATTATTTGGTCATAGAAATTGGATTGTGGTAGCCGATGGTGCTTATCCCAAACAAAGTAATCCCGCCATCAAAACCATTACTGTTGATGCCAATCAACTGGAAGTGGTGCAATTTGTGAATAAAGTAATCAAAAAATCATCGCACGTTCAAGCCAATATTTTTTTAGACAAAGAAATGGCTTTTGTTGCCGAAAAAGATGCCAAAGGAATTGACAAGTACAGAACCGACCTGAATAAAATACTAGAATCTAAAAAGGTTCAGACAATGTTGCACGAAGATATCATCAAAGAATTAGACAGCTCTGCGAAAGTATTTGATGTGCTTATTATAAAAACCAATTTGACCATTCCGTATACTTCAGTATTTTTTCAATTGGACTGTGGCTATTGGAATGCCGAAGCGGAACAAAATTTAAGAACTAGTTTAAATAGTAAAAAATAATTTAAGCCACATAGAAACATAGAAAAAAGATTGGGATAGCCCAATTGCTTCGCCTGTTCGCTATCACTCGGGTCTTGGGTTCACATAGCTATGTTTTTCTGGAATTAAGTGAAACGACTTGTAAAGTTTACAAAAACTATGTTTCTATGTGGTAAAAAAAAAATAGCTAATCAAATTACCCCAAACGAGTTAAAATACCAACCTAAAATAAAACAATAAAAAGATGAGTGATTCCCTTAATAACAACAATTGCGATCCTAATTCTGGATGTTGTACGCCAAAAGATACTACCACTACACCAGCAGAAGGCGGTATTCTTAGAAGAGATTTTTTGAAAGCTCTGGGATTGGCAACAGGAGGAATTCTAATTGGTTTTCCAGCTTTCGGGATGACAAATTCAAAATACGAATATACTATTCCTGTCGATAAAGGTTTGTCTCCTGAATGGTATAAAAGTTTGTATGAAAGAGGTCAAGCAGAAATTTACAGAGGAAAGGAATTGGCTTACATTGGAATGCCAATTGGAGGAATTGGCACCGGAACCGTCTATCTTGGGGGCGATGGGAAACTATGGTTGTGGGATATTTTTAATGAAACCAAAGAAGGAATCGTTGATAAAGTATACAAAGATTGGCAAGGCAAAAAAGAAATCAAACCCAGAGATGGCGCTAATTTTATTTTCCCCATTGCACCAGAATATCCTTTTGAACAAGGATTTGGAGTAAGAGTAATCCAAAAAGATACAGTTTGGAATAAAAATCTAGACTTTAATGGATTCGGTGATATCCGTTTCAAAGGGCAGTATCCAATGGCAGAAATAAATTATCGCGATGCCAAGTTACCTGTAACTATCGATTTGCAATCATTTTCGCCTTTCGTTCCGCTGGACGTAGCCGCTTCGAGTTATCCTGCAACAATTATGCGTTTCAAAGTCACCAATACCAGCGACCAAAATGCAACTGTCGAACTATCGGGTTGGTTGGAAAATGCAGTGCTGAATAATTCTGAAAACAACCGAGATTTAAAATTGGTCAATAGCATCGAAAAAAAATCGGGAAATACCGTTTTATCTTGTACTTCAAAAACCGATTCCGAGAGTGTCAAAAGACAAGCTGATTATGGAAATATGGCATTAACACTCTACAATTCAGGTAAAAAAAGCAAAGCCGAAGCGGGAACAACTATCGCTAGCAAACTTCTTTTTCCAGAAAACGAGCAAACTACCGCCGAAGCCAATCACGGCGAACAATTAGTCGGTGCGTTGAGCAAAACCGTGAAATTAAAACCTGGAGAATCTGCAGACATAACATTTATAGTAAGTTGGTATTTTCCTAACCTTTTGTTACCCCAAAATAAAAATTCAAAAGGAGAAAATAAAGGACGCTATTACAGCAAACGTTTCGAGAATGCTGCAGCCGTAGCGGCTTATATTGCCAATAATTACGAGGATCTATATACAAAAACCATCGCTTGGCGCAACTGCTTTTATGAAGATGCCACTTTACCGCATTGGTTCTTAAACCGAACTTTTGCCAACACTTCCATTTTAGCAACAGAAACTAGTTTCATACTAGAAGATGGTCGTTTTTGGGGTTGGGAAGGTATTGGATGTTGCTCCGGAACTTGCACACACGTTTGGCATTATGCACAAGCATTGGGTCGAATATTCCCAGATTTAGAAAAAAATTTAAGAGAAAGAACCGATTTTGCTGTAATCGATAATGCCACAGGAGGAATTGATTTTAGAGGGTCGCTGGCCAATAAATTTGCTGCCGACGGACAGGCCGGAATTGTACTTCGCTCTTATCGCGATTACTTACTTTCAGAAAACAATGCTGCTTTTTTAGAAAAAAATTGGGACAAGATAAAACTTTGTTTACAGTATTTAATCAATTTAGATGCCGAGGAAGGTGGCGAAGCGAACGGCACCATTTTTGGCGAACAGCACAACACCTTGGATGCCGAATGGTATGGTAATGTTCCTGTAATTACCTCGTTGTACTTGGCGGCATTGGCGGCTGCGGTAGAAATGGCTGCGGCAATGAAGGATACAATAGCCGAAAAACAATATGCTGCAATACTCGAATCAGGGAAGTTGAACATCGAAAAATTGTTTAACGGTGAGTTCTTTATACAAGTTGAAGATCCAAAACATAAAAACGCCATTGGTATTGGTTCGGGTTGTTATATCGATCAGGTTTTTGGACAGGGTTGGGCCTATCAACTTGGTTTGGGTCGATTGTACAACAAAGAAATGATCAAAAGTTCCTTGGAATCCTTATGGAAATACAATTTTGTTCCCGATATGGGACCGCTGAGAGACAGCATCTCACCCAAAAATAACGGAAGACCTTATGCTCTTGCCGGCGATGCAGGCTTAGTAATGTGTACTTGGCCAAAAGGTGGGAAAAGAGATGATTGGGAAAAGCACTGGCAATTTGGCTATTTCAATGAGGTTATGACCGGTTTCGAACATCAGTTGGCAAGCCATATGATTTGGGAAGATAAGCTAGATTACGGATTTTCGATGGTAAAAGCCATCCACGAACGCTATGGCGCCGCTAAAAGAAATCCGTATAACGAAATAGAATGTAGCGATCACTACTCGAGAGCGATGGCGAGTTACGGTGCTTTCATTGCGGCTTGTGGCTTTACTTACAACGGACCAAAAGGACAATTGGGCTTTGCGCCAAAAGTGAATCCCGAGAATTTCAAAGCCGCTTTTACAGCTACGGAAGGTTGGGGCAGTTTCCAACAAACCCGAACGGCCACTTCTCAAACCAATACTATACAATTGGAATACGGAAAATTAGCCCTCCAACAAATGGAAATAGCCTTACCTATTGGAAAACGAGCCAGCGACATTAAAGTTATGCTAAACAAAAAAACAGTAGAAGCCTCTTTTGCAACTGTAGAAGATAAAACGGTGGTTGTTTTTGCAAATCAAAAAATTACACTAAAAGATAAAATATCAGTTGTAATAAATTATTTGTCTTAAGTCCTGTTGCTTTAAAGCAGTTTGAAGATTAGATTATTATTGTTTACTCTTTTTCCGCATTCGATAAATATAATACCCTATTCCAGCAACAAGAATATACGGAATCACCATCAGATAAACAATACCATCATTTACGGCTTCTGCTTTGGCAGCATTGCCCTCACTCATCAAAGCGGCACGGCACATAGCGCACTGAGCGTTTGAAACTAGAGAAAAGAATAAAGAACAAAGAATAAAGAGCAAAGAATAAAGACCTTTACCTTTCTTTATTTCACTTCCAACTTCTAACTTCCCACTTCTAACTTTAACTAGCATAATAAGGCGAAATCATTAAATAAACTATAACTCCAGTAACGGCAACATACAACCAAATGGGGAATGTGATTTTGGCAATTTTTTTATGCTTATCAAACTTTTCTGCCAAAGCTCGAACATACGTTATCAAAACCAAAGGAATAACCGCAATCGACAAAATGATATGGGATATTAAAATAAAGAAATAAACCATTCTAATAGAACCTTCCCCGCCAAATTTTGTTGAATCCGTAGTCATATGATACGCCACATACATCACCAGAAAAGCTAATGACAGTGCAATTGCCGTAGTCATAAATCGTTGGTGAAGTAGTCTGTTTCCGTTTTTAATCGCCAATACTCCTGCAACCAAAACAACTGCCGTGATTCCGTTTATTGTGGCGTAAATTGGTGGTAGAAACGGAAGTGGTTCTACATCATAGCCAAGGTCTTTTAATTTAACGTTAAAAAGTATAGCAACAACAACCGGAATCAGAATGGAAACGAGTACTATATATTTGCTGAACTTTTTTTCTAATGCATTATTTTCCATATTATTCTTTTAATAAAATTGCAATGTCTTGTTGAATGTCTCTAACTCCGGTTTTTTCCAAACCATCATAATACAAAATCGGATTCCCGTATTTGTCTTTCCGGCAACGAATAATTCCGTTTTTATCAATCAAAGCAAACAATCCCGAATGTTCAAACCCTCCTTTAGCCTTATTATTCTGGCCTGCATAAAGATTGAATCCTTTATTAGACAAATCAAAAATATAGGCTTTATCTCCTGTCAAGAAATTCCAATTAGAAGATTTTACGCCTAATAATTCTCGATGTTCTTTCAAAACTTTAGCGGTGTCGTGTTCGGGATCGATAGTAATAGAGACCATACCGAAATTAGGATTGCCAAAAAAGGTTTTTTCAATTTGCAACATACTTAAATTCATCTTCGGACAAATTGAAGGACAGGTAGCAAAGAAAAATTCTAAAACATACACCTTGCCTTTATAAGTTTCGTTTGTAACCTTAAGGTTATCTTGGTTTACCAAATCAAATTTTGGAGCAGGGCCAATTTTTACCAAACTTCCATTGTCTTGTGATGAATTAGACACTTTGTCCAATCGATCTCCTTTAACAATTTCGTTGTTTTGAAAACGGTCAATAATTTTTGGAACAGCATAAATTCCGAAAACCAAAATAACAATTGAAATCCCGATATATGATTTGTTCTTAAACATTATTTATAAAAATTAAAGTTGTTTTGTGGCATTATGATTTTTCTTTAAAGCCGCACGATATTCATAAAGAATAACTTTGAAATCATCCAGCATTTCGTTGCTCAGATCAGCAAGATGAAAAGTATTGTAGCCTTCTTTATATCCTTTCTTTTCTTTTCTTCCCCGAAGGTTTCTTTCCTTATCAACTATATAGACGTTTGGAGTTCCAAAATCGGCATCCAATTTTCCAACTAATTTTAGCTGATTGTAATAGGTTTTGATTTCATCTGGCGATGTAAAAACAAAATACCATTGACTAACATCAGTAGTTGCGCTTAATGCATCGACAATTTTTTGCACATCCTGTTCGGTTCCCAAAGGGCAAATAACCACAAATTGAAGATCTTTGAAAGTATGATAGCGATCGTAAATTTTGGCATTAAGATTAAAAAAATTACCTCTATTTTTTAAGATGTTAGTTCCTGCAAAACCAAGGATTGTTATTTTACCATCGAGACTAACTTTCTCGTTTTTCAGCGATTTCCAATTTCCAAAATCAGCTATTTTAGGAGTAATAATAGGCAATCTTGTATAACTATTTACTCCTGATGCAAAAAAAAGATAGGCAACAATAGGTAAAACAAAAAGAACGAAGAGAACAATATTTTTTTTCATATGTAGATATTTATTGCTTTTTATCGGTCATATGTAATTCGCATATCTTCATTGGTTTTTGCGACCAACTTTAGGTCATGCTCATTTCATAATTAAAACGAAAGTATACTATGCAAAAATAAAAAAAGGCATCCACCGTGGTGGACACCTTTTTAATAAAATACTATTTTATTAAAAATTCCACTTGATGGTAGAGTTCTTAAAAACCTCGAATATATAATCAGCTTCAGTCAACAGAATAAAAAGCAAATAAGCTACTAAAAAAATTAAAGGCCAGATTACTGCATATCTTAAAGCCGATTTTTCACCTTCCATGTGCATAAAAGCATAAACAATATAATAGGCTTTTACTCCAGTTAATATGATGAAAATCCAGTTTAACAAGTTTAGCCCCAGTAAACTATTGTTATGCAAAATGGCAGGCTTAACAATTCCGAAAATTACCTCAACGATTGTAATTATAGATAATATACCAAAAACTGTCCAAATTCTTTTTGTGTTAGAAACGTGTGCGTGTGACATAATAATTCCTTTTTGTAAATTAAACTAGATAGAAAACTGTGAATACGAAAACCCAAACTAAATCAACAAAGTGCCAATAAAGCCCAACTTTTTCGACCATTTCATAACTTTTTCTTTTCTCATAAGTGCCCAGTAACACATTAAAGAAAATAATAATATTGATAATAACTCCAGAAAATACGTGGAAACCGTGAAAACCTGTAATAAAGAAAAAGAAATCAGCAAATAACTTACTGCCATATTCATTTCTGGTAAGATTTGCCCCTTCTACAACTAACGTAGCATCTTTCAAACGCAATTCTGATTGAGCTCTTGTTAGCACCGTTTTTTTCTTATTAGCATCAATCACTTCAGTTCTTACCAAAATATTTGGATGCGCTTTGAACCCAGCTTGAACTTCGGCAACAGAATAGGAAGGCAAAGTAGGTTCATCCATAAACCATTTCGCTTTATCTCTAGTTAACTGCTCTCTTTCTTCGGGCAAAGTTGCTGCAAAATCAGCTAGAGCAACTCTTTTTCCATCAGTATCAACAAACTGAAGCAAACTTCCACCTTTGGTTTCAATAGCACCATATTCGCCTTTTATAAAATTTTTCCATTCCCATGCTTGTGAACCAACAAATATTAACCCACCAATAATGGTTAAAAACATATAAACAACTACTTTGTCTTTTTTCATCTGGTGTCCAGCATCAACAGCGAGAACCATCGTAACCGATGAAAAAATCAAAACAAAAGTCATAAATGCCACATAATACATTGGCGCTGTAACACCGTGCATGAAAGGAAAGTGAGTAAACACTTCATCGGCTAAAGGCCAAGTCTCAATAAATTTGAATCTGGAAAATCCATAAGCAGCAAGAAATCCTGAAAATGTTAACGCATCTGACAGAATAAAAAACCACATCATTAATTTACCATAATTGGCTCCTAAGGGTTGGCTGCCGCCACCACCCCAAACTTTTTCTCCACTATTCGCAGTTGTAACTGTACTCATAAAATATTTAATTAAAAGTTGTCAAATCTACAATTTTTCTTATTCAAAGAAAAATAAAAATAAAAATAAATAAATCCACAATAAATCTAGAAAGTGCCAGTACATAGCACCTAGTTCAATACCTAAAGTTTCTGTCGAATTATATTTATGTCTCAATTGTTTGAATATGATGATAAAAAGCGCAATCAGTCCGCCAGCAAGGTGCAACAAGTGAACTACAGTAACTATATATAGAAATGTAGTTGTAATTGAACTTTCGGCACCTGTAAAATAATAACCGCTTTCTACAATTTGTCCAAAACCCACAAATTGCAATACCACAAATAAAATCCCTAAGGCTAAAGTAGCCAAAAGAAAAGAAGTTGTCGCTTTTTGATTGTCCTTTTGAATGGCTTTTTTTGCCAAATGGAAAGTGATACTACAGCCAATAATCACTGCTGTACTATAATAAAATGCAGTGGGTAATTGAAAATCCTTCAACCAGTCGGCTCTGGATTTACTTACCACAAAAGCACTAGTTAGCCCAGCAAACATCATAATCATACTAATCATGGCAAACAATAACAACAATTTGTATGATCTTGCTGTTCTTGATTTCTGCTCTTCGGCGGTCATTGTCGTTGTCATAGCTATCTTAAAATTTTATCAAATATATAAATTAACTGCAATAAAGTAATATAAGCAACACTCACCAGCATTAAAGTTCTCGCGGCTTTGGGAGTTCTTGATTTATATAATTTCACCCCGTAAAAAAGCATCCAAAGTCCTAGCAAAAATACCAAAACTGTTGCTACTGGCGAAATAAATAATTGCCCTGTATAACCCAAAGAAGGCAAAAGCGAAGCTACAATTAACCAAGCGGTATACAATAATATTTGCAGAGCTGTTGCATTATCTTTTTTTCCTGTTGGCAACATGAAGAAACCTGCTTTTTCATAATCTTCGAATAAAAACCAACCTATTGCCCAAAAGTGAGGAAACTGCCAAAAAAACTGAATCAAAAATAAAGTACCTGCTTCAATACCAAAATTGCCCGTAGCAGCAACCCAACCCAACATAAACGGAATTGCTCCAGGAATCGCTCCAACAAAAACCGACAAAGGAGTAACTGTTTTTAAAGGTGTATACATACTTGTATATAAAACTATAGAAATCGCACCAAACATTGCTGTTTTTGGATTGATGGTATATAGTAAAATAATCCCGATAAGGGTAAGAATACTAGCAATAACCAACGCGAGATTCGGCGACATTCTTCCGGCTGGAACAGGACGATTCTTGGTTCGGTCCATCAAGGCGTCAAGGTCTTTTTCGATGACTTGATTATAGGCATTCGATGCGCCTACCATACAATAACCGCCAATAACCAGTTTTAACAAAATCATCCAATCTAACGAGAAAATATCAGAAACACCCAACAAAAAACCAGCGACTGATGAAAAAACAACACTAATAGCCAAACCCGCTTTAGTGATTGCTTTGAAATCAATATAAATGGATTTAATGGAAATAGATGTGGTATTCAAAGTTTGATTGCTTTATTTTAAAACTTTGGCAAAAGTAGTTTATCAAAAGGGAATAGACAAAAAACAATTCATAAAAAACTGATTTTAATAATTCCTCATTATAACCCTTCCAGAAATTAAATTACTCACGGTCAGAATCGTATTTCCTGCATAGTTATAATGAATTAATTTTACGAAACTCAATCATTTTATCTAAAAAACTTGCAGATATAGGATATTCCCTTTTTTTTAATTCGTCATAAGCAATTAGCACTGAATTTGAATTATATTCCCTCCAAAAGAAAATCACGTAACTCAAATCTAAACTAGATATTTTGTCCAAGGATTCCTTTTCAATTGTTTTAACTGTAATCATAGTTTTATGATTATTTGTTACCAAAAATTTACTACACTAAATAAATAACGCAAATGGCGCCAAAACCTATAGCAACTAATTTAGAGTCGACAATAAATTAATGGTTGAAAAACTGATTGTTCCATTTGCTCAAGTTGTTAATATACAGCAAACTTAGATTCTATAAAAATCACTTCCTTACGGTTTTCCTCATTTTGGCAGTTTTTTTTTAAAATAAAAAAACCACAACTTTAGAGTTTGTGGTTAGATGAAAAATTGAAAAGATGGTATTTATATTTAAAAATTAAATTTATTTCTCATAAATCTAATGCTAAAAATTGAAACCAATAATCCAACAAAAAAAGTAAAAATAAGGTTAAAAATTGTATTTTCAGATTCTACTGCGTCACAGCTACTTCTTTCAAAAAACAATAAATAATTCAATTTGGTATTTTTGGATACATCATCAAATGAAAATATTCACATATTTTATTGTTTGCAAAAAAAATAAAAGAAATTACAATAGTTGTAAATAAGAACGCAAACATTTTTCGGTGAATTGATTTCATTTCACTAATAATCAAAATACCAATTAAACACATCCGAACGAATGCCTAAAGAAAACCAAGTTGTACTTTCGTTAAATACTGTTGCTGTGTTTTGATTTGGGTTGAAGTTTCTATAAATAAAACTACCGAAAAGTTTCAAATTAGTCATTGGGTTAACCAAATATCCAGCTTGTAAATCGGTGATAAAAATGTTAGTTTTATTTCCTTGCCCTACTTTCACGCCAGAATTATACGGTCTGTCGTCATCGTAATCTCTGTAAATATTTCCTCCAAAATTTGAATTGGTACCTGAATTAGCAAAATCAAATCCCCTTGTTCCAATGGTTATTTTTGCATCGGCATAAAATCTTCCTTTGTGATACCTCGCAATAGCTAAAAGTTCTTCAAAATTTCCTCCCCAAGGATGCCCCATGTTTTGATTGTTGTGTCCGTAATTGGTAATCGGTGTACTATGCGAATACACATACGGACGGACGTGATTAAATTCTAATTGCAACAATAAATTATTAACTTTAAAAGCATTGAAATATTTCACACCCATCTGGTACGCAAATTTATTTTTCCAACTATTGGATTCATTTTTAATTTCTCCCAACGAAAACTCATCTAACAAAAATTGTCCATAAAGACTAACGTTGTTGCTCCATTTGTACTTAGAACTAAAACCCAAAACTGCATTCCCAGTTCGAGCCGATGAAGCAAACTCAACGGAGCGATAAAAAATAATGGGGTTTACAAAGTGCATATCAAAACCTCTATTGTTGGTATCTGTCCAAATTACAGATTCAAAAAGCCCTAGATTTAATCGATTAGAAATATTCCAACTCAAATAATGGTTCGCCATATATTTGGTCGAATAGGTTCTTTCGAGAGTTGCTTCGGGACGCACATCTTTGAGCCACATATAGGTATTTGTGTATTTTACTTTCCAGAAATTAGTGTTTATTTTAAAATAAGGATACGGACTTGCTCCGTCACTTTCGAATAAAGAACGGTAACCGTCACCTATAAAATTTCTACCATAACCCAATTGTAAATCGATGAATTTAGATGGAGCAAAAGTCAAATTGGCATCGGCCGATGGAATATCATACGCATCTGTCTTAAAATCTTTAGCAATTCCAATTCCTGGAATAATAGCTGGATTTCCGCCAGCAGGTTTTATGGAATTGGCATATCGATTGTAATAATCAGCAAAACGGCCTTGACTTTCATAAATGGTTGTTGTGAAATTTAATGTAGATCCCAAACCTCCACTCAAATTTATTCCACGTGTATTTATAAAAGTGTTCACTTGCTTATTACCTGATGCTTTACCTACTTGTAAATCGATAATCGGATTTAAGACAAACCAATAGTCCTCACCTTGGATTTCGACCAAGTTCTCATTCCATAACTTTCTTGCCCACCATCCAGAAGCTTTTTTCTTTATCTTTTCGTTTTCAGCAGCAAGATTGTAATATTTAGCAACTTCTACATAAGTATAAGGTTTTGAAGCCGTATGATTATTAGCTCCAACTTGATTCAATGCGCCATCAAAACGGGCATAAAAACTGTGCGAAAAAGGAACGTTCAAATGGCTTTCAAACTGTGGATTATTGAATTTTTTATAGACAATGCTATCTAATTCTGTGAGTTTTTTAGGAATTACTTTTATGGTCTCGGCTACAACAACGGCTACAGAATCTAGTTGTTCTGTACTTTTCAAAGGTATTGCAATGGTGATGTTGTATTGAGAAAAAGTGGGATTTCCGTTGTAGGTTGCGGGTTTACTATTTGGAAATTTTGCAAAAACTCTTTTCGCCTCAACTATCAGCGCCTCATCGACAGCGTTGACATAAATCGCTTTGAACGCACCGTTTTTATCAACTTCAAAAAGTACTTTTACATTGCCTGTAAAATTATTTTGAACCAAATTTTCAGGAACTACAAAATTTTTGTAAACGAAATCCTGAACTTCATTGTAAAAACATTTTTCTAATGCTGCGGATTGCAAATTTTCACATTTGGGGAAAATAGGAAATTGCTCGGGAGAAAAATTAGTGCTTTTACTCTTCTCGTCTTGAGCAAAAGTCACAAAATTAATAAGAGATAAAAGTAATGTCAGGAATCCTTTTTTCATAGTATTGTATTGATTTTAGTAACCTTCTGTTTTTTGTCCGTGAGCAATGGCTTTTGCACCAGAAGTGCCAATTCGTTTTACGCCTAAACGAATCATTTCAAGTGCTTCTTCATAAGTTCTCACCCCACCAGCAGCTTTTACAGGAAGCGGATTGGCATTTTCGAGCATTATAATAATGGCTGGAACAGTTGCCCCGTTTGGCAAATTATCCTCTGTTTTATAAAAACCTGTTGACGATTTTACAAAAACCGAAGCATAATTTTCTTCCTTAAAATTAGTAATAATAAGGTTTTTTATCAATACGGAC
This sequence comes from Flavobacterium sp., assembly GCF_031423415.1. Classification (GTDB taxonomy): domain Bacteria; phylum Bacteroidota; class Bacteroidia; order Flavobacteriales; family Flavobacteriaceae; genus Flavobacterium. Next base: position 28,411 of record NZ_JANPFL010000190.1, read on the forward strand.
AGTTGAATTATTTGCTTTTCACTCAGTGCTGCTACTTCAATAATCCATTTTACGACTTTGTTATTTGCCAAGCCCAATTGGGTACAATTTAAAATTTCTTCTTTGACCAAATCCACATTTCCGGCTTTGAAAGCTTCGTAATTGCAAACAAAGTCTAAATCATCAGCTCCATCTTGAATCGCTTGAGCTGCTTCGAAAAGTTTGGCTTCTAAACCTGCTTTTCCTTCTGGAAAATCAATTACTGTACCTATTTGAACCACTGAATTAGCATCTGTAATCATTTTGCTTGCTAAGGAAACCATATCAGGACGAATCATAATAAGTTTGAAATTCTCCTCGATAGCTTCTTGAATAAATTCTTTAACAATAATTGTATTTTCAGCTTCGCTTAGTCCTGCTTGTGCGGGAGTTTTTAAATAAGTTGAATCTAAATATTGCTTAATATTCATTTGTTTTGAGTGTAATTTTGTGAATTAAATTTTATCTATAATTCGGTTATAGGCATTCAACAAAATGATTGTGGTGACAGCAAAACTTGCTCCCAATAGATTCGACAAAACATCAAAAATATCTGCAATTCTTGTTGTTGTAAAATATTGTTGCATCAGCTCGATTAAAATCCCAAAAATAAAGGAGAATACAAATGCCAAGGCTAAAGGTTTAAAATTACTAGCATTATCTAATTTCTTTTTTAAATACAAAAACCAGAGTGTTGTAAATACAAAATGAAGAACAACGTGAATAACTTTGTCTATATATAGTATATTTATTACTGGCAAATTATTTGCGTTGTCAAGACAAAGAAACAAGATTACTCCAGTCCAGAATAAAGCTGCCGTTAAAAATAAATTTTTACGCACCAATCAATACTTTGTAGGATTCACTTGAAAGCAAGGAGTCAATTTCGGTAGGATTTGCGATTTTCACTTTTATCATCCAACCTGCGCCATAAGGATCTTCATTTACACTTTCGGGCTTGCTTTCAAGTGCGTCATTAAACTCGATAATTTCGCCAGCAAGAGGAAGAAATAAATCCGAAACTGTTTTTACGGCTTCAACGGTTCCAAAAACCTCGTCTTTATCGAGAGTTTGGTCTAAAGTTTCTACCTCAACATATACAATATCGCCTAATTCTTTTTGTGCAAAATGAGTAATTCCTATTGTTGCAATAGCACCTTCAATGCTAACCCATTCGTGATCTTTGGTGTATTTTAAATTTTCTGGTATGTTCATTATGATTTTAGATTTTAGATTTTAGATTTTGTCATTGTTAATGACAAGACCTTTCAATGTGTTTTTATGGATGCAAATGTAACCATCTTCTATTCAAAAATTATTGCAATTTAAAAAAATTAATTTCCGAAATTATATCGCAGTGTAAACCCAGATCGAACATTTGTCAAAGGAAAAGAAGTTGATACAACTGCTTGCGAAAAAGCATGATCGTAATAGAAAATCGCAGTCAGATTTTTACTAAAGGAATAATCGGCAGTCAACTTCAATGACCAAATGTCTTGTCCACCTGCTAATTGATTGTTGTCATAATCTAAATATCTGACAATCGTTTTATTGTTACGATACGAAAAATCAGCTTTTAAAATAACATCACTCTTTATAATTCCAGTCGCATTATCGGCAAGTCTCGACGAAAAAACTACATCTTTTATGCGATAACCCATTCCTACTACATATTCTGTTCCTTTGACTTCAGTCAACAAATTATTGTCAAAACTCATCGATAATGCGCGGTCTCTTTTGATTTCAGTTAAGATTTTTAGCGAGCTTTTCAATTCAAAATCCATTCGAACAAGTGGATTAAACTGCTCTACTAAATTGACATTAGACATAATGGTTTTGTTGTAGAAATTGCCACTTAAATCTACTCCATTCGGATTTTTGTCGTATTCGAAATTCGATCTAAAAGCATTTATGGTGTAAGAAGCCCTATAATTTTGTTGCAAAGAGAACCGTTTGAAATTCTTTTTGAAGAAATCGTAACGCATCAAACCGTTGTACTTGATAGACCAGTTTGGTACTGGAAAACTTTTAAAAATCCCCGTAGAAACAGTTGAAGCACTCTCGCCAGAATAGGCTGCTAAAAAAGCAGGTAATAAAACCGCCTGATTGTTTTTTCCGAAGCCTTTTGGGAATCCATCGTTTGAAAGGGTTATTCGCCTTTCTGGATTGTTAGGATTTGCTAAATTATCAATTGGTACTCCAGAGTTTTCAGCAGGAAGTGTACTAGCGTCATATCTTGGAATTGTAGTTCCATATTGCACGGCAGCTAATCGATCCGCCACCAGAAGTCTATTGTTTCTAAAGTCATCAAAAACAGCCGATGTGTTTTCGTCACTCGCAGAAAAAGAAGTTTTGATTAAAATGGTCGAAATAGAAAACATACCATAATTGTATGGCGATCGTGGGTTATAATCCAAAACCCCATCATTATTTTGGCTATCCGAAACATCATATTGTTCTGAAAAATTTTTAGAATACGATCGGTCTAATGATAAATCTATTTTTAAATCAGGTAACAAATCGATATTGACCGTTGACTTAAATACCTCGTTGGTAACTTGAGTGTAATTTTGATTAAACTCTTGATATGAAGTAAGCCAACCATTCTTGGCCGATTCATATCTCACATCGTCTTGACTTCCAAAAAGAAATCCGATTGTCGGTTTTGAACTTCCAAAGAATCCAATTCCTGGCGTATATCCCGGCAAAACTGTACCGCTGCTTTTAGTGTAATTGGCTTGAATGGTTTTTACACTGGTTACTATTCCTATTATACCATTCATAAAAGTGTTTGTTTTGGGTGCCAAAACTTTGGTATTAACAATTTTTTCGCCTGGTTTTGGAGCTGCGGCTTTAGGCTTAGCTTTATTTTGGTCACTTTTTGTAAGTCCGATATACTTATAAAACAAATCCATATTCATATTGGCATTTAAATTATGTGAAATGGCATTTTGAATTGTATTTCCTAAATTAAAAGAATTTCCATTATCATCAACATAATTAGATAAAGCTACTGATGCACGTTGCCAACTATAATCACCTGTATAGGAATAATTTGCTTTTATAAAACTAAATACAGGTATCTTGTCTAGCGGAATTTCATAATTCATCACCAATTGTTGCATGTGTTGATTGGCTTGTCCCACATCCAAATACGTATCCCAAATGGTTAAATCATCAATTGGAACATTATCGGAATTCAAATAGTTTTTGACAATATTATTGGACGAGGCAGTGTAATTAAATTTCAGGTTTTTAGTCAAATTATAATTGAATCCATAATTGTAATTGAACGCATAATTTCTGCGATATAATGGATCTAATCCAATTCCTTCAACATCCACTTGCCTGAACTGTTGGCGGTTGTATTGTCTTAGAATATTAGTGCTAAAATTGATATTCGTAGGTAAATAATTGAAATTGAAATCGCTCAAGGCTTTCCAGTAGGAACTTTTTTTTGTAAATTTTGATTTCTTGAACGGCTCGATTGGTTTAGGCTGAAAGCTAAAAGCATAATCAATTGCAGTACTAGATTCTTGATTGGTAAATTGTTCGATTTCATAATCATGGCGTTCTACTTCATTAAAAGACTGAGAAAACGTAAAATTTTCCACATCATAAATCCGCTGCTTTTGTTCAGCACCTCTATCTTTTCTTACTCCAATAAAATTGATGCTTTTTCTTTTGGTATAATCAATTGCTCTATTTTTGATATTATCCCTTTGGGCTTTATCGGTTGTGTTGTCTAACAATTGTTTTAAAATGATGTCGGCATTGAATGGGTCATACTCTGGAGTAATAGTTTCTTCTCCGATAGAATAATTAAACGGAATATTGATTTTCCATTTCGGCGGTAATAACTTCCCTAAACTTAAATTGGTAACAATATTGTATTGTTGAGTATCTTCACGGTTTCTATCGTTTGGCCCTTGTTCTATCCCTCCAAACCCAATAGTGCTTTTTCTTCCTGAAGCCGAAATAGTTGCAAAGTCAGCAAGATTAGTATCCACATTCAATACCGCTGCCATACCTGAACTATTATCCATATCGGCAACACGAAGCTCGTTGAACCAAACTTCCCCTTTTAAGTCTAGACGTTCATAATTTTTTACGCCTAACATTAAAGTCCGAACCAGACCAAAATTAGGATTTCCTTTTATACCTAATTTTAATTTGTTAGTTTTTCCCGATAATGAAGGGTCAAGTTCATCTTCGTTTTGATAGTAGATTCCGTCAGCTGGCAAAGTACTTGGGTCAATACTCATCGCTTGAATTTTTAGCTTTGTCAATAATGACAGTGCCAAATCGATTTCGTTTTCGGCAGGCCAAACGGATTCTGAACTTAAAGCAGCACAATTTACTCCCACTGAAGAAGCGGGTTGCGTTATTTTTAATGGTATTTCGATTTGATAAAAATTCTGAGTAAAGTCATTTCCAAAACGGATAAAGCCTGTCATTTGATTATCCTCAAGAGTAATTTCGTTTGGTAAAGATTCAGCGTGCAAAAACATTTTTAACTTATTGAACTGTCGCATATCAACACTCACGTTTTTAAACACCGCTCTAGAATCTTGGGGTTCTAATCCTTCGCCTGAAACTCTAAGTGACAGTGACTGCTCATTTTGATTGATAACGGTATTACCGCTATACAATTGTTCTCGTTGCACTCCAGGCGGAATGATATAATTTATAGGGCATCTATCATTATTTTCTTGAAGATTTACTGCTAATACATCAAGTGTTGTGTTGTCATCATTTGGATTAGCGTCACTTGGATCTAATGTATTTGTATATCTTCTCCAATCACCTCGAACTAAATCTAAAGCACCAAAACGAACAGTAACAGCATCGCTGAAACCGGTCATAAATAGTCTCATAAAACGAATGGATCTAAAATCGGATATATTTCCTATAGTATTTTCAGGTTGAGCAACAGGGATTTTAAACTGAATCCATCGTGCATCAGTCACTTCCCCATTGTCCATTGTAATTTGAGTGTTTCTAATATCGGTAATATAATTTTGCCCTACGGTCATATTGGGTTTCATATCAACACTATATTCGTAATAGGCATTAATGGTGTTCATTGTATTATCCCTGTTGATGTCCTCTACATCTGGTTCAGCAGTTGCTGCTCGATTAGCATCGTTTATATCAACTGCAGAGTTGCCTTCCACACCGTTATAATCTCGATATCGATCCACAATTCCTCCTTTTACATTTAAATAATACTTATAATCATCTGCTGCAGGATCGGGTTCTGAAGCATAATTGGCATAAATAGCAGCTTCTTTAGACCCTGGCAAACCGTCCAAACCTAAATCTTGATTGGTTCGATTTGCGGCATTGACATCAAAGGCGTAAATTAAGGACTGTGAGGCTGGAACATCTCCCCAAATGGGTTGCGGGTTTACTTTTACTTGATCTGGACCTAATCCGTTTTCATATTGTTTTCGTCCATCTTTCAAAATGTCTTCGGATATTTCTCCTAAATTAAAATAAATTTTCCCTGTATTGACCTTTGGAATTTCGCCTACACCAACATACGGATCTAAAACCCAAAACTGAATATATTCTACATTTCCTTGTTCGAAATTGGTTGAATTCAAAGAACGCATAATTCCTCCAAAATTATCCTTAGGATTGGCGCCAACATTCAAAGCATTATTGTACATCCCTCTTTCCACTGGATAATAAGTCAAATCTAAAGTATTTACCACTTGCGATTGTCCTTGAGCAATATCTGTTAGCGGATATAATTCTTGGCTAAAAATTCTTCTAGTGATATTTGAAGACAAATCATCATTTGAAATTCCCGCAGGCTTAGAAGTAAAAAAAACAGGGTCGATGGTGTACCAAGATAATTTAGCTCGTTTGAAACCGTAACTCAAATCATTGGCATTGGCATTAAAATCATAAAGACTTTCACTGTCATTAAGAGGGGTTGATGACAATTTCCAAGCAAATGGAGAACGCATATCAATGGTAGATTGCGAACCCTCAAAATCATCTACATAAATGGTTGATTCCCCCTGAAAACTATTTCCCTTAGGATTATCTGGTTTCAAAAATGCAACTTCTCCTCTCACTGAAAGATTAGAAGGAGCATCGGTATCCATATTGGGTAATTTGTTTACTAATCGGGTGAAAAACGGAACTTCTGTTGAATAATTGCCGTTGAAACCAAACATACTATTGTTTACAGCTTCTTGTCCAAAACTAGATTTTTGGGTAAATGGTCTTTCACTTAATTTTAAGAAAGTGGCGCCCAATAAAAATTTATCCGAAATTTGATGTTCTACATAAATACCAAAAAAACGTTTGGTTTGTTGACCAAAGATGGAATTGTTTTCTAATGAAACGCTAATTGGCGTATTAGAGGCTTGCAGTGATGGATCCAAAATTTGAACTCTTCCCAATTGGTAATTGACACTATAATCGATGCCTTCAACCAAAACTCTTCCGCCAGCTGTCACTATTACAGAACCTCTCGGCACATTGAAAGCTCCAATAGGAATTCCATCACCACCTGTAGATTTGTATTTTCCTCTTAACAAGAATTTGTTTTTATCGCTGTCTTGCAAGGCTCCAGCTTGTGTATTAGCATACATACTTCGGAACACGTATTTCTTTTGATTCGCATTATACGTGCCAGCGTCCTTATAATTTTCTCCAGTCCCATTAGACAATTTTGAGAATAAAAGTTCTCCAAAAGGCTCTTTATTGGTAAATATAATTCGACCGTTTTGTGTATCAATAGTTAATCCTTGCATAAAATCGAAGAAACCATCTCCACCAGCTTGTGGATCGTTGTTGAAATTCAATTTGTCTAAATTAAAGACTTTAAGTAAAGGTGTTTCGGCCACTTCATTTCCTTGTGTTGGATTTGCTGGAAAACTACTTCCTGCTACTGGCGTGATATAATTTATGGGCGAAGGATCAGTATAAAGAATATTGAATCTAAAATTTTCTTGTTTTAATTGATATGCTCCGGGAATTTGATAAATATTTTTCATCATCAAGTTCCAAACAGGATTTTTAACATTAGTCAAATTACTTTTCAACATTTTCAAAATCAAACTCTGCGAAATAATGGCTTGATCGGCAGGTGTGGTTCCGGTAACCACCGTTGCATCAACCCCGTCATTTCCAAATTCCCCTACTTGATACACTTGGTCTCCAATGGTGTATTGATAGGCAACAGCAAGAACTTCGTCATTGGCAAGACGTTGCTGCAAGGAAATGTATCCCAATTGTGGATTAAAGGTGTATTCGTTCGCCATTAATTTTCTAGCATTTTCTAACTTAGAATAATCTGCTCCTTCATTTACAGTAGCATTAAAACCAGAGCCTGACGTAGCAATTTCACGAATATTGTTATTTAACAAACTAGCTGCTAGACCAATTCGTTCTGGATCATACTTATTATTCTTGTTGTCTGACGGATAGGGCTTTTTCAAAGGAACTGGTTGATCTGTAAAAAAATCTGGAGGAATAGGGTTTACGACTACTACCTCATTCTGTCCTCCAGGGATTGGCACACCAGTATTGTCTATTATCTCGCCTTCGCCTAAATCTTGAATTGCAATGATATTCCTTAGATTATTATTGGTGGTAGTAACTCTATTTTGTCTATTGGTCACCCAAATTTCCAACCTAGTTATTTGAACTCTACTATTGATAAATGGATACTTTTCTAAGGCTCTATCGTAATTGTTTCTAAAGTATTGCGAAAGGAAAAAATGTCTGTCATTGTCATAATCCAAAGCAAACATTTCAAAGTCTTGAACTGTTCCGCCACCTTCAGCAACAACAGTTTTGGTCTCCGATTTTTGTTCTGAGAAAACACCTGTTATACTTGTTTTTCCAAACTGCAGTTTAGTTTTCACCCCAAACAAACTTTGTGCTCCTTTTATCAAAGCACTATTCGACGGCATACTTACGTTACCAACCTCTATTTTTTGAATAATATCGTCTTCGGTCGGTGTATATTCAAGCTTAATTAGATTTTGAAAGGCAAAAGTGGACTGCGTATCATAATTGACATTTGCATTCAGTCGGGTTCCTACTTTACCCATCAAACTCATACTAATTCTTTGATTAAAATCGAAAGCAAGTACCGATCTATTTCTCGGGGAAAAGGCGGGATTGTCTTGTTTTGTGTAGCGTATCCCTAAATCCATTTCGATAGATCCAGTTGGTTTTATATCGATCGTATTACTTCCGAAAATAGTTTCAAAAAGCCCTGATTTTATGTAATAGCGCGGTAATAAATCTTTTTTAGCCAAACTATCACCACCTTTTTTTCCATCTATAGCATCTAGTTTATCTTTAAAATAGTTGCGCATCGATTCTTTTCTTACCCTATCTTCAAATTCTTTTGGAGATAAAATAGAAGGATAGTTTGCCGGGAAATCGCCAATAGTTTTAGACAAGATATACATTCCCGTAGTTGGGTCAAAGGAATACGCGTTGACAATACTTTTTGGATCTTTAAGATTGATTTTTCCGGTTGAAAATCCCGGCGGAATTGTATCTTGAGTTACCGGATTTACTTGAGCACGCGATACAAAACCACAAAATAAAATCAGTATAAGCACACCTATTTTATGCACGTATGGTCTCTTTTGTAAATACTGTAATTTCAACTTTTATAAGTTTTTTAAAGCCTGCTTGATGATAGATTCAACTGAACTTTCTGGGGCATCTTTAATTATTTTTTCTACAACTCGTTCCGAAGTTTTCCGCACAAAACCCAAAACCTCCAAAGCAGATAACGCTTCATCTCTATTTGTATTGCTTTGTGACATCGAAACTTCGTCTAAATCATATAATTTTAGTACTTTGTCTTTTAAATCTAGTATTACTCTTTGAGCAGTTTTACTGCCAATTCCTTTAATGGATTGAATCGTAATTACATCGCCTGAGGCAATTGCATTTGTAATTTGCTTGGGGTCTAATGAAGATAGCATTGTTCTAGCAATACTTGCACCAATTCCAGAAACCGACAATAATAATTTGAAGATTTCTCTTTCTGATTTTTCTACAAAACCAAATAAAGTATGGGAGTCTTCCTTAATTTGAAGATAGGTAAAAAGTTTAACAAAATCAGTAGCTGGAAGTAACGAGTAGGTATGCAACGAAATATTGACATCATATCCTACGCCACCACAATCAATTACTACTTGAGTTGGTGTTTTTTCTACTAATTTCCCTTGCAAATGCGCTATCATACTATATTATAAAAGTGTCCAAATATACCAAAACTCACCCAAATTTTTGCCAACTTTAACTAAGTCCTGCTTTTAAGTAATAAATATTTTACTTTTTACTTTTTTTCTTTTCTAGTTCTTGAGCATCGATTACCGCAACTGCGGCCATATTTACCATTTCTTCTACACTAGCGCCCAATTGAAAGATGTGTACCGGTTTTCCCATTCCTAACATTATTGGCCCGATGGAATCAACTTGATTTAATTCTTTTAAAAGCTTATACGTAATATTGGCAGATTCTAGATTTGGAAAAATCAAGGTGTTAACTTTCTTGCCCGCTAGTTTAGAAAATGGGAATTTAGCTTTCAACATTTCAGGATTTAAAGCAAAATCAGCTTGAATTTCACCATCAATAATCATTTCAGGATGATGTTTGTGTAAGTATTCGACGGCTTCTCTTACTTTAGTTGCGCTATGATTTGTAGAAGACCCAAAGTTAGAAAAAGAGATCATTGCAATGACAGGAACCACACCAAATAATTTCGCCACATTAGCGGTCATGATGGCAATTTTGGCAAGTTCTTCAGCAGTTGGATTAATATTAATTGCTGTATCAGACAAAAACATTGGGCCACGACTGGTTATCATTAAGTTTGTTGTGGCTACTAGCGAAACACCTGGCGCTTTTTCAATAAGTTGTAACATCGGTTTTACTACAGAGGGATAACTTCGTGAATATCCACTGACCAAAGCATCTGCTTCTCCTTCATTGACCATCATAGCTGCAAAATAATTTCTTTCTCGCATTAGATTTTGTGCGTCAAATAACGAAATCCCTCTGCGTCTTCTGGTTTCCCAGTAGGCCTTGGCAAATTTATTTTTTCTGGCAACTTCCTCTGGCATTTTTGGATCAATAATTGGAACATCGGCATCAAAACCTAGTTCGTTTTTTAATTCTAAAATAACATCTTTTTTTCCTAACAAAATAGGAAATCCAATGCCCTCTTCATAAACCACTTGAGCTGCTTTCAGCACATCGATATGATCTGCTTCGGCAAAAACAATTTTTTTAGGGTCGGTTTTAGCTCTATTAATTAGCATTCGAACCATTTTGTTATCACTTCCCATACGTTCGAAAAGCTCTTCTTCATATTTTTTCCAATCGTGAATTGGATGCTGAGCCACACCTGAGTCCATTGCAGCTTTCGCCACTGCTGGTGCAACGACAGCGATCAATCGAGGATCAAAAGGAGATGGAATAATATAATCACGACCAAAAGTCAATTTTGTGGCGCCATAAGCAATATTTACTTGCTCCGGAACCGTCTCTTTGGCTAAAGCAGCGAGAGCATAAACAGCTGCCATTTTCATTTCTTCATTTATTTTTGTTGCTCGTACATCTAGTGCTCCTCTAAAAATATAAGGAAATCCAAGAACGTTATTCACTTGATTAGGATGGTCTGAGCGACCTGTTGCCATAATGACATCTTTTCGGGTGGAAATAGCAAGATTATAGGCAATTTCTGGATTCGGATTTGCCATTGCAAAAACGATGGGGTTATCTGCCATTCCTAACAACATTTGTGGCGTCACGATATCTCCCGAAGACAAACCTAGAAAAATATCTGAACCAACCACGGCTTCTTCAAGGCTCATTGGTTTTTTATCTGTTGCATATTGTAATTGCATTTCCGATAAGGTTGGGTTATCCTTTGTTAAAACTCCCTTGCTATTAAACATCAGAATATTTTCGACCTTTAGCCCCAGTAAAACATACATATTGGCACAAGCCAAAGCAGCTGATCCAGCTCCAGAAACCACCATTTTTAAGTCTTCAGTTTTTTTACCCGCTAATTCTACTGCGTTTATTAGCGCTGCCGACGAGATAATTGCTGTTCCGTGCTGATCGTCATGCATTACTGGAATATTCAATTCTTCGACTAATCTTCTTTCTATTTCGAAAGACTCTGGTGCTTTTATATCTTCAAGATTGATTCCCCCAAAAGTGGGTGCAATGTTTTTTACAGTTTGAATGAATTCTTCCACATCTTTAGTCCCAACTTCAATATCGAATACATCGATTCCTGCAAAGATTTTGAACAACAATCCTTTTCCTTCCATTACTGGTTTAGACGCTTCAGGCCCAATATCTCCCAGTCCTAAAACTGCAGTTCCATTAGATATTACCGCAACAAGATTGCCTTTTGAAGTGTATTTATATACATTGTTAATGTCCTTGGCAATTTCTAAACAAGGTTCGGCAACTCCAGGTGAATAAGCTAAAGAAAGGTCTCTTTGGGTTGCATGTTTCTTTGTTGGAACGACCTGAATCTTTCCAGGTTGTGGTTTTGCGTGATATAATAATGCTTCTAATCGTTTGCTATTCTTATCCATTTTATACAATTTATTTCAGTAACAAAGATAACAACTTGAATCAAATAGACGACTTTTGAACATTCATTTTTCATCCGTATTTTTCTGCTAAAAAAACAGCCGCAAATTTTGCGGCTGTTTTTCTATTCTGTGTCATGTAGTTACGATTGCGTGCCACTAATATAAGAATCTAAATGCTGAATCGTTTCTTTTTGTATGTCAATAATGGATTTTACGACATCTCCAATAGAAATAATTCCTACAATTGTTTCATGGTCTAAAACCGGTAAGTGTCTAATTTTTTTGGTGTACATCAATTCCATACAATAGTCTAAGTTATCACTAGGTTTTACAGTTATAACCTGGCTTGCCATAATTTCTTCTACCAATGTTTCTTTCGACGATTTATCTTTCAAAACGATTTTCCGAGCATAATCTCTTTCAGATAAAATTCCTTTCAAAATCGTATCTTCTACTACTAAAATAGCTCCAATATTTTTCTCGCTCATACTAACTAATGCTTCATATACTGTGATTGACGGCAGTACTGAATACACTTCTTTCCCCTTTACCGCTAATATTTGATTTACTGTCATAATAGAATAAATTAATTTGAAGCTAAAATTAGGAAAAAAAATGAATTAACCAACATCCAATTCAAATATTTAAAAACAAAACCATTGAGGATGAATACTTTTCTTGTAAAAACAGCTGCTTTACAAAGGTTTATCAATCCAATCTATACTAATTGCTGTTGCAAAATGGGGTAAAGTTTGGACTTTTCCACAAACGATTTAAAAAAATCTACTTCTTCACAAATCGTCCAAATCGGCGACCAACTTTCAGGATATAAATCCCTGAAGACAATGCGCTAACATTAATAACGGTAGCGCTTAGTTTTTCAGAGCGCATTTGTCTGCCACTTAAATCATAAATACTGACCGCAGCATCTTCCAATCCAGTTCCATCGAAGCTTAGTTCATGGCGCACCGGATTAGGATAAACAGTCAAAAGGTTCAATGGGTTATAAGTATATATCGGATTAGAAAGCGTCGAAAACTCAAAACTAGCACTTACCGGTAAATGATCCGAAGTTGTGTTGCGATAATCAATGATGTTTTCTGTTACGGCTATCTCTTGAGCAGTACTGTTCAAAACATAATTTCCAGACAGTTCATTGGTGAACATAATATTATCAATCAACGGACCATTCGAATAGGCATTATTCAAATACTGTGTAGTACCCGTATAATTCAATGTGTCGTCTATAAAGTTTTTATAAGGCGAATCCGTACAACTGCAAACAGCACTCGAAGTTCCAATAAGGTAATCATTGTAGTCGCCAATCAAAAGTAGGTTTTTGGTGCTATAGTTACTGCCGTCAAGAATGGTTTTCAATGCCTGCGAAGCACCCAATCTGCGAGTGTAATTCATCGGATCCTGAGTGTTTTCAGCCTTCGCATGGATGTTTATAATAGTTAAAGGCACCAAGTTACTGCCTGCAACAAGGTTTAGGTTGAACACCGCAGGATACCTGCCACTCGACCAGTTGTAATAATACGAATTGCCTTGCGCCGCATTACCACTGCTTAACAGACTCGAATTCACGTACTGCACTTTTGCTTTTTTATAAATAATAGCTTGTCTTTGGATACAGTTGAAAGCCTCTATATATTTACCTTCCCAAACGTCATTACCCATACTATTTACAAGCTCCTCGATAGTCAAGGTATTAGCAACTTCCTGAATACAATAAACATCCGAGTTCATCGCCAGCATGGCCGCCGCCACATTGCTAAGCTGCAAGTTTTCATCGGTAGGGCCAAAAGTGGTGCAACCCAACCATTCGGTATTCCAAGTGGTGATTTTAAAACCAGCCGTATTCGAGTTTACCGGACTATCAGCCGTAACCTTTACATTTTTCAGTTCCCAAGTCGCGCTTTGGCTTGCACTACTCTGATAGCGAAAAGCAATTCGAGAGGTGGCCGACTTAGCTGCTTCTGGAATACTAACATCCCCCGATGCAACATACATCCATCCCACAGTAATATCTTGGTTAAAGCCCGTCAATTCTATCCAAGTCGTTGTAACAGGATCACCAGTATAGTTCGCTGTTGCAAAAACTTTATACCAACCTTCGGCAACACCCACATTCACAAACGGAGTGCTACCACGCGCATGGCTAAATGTAAGCTTGGTATTGGTGGTTTGCGCCAAATTCATAGCCGGACTAACCAACCAATCTTCGTTTTCGTAATTTAATCCAGCCGAATACCCACTACAAACTGCACCATAGCTAGAACTAAAAGTCCAATTTTGTGTGCCAATAACACTAACGGGCGTAAACAAATTATAACTAGCTTGGGTAAGCATCGTCTGGTCAAAAATAGTGATTTGTGCACGTGATTCGTATGTGCCAAACACAAAAAGCACAAGCAAAAGAGTATGCCTGATAAAATTATTCATAAGTGTGGGTATGGTAAAGATGAGCCTCTCAGAATTGCCAAAAGAAGTAGTAAGCATATTATTTGTTGGACAAACATACAAATTAAAAACAAAAGCAGCAACCCTATTAAAAGCAAATAGACAAAACAGAAATTACCCAAATCCCCCACTCGATGCAGACTCATTACATCTACAAAACTCTAAATGGAATCGATTGTCCTGCGCAAATGCACCGACTTTGCTCCTAGTAACACGATCAAACCTAAAATTATTTTCTATCCATAATTATTGTATTTCCATAAAAAAATTTGGCTTCAAAACAGCAAAAATCGTAGGGATTTTAGTCTTATCATAGCTATCAGGTTTTAAAGTAAAAAACAATTTTAAATCTAAAAACTAAATGCTTTTGTAGAAATGAATCAAATTTTGTAAAAGATGAATTATTTTTTGTTTTTCATAATAATTTTTTTAATTAAACCGTAAAAAATTACAAAAGATATTCACACGGACTGAAAAGATATTCACACCGACTGAAATTTTTCTACTACGGACTTAAAATCTGCTATTACGGAGACGAAATTTGCTGTTAAAAACAAAAAGAATATTAATACAAAGTGAAAAATTATTTCATTTAAGAGAAAATTTTATAGTAAATAGTCAAAATCTGAATGTAAATAGTTGGAAAATATATATTTACTAAAAAAATTGCAAGAGTTTTGGATCGATGATGACAAACTGATGGAAGAATAAATTTGTAGGAATTAGGTTTTAAGTTTTTTTTATACATTTGGGAAGTAAAACAAAATAAAAACAAGCGTATAACATACCTGTTTGGAATAAACAATGGTTATTTTAAGCGCGTATAAAGTAATTAGCCTTCAGTCTAGTGGAACGCAGAAAAAGCGAAAACATAATTATGAAAATAAGATTTTTAATTTTCCTTTTAGTAGTTTATGGTTGTGAAACTATAACAAAAAAAAGTGTTTCGAAAAACTCAGAAATAGAAAAGCCAGCGCAGAAGAAAATCGAAACCGAAAATAGAAAGTTTTTTGTTGGAGATTTTGATAACGATAAAGTTAATGACACTGCATTTGTAAATTATAAATGGAATATTGATACAGATGAAATTGAGTGTGGAAATTATAATTGTGATATAAATATTGAATTTAAAAAAACCATTCCAAAAATAAGCTTTTCACAAAGTTTAGGAATTGTTGTTGCGAAAACTGAAGATGTTAATAATGACAACGCAAATGAAATAATAGTTTTTTCTCGAACAAATGAAGGTATGTGGAATAACATTTCCGTTTGGTCTTTTAAAAACAAAAAATGGAAAGAGATTGGAAAAGCTAAGGCTTTCATAGGTAATGACAATGATTCTGAAAACCGAGTAATTAAAGAAAAAGGGAAATATTATTTAGTCATTCCTTAAAAATGAATTAACAATTTGATTGTTAATAACTTGTGATTAAATTCAGTTGAAAACAGTACTTTTAAATCGCCAAAAAGTGTATATTTCGGTATAAAAAAGTGGCAATATGTTAGGCAAAAT
>NZ_JANPFL010000191.1:0-3426 GCF_031423415.1 Flavobacterium sp.
TCCCTTTGTTAAGTAGGAATAAATGCGGTTTTGAATAAATCGTTCCAACTCGGTGGGTTTTGATGATAAAATTGGTCATAACATTCGGCTTTAAAAATTGATTAGATTTTCAATTTTTCGCGGATTTTCTCTTGAAATGCAAGTGTGCCTCGCTACGCTCCGCCCATTAAATTTTTCAAAAGAAAAAAAAGAAAAAAAGAAAGCCAGTCGTTCAAGTGGAGGGTTTCAAAAAAGCAAGTTTTTTTGAAAAAATACTACCCGATATATCTTCGGAAGTGTGGACTTGAAGTTGGAAGTGAATGTTGTTGCGATCCGTTACGGGTGGAGATTTTTTCAAAAACACGTAGGGCTTGAACTTGCTTTTTTGTAAACCTGGAACTTACCTTTGCTCTCTTTTTTTTTATTTTTTATTTTGATTTCAAATTCTAAATATTATTGTATAATCGGAATTTGTTAGAAGGATTGGGAGTTGATTTGAAAAAGGGTCGTCTTCGGAAAGGGTATTGAATTTTAAAGCAGGAAAAAGAAATATAAAATCCATTCCAATTATTTTTCTGCTTTAAAATTCTATACTCTTTCTTACGGTTTGATTTTGTGGGTATTGAAAATCACTTTTTTAATATTTTTAATTTTATCGAAAAGTTTCAAGTGATTTTCAATACTTACAAAAACAATGAAAAGATAATTCCTAGTGCGATAGTGCAGAAGTGCAGGCAAGTGTGTGCTTTTTTATTTGCTTACTGGGGTGTTTCTGATTGTTTTTATGATGGCTTGATGCCACAAACGTTCTTGAAATGATTAAATTTGCGGTTACTAAAAAATGTGCTATGAAATCGCTATGGCATCTTGGCCATCGTGAAAACAATTACTTCGATGGTTCTGGCAAATAAAAAATCACACTCTTGCTGGCTTATTGGTTTTATGGGTAGAAAAATGGCTTTATCCATAGGCAAAGAAACTACGGGTTAAAGCCATTTTTCTATTCATAAAAGCAATGCAAACACTACCGATTTAAGCACAAAGTTGGTAAAAACAGTGACCCTAAATGTTCTTGAAAGTAATTAAGTTCGAAAAATGTTCCTATGAAATAGCTAAGGTTGTTGAGGGCGGTGGTGAAGGGTGGTTTTTTGAGGAGCCGGCAGGTGCGAGGAAGCTTCTCAAAAAACCGTCCTAGAGCCACCGCCTAGCGCGTTGGGTGTGGCGGCTGTTTTACATAAATGATATTATAACTTCATTGCAAAAACCAAAAAAACAATAACAAAGCTTTGTAATGAATTATAATACTCAATTATGTAACACAGCTTGGGGAAAAAAATTACTGGCGCAAGTTGCGAAGCGTAAGTGTTTTTGATAAAAACTGTGCTAGTAATTTTTTTTGGAGCGTTGGCAAAGAAGTGGCAACTGAAATGTAGAACGCCCTTTTTACCATCGAACGAAAAATAAATTTCTTTCCAATGCAAACGTAATTAGCAAAATGAAGTAAACATAACTTGAGGATAGAAATACGTGCACTAAATGAAAGTTTTGTGCAGGTGAATGAGATAATGAGCTAGATCTATCATTTACCAAACCTGTATTTATTTGTTTGTTTTGATATTTATTCAAATTAATGCCTTGTTTCATTACATAAAATGTTCATTATGCATCATTTGTAATATATTTTGCGTCAGACGTGATACAAGAATTCATAATATTTGAAGTTCATTTACATTTTAAAAATTAACTAAATAACGAAAATCCATTATTATGAAAAAAAAATTAATTTTATTAGCGGTATTACTGGTTTGCGCAATTGGATTTGCTCAAAATCAGATTACTGCAGTTAGTGCAACCTCAACCGCTGCTGTTGGTGGAAACATCACGGCTGGATTCACCTATGATGCATCGATTGCTGGAACGTGCCAGATTCAATTATTTAAAACTGATGTTGCCGGGAATATTGATTTTAGCTCGGGAACTGATTTAGTTTTTACGTCTTCAGTACCTGCAGGAATTGCTAGAACCGTAGCAGGTACATTTACAGTATCAAATACAGTCGCACCTACGAATACTTTGCCCGCAGGACAAGTTTACAAATGGTTTTATAAACTAACGGTAGCTGGAACTGATTATTATGGTTCTAATGTTGAAACAACAATTACATCTGCTAGTGTTGTTCAAAATCAAATAATAGCAACGAACGCAGCTGTTACAGCCGCTGTTGGTGAAAACATCATTGCGGGATTCACTTATGACGCATCGGCTGATGGAACTTGCCAGATCCAATTGTTTAAAACTTTTGCCGATGGAAACATTAATTATGGCGCAGGTACAGACGTGCTTTTCGTCGGACCTATTACGGCAGGGACAGGTATGACAATAGCGCCTACATTCATTGTATCAAATACAGTATTGCCAACTAATACTTTACCAGCTGGACAAGTTTATAAATGGTTTTTTAAACTATCGGTCGGCGGAACTGATTATTATGGTTCTAATTTAGAGACAACAATTACCTCAGGATCTTCAACAGTAACAGTTACAGGAACGGCACCATTCAAATATGTTTATGATGGTGCAGTTAAATCACCATCATTTACTAAAACGGGTTCAGCAGCTGCTTTAACGTACGTATACACAGGAACAGGTATTGTAGGCTCTTCTGCTATAGCACCAACCAATGCTGGTGATTATAGTGTTACCGCTAGTGTAGCATCAGACGCCAGTTATTCAGCGGCTAGTTCAACAGCAATTGCCTTTATTATATCCGATGTGACTACCTGGACTACCGCGGTTACTCCTTCGTGGGACAACGGTGCGCCAACTGCTTTATTAACTGCTGTTATTGATGGTACATACAACACTATTTCTAACGGTGCATTTATTACTAAAAAATTAATAATTAATGTAAGTCGATCATTAACTATACAGACAGGTACTAATGTAACAGTTCAAAACGAAATAATCAATAATGGTTCTTTAACTATAGAAAACAATGCAAACCTAGTCCAAGTAAATAACATAGCTAACACGGGTTCAGGAAGCACGACAGTACAGCGCAACAGTAATTCTTTAAAACGTTTAGATTACACGTTGTGGTCTTCACCAGTTGTGGGTGAACAAACTTTGGCAGGATTCTCGCCTCTAACATCACAATCGCCAAGTCGTTTTTATATTTATGACTATACTCAAGGAGCCACTGGTTTGTATGCATCAGTATCGCCATCGACAACATTTACAACTGGTACAGGATTTTTAATTCGTATGCCAAATGAAGACCCTGCTAGTCTAGGTACAGGATCAGCTTATTATTTAGTCATTCCTTAAAAATGAATTAACAATTTGATTGTTAATAACTTGTGATTAAATTCAGTTGAAAACAGTACTTTTAAATCGCCAAAAAGTGTATATTTCGGTATAAAAAAGTGGCAATATGTTAGGCAAAAT
>NZ_JANPFL010000192.1:0-1155 GCF_031423415.1 Flavobacterium sp.
TAAAAATTTAATTGTTTTATGTGCAGAAAATCAATATTATTGTTAAAATCATATCCTGATATTTTATTTATGGTTATTTTATGTTTATCTTTCTAGAAATGTTGTGTTTAATTTGGGTAAGTAATACAATTCTTCGGTTTATGAAAGTCCATTAGCACTAGGTAATGTAACTTGAAGATAAATTTGTATTATTAAATATTCGAAATAACGTAATCATTTATTTTGTTTTTTAACAAAAAAGAATCAACAATCGTTAATCAATCGTTTGCAAAAAAAAGATTGACTATATTTGCAACTTATTACAATTCGAAGAATGAAACACATTAGAAATTTATGAATAATTGCACATAATGACCACGGAAAAAGTACGCTTGCAGACAGACTTTTAGGGGCAACCCAAACCGTAACCGCTCGCGAAGAAAAAGCTCAATTGCTTGACAATATGGACTTAGAACGAGAACGAGGCATTACTATAAAAAGTCACGCCATTCAGATGGAATATACTTATAAAGGGCAAGAATACATCTTGAACCTAATAGATACGCCTGGTCATGTCGATTTTTCGTACGAAGTTTCTAGATCAATTGCCGCTTGCGAAGGCGCACTTTTGATTGTTGATGCTGCACAAAGTATTCAGGCTCAAACAATTTCGAATTTGTATTTGGCTCTTGAGAATGATTTGGAAATTATTCCAGTTTTGAACAAAGTCGATTTGCCAAGTGCGAATCCTGAAGAGGTTTCTGACGATATTATTGATCTTTTGGGTTGTAAACTCGAAGATATTATTCACGCAAGTGGAAAAACTGGTTTTGGTGTCGAAAATATTTTAGCAGCCATTATCGAGAAAATCCCACCTCCAAAAGGCAATATCGATGAACCTTTGCAGGCATTAATATTCGATTCACATTACAACTCATTTCGAGGCATAGAAGTTATTTTTAGAGTCAAAAACGGAGAAATCCGCAAAGGTCAAAAAATAAAATTTATGGCAACTGGCAACGAATACTTTGCCGACGAAATAGGTACATTGAAATTGAATCAGGTTCCGAAAAATGTAATTTCGGCTGGCGATGTTGGTTATTTAATCTCTGGAATCAAAGAAGCCAAAGAAGTTAAAGTAGGTGATACTTTGACAGATGCCAAAACACCAACCAC
>NZ_JANPFL010000193.1:0-23133 GCF_031423415.1 Flavobacterium sp.
ATATTTTTCTAAATTTCAAATATTGAGTTCTACAAAGAACACTAAAAAACAAGCAAAACAGTTGAAATGCTTATAAATAGTAGCTTTTCAAGTTTTTATCGGACAACAATGATTTAAAATAGAGTATATAAAAAATGCTAATTATTATAAACAATAACCCGTTGGGTGCAATTAATAAAATACTCTTTAACGAAATGCAAAAAATTCAACACATAGAAACATAGTAAAAATAGTTTGATAGACCAATTGCTTCGCCTGTTCGCCTGTCGGCAGACAGGTTCGTTTGCTACGACGTACTCGGGTCTTGGTTCCACAAAGCTATGATTCACTATCAAAAAGTGAAACGTCTTAAAAAAAAATAAAAAACTATGTTTCTATATGTTGAAAAAAATATAAATTGAATTACACCCAACGGGTTAAATAATAGTCTCAATCAATTTAATAAAAAATCAGTTTTTATCCGTGTCTTTGCGCAGCAAATCTGCGTCATCCGTGTCCTAATCAACACAAAACGAACTTATTTCTTCCCAAACTTCCAATCAAACTCATCCTTGGCATTGATGATGGCACCTAGTTCAAATTTCACCACTTCATCAAACTCCGTTTGCAGAATGAACCAATTCTCTTCGTTGAAAAAGTTTTCGAACGTATCGAAATCTTCTTGCGTGAATTTGGTAATCGCTTTTGCGACTAATTCTTTTTTGACCTCGTTGATAGTCTTGCCAATTATTGTATTGCCCAATAATTCCAAATCAGGGCTTGAAGCCACAATATAACCCAGTTTCAAATCTTCTTCTTGATAGAACGTCAAACGCATTTTGAGCGTATTGTAGGCAAAAATCAGGTTGCCGTCTTCGTCCTTGTAATTGCGATTGGGTTTGCCGTACAAGGCGACAACATCGTTTTGTTTCATTCCGAAAAGGAGTTTATCGATGCCGTTTTTTAAGTTTATTTTCATTCGATTTAATTTTACCGCAAAGTTCGCAAAGTTTTTGGCAAAACCTTTGCTAAACTATAGAAATACATTTTACCGTTATTAAAACGGGCACTGATAAAATACAAAGTCGATTCTATAGCTTTTAACAAAAAGTAATGCGTTTCATTCTTAGATTGATAAAGAAATTATGGTCTAAAACAGCATTTGATGAGACACACAAAAAATATTTCTAAGATGCAACTTGCCGATAATTAAAAAACCATAGATCAATATTACGCAGAAGATTTCTTTGTGCCAACGGTCGGACATTGTAAAACTAGTTGGATTAATCGTTTACTTCTTTACCATATAAAAAAGGATGAAATTTCTCCAAATGAAAAGGCTACTTTATAATAAATACCATAAATACTTATCCTTCGGTACTATTTGATTACATTTGTTAGTAATGAAATGGGATCCTGCAAAAGATAGTGTTAAACGTCATAACGTTAAGCAGTACTTGGTAATTAAACCTGTTTTTTAAAATAATTTCAATGGAAAACTTACCTCACAATCCTAGAATTCTTAAAAATAAATACATCCCTACTACCGAATTTTACAGTCAAATCATCGACAGTTTACAAGATTATTCCATTTTTACGATTGACAATGATTTTATCATCAATAGTTGGAGTTCTGGCTCGACAAAAATATTTGGTTACGAAACCGATGAAGTTATAGGAGCACCTTTTGATGTCATTTTCACGGAAGACGATCTAAAAAATGGTATTCCGAAAAAAGAAATTGAAACAGCATTAAAAGAAGGCAGAGCAACCGATAATAGATGGCATATTGCTAAAGATAAAAGTGTTTTTTACGCCTATGGATTGGTTTTTCCACTTATTGGTTTAAACGGAGAGATGTTGGGATATGTTAAGATTTTACGTGACTTGACTGAAAGGAAGCAATCAGAGGATGCGATAAAAAAA
Source organism: Flavobacterium sp. (assembly GCF_031423415.1). Taxonomy (GTDB): domain Bacteria; phylum Bacteroidota; class Bacteroidia; order Flavobacteriales; family Flavobacteriaceae; genus Flavobacterium. The sequence continues at coordinate 1,906 of NZ_JANPFL010000193.1, forward strand.
TATGTTAGAGAACTGGAAGAACTCAATACCCATAAAGAAAGTGTTTTGGCAATAGTCTCCCACGATTTAAGAAGTCCGCTTTCGGGAATCATTGGAACTGCAAAATATTTAAAAGAAAATTTCCGTACGATGAAACCTGAAGTTGTTCAGGAAATGCTTGAACTCATTTATAAATCATCGATCGATGAATTAGACATGTTAGATTATTTAGTAGAATGGGCAAGAATAAAATACGCATCCGATGTTTTTTCTCCAACACAATTACAACTAACAGAATACATTAATAAAGTCTTTGAAACCTTAAACGAGACCGCTTCAATAAACGCAATAAATCTTCATCACGAAATTGAAGAAAATTTTTCTGTATTTGCAGATGGTAAAATGTTGATTTCAATCATTCAAAATATCGTTTCAAACGCTATCAAACATACTGGGAAAGGAGGCACGATTACGGTCTCGGCAAAAAGTAAAGAGGACAAAATTATAGTTCAGGTTAAGGATACCGGTATTGGAATGTCGAAAGAAATAATGGCAAAACTTTTTTCACCGCAAATGAAAACGCTGTCAGAAACAAGAAAAAAGGATAAAGGTGCAGGAATTGGATTGTTATTGGTAAAAGGATTTTTAGAAAAAAATGATGGCGAAATATGGGTAGAAAGCATCGAAGGCGAAGGTTCTTCTTTCTACTTTACATTACTAAAAGAGAAACTTTTACATAAAATAGGGAGTTCAGCCGAAATTATGTTCGACGAAAGCGCCTAGTTGGAAATTTTCTTAATGATCTTTTATTCCGACCTACTTTGGCTATTTCAAAATGAAGCAATTCTTAAAATATTATTTTCAAATACAATTTAAACTATTTTAAACCAGCACGTTCCGAAGGCTATCGGAACGTAATGGTTTATTTAAAATAGAAAGTCCGAAACCTTACACGGAGAACATATTGTTTTCTTCTGAATTCAGTAATTGTCTCCTTTGCCACTACACAAAAAATCAATACATTAGCCACTTCAAATTTTATATACCTCTACAATGAAAAATACTGCGCTAACTCACATACACGAAAGTTTAGGAGCCAAAATACTGCCGTTTGCTGGATACAATATGCCAATTTTATACGAAGGTGTCAATGCTGAACACGAAGTAGTTCGCAACAGCGTGGGCGTTTTTGATGTTTCGCATATGGGCGAATTTTTATTGACAGGACTCAATGCCTTGGCTTTAATTCAAAAAGTAACTTCGAATGATGCTGCCACTTTAACAAACGGTCGGGCTCAATATTCTTGTTTGCCTAACAATGATGGCGGAATTGTAGATGATTTATTAGTTTACAAAATAAAAGACGAGCAATATTTACTAGTTGTAAACGCATCGAATATAGATAAAGATTGGGATTGGATTTCGTCTCAGAACGATTTGGGAGTTGAAATGAAAAACCTATCCGATGATTATTCGCTATTGGCTATACAAGGTCCAAAAGCCGTTGAAGCTATGCAATCTTTAACTTCGGTTGATTTATCGGCAATACACTATTATCATTTTGAAGTAGGTGATTTTGCAGGAATAGAACATGTGATTATCTCAGCAACAGGTTACACAGGTTCTGGCGGTTTCGAGATTTATTGTAAAAATTCAGAAGTGGAACAAATCTGGAACAAAGTTTTTGAAGCTGGCGCAGCTTTCGGAATCAAGCCAATTGGTTTGGCAGCTCGTGATACTTTGCGTCTGGAAATGGGGTTTTGTTTATACGGAAACGACATCAACGATACGACTTCTCCTATTGAAGCTGGTTTGGGTTGGATTACCAAATTCACCAAAGAATTTACCAATTCCGAGAACTTGAAAAAACAAAAAGAGACAGGTGTTTCAAAGAAATTAGTCGCTTTCGAAATGCAAGAACGCGCTGTACCAAGACATGATTATGAAATTGTGGATGCTAGTGGCAAAACCATAGGAATCGTAACTTCGGGAACGATGTCACCATCTATGAATGTTGGTATTGGAATGGGTTATGTTACCACCGAAAACGGTGCAATTGATAGCGAGATTTTCATTAAAATTAGAAAAAATGAGGTAATGGCGAAAGTGGTAAAATTGCCTTTTTATAAGAAATAAGAATCTCTATGTTCGAAAAAAATTAACTGCAAATTCGCAAATTAAACCCATCAAAGCTATATCTATAATTTGAGAATCTGCGGTAATTATATCTTAAGTTGCAATTAATAAACTCATAAATGAGGGAATTATCAGTCCTAATCTTCTTGACAACATTTTCACTATTGGGTCAAAATAGTGCCAAAACTTGTGAATTACTTTCCAAAATAAATACGTTAATCCAACTCGAACATTTCCGTCCAAAACCTATTGACGACAGTTTATCGGTGTATGTTTTTGACACTTTTATAGATCGTTTAGATGGCAACCGAAACTTATTTACCAAACTAGAATACGAAAAACTCTGCAAACATAGGCTTCAATTCGACAACTATATTCAGCAAAACGATTGTTCCTTTATGGATGATTTTGTTTCGATGTATCAATTTGCTTTAGATAGAAAGAAAAAAACACTCGAGAAAATTAGGGTTGAAGTACTCGATTACAACGGTAAAGACACGGTTAAATTCTCGAAAAAAAGTTTTCCTTTTGACTTAGCAGCAACCGATTTCGAACGAGTTTGGAAAAAAAGAATGAAATTTGACGTTCTAGAAAATATTTCGAAATTGAGTAACAATTTGGATTCGCTTGACCTGAATTTTGCAAAACTCGAAAAAATAGCAAAAGAAAAAATATTTGAATCTAATTTATGCAAAATCAATAACATTCTAGAAAACAAAAAAGGAATTGGCTATGATCTTCAAAATGATTTTCTGAATATTTTTTGCAGCTATTTTGATCCGCACACTAATTTCTTTTCTCAAGATGCTCGATCAGGTTTTATGTCAAGTTTAACCACAAGTGGGTTATCGTTAGGACTGAATGTTACTCTCAATGAAAAAGAAGAAATTATTGTAGACGGAGTTGTTCCTGGTGGACCAGCAGCTCGAACAAATAAATTTGAAAAAGGCGATGTTGTTCTAAAAGTTTCCAATAAAAATGGCATAGATTATTTAGTTTCCTGTACTTCATTAGATAAAATTGGAGAATTAATTTTTTCTGATTCCAATGAAACCATCGAAATGACGATTCAGAAAAAAAACGGAAATATCATCGATATCTTACTCAAAAAACAAATCATGAAAGCTACCGAAAATGCGGTATCAAGCTATATTATTGAAAGAGAAATTAAAATTGGTTATCTTAAAATCCCCAATTTCTACTCCAATTTTGATGGGTTCAGTCCTCAAGGTTGCGCTGATGATGTTGCCAAAGAAATTGTAAAACTCAAACAAGACAACATTCAAGGATTAGTAATTGATCTTCAAGACAACGGTGGAGGTTCTATGGAAGAAGCCATAAAATTAGCCGGAATGTTTATCGATTATGGTCCAGTTTCTATTTTGGTAAATAGTAAAAGCAAGCAAACTATTCTAAAAGATTATAATCGTGGGAGTGTTTATTATGGTCCAATTGTCATTTTAATTAATGGAAATTCAGCATCGGCAAGCGAATTTTTTTCGGCCGCAATGCAGGATTATAATCGGGCAATGATTGTCGGAAGCAAATCATTAGGCAAAGCTTCGATGCAAACTATTTTACCTTTGGATGAAAATAATCAAGATTTTGTAAAACTCACCGTAGAGAAATTTTACCGAATTACTGGTGATAGCAATCAAATAAAAGGAATTATTCCTGACATTGCTTTACCTATACTTTATGATAGCATCGTTCCTCGTGAAATAAGCTATAAAACTGCCTTGAAATATGATGAAATCCATCCGAAACTTAGATTTACGCCTTTCCGAAAAGATTATTATCCAACCATAATCGAACATAGTAATTTACGGATAAAAAATAATGCCCTGTTCAATGAAATTATTTTGGTAAACAACGAAATAAATGCACTATACAACAACCCGAAAAAACCGCTTCTGATAACTTTTGAAGATGTATTTAATGATATACAGGAAATAAGTTCTTTATGGAAAAAAGTAAAAAAAATCGTTGCAACTAAAAATAGTTGTTCCATTTCTAATAGTTCCTACGATGCTGAAAAATTAAAATTTGATAACTATCAGCTAGAAATAAATGACTATAAAATTAAAGAACTAAAAACCAATCCGTACGTCGAAGAAGTTGTTGCAATACTCAATGATATTACTAATTTTGGAAAATAATTGATCCATAAAACATTTGAAAAAATAACTAATAACTGTATTTTTGCAGTTCAAAAAATAATATATAGTAATGGGAAGAGCGTTTGAGTTCAGAAAAGGAAGAAAAATGAAACGTTGGTCAGCTATGGCCAAAGCATTTACCAGAATTGGAAAAGATATTGTAATGGCCGTAAAGGAAGGTGGACCAAATCCTGAAGCTAACTCAAGATTAAGAGCGGTAATCCAAAATTCAAAGGCAGTGAATATGCCAAAAGAAAACGTGGAACGCGCCATCAAAAAAGCCACTGATAAAGACACAGCAAACTATAAAGAAGTATTGTTTGAAGGATATGCACCACACGGAATTGCAATTCTAGTAGAAACAGCAACCGATAATAATAATAGAACCGTTGCCAATGTTCGCAGTTACTTCAACAAATGCAATGGAACGATGGGAACTCAAGGTTCAGTTGAATTTATGTTTGATCATACTTGCAACTTCAGAATTCCAGCTGGCGAAATTGATCCTGAGGAATTAGAATTAGAATTAATAGATTTTGGTGCTGAAGAAGTTTTTGAAGACGAAGACGGAATTTTAATTTATGCACCTTTTAGTAGCTTTGGAACTATCCAAAAAGAATTAGAAAACAGAAAAATAGAAATTCTTTCTTCTGGTTTCGAGCGTATTCCTCAAATTACAAAAAAACTTTCAGAAGCAGAAATGGCTGACGTTGAGAAACTAATCGAGAAAATAGAGGAAGATGATGACGTGATGAACGTGTATCATACTATGGAAGAGTAAACAGATTGCAGATTTTAGATTACAGATTTCAGACTGTTGTAAAGCATAAAAAAACTCCGTTTTAGTACAACTAAAATGGAGTTTTTTATGTCTTAATACTTAATTCTTTGTACTTAATACCTACTTTATAAATTCTATCTTTTGCGCTTCTTCTTCGTTGATGCTGTCAAAGAATCCCTGTTCGTTCATCCAGACATCACTAAATACTTTGCTCATATAACGAGAACCGTGGTCAGGAAAAATAGCAATCACATTACTATTTTCGTCAAACTCACCTTCTTCGGCATATTGCTTTATGGCTTGCAGTACTGCGCCAGATGTATAACCAACAAACAAGCCTTCAATTTTAGCTAGTTCTCTAGTAGCGTGTGCACTTTCCTCATCGGTAACTTTCATAAACTTATCGATAATATCAAAATCAGTCGCCGATGGAATCAAGTTTTTTCCCAAACCTTCAATTCTGTAAGGATAAATTTCTTTATTATCGAATTCTTTAGTTTCGTGGTATTTTTTTAATACAGAACCAAATGCATCTACACCTAAAATTCTAATATTTGGATTTTGTTCTTTCAAGTATTTTGCAGTTCCAGAAATAGTTCCCCCTGTTCCGCTACACGCAATAAGGTGAGTGATTTTACCATTAGTTTGTTGCCAAATTTCAGGTCCAGTAGATTTGTAGTGTGCATCAACATTGAGTTGATTAAAGTATTGATTGATGTAAACTGAACCTTTGGTTTCTTCGTGCAAACGTTTGGCAACATTGTAATATGAACGCTCGTCGTCGGCGGAAACATGTGCGGGACATACATAAACTTTCGCTCCCAATGCACGCAACATATCTATTTTATCTTTTGAAGATTTAGAAGTAACAGCCAAAATGCAGTTATAACCTTTAATAATACTTACCATTGCTAAACTAAAACCTGTATTTCCCGATGTAGTTTCTATGATCGTATCACCTGGACTAAGAATTCCACGCTTTTCGGCTTCTTCGATAATGAATAAAGCAATTCTATCTTTTGTGGAATGACCTGGATTAAAAGCTTCTACTTTTGCGTAAAAATTTCCTTCTAATTTTTGGGTAACTTTATTTAATTTAATAAGCGGCGTGTTGCCTATTAATTCTAAAACAGTACTATAAGCATTTATTTCTTCTTTCATAAAAAAATAGTTAATCAAGGACTCTTTTTCATTCAACCTTAAATCTTTGCAAATTTAACAAAAATATTCTAATTACTTTTCAATTTTTTCTAAATCTAATAAAAAACTATATTCTTTAGCCAATTCCTTAATGGCTTCAAACCTTCCCGACGCTCCTCCGTGACCTGCATCCATATTGGTATCGAGAAATAACTGGGAATCATCTGTCTTCATAATCCTTAATTTAGCTACCCATTTAGCTGGTTCCCAGTACTGTACCTGTGAATCGTGCAATCCTGTAGAAACATACATATTGGGATACCTTTGTTTTTTAACATTATCATATGGTGAATAAGATACCATATAATTGTAATATTTTTTAACATTTGGATTTCCCCATTCGTCATATTCTCCAGTCGTAAGTGGAATATTTTCGTCTAACATTGTTGTAATAACATCCACAAAAGGCACTTGTGCAATGATTCCGTTGTATAATTCTGGTGCTAAATTCACAATTGCACCCATCAATAATCCTCCTGCAGAACCTCCTTCGGCATATAAATGTTCGGGGGAAGTGTATTTTTGTTCAATTACAAATTTGGAACAATCAATAAAATCAGTAAACGTATTTTTCTTTTTTAGCAATTTGCCGTCTTCATACCATTGTCTTCCTAGATCTTCGCCACCACGAATGTGTGCTATTGCAAAAACAAATCCTCTGTCGAGCAATGTCAGTCTTGTTGAAGAAAACGTGGCATCCATAGAATGTCCGTACGAACCATAAGCATATAACAACAACGGATTCTGGCCGTCTTTTTTCAATGTTTTACTGTAAACCATTGAAATAGGAATCTTGGTTCCGTCTTTTGCAGCAGCCCAAATTCGCTCCTCAGTATAATTATTTTTATCGAATTTTCCACCCAAAACCTGCTGCTCTTTCTTAATTTCCTTGGTTTTTGTTTTCATATTGAAATCAATCACCGAGGAAGGCGTGGTCATCGATTGATAAGAATAACGCAAAATATCGGTATCGAAATCTACATTGGTTCCCGTGTAAGCGGTATAGGTTTCGCTTTCGAAAGGCAAATAATATTCCCCTTCGCCGCTCCACGGCATAATTCGAATTTTATTCAGTCCATTTGATCGTTCTTCTAAAACCAAAAAATCTTTAAAAATTTCGATATCTTCCAATAAAACATCTTCACGATGTGCAACAACTTCTGTCCAATTCTCTTTGGAAGTGGCTACTTCCAAAGTTTTCATCAACTTGAAATTCGTGGCTTTATCCTTATTGGTCATGATGTAAAAACTGTCTCCATAATGGTTGATGCTGTACTCCATACCTCGAACACGTTTCTGGAAAACCCTAAATTTTCCGTCGGGATTATCAGCTTCCAATATTCTATATTCGGTGGTCAAAGTGCTTCCGGATTCTATTGCCAGGTATTTTCTGGACTTGGATTTAGCCACCTCCACATTATAAGTTTCGTCTTTTTCAAAATACACTAAAACATCATCGGATTGATTTGTACCCAATTTATGCTTGAAAATTTTGTCAGAACGCAAGGTCACTTCATCTTGACTCGAATAAAAGATCGTCTTGTTATCATTGGCCCAAACGGCATTTCCAGATACTTTTTCTATTTTATCGGAAAGGATTTTACCAGTTTCCAAGTCTTTTATTTGAATATCATATATTCTTCTACCAATTACATCAATACTAAAAACCGCCAATTTATTGTCTGGACTGATGCTTAAACCGCCCAATTGAAAATAGGATTTTCCTTTTGCCAATGCATTACAATCGAACAAAATTTCCTCTTTGGCCGAAAGGCTTTCCTTTTTTCTCGAATAAATAGGATAATCTTTTCCCGTTTCAAATCGGGTAATGTAGTAATAACCACTGTACAAATAAGGAACCGACTCGTCATCTTCCTTGATTCTGCTCTTCATTTCCTCAAACAATTCCTTTTGAAAACCCTTGGTATGAGCCGTCATTTTTTCATAATACGTATTCTCTTGATTGAGATAATCAATAACTTCTGGGTTTTCTCTGTCATTCAACCAAAAATAATTGTCAATTCTCACATCAGCAAATTTCTCCAATTTTTTTGGAACTATTTTTGCGACTGGCGGTTGGAGTTTTTCTGGCATATTTTGAGCTTTCGCTTTTGTTGGATAGGTTACAAAAATAACACAAAGACAACTTAAAATGAATCTATTTTTCATTAAAAATTTAATTGAATATCAGTTTGCAATATAGTAATTTTACATTCGAATAATTTAAAAAAAACACAACAATGGATTTAATGGGAATGATGGGTAAATTGAAAGAAACCCAACGAAAAATAGAAGAAACGAAACTGCGTTTGGACTCTGTTTTAATTGACGAACAAAGTAATGACGGCGCATTGAAAGTGACTTTCACGGCTAACGGAAAACTAAAATCCATCTCCATAGCTGATTCTTTATTGGAAGACAAAGAGCAATTAGAAGATTATTTAATTGTAACTTTGAACAAAGCCAGCGAAAAAGCTTCAAAAGTAAATCAAGCTGAACTGGATGCTGTCGCCAAAGTAGATATGCCGATGATTCCGGGAATGGATGAAATGTTTAAGTAAAAAATTATTCCTAAAATGAACAAAATGAGAAATCCTATAAACTGGCACGAAAAACACACTGAAACATTAAACTTCGGAAGCCGTTTAGCAGATGCAGTAGCAACAGGGATGGGTTCTTGGAAATTTATTATCGTTCAAACTGTTTTGGTAATTCTTTGGATGACACTAAATATTATTGGATTTTTTTATCATTGGGATGTATATCCCTTTATCTTGCTTAATCTTCTTTTCTCGACACAAGCTGCTTATGCCGCGCCAATTATTATGATGTCGCAAAACCGACAAAGCGAAAGAGACAGAATGCAAGCTCAGGCTGATTATCAAACCAATATCGATGCAAAACTTGAAATTGAAGCCTTAACCTTAATCCTAAACAAATTGGATGTAGAAAAATTGGATAAAATAATTGCAATGCTGGAAGAAATGAAAAAATAGCTTGATGCTAGGCGTTAAGAGTTGGGAGTTAAGTGTTGTCCAGACTCATAACTCTTAACTCATAACTATTACAACTTCTCCAACGTTTCTAAAACATAGGTATGCATCACTTCACGATAATCAAGATGTGTCACAATTCTTAATTTTCCGTGTCCCATTGAACTTATCGAAATTCCTTTTTGTTTTAATTTTTCTATTAGAACAGCTTCATCAATATGCGGTTGAAGCGAGAAAATCAAAATATTGGTTTCTACGGGTTCTACCGTAGCAACCCAATTTTGTTTTGCTAAAACGGCTCCTATTTCCTTAGCGCGACGGTGATCTTCTGACAATCTTTCGATGTGGTTGTCCAAGGCATAAATTCCAGCTGCCGCCAAATAGCCTACTTGTCGCATTCCACCACCTAGAATTTTTCGGATGCGCAAAGCTCTGTGAATGGTTGCTTTATCAGATACTAAGAGTGAACCAATTGGTGCGCCCAATCCCTTGGACAAGCAAACAGAAATCGTATGAAATACTTTTCCATAAGCTGATGGATTGTCATTTGTAGCTACTAATGCATTCCAAATTCTAGCGCCATCTAGGTGAAATTTTAAATTATTGGCATCACAAACTTTTCTAATTTTTTTGAATTCTTCAAAATCATAACAAGCACCGCCACCCTTGTTGGTTGTGTTTTCTACACAAACCAAACTCGTCAACGGACTGTGATAAAATTCAGGATTATTGATTGATCCAGCGACTTGTTCGGCTGTAATCATTCCGCGATTTCCGTCTAATAAACAACAGGATACACCGCTGTTAAAGGAGGCACCACCACCTTCATAATTATAAACGTGCGCCCATTTATCGGCAATTAATTGCTCTCCGGGTTGTGTATGGAGTTTGATTGCCGTTTGATTTGCCATCGTTCCCGAAGGAAAAAAGAGTGCGGCTTCCATCCCGAACATTTTGGCTACTTTGGCTTCTAGTTCAATTACGGTTGGATCTTGTTTATAGACATCGTCACCGACTTCGGCTTTAAACATTGCTCGCAACATTTCTTGCGTAGGTTTAGTTACGGTATCGCTTACTAAATTAATTTCCATTTTTTTATTTATGAGTTACGGACAAGTCGCAACTTGTCCCTACCAATATTTTTTCTACTTTTGTGGCACAAAATTACTATAATTTATGACAACTACCGAACAAATAAAAGGTATTGTAGAGCGCCTTGGTGCGTTGAGGAGGTATCTTTGACGTTGATGCCAAGCTAATCGAGATTACGAACGAAGAAGAAAAAACTTTGGCTCCTGATTTTTGGAACAATGCGAAGGAAGCCGAAATCTATGTAAAAACACTCCGTTCTAAGAAAAAATGGATTGAAGATTACAACAAAGCGGTCGAAATGACTGACGAGTTGCAACTTGCTTATGAATTCTACAAGGAAGGCGAGCTTACAGTGGAAGAATTGGATGAGCAATACACGCTGACCCAAAACCATATTGAAGCTATAGAATTCAAAAATATGCTTTCGGATGAAGGTGATAGTTTGAGTGCGGTGTTACAAATTACGGCCGGAGCTGGTGGAACAGAAAGTTGTGACTGGGCTTCAATGTTGATGCGAATGTATATGATGTGGGCCGAAAAATCGGGTTACAAATTGCGGGAATTGAATTACCAAGAAGGAGATGCCGCTGGCATAAAAACAGTAACATTGGAAATTGAAGGTGATTATGCTTTTGGCTATTTGAAAGGCGAAAACGGCGTGCATCGATTGGTGCGCATTTCTCCTTTTGACAGTAATGCCAAGCGACATACCTCTTTTGCATCTGTTTATGTATATCCGTTAGTTGATGATACAATAGAAATTGAAATCAATCCAGCCGACATTGAAATCACGACCGCACGATCGAGTGGTGCTGGAGGACAAAATGTGAATAAAGTAGAGACTAAAGTTCAATTGGTTCATAAACCCTCTGGAATTCAGATTCAATGCTCCGAAACACGATCGCAACACGACAACAGAAACCGAGCGATGCAAATGCTGAAATCGCAATTGTATGAAATTGAACTGAAAAAGCAACAAGAGCAACGCTCTGATATTGAAGCCGGAAAGATGAAAATAGAATGGGGTTCGCAAATCCGAAATTACGTGATGCAACCTTATAAATTAGTTAAAGACGTACGCACCGGTTACGAAACCAGTAATGTTGATGGCGTCATGAATGGGGAAATAGATGCGTTCCTGAAAGCCTTTTTGATGATGATGGGACAGCGAGAGGAGGAATAGATTTCAGATTTTTGATTGCAGATTTTAGATTTTAGATTAGTTTTAATAAATTAAACCCGATAGGTACATAAGACCTCGCGGGTTTGTTTGTTTTTAGAGGTATTTCCTAGAACGTGGTTATTTTATATCAATATTAAATTATCACTTTTTCAAGTGAATTTCACGCTTTATATTTTTCTAGTTATTTATAAAAATAGTATGTTTGCTTTATAATTAATTCAAAAATCAATTAAAAATGAGCAAGACACTACCTGAAAAATATAAACATCCATACGCTTTTAATCCAAAATACAAGAAATCTGCTGTGTATTTTTCTATGGAATTCGCCATAGACCAATCCCTGAAAATATATTCGGGAGGTTTAGGTTTTTTAGCTGGATCTCACATGAGAAGTGCTTATGATTTACAACAGAATGTAATAGGCATTGGTATTCTATGGAAAAAAGGCTATTACGACCAATACAAAAAAGAAGACCTATCGATGGGCGTTCTTTTCCAAGAAAAAATATACCATTTCTTAGAAGAAACCAATATAAAATTTACCATAAAAATCAATAATGCCGATGTTTGGGTAACCGCTTATTATTTGAATCCAAAGACTTTTGGTACTGTTCCGATGTTTTTCCTTTCGACTGATTTGCCCGAAAACGATTATTTAGCAAAATCAACTACTTTCCGCTTGTATGATTCCGATCCTATAGCGAAAATTGCGCAAACGATGGTTTTAGGCCTTGGTGGCGCAAAATTACTTGATGAATTAGATTACGAACCAGATGTTTATCACCTAAACGAAGCACACGCTGTTTCTTGTGTTTTTCATTTGTATAATAAATTCAAAAGCGTTGAAGCCATCCGAGAAAAAATGGTTTTTACGACTCATACTCCTGAAGAAGCTGGAAACGAAAAGCATAATATTCACCTATTGGAATCGTTGAGTTTCTTTGACGGCATTCCGTTGGAAAAAGTTAGAGAAATTACAGGAATTTGGGATGATACTTTCAATCATACTTTGGTTGGGCTTCGATTGAGTCATATTGCTAATGGCGTTTCAAAACTACACGGAGAAGTTTCTCGCGATATGTGGAAAGATTTTCCTGGAATTTGCCCGATTATTCATATTACCAATGCTCAAAACAAGAAATATTGGGCTGATGCGTGGTTAGACGAAGCCTTTCAAAACAAGGACAGAGCAGCGTTAATCAAAAGAAAAACGAGATTAAAAACAAAGCTTTTTGATGTGGTTGCTGATCAAACCGGAAAATTATTTGACCCTGCTATTTTTACCATTGTGTGGGCACGACGTTTCGCCGATTATAAAAGACCTGATTTAATCACAAGAGATTATAATCGTTTCATTAAATTACTAGAAAACAGAGACCAACCGGTACAAATTATTTTTGCTGGAAAACCCTATCCAATGGATTATGGTGCGATTCATAACTTTGACAATCTGACTCATATTAGTAAAAATATCAAAAACATGGCGGTTCTTACCGGACATGAATTGAAATTATCGCGTCAGTTAAAAGAAGGCGCCGATGTTTGGTTGAACAATCCAAGAGTTACCAGAGAAGCTTCAGGAACATCTGGAATGACGGCAGCTATGAATGGAGCAGTTAATTTTTCGACAAATGATGGCTGGGTTCGGGAGTTTAAAGATTTGAATAAAACCCAAAATTCTTTTGTATTGCCTATTGTCGATCATAATTTACCAACCTATTTGCAGGATGAAATGGATTTGAATAATCTATACGAAATGCTGGAAAATGAAATCCTTCCGTTATATTATGACACTCCAAAAAAATGGTGGGATTTAGTTGAAACTAGTATGAAACAAGTGGTTCCGTATTTTGATTCTGCTAGAATGGTGGATGAATATTACAAGAAATTGTATAAATAAAAGACAATTTTAATGATATTTCAGACCTAACAGGTTTTAATAATCTGTTAGGTCTTTTGTTTACAATGAATTCCACAATCCTAAAAAATGAATGATACGATAGACAAATCAATTGCTAATCATTTAATTTAATTAGCAGATCGAATATAGCTTGGTTCTTCATAATTCATTAGGATTTTAGATGTAAATTCATTTTATTTGATAGCGAAAATTCTAATCTATCTCAAAAATTTACAGATGACTTACTCCATTCAAGAAATAAACGAAGTTCTAAAAGGCACAATTGTTGGCGATACTTCCATAAAAATAACTGCTCCAGAACAATTAGAACTTGCCAGTACTTCCGAAATTTCTTTTATTGGAAACAAAAAATACGAGAAATATTGGGAAACTTCTAAAGCGTGTGCTGCGGTTGTCAACGAAAATATTTCGATTGAACCAGGAGAAAACCGGGCATTTATCAAAGTACAAAATGCCGATTTGGCGATGTCACAAGTTTTAGAACTGTTTGCTCCTCCTACTCCATTATTCCATACAGAAATTCATCCCAACGCCATTATTGATGCCACTGCGATTATAGCAAACGGAACGAGAATTGGTGCTGGATGTTATATTGGCCCGAAGGTTCAACTTGGCGAAAACGTTACTATTTATCCCAATGTTACCATTCTTGACGAATGTACTATTGGAAAAAACACGATCATCTGGCCAGGTGCAGTAGTCAGAGAGCGTTGTCATATTGGTAACGACTGTATCATTCATCCCAATGCGACCATTGGAGCCGATGGTTTTGGATTTCGTCCTTGTCCCGAAAGAGGATTAGTCAAAATTCCACAAATTGGAAATGTGGTAATTGGTAACGGTGTTGAAATTGGTGCAAATTCTTGTGTAGATAGAGGAAAATTTAGTTCTACCGTTTTGAGCGACGGTTGCAAGATTGATAATTTAATCCAAATAGGTCATAATAGTAGATTAGGGAAATTTTGCATTATGGCAGGACAAAGTGGTTTGGCTGGCTCGGTAACTCTTGGAAATGGCGTTCTCATTGGCGGAAGCGCTTCTATTACAGATCACGTAACCATTGGCGATCGATCAATTATAGGTGGAGGTTCAGGTGTGACAAAAGACGTTCCTGCTGGAGTTACTTTGTTAGGTTATCCCGCAATTGAAGCTAGAGATGCGCTAAAACAATGGGCTATTTTGAAAAGATTGGTCAACGAATCCAAGAAATAAAATAGTATAACCCGTTGCGTGTATTTCAATTTATATTTTTTTCAACACATAGAAACATAGTTTTTTATTGTTTTTTTAAGACGTTTCACTTTTTGATAGCGAATCATAGCTTTGTGGAACCAAGACCCGAGTCCCGATAATTATCGGGACGAACCTGTCTGCCGACAGGCAGGCAGGCGAAGCAATTGGTTTATCAAACTCTTTTTACTATGTTTCTATGTGTTGAAATTTTTACATTTCGTTAAAAATTGAGTATTTTATTAATTGCACCCAACGGGTTAGTATACTAAAAATAATCGCAGATTTTAAATTAGACTATAATTTTCAAATCTGCGATTTTTACTTTTAATTATTTACCTGATTTCCAAGTATTATTACCTTCATTACAATCTGGAAAAACGTGGTCGGGGTCAATAATGATACTTTCTATTTCTTCGGTAGAATTGTGCTTGAAAGTCCAATCTACATTCTTTTGCCAAATTTCTACTGGCAATTTGATTCGAGTTATTTTTCCACTCTTTGTTTTGACGTCCATAATTACGGGCATTGCCATTTTTTCAAAATTTTCAATGTTTATTAAAGCTCCTAACTTTGGATTATTATCAACATAGTTAACCGAATTAATTCCTTGATCGAAACGCCAATTATTGACAAACCAAGCGCGCCAAAACCAACTTAAATCTTCACCAGCAGCATTTTCCATAGTTCTAAAAAAGTCATCAGGCGCTGGATGCTTGTACGCCCAGCGGGCTACATAAGTTCTAAAAGCAAAATCAAATCGTTCTGGACCCAAAATCTGTTCGCGCAAAATTTCCAATCCTGCTCCTGGTTTTGAATATCCTAAAGTGCCAATATTGATTTCTTTCATAGTATCTGGAGAGCTCATTATTGCTTCCAATTTGGGGTTGGTATATTTTTCAGCAATACCGTGCAAATCAGCGGTTTTTGTTTTGTACTCTCCTTTATTAAAATCTGCAGCACTTAAGGAATTAATAAAAGTATTAAATCCTTCATCCATCCAAGCAAATAAGCGTTCATTAGACCCCACAATCATAGGAAACCAAATGTGTCCAAATTCGTGATCAGTAACACCCCACAAATCAGCATTTTTGTCTTTGTAACTGCAAAAAACAATACCAGGATACTCCATTCCACCAACAATTCCTGCCACATTTGTAGCCACAGGATAAGGATATTCAAACCATCTTTTTGAATAATTTTCGATAGAAGTTTTAGTATATTCCGTAGATCGACCCCAACCCGAATTTCCATCACTTTCAATAGGATAAGCAGAAATTGCCATTGCTTTTTTCCCGCTTGGCAAATTTATTCTTGCCGCATCTAAAATAAACGCTTGCGAAGATGCCCAAGAAACATCTCGAGCATTCTTAATTTTAAAATGCCAAATTTTAGTTGAGTTTGCAACAGTATTGGAAGTGTTTTTTACTTCTTCGGCAGAACGTATTACAATCGTTTGATCATTTTTAGAGGCTTGCGCCCATCGTTTCTGTTGTTCCGCTGAGTAGACTTCATTAGCATTAATCAATTCACCCGAACAAACCACAAAATGATTGGATGGTGCTGTAATAGTAACATCAAAATCACCATATTCTAGGTAAAACTCTGAAGCTCCCTGATAAGCATTAGTATTCCATCCTTGAATATCATCATAAACACACATTCTAGGATACCATTGCGCTACTGTAAAAATCTTACCATATTTTGTTCCTAATATTCCCATTCGGTCTGAACCTTCATTTGGAGAAATAAAAGAAAAATCGATTTTAATTTTAATATTTCCCCCTTTTGAATTTAACTCTTGAGGCAGAAACACCTGCATTCGGGTATCCTCAATTACATATTTTACGTCTTTTTCCGTAGCAATCCCTTTACTTAAAACTAAAATTTTTACTGATGTAATTTTAAAACCTCCATCAAAAATTTGACCTTGAGCACCATTCCTACTGCCTGTTATAGGTATTACAGCATTTCCCCGGGAATCATCTTTAAATAAATTTTGGTCTAAATTCATCCACAAAAAAGACAATTTATCAGGGCTATTATTAGTATACGAAATAATACTGGTTCCTGAAATTTGATTGTTTACCTCATCTAATTTTGCAGTCAACTGATAATCTGCTCTGTTTTGCCAATATTCAAATCCAGGCTGACCACTAGCCGAGCGCGTATTCGTTCCGTTTTTAGTATAAAAAAAAGGCGCAAAAGTTTCTTGGTAACTGTATTTAGAAATCTGCTTTTTCGAATTTTCCTGTGACCAAATATTCAATGTAACTACTAATAAAGCCAATTGAAGTAGGGCTTGTAAAGATTGATTTTTCATTATATAAATTTATTGTTGCAAATTAATAAAAAATAAACAAGCATTTCGATAGAACTGGAAATATTAACTAAAATTCAATCGCGTCAGCAACAATTACAAAAGAAGGTTATACTGGCTTTTGTGTGAAAACAATCTTGAGATAAATTTAAACCACATAGAATCGCTGTTAAAATTGTTAAAAAGATTGTCATAGAAAATACATTTTGCACATAGTAGCTATGTCAACTATGTAAAAGTGAAGCTTTCTACAATTAAATCTATGTAGCTACACTAAAAACTATATGGTTAAAAACTGCACAACATTTCCAGTAGAAGCCAAAAAAATAGAAGTTTTTGTGGCAAATCGTGTCTTTAAGGTTGAATAAAAATGCATATGACTTCAGTAATTATTTTAATAGCAAATCTATAACAGTGAGACAAGACGATTTTTACTATTGCTATACTTTAGTACGTGAATAATGTAACTTTTAAAAATAGTTATGTAACAAAAATCTTTTATTCCTAGCAGACCTTTACACCAAATTAATTTAACTAAAAAATCTTATGAAAAAATTATTATTTCTGTGTATTGGTATCGCTTTTACCTTTACTTCTAGAGCACAAACAGAGGATAAAAAGTGGAATATAGGCTTGCACTCGGGTGTGACTCAATATAGTGGTGATTTAGGTCGCGATTGGTACAAAACCGATAATTCCATATATGGTTTTGGTGGCTTGTCAGTCTCTAGGTATCTAGGCAAATTATTTGATGTCAATTTATTGTTATCAAAAGGAACTCTTGGTTATCATAATGGCACAACTGCAGGTTTTAGATCTGATTTTAATGCGGCCTCTATTAATTTACGTTTCAATATCGTGGCGCCAGAATACATAATCAGACCTTATGTGTTTGCAGGTGCAGGAGCCATTCTATTTGATAGCCAACTTCATTTTCATAAAAAAGCCTATGATTTTATGTTGCCATCAACTGGTGCGGGTATCAACATCAGACTTAGTCCAGTTATTATGTTGAATCTGCAAGAAACATTTTTATTTTCAAACCACGATGGACGCGATGGCGTTGACAATGCTGGTGGTAAAATGAGCAAAAAAGATTCTTACGTAACGCATATGGCGGGCTTGACTTTCAATATGGGTAACTCTGTTGATACTGATCAAGATGGTGTATCAGACAAAAAGGATAAATGCCCTGACACACCGATTGGAGTTGTCGTAGATAAAATGGGATGTCCAGTGGATAAAGATGGAGATGGAGTTGCAGATTATTTAGACAATTGCCCAGACATTGCTGGGTCAAAAATGCTAAACGGTTGTCCTGATAAAGACAATGATGGTGTTGAAGATTCAAAAGACCAATGTCCAGACCAAGCAGGAACAATGGCACTTAATGGTTGTCCTGATACAGACGGAGATGGCGTATCCGATAAGGATGATCAATGTGTCAATACTACAGCAGGTACGAAAGTAGACAGCAAAGGTTGCCCAATGGATAGCGATAAAGATGGTGTAACAGATGATTTAGATCGTTGCCCAGACGTAGCTGGAATTATGGCACTCAATGGCTGTCCTGATACTGACGGAGATGGTATAGCAGATAAGGATGATAAATGTCCGAATGCTAAAGGAACTGCCGCAAACAATGGTTGCCCAGAAATCACGAAAGCTGATATTGTAAAAATAACCTACATTGGTAGCAAAATTTTCTTCGAAAACAATTCAGATAAATTAAAAGTAGCTTCACTTTCACAATTGGACGCATTAACCTTAATTTTAAACAAATATCCAGAAGCTAAATTGACTATTGAAGGACATACAGACAGTGTGGGTAAAGACGAATATAACATGACTTTGTCACAAAAACGTTCTGATTCTGTTAAAAGATATTTAATCAGTAAAGGAATTGACGAGGCTAGATTAACAGGTATTGGTTTTGGAGAATCCAAACCAGTTGCACCAAACACTACTGCACTAGGCAAAGCTAAAAACCGTAGAGTAGAATTGAAAACTAATTATTAAATAGTTCAAAGTACAGTGTACTAAGAAGTGGTTGTCAAGAAATTGGCAACCATTTTTTTTTGCTTTTGAGTCTATTTGGTATTGGGGTATAATTGAAGTTATTTATATAAATCTTATACAATGCCGTTATTTTTAAATAAGGGATAGTACTGTTTATAACCCAAAAATGTAGTTAACTTAAATCTCTGTTAACCGGCTAACTTCAGAAAGTATAAAATCAATTGCGATAAAAACAATAACTGCTAGCACTTTATTTCATTCAATGTAAAAAAATCGAAACAGCTGATGACCCATTTGATAAAATTATTCACCAATTTTTGCCCCAATTTCTAAAAACACCTTACTTTTACCTTTTCTATTAACAATTGAATTTTATTATTGTGATTAAAGACCAGATTATAAACACTATTTCAGCCCTAAAAAGTCATTCTTCCATCAATTATGGAATTAAGACTAAGACGGAAGCCTTTACTGAAAAACTTTTTTATACCTTGTTTGATGCCAAAGCTCCTTTACCCCAAAGCATAGACGAGCTTGAAAAGCTATTCAAGGAAATTGCCAAAATTGCTTGCAAAAAACCCGAAGGAATCTGTGAAGGCATTTGGGAACAATTTCTGGAAAAACTGCCTTCAGTTTTAGAAAAATTGAATCAGGATGCCGCTTACATCTTAGAAAATGACCCGGCTTCGAATAGTATTGAAGAAGTTTATTTGGCTTATCCGGGATTTTACGCGATTGCCATTTACAGACTGAGTCACGAATTATACTTGCTCGATATGTTGCTTTTCTCAAGGTTAATGAGCGAATATGCCCATCGAATCACAGGAACCGATATTCACGCTGGCGCCGAAATTGAATCTCCATTTTTTATTGATCACGCCACCGGAATTGTTATTGGTGAAACCACCATCATCGAAAAACACGTGAAATTATACCAAGGTGTTACTTTGGGCGCACTAAGTGTGAGCAAAGACATGAAAAGCACCAAAAGACATCCTACTGTTGAAAAAAATGTGTGCATTTATGCTAATGCTACCATTTTAGGAGGCGAAACAGTTATTGGAAAAAACAGCATTATTGGAGGCAATACTTGGATTACCAAATCGATTCCACCAAAATCAATTGTAACAAATACCACTATCACAGAAGTAAAAATTAAAGAGCTAAAATAGAATGAATACGCAAGATATATTAAAACTCATTGGAAATACGCCATTAGTCGAAGCCCGAAATATTAATAAAAACAAGAACGTAAAACTGTTTTTAAAATTGGAAGGCAACAATCCTGGTGGCAGTTTAAAAGATCGTCCTGCTTACAACATGATTGTTTCTGCATTAGAAAGAGGAGATATAAAAAAAGGAGATAAACTGATAGAAGCCACCAGCGGAAATACTGGCATTGCCTTGGCGATGATTGCCAAATTATTAAACATAGAAATTGAACTTATTCTTCCCGAAGATTCTACCAAAGAACGCACTCAAACGATGCGCGCTTATGGCGCAAAAGTAATTCTAACGCCTGCAAAAGAAGGTATTATTGGCTCGCGAGATTATGCCGATAAAAAAGTAGCCGAAGGCGGTTATGTGATGCTCAACCAGTTTGCCAATGAGGACAATTGGAAAGCCCATTACAAAACTACAGGACCAGAAATTTGGAGAGACACTCACGGAACAGTTACCCATTTTGTTTCGGCAATGGGAACTACTGGAACTATAATTGGGACTTCGACTTATCTGAAAGAAAAAAATCCTAGTATCCAAATCGTTGGCGCACAACCCAGCGATGGTTCTCAAATTCCGGGAATCCGAAAATGGCCTAAGGAATATTTGCCCAAAATATTTGACGCTTCAAAAGTGGATACTATTATGGAAGTTTCTGAAGAAGAAGCACGTGCCATGACCAAAAGATTGGCACTCGAAGAAGGAGTTTTTGCAGGAATGAGCAGCGGAGGTTCAGTTACAGTTGCACTAAAACTGGCCGAGCAATTAGAATCTGGAGTGATTGTTGCCATCATTTGTGACCGAGGCGATCGCTATTTATCCTCGGATTTGTTTGATTAACAAAGACCATTTTAAACCATTGTTGTCCGATAAAAACTTGAAAAGCTACTATTTATAAGCATTTCAACTGTTTTGCTTGTTTTTTAGTGTTCTTTGTAGAACTCAATATTTGAAATTTAGAAAAATATTTTTTCAAATATTGAAGTTTTAAGAG
>NZ_JANPFL010000194.1:0-15292 GCF_031423415.1 Flavobacterium sp.
CCTAATTGCACGATAACACCTTCTGGTTTTTCGTGTTGGATAATGTCGTAAATGTGTTCCCAAAATACAGGCTCAAAATATAATTTATCGGCAGTATCAAAATCAGTCGAAACCGTTTCTGGGTTGCAGTTGATCATTATGGTTTCGTAACCACATTCTTTGGCAGCCAAAACTCCGTGAACACAGGAATAATCAAATTCTATTCCTTGTCCAATTCTATTGGGTCCAGAACCCAAAACAATTATTTTTTTCTTTTCGGTAACGATACTTTCGTTGTGAACGTATCGCTCGCCATTTGCTTTTTCGATTTCGGCTTCAAAAGTAGAGTAATAATAAGGAGTTAAGGCTTTGAACTCAGCAGCACAAGTATCCACCAATTTGAATACGCGATTGATATTCATCGACATTCTCAAAGCGTGAATTTGACTTTCCAAACAACTCAACATATGGGCAATTTGTCTGTCGGCAAAACCTTTTTGTTTGGCTTCCAGTAACAATTCTCTTGGCAAAGTTTCCAATTTGAAACTAGAGATTTCTTTCTCTAAAGTGTACAATTCCTCATATTGTTTGAGAAACCACATATCAATTTTAGTGATTTCGTGTATGCGACTCAAAGGAATTCCTAAAGCAATCGCATCATAAATTACAAAAACACGATCCCAACTAGCATAGGTTAGTTTCTCGATTATTTGTTCATAATTAGTATATCCTTTTCCGTCAGCTCCCAATCCATTTCTTTTGATTTCCAAAGATTGGGTGGCTTTGTGAAGGGCTTCTTGGAACGAGCGTCCTATTCCCATCACTTCGCCCACAGATTTCATTTGAAGCCCCAAAGTTCTGTCGGCACCTTCAAATTTGTCAAAATTCCAACGTGGTATTTTCACAATCACATAATCTAAAGTCGGTTCGAACAATGCCGAAGTTGATTTGGTGATTTGGTTTTGCAATTCATCAAGATTGTAACCTAAAGCCAGTTTCGAAGCAATTTTTGCGATAGGATAACCCGTTGCTTTTGATGCCAATGCTGAGGATCGAGAGACACGAGGATTGATTTCAATCGCCACAATATCTTCTTTATCGTCAGGCGAAACGGCGAACTGCACATTACAACCTCCAGCGAAATTTCCGATAGAACGCATCATCAAAATTGCATAGTCGCGCATTTTTTGGAAAGTGGTATCCGATAAAGTCATTGCTGGCGCCACTGTTATGGAATCTCCAGTATGAATCCCCATTGGATCCATATTTTCAATAGAACAGATAATAACAACATTGTCATTTTTATCTCTCAACAATTCCAATTCGTATTCTTTCCAGCCCATCAAAGCCTTATCAATCAAAACTTCGTGAATAGGTGAAGCTTCTAGACCACGAGTTAAGAGTTCGTTGAAATCTTCTTTTTTATAGACAATAGCTGCTCCAGTTCCGCCCAAAGTAAAGGATGGACGAATAACCAATGGAAAACCAAATTCCTGTGCAATTTCCTTACCTCGAAGATAGGAAGTACAGATTTCTGCAGGTGCAGATGGTACGTTTATTTTTTTAAGTAACTGTTTGAACTGTTCGCGATCTTCGGTAATGTTGATGGCATTCACATCAACTCCAATTAGTTTTACTCCAAAATCTGCCCAAATTCCTTTTTCGTCAGCTTCCAAACAAAGATTCAAAGCAGTTTGTCCACCCATTGTAGGTAAAACAGCATCGATTTGAGGATGTTCTTTTAATATTTTTATAATTGATTTAGTGGTAAGCGGCAACAAATAGATGTGATCGGCCATTGATGGATCGGTCATAATGGTTGCTGGATTTGAATTAATAAGGATTACTTCAATTCCTTCTTCACGAATAGAACGTGCCGATTGGGAACCTGCATAATCAAATTCGCACGCTTGACCAATCACGATTGGACCTGAACCTATTATTAAAACCGATTTTATAGAGTTGTCTTTTGGCATTGTGTAGTAGTTTGTGGTTTTATTTTTGTTCAAAGTTCCTGATTTTTTGTCAATTCTGTAACATTAAATCCTGAACCTGAAATTTTTTTAACGATAAAGTATAAAAAAAGGCGTTACTAAAAAATAGCAACGCCTTGATATTGATTATTTCTAATCATTATTTTTTATGTCTTGGTTCGCAAGAAACAGTCAATTTGTGTCTTCCTTTTGCTCTACGACGAGCTAGCACTTTTCTCCCATTTGCAGATTCCATTCTGTCCATAAATCCGTGCTTATTTCTTCTTTTTCTTTTCGATGGTTGAAACGTTCTTTTGCTCATTGCTTTGTATCTTTAAAAAATGTATTTACGATGTCATTGTGGTCTGAATAATCGTTACTCTAAAACCGAGTGCAAATATACAAAGACTTTTATTTCTGGCAAGTGGTTTTATAATTTTTTTTTTAATTCCTTTTACTATCTTTGCTGCTATAAATTTATACACTATGTTTCACAAAAATATCAAACTTATTATTGCTGGTTTTCTTATAGTTGCAGGGGTTTGGCAGTTTACCGAATCTAATATTGGCAACGGAATCTTTCTTATATTATTGACTGCTTTTCCAATTTTTCTTTACTTTAAAAATGAATTTATATTATTGGCATTCTTAAAATTAAGAAAGCAAGATTTTGAGGGAGCCAAAAAATGGTTGGCTTACATCAAAAGCCCAGAAAAAGCTTTGGTCAGAAAGCAGCAAGGTTATTTCAATTATTTGCACGGTATTATGCTTTCTCAAACGAATTTAAACCAATCTGAAAAATATTTCAAAAAAGCAATTGAATTGGGATTATCAATGGACATGGATTTGGCTGTTGCTAAATTGAATCTTGCTGGAATAGCAATGAGTCGAAGAAGGAAATTAGAAGCGACAAACTTACTAAATGAAGCTAAAAAATTAGACAAACAAAACATGCTGACCGATCAGATTAAAATGATGAAGGAGCAGATGAAGAAAATATAATTCAAAAAAAGGCGAATAGAGCAAAATCTAATCGCCTTTTTTATTCCAAAATAATCTTAGGTAGATTTTCATTCAACCACTTGTATTTGGTTAAAATCATGACGTGGGTTCCTCCTTTAACTATAATACAGTTTTGAATATTTTTTATCGGAAAAACATCATCCTCATCTCCATGAATATGAATTACAGTGTCATCTGCAATGGTTCTTTCCCATAAAATGATTTGTTCTACAGCCCAATCTAAATAACGTTTGTCTCGAACACGAAGAAATTTTTCATACAATTTGAGCCGTTGATTTATTTTTTCACCAAAAGAAAATTGGGAAAGACTGTCAATATTGGAAAATAAAGTTGTTGGAATTAATTTATAGGCCTTTGTAGTTTTTGCAACTTTCATCCTCAACGGAAACTCCAGATTAGTTTTGACGCTCGAAATAATAATGATTTTTCGAGCAGTAATAAATTGAGCCATTTCCTGAACCAAAATTCCACCAAAGGATACTCCAATTAATACTGGATTAGGATATGTAATCTTATTTGCCATTCTTTTGGCATATTGCCGTAAACTTTCATTATCCAAAGGGATTTCCCATTTTAAAAGTAAAGTTTCAAAAATAGCATTTGGAAGAGCAATTCGTTCAAAAATTTGAGCACTTGCAGCCAAACCTGGCATAAAGTAAACCGGGATTTTACTCATATTGTTTGTTTTAAAGCAATTCGATTTATTGCTTCGAATTTGGTATAAAATTAATTATTATATTAGAATCCAATTAGATTCGAATCTAATTTTACCAATAAATTATGACAACGAATCCTAGTAAAAAGGACTTCACCATTTTAGTTCTACGGAATTTGGTCACGCGGTTATTAGCGTATTAGAAGGAAATGACACTAAGATACAGCCAAAAATCATTTGATATTGAAAATCAAATCGATACCTTTGTTGCTGTAGTTTTTTCAAATTTAAATAATTATTTTGGAATCAATTCAAAAGTAATAAAGTTATTGGATAGGGAGATAATAAAACACACAAAATAGCATGGATAGCAAAGTCATTATCGAGGTGAAAGACAATACTTTTGCCAGACAATTTGAAACCATAACCGAAAAAGGATTAGTTACCATTGAATATTCATTTCAGGAGAAAAAAATATTTCTAACAAAAATTAACGTTCCCGATTCTTTTGACGACGAAGTTTTTATTTCAAATTTTCTCAAAGAAATCATGGCAATTGCTATCGAAAGAAAACTAAAAGTAGTTCCGATACTGCCAAAAATTGTAGTTTTCTTCAAAAAGAATTCTATTTACAAAGAGTTGCTTCCTCCAGGAATTCGATTATAATAAAGAAAGGCTGTTTCAACAAAATGAAACAGCCTTTTTTACTTTAAGATCCTAAAATGTTTATTTTTCAATTTCTCTCATACTTTCCATCTTTTTGTTTGCCAAGAAACCAGCAATATCTTCAAAATGTTCTTTCACTCGCTTTTGTCCGAATTCGAAAACTTTAGTTGCTAATCCATCCAAGAAATCTCTATCGTGTGAAACCAAGATTAAAGTTCCATCAAAATCACGCAAAGCGTCCTTGATAATGTCCTTGGTTTTCATATCCAAATGGTTCGAAGGCTCATCAAGAATCAATAAATTGACCGGTTCCAATAATAATTTTATCATCGCCAAACGCGTTTTCTCTCCACCTGAAAGTACTTTCACTTTCTTAGTTACATCATCTCCGTGAAACATAAAGGCTCCCAAAATATCTTTAATCTTGGTACGAACATCACCAACAGCAACATCATCTATGGTTTCAAAAATAGTTGCATTTTCGTCTAATAAAGCAGCTTGATTTTGAGCAAAATAACCAATTTGTGCATTATGACCAATTTCTGCTGAACCAGAATCAACACCAATTTCTTTCATAATAGCTTTGATCATCGTCGATTTTCCTTCTCCGTTTTTACCTACGAAAGCGACTTTTTGCCCTCTTTCAATAACCATATTGGCATCCTTGAAAACCACGTGGTCTCCGTAAGATTTCGACATTTCTTTAACAATTACAGGATATTGTCCCGAACGCGCTGCAGGCGGAAATTTCAACTTCAAAGCCGAAGTGTCCACTTCATCGACTTGAACAATAACCAACTTTTCCAGCATTTTAACCCGAGATTGAACCGCATCAGTTTTAGAAAATGTTCCCTTGAAACGGTCAATAAAAGTTCTATTGTCGGCAATCATTCTTTGTTGTTCATCGTAGGCTTTTTGTTGGTGCATACGACGATCTTTTCTCAATTCTAAATAATGAGAATATTTGGCTTTGTAATCGTAAATTCGTCCCATTGTCACTTCGATGGTACGATTGGTAATAGTATCGACAAAAGCTCTATCGTGCGAAATCACTACAACCGCTTTGGCAGAATTGATCAAAAAATCTTCCAACCATTGAATGCTTTCAATATCCATATGGTTCGTAGGCTCATCCAACAGAATTAAATCTGGTTTTTGCAAAAGGATTTTGGCTAATTCGATTCGCATTCTCCAACCACCTGAAAACTCAGAGGTTTGACGCGTAAAATCTTCACGTTCAAAACCCAAACCTGTTAATATTTTCTCAACTTCAGCTTCATAATTCACTTCTTCGATAGCATAGAACTTCTCGCTCAAGTCCGAAACTCTTTCGATTAATTTCATATACGCATCACTTTCGTAATCGGTGCGAACCGTTAATTGCTCATTGATTTCATCAATTTCAGCTTTCATACTAAAGATTTCACCAAAAGCTTTGGATGTTTCCTCCATAACCGTTGCGCCATCTGTCGTCAATAAATGCTGGGGTAAATAAGCAATTACCGCTTCTTTTGGCGCCGAAATATTGCCTGTTGATGGTTTGCTTTGGCCTGCAATAATCTTTAAAAGCGTTGATTTTCCTGCACCGTTTTTACCCATAAGGGCAATTTTATCATTTTCATTGATTGCAAACGAAACGTCGCTAAATAAAGTAGTTCCGCCAAATTGAACAGAAATATCGTTAACTGTAATCATTGTTTGAAGTTTGAAGTTAGGATTTAGAAGTTAGAAACTTTAAACCGCTAAAAAATTAAAAGCTGCAAAGATAGATTAATTGAGGAACTGGACAATTTTAGAGATGTAGAATTACTATTTACAGGTAGATTTAAAAAATTATCAAAAGTAGCGGTTTTGATAAGTAAATTTAATTATGTTCATGATTTATATGAATTGTCAAAAATTTAGGCATAATCCTCTACAAGTCGTTTTGCTTGATTCTTTTCAGGATAATCAGGAAGATAGATTAGTTTAAAACTGTCATAATTAACTAAATTATTATTGTCATATAATCCGTCGTAAACTTGTTATTTAAATCAAACTTATAAAACCCTATTGTTGTTCCTTTTGACCCTGCTTCATAAACGGTAAATATCCGGTGCCTTAATTTCTGTTTTTTTTAATTCATTATTATTCCTAATTGAAATCTTTAAATTATTGTCAAAGCACTTTTTGTTTGGTTTTTTTATGTCTAAAAATAGCTTTACTTTGCTTACAAGAAATCGCTACTAACAATGAAGTTTGTTGCAAACAATTGATTAATCATCAAACTCGATGAAAATAAAATTTTGTAAGATAAACACTGACAAGTAAAGAAGCGCGAGCCGAGAGATAGGGAACTGGCGATTTACAATATATATGACTGTTGGAAAATCAAAATTTGCAGATGTGAATTGGATGTCGGATATTAAAAGTTATCAATCTTATTTGAGGATTGAAAGAGGATTGTCAAAAAACACTATCGACAATTATTCTTTCGATATCGAACGTTTGTGTGTTTTTTTGAATGAAAATAATATTTCGATTTCGCCTGTAAAGATTAGCGAAGAAACAATTCAGCAATTTATATATAATGTTGCAAAAGAAGTTAATCCGCGTTCGCAAGCCAGAATAATTTCAGGATTAAAAAGTTTTTTTAGTTATTTAATTTTTGAAGATTATCGTCAAGACAATCCTATGGAATTGATTGAAACCCCAAAAACAGGCAGAAAATTACCAGACACTTTATCGGTAGGAGAAATAGATTCTTTAATTTCGGCAATAGATTTGAGTTCTAACGAGGGTGAACGAAATAGAGCTATGTTAGAAACACTTTATGGCTGTGGACTTCGAGTTTCTGAATTGGTTACCCTAAAAATTTCTGATTTATTTTTTGATGAAGGATGTATCAAAATCACCGGAAAAGGGAATAAGCAACGTTTTGTTCCGATAGGGAATTTGACACAAAAATACATCCAAATTTATCGAGATCACAAACGGAATGATTTGAAGATAAAGAAGGGTCAAGAAGATACTTTGTTCTTAAATAGGAGAGGAAGTCAGTTGACAAGAGCAATGATTTTTACGATAATCAAAGACTTGGCCGTCAAAATCGATTTAAAGAAAAGTATAAGTCCACATACTTTGCGTCATTCGTTTGCCACACATCTATTAGAAAATGGTGCAGATTTACGTTCGATTCAGTTAATGCTGGGTCACGAATCGATAACGACAACAGAAATCTATGTGCATTTAGACAGAAGGTTTTTAACTGAAGTAATTAATAATTTTCATCCGAGGAAATAGTGTTCAGTGATTAGTTTTTTGGTGATCAGCTGTATAGGGCAAATCGAATAAATTTGAACATATTAGACCTTCTTTAAACAATCTTAAACAATTTTAACGCCTTCATAGATATCCTGCAATTGCATTTCTAAACTCACTGTGGCTATAGTAAAACTTTGTTCCATAGTTTTGTATTCTGTCAATTGCCAACTATTGTCCGAATTTCTGATGAATTTTTCTACCATAATGCGTTCTGAGTCAATCAGGATATATTCTTGCAGTGAATCTATTTCTCTATACAAAGTAAATTTTTCGCCTTTATCATAATTTCTAGTAGAGGGAGAAAGAATTTCTATAATTACAGATGGATTAGTTATGGTATCAAATTTGTCGTCGGTAGTTTCTATTTCGCCGCATACTATGCTAATGTCTGGATAAGTGTATAGCGTGTTTTTGGGGATATGGATCCTTAAATCACTCCCAAAAGGTTGGCATCTTTTGCCTTTCAATTTTGTTGCTATGTCTACAGATGAATTCATAGCAATTTTGTTATGCGCAATCGAAGCTCCACTCATCGCAAAGATTTCTCCTTTATAATATTCGTGTTTTTCAAAAGCCAAACGCTCAGTATCTAAATAGTCTTTTTCGCTAATGTGGAGTATCTCAGGAAGTCCCATATTTATAAACTTTTAAACAAAGTTAGTTTAAATTTATAAATTTCAACGCAGGAAAATAAAATTCAAAAAAAATTCCAAGTCCCAACGATTAAGCATTGGAATTTGGAATTTTAAATTTTGGAATTTATCGAAATCTATTTTGCGATATTAACTGCTCTAGTTTCTCTAATAACAGTCACTTTTACCTGACCTGGATAAGTCATTTCGGTTTGAATTTTTTGAGAAATTTCAAAAGATAAAGTAGCTGCTTTTTCATCAGAAACTTTTTCGCTTTCTACAATCACACGAAGTTCTCTACCAGCTTGAATCGCGTATGCGTTTTTCACGCCGCCAAATCCATATGCCACTTCTTCCAAGTCTTTCAAACGTTGAATATATGAATCTAAAACTTGTCTTCTTGCACCTGGTCTTGCACCTGAAATAGCATCACAAACTTGAATGATTGGAGATAACAATGATTTCATTTCGATTTCGTCGTGGTGCGCTCCAATCGCGTTGCAAACTTCTTCTTTCTCACCGTATTTTTCCGCCCATTGCATTCCTAATAAAGCGTGTGGTAAATCGCTCTCAGTGTCGGGAACTTTACCAATATCATGCAATAAACCTGCTCGTTTGGCCAGCTTCACGTTCAAACCAAGTTCGGCGGCCATAATTCCGCACAGTTTTGAAACCTCGCGAGAGTGTTGTAGCAGATTTTGTCCGTAAGAAGAACGGTATTTCATTCGGCCTACCACCTTAATCAATTCAGGATGTAAACCGTGAATTCCTAGGTCAATAACGGTACGTTTACCCACTTCAATAATTTCATCGTCAATTTGTTTGGTAGTTTTAGCCACCACTTCTTCGATACGTGCTGGGTGAATACGTCCGTCGGTTACTAATTTATGCAAGGCTAAACGCGCAATTTCTCGACGAACTGGATCAAAACAAGAAAGAATGATAGCTTCTGGTGTATCGTCAACAATGATTTCAACTCCAGTTGCTGCTTCAATCGCTCTAATATTTCTTCCTTCACGGCCAATAATTCTTCCTTTTACATCATCCGATTCGATGTTGAAAACTGATACGCAATTTTCTACCGCTTCTTCTGTACCAACTCTTTGAATGGTGTTAATGATGATTTTTTTAGCCTCTTGTTGTGCTGTTAATTTTGCTTCTTCGATAGTATCTTGAATGTGTGACATTGCCTGCGTTTTGGCTTCAGCCCTCAAACCTTCAATCAATTGATTTTTGGCGTCTTCAGTGGATAAACCCGCTATAACTTCAAGTTGTTGAAGATGGCTTTTGTGCAATTTTTCAACCTCGGATTGTTTTTTGTCTAAAGTTTCGATTTTAGCATTGTACTCTATTGTTTTTGCCTCAAAATCGTCATTTACTTTTTTAGCTTTCGACAATTCATTCGAAACCTGAGATTCTTTGTCACGAATTCTTTTTTCCACTTCCGCTATCTTTTGATCACGCGATAGAATTACTTGTTCGTGCTCCGATTTTAATTCGATAAATTTCTCCTTTGCTTGAAGAATTTTGTCTTTTTTGATATTTTCGGCTTCAAGATTAGCGTCTTTTAAGATAGAAGATGCTTCTTTCTTTGCGTTTTTAATCAAATTAGAAATATTACTTTTTTCAATTAATTTGGCTAAACCAAAACCCGCCGCAATACCTACAATTCCTGAAATAATTATTGTTAAAATGTCCATAGTTGTTAAAAAATTTATATATAAAAAAAGCCTACATTAGATTGCTTGTATAAACTCTGAAATACAAGTTTTGAGCTAACTCGTTGTTCAAGCTTCCAAACTGAATTGGCTTGCTATAGTAACGATGATTTGCTCATTCTAATTGATTAGTGTTGAGTTTACCAAATGTGAACTAATGTAGGCAGTAACTTAGTTTCTGTAAAGAACGTGTTTAATCTTGGAGATATTGATCTAAAAGCGCATTGATTTTTTTAATTCTTTCGATAGTGGCTCCACCATCTATGGCATTATCAATTTGTTTTTGTTCTGTTTGTGCCGCAAATTGCAAAGCACACATGGCTAATACATCTTGCTTGTCACGCACGGCATAATTTTCTTCAAATTGCTTTATCATTGTATCAATTTTTTTTGAAGCGCTTCTGAGCCCTTCTTCTTGAGAGAGTTCCACTGTTAAGGGATAGACTCTGTCCGCAATCGATATCTTAATTTTAAGCTTTTCGTCCATATCTTTATTAATCTGCTAGCTGAGCTATGCAGTAATCAATTTCACGAATTAATGAATTTATTTTAAGCTTGGTATCTCTTTTATTCTCCTCACTGCCCAGTAATGCGTTGGCTATTTTTTGTGTTTCATACTGCGCTTTTAAGGCTACAATCTCTTGAGACTGATTTTGTATGATAGCTGCAGATTTTTCTAATTCAATTTTCAATTCTTGAGATTTTTTCTCCAAACTATTTATTTTTGCAAATAGTTTTTCAATCTTATTTTCAAGAGTATCAATTATTTCTGCAATTACACTCATAATGATTCCAAAGTATTACTTAATCTTACAAAGTTAGTATTCCTTTTTATTTTTACAATATTTTATTGGTTTTTTTATCTTAAAAAAATCAATTATCAGTATAACAGATGATTATGGTTTTTAAGCATTTAAAAAATTTTGTAATCTACTTTTATTTATCTTAGCAAAAATGTATCTTATGAGATCGAGTCTGTTTTTCATTCTTTTTTATTGTTCTGTTTTTGCTCAGGTCAATTATCCAACCGATTATTTTAGATCGCCTTTAGATATTCCAATGCAATTGTCGGGAAATTTTGGAGAGTTGAGACCTAATCATTTCCATGCTGGATTTGATTTCAAAACACAGCAAAGAGAAGGGTTAGATGTTCATGCTGTTGCCGACGGTTACGTATCAAGAATAAAAATTTCCACTTTTGGAAACGGTAAAACAATTTATATTACCCATTCAAACGGTTATACTTCGGTTTACGGTCATTTGCAAAGAGCAACTGATTCATTAGAGAACTTCATCAAAAAAGCGCATTATAAAGAGCAATCTTTTGAAATAGAACTATTTCCAAAACCAGATCAATTAGTTGTCAAAAAAGGTCAAATTATTGGTCTTTCAGGAAATACCGGAGCTTCAGAAGGACCACATTTGCATTTTGAATTTAGAGACAATATAACTGAGTATATTATTAACCCTATGCTTTTTGGGTTTGATAAATTTATGAAAGACACGAAGAAACCTATTATTTTTAACATCTATGCCTATCCATTAGACAATGAATCTGTGGTTAATCAATCCAAACGTCCTTTATTGCTAAATCTTGTTTTGCAAAAAGACGGAACTTATCTCGCCGATAAAGTGGTGGCTAATGGTAAAATAGGTTTTGGGGTCAATACTTTCGATTATGATGATGTTTCATTTAATAAAAATGGTGTTTATAAAGTGCAAACCTTTTACAACGGAATACCAAACTTTGGTTACCAATTTGATACCTATTCCTTCGATGATATGCGATATGTGAATGCCTTGATTGATTATCCAATGTATAAAAAAACACAACAAAGAGTCCAGAAGTTATTTATGAAAAGCCCATATAACTTTAGTATTATTAAATCAGATGCTTCAAATGGTGTTCTAAATGTTGTGCCCAATTTAACAGCTCAATACCGCATCGAAGTTTCAGATTTTTATGGAAACCTGACCACAGTAACCATTCCAATTGTCAATGAGATTTTACCTGTGATTATTGCCAAAGAACCAGTTTCTAAATATTTTGTCAAAGCAAAAAACGAATCTAATTTTTCCAAAGAAAATATGTCGGTTTTTTTTCCCGCCAATACTTTTTATGAAGATTTCAATTTGAATTTTGAGGTACGAAACGATACCTTGTTTCTTGATAACGACACTGTTCCTGCTCATTCCAACTTTACTATTGAAATGGAAGATCATAAATTTACTGAAGCTCAACGAGATAAAGTATTTATCGGATCAATCGGTTCAGGAAAAATAGGGTACAATCGGACCTATAGAAAAGATACTGTTTTCAAGACTAATGTTAAAACTTTGGGCAAATATGCTTTGGTTTTAGATATTACACCGCCAAAAATTACTATTGCAAAATCTATTGCAGGCAAATGGTTGAGCGATAAAAAATTCATTCAATTTACCATTAGTGATGATTTATCAGGTATAAAATCGTATAATGGGTATCTGAATGGCCAATGGATTTTA
Source organism: Flavobacterium sp. (assembly GCF_031423415.1). Taxonomy (GTDB): domain Bacteria; phylum Bacteroidota; class Bacteroidia; order Flavobacteriales; family Flavobacteriaceae; genus Flavobacterium. The sequence goes on from NZ_JANPFL010000194.1 coordinate 12,455, forward strand.
TTCGAATACGACAATAAAACCAAGAAAATCACGCACGCTTTTAGTGACGGAATTGTTGCTGAAGGTGCAAATGAATTAAAACTTATTGTGGTGGATAATTTAGGAAATTCTACTATCTTTGAAACTCAGTTTTTTAGAAGTCAAAAACAATAAAATTAAATTCCTTGCATCACAATAAAATAATACTTGTTTTCCTTTTTTTCTGTTTTGGATGTGTGGCATCTGCTCAAACTGCTCGCATAAAAGGAGTTATTCTTGATAAAAATAACCAGCCAGTTTCCAATGTAAATATATCCAGTCAAAGTGCTGGTACACAATCTAATTCCAATGGTTTTTACATTTTGTCTATTCCATCAAATCAGAAGGTTATAGTTGTTTTTTCATATATTTCTTTGAAAAAAGCTACGGTCGCCGTTACTTTAAAACCAAGTGAAGATTACGAATTCAATCTGGTAATGAATGAACAGGATGAGCAAATGGGCGAAGTTATTGTAACTGTAAATAATAAAAAAAGAGTACAAGGAATTACTACTATTGAACCTGCATTGATTCGAAAAATTCCAGGCGCTAATCCAGGTGTCGAAAATATTTTAAAATCCTTACCAGGCGTAAATTCTAATAATGAATTGAGCACGCAATATGCCGTTCGCGGTGGAAATTATGACGAAAATTTGGTGTATGTTAATGAAATTGAAGTATATCGTCCTTTCTTAATTCGCTCCGGTCAACAAGAAGGATTGAGTTTTACCAATACTGACTTGGTTCAAAATGTAGATTTTTCTGCCGGTGGTTTTCAATCTAAATTTGGTGATAAATTATCCTCAGTTTTAGATATTACCTATCGAACACCAACACAATTTGCAGCAGTTGCAGAAGCCAGTTTACTTGGCGCAAGCCTAGCTGTTGACGCGGTTTCTAAGAACGGTAAATGGTCAGAAGTTACAGGAATTCGTTACCGCAACAATTCACTTTTGGTTGACAGTCAAGAAACACAAACCAATTTCACGCCTGTATTTGCTGATGTTCAAACGAACGTTAATTTCAAAAAATCGGACAAATTGGAATTCAGTTTTTTGGGGAATATTTCTTCTAATGATTACAAATACCAACCTTTGACACGTCAAACTAACTTTGGTACTATCCAAGATCCAATGGCGTTGTTGATTTATTATGAAGGTCAGGAAAAAGATAAATATACCACTGTTTTTGGCGCAGTAAAGTCAACGTATACCCCATCGAAGAACTCAACTTACAAGTTGATTGCATCCGCTTATCATACTCAAGAACAAGAATATTATGATATTTTGGCACAATATCGTTTGGGCGAAGTGGATTCTAATATTGGTTCTGAAACCTTCGGAGATGTTACTTTTACTAGAGGAATTGGCGGACAACTCAATCACGCTAGGAATGATTTAGATGCATTAATTGTAAATATCGAATTGAAAGGCATGCACAATTGGAAAAAAAATCAGTTCGAATGGGGAGCAAAATTCACACGTGAATCCATTCGAGATCGAGTGATAGAATGGGAAGTTATTGACTCGGCTGGATTTTCGATAAGTCCTCCGAAGTTTTTGCCCAAAAACGAGCAACCGTATTCTCCTTACACAGGACCTTTAGTACCTTATCAAAATGTAAGAGCAACTAATTTTGTTGACATCAACCGATTTTCAGGTTATTTTCAATGGAGTAGAAAAGGATATATTGGTAGCAATGAAGTTTGGATGAATGCTGGAGTTCGTTCTCAAAATTGGACTATTTCTGGCGATAATATTACGAGTTCTACACAAATTACGTTTAGTCCTAGAGCGCAATTTTCTTTGAAACCAAAATGGGAAAAAGATATGTTTTTCAGGCTTTCTGGAGGATTGTATCATCAACCACCCTCGTACAGAGAATTGAGAAATGCAAAAGGAGAAGTGCAGCCTGATGTCAAAGCGCAACAATCGATTCATATTGTTTTGAGCAATGATTATAGTTTCAAGATGTGGAATCGTCCTTTCAAAATGGTTTCGGAATTGTATTATAAATCCTTGACTGATGTGAATCCATATACGTTAGACAATGTTCGAGTTCGATATGCTGCCGCCAATAATGCAAAAGCATACGCTCAAGGTTTTGATTTTAGATTGAACGGAGAATTTGTTCCCGGAACCGAATCCTGGTTTAGTTTTGGTTATTTGAAAACAGAAGAAGACATCAATAACAAAGGATTTATTTCGAGACCAACAGACCAAAGATTGAAATTTGCACTTTTGTTCCAAGATTATATGCCTAAGATTCCAAGCCTAAAATTATATTTGAATTTGGTTTACAACACTGGATTACCAGGTGGTTCGCCTTCGTATGCTGATCCTTATTTGTACCAAAACCGATTGAGAGATTACCGGCGTGCCGATGTAGGTTTTTTTAAAGTATTGATTGATGCTCAAAATCCATCCTCAAAAAAATGGTTGCAAAGTTTTAAGGAGTTAGCTGTTGGACTAGAAATTTTCAACCTTTTTGACAATCAAAATGCAATTACCAATACCTGGGTTCGTGATGTGTATTCTAAAAATCAATATGCCATTCCTAATTATATGACTACAAGGGTTTTTAATGTAAAGGTGAATTTGAGGTTTTGATGGGAATCATCAAAAAAACATAAACGGATTTTGAAACTATATATTTGTTTACAATTGATAGATATTAAAGATATCATTGTTGTCCGATAAAAGTAAATAAAAAAGAAGCCATAAAAATGGCTTCTCAATTAAAATCGTAATTTGGTTTTGCAAAAGACAAAAAACGATGAGTAAAAGTAATTATTTTTCTAGTAAATCTGTTTTCGGACAG
>NZ_JANPFL010000195.1:0-42223 GCF_031423415.1 Flavobacterium sp.
CAAACCCATTGCTTATAATGTAGAAAAGGAATTCAAACACGCTTTTGGAGTTGAAACTTATGAACCTGCTGAAAAAGTAGTTTTGGAGTTTTCCAAACAACAAGGGAATTACATTAAAACGTTTCCGTTGCACGAATCCCAACGAATAGTGGAAGAAACCGAAGATACCGTCGTACTAGAAATTTTCATTCACACCACCAATGATATTCTAATGGAACTGTTGAAATATGGTTCGGATGTAAAAGTACTTGCTCCTATTTCGCTACAAAACGAAATCAAAAATAGCATTGCGGAAATGGCTAATTTGTATCAATAAATGAAAAACTTTACAGCAATAGATTTTGAAACGGCAAGCGGATATAGAAACAATATTTTGCAAGTGATAAAAATGTCCTTGTTTTATAATTAAACAATTCGTAATAATAGATTGCCGTCAATTTCTAAAACTTGATTCAGTGCTTTCAAAAACGAAATACTTGGTTTTCTCTTGTGATGCATAATTTCAGAAAGTTTGGTATCTGTGGTATCAAGCAATTTTGCAATTTCTTTTTGCTTTAAATTTTTTTCAAACATTTTCATTGCAATTAATTCTTGAACCGTTTGGGGTGTTTCAATAATAAAATGAGCCTCTTCATAACGCTTTACTACTTGTGTAAATTGGTCAAGAGCTTCGGTTTCGCTTTCTGTTAAAAAATCAAAACCGCCTTTTATTGTTGCCGTAGCTAACAAATCGTTCATTTGTTTTTCGGCAAGCTCGAAATCATTTTTTGATAGTATCTTTTGCATTTCAAATTGTTTTACAGTCTATTTTATCATATTGTTTGTGCGTACCTACAAATCTTAAATACAGTGTTCTTTTGCTAAAATGAATCATCGCTACAATTCTATATTTGTTGCCAGAAACATTAAAAACAAATCGGTCATTTCCGATGCTATCCACACTATTATAGGATTCTTTTATACTATGAAAATCATTCCAATTACTCGACAATGCGGTCGTGTACCATCTCAATAATGGTTCTTTCGCCAATGGCTCAGCTTCATAGAACTGTATTAGTTTTGCTTTTGTAATGACAACCATAAAACAAAGTTAGTATAAATTATCGAAATCGAAAATAATTTATTAAAATCGAAATATAACATCGTAAATATGCGTCTATTTTTAATACAAAAAATTACTCTGCCACCTTTTGGCATATTTCACTACTTTCTTTGTGTTACATAAAAGCTAAAAACCACCTTTAAAATATAAAATGAAAAACTTTACAGCCATAGATTTTGAAACAGCAAGCGGCTATCGAAACAGTATTTGCCAAATTGGATTGGTTAGAGTTGAAAACGGAATCATTACCAAAGAAGTTAATCTATTAGTACAACCACCCGATAATTATTACTGGAGTCGCTTTACGGACATTCACGGAATTGCTGCACAAGACACTGCAAATGCTCCGACTTTCGCCCAAATTTGGCAACAAATTGCGCCTTATATCGAAAACCAAAATGTAATTGCACACAATGGTTTTGGCTTTGATTTTCCAGTTTTGAACAAGACCCTTTTGCATTACAGTTTATTGATTCCAGATTACACTAAATTTTGCACTTATAAGATTTATAGGTCTAATTTAGCTAACTTGTGCCAAGAATTTAACATACCGCTAAATCATCACGATGCGTTGAGCGATTCTAGGGCTTGTGAGGAGTTGTGGTTGAGGAGTTTAAAATGAAATTAAAAAATATGAACTAAAAATTTATGGATAAAATTAATAACCTATTGCAACAAGTTTCTATCATTCAGAAAAAATACGATGAAATTGCAACGATAACTGGGGAGAATTTTAATATTTTCTCAATTATGAGAGCAGAAAATGATGAAGTGCGAACTCATTCAAGGATAATTGCTGAGTTTTTGAATCCAAAGGGAATGCATAGGCAAGGAAGTGTTTTTCTAAAACTCTTTTTTGAAGAAATCAAATTTTTAGGAGCAGTTAAAGATGATTTTGAATTTGATAATGCTAAAGTTTTAGTGGAAGAATATTTAGGGATGATTGATAATGAATACTCTGAAGGTGGGTTTATTGATATTGTAATAAAGGATTCTAAAAACCAAATAGTTATTGAAAATAAAATATATGCAAAAGATCAAAAAGGGCAGCTATTAAGATACAAAAAAAACTATCCTAATTGTAAAATGATATACCTCACTTTGGAAGGTAATAGTCCTTCAGAGATGAGTTATATTGGGACAGCATCAAAATTAGAATTAGAAGAAATAATTTTAGTTTCATATAGAGATGAAATTAAAAATTGGATTGAGCAATGTCTTGAAAAAACATATTCGCTACCAATCATCAGAGAAACATTAATTCAATACGTTCATCTGATTAAAAAATTAACTAACCAAACAACAAATATAAAAATGGAAGAAGAAATTTTAGATAATATTTTAAATAACCCGAAAAATATACAAAGTGCTTTAACTATTGCCGGGATTGGTGCAGAGAAAGTAAAAATCGAAATTTGTAAAAAATTATTTAGTCAAATCCAAACCAAAATAGGGAACGACTTAATTACTAAAAATTATAATCCTGATACATATAAATTTGGAGAAGAAGGTTCTGGGATGTGGTTTTCAGAAAAAGAAGATTTTAAAATTGGTGTTTTGCTATGGTTTTCAGAAAATTACAATTTATTATTAGGCGTTGATGTTAATTCGAACTCGCAAGAAGAAATTGAAAGAATAAGAACAATTAATGGAAGTACAATAAATTGGGTTAAAACGATACCCTTTGCGGATAACTTTAATGACCTCGAATGGGAAGACATTTTGGAACATAAAAACATCAATGGAATTGTAGCCAAAATAAAGCACCTAATTGCAGAAGTCGAGTCATTTAAAACGGAATAAAAACAAAACTATAACAACTTCAAAAACGACACTCCCACCCGATTGTCGTTTTTTTTTACAAATCATTCCGCCACTTTTTGGTATTCCAGCTTTCTAACTTTGTCAAAAAAAAGATGAAACTTAACCGCAAAAGAGAAATCCGTTTTAGTAAAATTATTCAAAAAAAGAGCCATAACATTACTATTGAGGAGAAAATGGTTTTGTCAGAAAGAAACAAATATGTTAACACTGTTTTTGAATTTACGCCCGCAGTTTGTGAAAAATTATTGCTCTTGAACGAAAAACTCCTTGAACAAGAAAAAAGGATTTTTGGCTTGTATAATACTATTCAAAAACAATGCAAAGAATGGGTTTCTAGCAAATCTATAGACGATTATGAGATTGAAATAATCATAGAATGTTGGAACGACAACTACTACAAAAAGTTCGATCCTTCTATAGACGGAAACCCTTTCTTTGAAACCAGATCTAATTTTATAGGGGTTCAAGAAGCTGCAACCTACACAGAACTTGATTTTAACGACAGAATCCGCCTAAAAGCAATAATGCCCAAAATGAAACACTGTTACAGTTTTCATCATTTGTATGACCACACCGATTTGACTTGGTTTGATTTATGCAATATCGATAGTGTTTGGGTAGAAGTAAGAGTTACATACCAGCATTTTACAGCAATAAAATAATTTTAAACTTTAGCCAAAATTTCCTGTCGAATCCACCATTCAATTAAGCTGATTGTCTTTGTGGTTAACGGAATTCCAAATCTACTGGCTGATTTTAAAAGGGCTTCGTTTCCTGTTTTTATGAATTTGAAATCAAAAAAATGAGATTGATATTTGCAATTGATAGCTACGACAATAACAAGAGTTAGTTTGCCTTGTTGCAGTTTCTTTATTACAGCATCATCTTCACTTTTGATTTGAGAAAAAAGCACATTGATTTGTTTGCTATCAACCACTTCAACACTTTTTAAAAACAAAATGACTTTTGCAATTTTGAAACGTAATTGGAATTTAAAACTTTGTTTTTGAACATTGATTTTCCTCATTTTTGAATTTTTATACAAAGATAAGCTGGCGAACTGCCAATATATGACGAACTAAAATATATTCTGAAAATAAGATCGTTCACTCCGCCACCTTTTGGCTTACCCTCCCATTAACTTCGTCCTTTGGAAAAGCCGAAAACCATTATAGAGTAGGCAAAATTAAAAAATTAACAATTATGGAATTTATTTATTCAAGACTTGACAATTGCATTTTATTAGACCATTTAAAAAATGAAGAAATAAGCAAAACATTAGCTTATATGGTTGATTTCAAAGAACACGACAATCTTGTAGTTGTTCCGAAACCGCATTGTATCGAAATTTCAAATGCTGAAATTTGTATTGCAGTTGTTTTTTATGTGGGTTTTGAAAAAGAAGATTATGAAGTCCTAAAAACAAGAAACAATTTTCACATTGTTGTTTTTGAATCTGTTATGTTAAGTATGTGTGAATTTGAAAAAATACCATTAAAATTTATCGATTACACGGCTTTATTTTTTATGTCATTGGCAAGAACCGAAGACAAAAAAATTAGAGATTTTTTAACTCTTAAAAATTTAAGAGGAAACAATACTGTTTATCATTTAGATAAATAATAATTTTTAACCGCCACACTCTGGCACACAACGCTTCGTACTTCGTACTATGGGAAAGCCGAAACCCAACAACAGTAGGCAAACTAAAAACAAATAGCATTATGGCACAAATGATTGTAAAGGGAAAAGAAATGATTCGCATTAATCCCACAACAAAAACAAAAATTGAATATTCCACAAATGATGGAAGAAGTTGGATGGCTCGTTCTACTACGGCATCGTATGGAGATTTTTCAGACTTGACCGATAATAGCAAAGAAATTCTGGGAATGACTTCAAAGGGATTGTATTATTCCACCAATGAAGGCAGAAGCTGGATGAAAAGAAGTTAAAATGAAGCGGTCTGAGTACCGCTTTTTTTTATATTTACATCACAACAAAACATTTTCGAAAAGATCAAACCACCAAACCCAATTTCCCAAACAATGAACACCGGAGAAATACTAATCTATAAAACCCAAGAAGGCAAAGTAAAACTTAGCGTTACCTACAAAGATGATAATTTTTGGCTTTCGCAAAAACTAATTGCACAACTATTTGGAGTCGAAATACCCGCAATTAGTAAGCATTTAAAAAATATTTTTGAATCGGGCGAACTCGATGAAAATGCAGTTGTTTCCAAAATGGAAACAACTGCATCTGATAATAAAAACTACTTAACTACTTTTTACAACCTCGATGCCATTATTGCCGTTGGATATAGAGTGAATTCCAAGCAAGCCACTCAATTACGCATTTGGGCGACACAAACCCTAAAAGAATTTATCATCAAAGGATTTGTCTTAAATGATGAAATGCTCAAAAATGGCAAACCTTTTGGTAAAGATTATTTCGACGAATTGCTGGAACGTATTAGAGAGATTCGCTCCAGCGAACGCAAACTGTATCAAAAACTAGGTGATATCTTTCAACAATGCAGTGCCGATTATAGTAAAGATTCCGAAGCTGCAAAACTGTTTTATAAAATGGTACAAAACAAGTTGCATTTTGCCATTACGGGTCAAACTGCCGCCGAATTAGTCTATAATAGAGTAGATAAAGAGAAAAATTTTATGGGACTCACCACTTGGAAAAATGCTCCCGAAGGTAAAATTTTGAAAAGTGATGTTACAATAGCCAAAAATTATACCGATTATGTTTTCAATATAGTCCAATAAATTGTCCTATTTTCAAACTATATCGGCATTATACCAGAAATATATCTGACTACATTATCTTTTCGTTTGGTATTATTTGCAGGAAAACGAAATTGGCGATTTAAATTTATTGGTAAGTGCCTATTTAGATTTGGCTGAATTTCAAGCAAGAAGAAATCAACTAATGAATATGAACGACTGGCTGGAGCGTACCAATAAGTTTTTACAAAGCAATAGTCTAGATGTTTTGCCCAATACAGGGAGTGTTTCGCAGGAAAAAGCCGTAGAAAAAGCACATTCTGAATACGAACAATTCCGAATAGAACAGGATAAAAAATACCTTTCCGATTTAGATAATGAAATTTCAAAATTAAAGCCATAAAAGACAAGTGTTTTCTGTTTTATTACCAATAAAAATTAATGCTAATTTCTTATAAAGCTATAGCTAAATCAGTAATAGAAAAAATTGTTTTTAGCATCAAACTGAACTTTAAACGAATCCTCTCTTTTTGCGATAATGAAAAATAGAGTAGCAAAACAACAAAATCAGTAGGATTTTAAGATAATAATGTTAACCAAGTAAGGTGATGATTAGCCTGGAGTTTAATCGTGATTACATGTTTTTAAGAAGCTCTTGATTCATTTCAAGGGCTTTTTGTTTAAAAATTTACAAAATTCAATTCAATAAGTTTGTTTACAAACATTTTGTTATAATTTGTTAGTTTTTAATTATTTCTTGTTTGAACCAATAAAGAGTAATAAATTTGCTAAAAAATGTATCACAATGCAAGCAAAAGATTTAGTACAATTAGCAGAACAATTCGGTAGTCCATTATACGTATATGATGCGGCAAAAATCCAATCTCAATACCAACGGTTAACAAAAGCATTTTCGAAGGTAGAAAAATTGCGTATCAATTATGCAATGAAAGCCTTATCAAACATTGCCATTCTTGAATTATTAAGAGATATGGGGGCTTGTTTGGATGCAGTTTCAATTCAAGAAGTACAACTAGGGCTTCACGCAGGATATGCTCCAGATCAGATATTTTTTACTCCAAATGGTGTTTCTTTAGAAGAAATCGAAGAGGTATCCGCTATGGGAGTTCAAATCAACATTGATAACTTATCGATTTTGGAACAATTTGGCACAAAATATCCAACCGTTCCGGTTTGTATCCGTATCAATCCACATGTGATGGCTGGCGGAAACTCTAATATTTCTGTCGGTCATATTGATAGTAAATTTGGAATTTCTGTGCATCAATTGCCTCATTTGTTGCGAATTGTTGAAAATACCAAAATGCATATCGTAGGAATTCATATGCACACGGGTTCAGATATTTTAGACATCGAAGTGTTTTTATATGCAGCCGAAATCTTATTCGATGCAGCAAAAAACTTTAACGACCTTGAATTCCTTGACTTTGGAAGCGGATTCAAAGTGCCTTACAAAAAAGACGATATCGAAACTGATATTGAAGAATTAGGGAAAAAATTATCTAAAAGATTCAATTCTTTCTGTGCCGAATACGGAAAAGATTTAACCTTAATATTCGAACCTGGGAAATTCCTTGTAAGCGAAGCAGGTTATTTCTTGGCTAAAGTAAATGTTGTAAAACAAACCACTTCAACAGTATTTGCTGGAATTGACAGCGGTTTCAATCATTTGATTCGTCCTATGTTTTACGGTTCACAACACCATATCGAGAACATTTCGCACCCAAAAGGAAAAGAACGTTTCTACTCTGTTGTAGGCTATATTTGTGAAACAGATACTTTTGCAAACAACCGTAGAATTGCAGAAATTAATGAAGGTGACATATTAAGTTTTAGAAATGCTGGAGCCTATTGTTTCTCAATGGCATCCAATTACAATTCGAGATACAAACCTGCTGAAGTTTTATGGCTCAACGGTCAAGGAATCTTAATTAGAGCTCGTGAAACCTTCGAAGATTTACTCAAAAATCAAATTCCATTGCCGGTTGAAACGGCAGTAGTTTAATAAATTTAGAATCCCATTTCAACGAAAAATAAAATGGGATTTTTTTTGAGGATTTGTGATATTTTTTAAATCAAAATCTATTTTTCTCCCAAAATCTCCGTCAAAACCTTGCCCTCTGTACCGTTTGGCATCTCCAATTTGAGTTTAAGTGCTAAAGTTGGTGCAATTTCAGTTATTTCTTTTTTATCGAAACTTTCTCCGGCTTTTATTTTCCAACCATAAAAAAGCAGAGGAGCGTGCGTGTCATAAGCATAAGGCGTTCCGTGAGAAGTTCCCACTGATCCGTACTCGATATAGCCAGGTTTGTCAAGCACGACCAAATCTCCGTTTTGGGAAACATCATATCCCTTATTTATAAAATTCAAATAATAATCATTTCCTGTCGAAGCCAAAACCTCTTCTTCGGTATAGACTCTTTTCACTTGCTCCTGAGTCATCAAATAATCCTTGAAAGTTTGTTTTACTTTGGCTAATTCCAAACCTTTAGATTTGATTAGATCCTTGTTAAAATAAACATTAAAATTTGAATATTCTACAACTAGATTTTCGCCAAAAGTTGCTGTAGAAAACTCTTTAAGCCCTTTAGAAATATCTTTTCCTGGAACATTTTTCACATTGTATTTATGATCTTTTAAATGAGTAGCGTTTTCAGCACAAGCATGATCTGCGGTCAGAAAAAGCAAATAATTATCTTTACCCACCGTCTTGTCTAAATAATCCAAGAAATCAGCAATAGTAATGTCTAATCGCAAATACGTATCTTGCAATTCCATTGATCTTGGCCCTAAAATATGACCCACATAATCGGTCGAAGAAAAACTAACCGTCAAAAAATCGGTGATATTGTCTTTTCCTAATTCTTCTTTTTCGATGGCTTTTTTAGCAAAATCAGCCAATAAATTATTTCCAAAAGGAGTCGAACGCATTACTTCGGCTCCGTGTTTATCATACATTTCTTTTATATTGTATGGGAAAATAGGTTTTTCACTATCGTACAATTTGCCCTCATACGGATTGTCGTCTGGCATACTTTCGTTATAGTCGGCAGCTGGTTTCAATAAGTCCCAACCTTTATTGATATAGGTCATATAGTTTTTCTCCCTATTGAATTGAGTTACCCAATCTGGTAATGTTTCACCATAGAATGTGCTCGAAATAAACGAGCCAGTTCCACTGTACCAAAAAGCCCAATTCGCAAAATGTCCCGCTGGTAAAATAGCACCACGATCTTTCAAACTCATCCCAATAACTTTTCCTTGGAAATTAGTTCCCAATCGTAATTCGTCAGTAATGGTAGTACTTAAGAGGTTTTTTGGAGACATTGCTCCTTCTTTAGCCGTTCCATCTCCGAGCGTTTTTACCGAAGCATCATCAGTGCAATACATTGATTTTCCTAACTTTCGACTAAACCAATCATTTCCAACTATTCCATTGACTGATGGAGTTGCGCCAGTATAAATAGAAGCGTGACCAGGAGCAGTATAGGTTGGCATATAATTGAAATTGGCGTTGTGAAAAACAAATCCTTTTTCCATCAAACGCTTGAAACCATTGGGAGAAAAATCGTCCGAAAAACGATATAAATATTCCATTTTCATTTGATCGACAACTACTCCAACTACTAATTTTGGGCGTTGTTGCGCTTGAACATTTAAAATTACAACAAAGGAACACAACAAAAATAACTTTTTCATATCGATAAATTTTATAAGAACAAAAATACGGATTCACATTTTAGAAATTTGAATGACAGAGAAATTTTGAAGAAAAATTAATTAAAATTTAACCGTATCTGAACCCTATTATTACAAAAAAATTAAACCACGTAGATTTTGCATTTATCTTCAACTAGAAAAAGTAGTTCATTTTTAAAAAGACGCATTGCTTAACATAGAGTTCATAGCTATGAGTAAATAAAATGCCTATGAACAACTTTTCAAATTATTTTTTTTCTGAATCTATGTGGTTCAAAAATAATTTATTAAACTCTGTTGTAACTTTTACTTTAAATTGAAGATATTGTAGAGTATCATTCTATCTTCATAATTGATGTAAAGTTGTTTGCGATTGTCTTGCTTTTTCCGGGTAATTATAGAAAGTGTACAATCTTCGCCATTGTTGTCTTTACAAGTAAATGAATAAACACTATCGGTTTCGTTTTCTTCTAAAGGGATATAATCAACAATTTCGAACAATTGAATAATCTCGGAATACACCACAATTCGGCTTTTGTCAGTGTCTAGTTTTACAAAAATATTGACTAATTTTAAATCAGACCATTTTCCCCACTTCCCTTTTTGGTCTTTTTGCATAACGCTCAAACCGGAAGTTTTGAATTTATATATTTGGCCATAAGATTGGTTCATTGCCAATGTGAAGAATGCAAAAATCGCAATTAATTTTATTTTAGTCATTTGTTCTAAAATTGTAACTGTTCAAAAGTACTAAAATTTGGAACTAGAAATCGAATTTCTCAACTTCTTTTCTAGCATAATTATAATCGGCAATCATTTCCTTAATAATTAGGTCAACTGGCTTTATCGTATGAATTAATCCTGCAATTTGGCCAATTTCGAGTTCGCCTTCATTCAAATCTCCTTCAAACATTCCTCGCTTAGCTCTTGAATTCCCCAAAAGTTCCGACAATTCTTCTTTCGTTGGACATTTGGCATACAAATCCTGAACGTCCTGGTAAAATTTATTTTTAATTAAACGAACAGGAGCTAATTCTTTTAAGGTAAGTTGCGTCTCACCTTCTTTGGTTTCCAGAATTTTAATTTTAAAATTTTCGTGAGCCGAAGATTCAACAGAAGCGGCAAAACGACTACCTATTTGGACTCCATCAGCACCAAGAATCATTGCTGCAAGCATTCCACGACCGTTTGCAATTCCGCCAGCAGCAATTAACGGAATTCGTATTTTTTATTTCACCATCGGAATCAAAGTAAAAGTGGTAGTTTCTTCTCTTCCGTTGTGTCCGCCAGCTTCAAATCCTTCGGCAACAATGGCGTCCACTCCAGCATCTTGCGATTTCAATGCAAAAGCAGAACTGCTGACGACGTGAACTACGGTTATTCCTTTTTCCTTCAAAAAAGACGTCCAAGTTTTAGGATTTCCTGCCGATGTAAAAACGATTTTCACTCCTTCTTCGACAATAATATTGATAATTTCCTCAATGTTGGGATACAACATCGGGACATTTACTCCAAAAGGTTTGTCTGTGGCTTTTTTGCATTTTTGAATGTGTTGTCGCAGCACTTCTGGATACATCGAGCCTGCACCAATCAATCCCAAACCACCAGCATTACTGACTGCACTAGCTAATTTGTAACCCGAATTCCAAATCATTCCTCCTTGAATAACTGGATATTTGATATTGAAAAGTTGGGTTATTTTGTTCATTGAATTATCAAATTACTGTTTGATAATTTTTCCACTTTTAAAAAAATCATTCGATTCTATTTTATAAAAATAAATACCACTATTCAAGGATTTTAAGGAAATAGAAGGAGCTTGCTTAGATATAGTTTTCTCCAAAACTTTTTGTCCCAATACATTATAAATGGCAATTGCTTTGGAATCAAATCCTACTGGTAAAGTAACAGTAATAGAGTCGTAAGTTGGATTTGGATAAACCATAAAATCAGTTTTCGAAAAAGGTGTAACGGACAATCCATTGGACAAAGCCAAACTAAAATCAGGAATTCCATAACCGTATTGTGGTCTCGATTTAATTATTGGATTAAAATTATCTGAAGATTGCAAAATTAATTGCTTGATTTGCTGTGCATTTTTTCCGGGCAAAGCTTGCCACAAACAAGCCACCATTCCTGCTAAAATAGGACAAGAATACGAAGTTCCGCTACCGCCATTATTAATCGTTCCACCAGAAAAAACATAAGGATTTTCTCCCTGAGCGGTAACATCTGGTTTTACACGACCGTCAAAACTAGGCCCAATTGAACTGAACCAAGCATAGTTTTCATCAGCTTTTACAGCTCCAACCGCTATTACATTTGTAGCTTCGGCTGGAATGCCGATGTGCGGTTCAGCATTAGCACCTTCATTTCCAGCACTTGCCAAAACTACGATTCCTTTTTCAAATGCAATATTTGCTCCTCTTGAAGCAAAAGCCGCATTTCCAGTCATATCCGTATAAGTATGACTGTAAGTTTCGTCTTCATAACCAAAATACCCCAAAGACGAAATGATGACATCAACTCCTACTCTATCGGCTGCTTCGGCTGCTTCGACCCAATTCGATTCTTCGACAGGATTTTCTGAGGCTCCATCCTCGGTTATGTATAAATAATACTGAGCATCGGGAGCGGTTCCTATCAATTGATCATCGACAAAACCTCCCATAAGGGAAAGTACAGCCGTTCCGTGTGAATCGCCAGAATAAAAATTATTGCTTTTTTTAACATAATCGTATCCGCCAAGTATTGAACCATTTGTAATTAATCGTTGAAAGGGTCGTGCCGTATTTACTCCAGGAAAACCTCCATCTAAAACTGCAATTATTTTCCCCGAACCGGTATAATCCATTTGATGCAATAAATGTCCATTCAACATTTGAATTTGATTTGAGGAATTACCATAATTGAATGTAATGGCAGTTTCCATCGTTTTATTTATTGGTTTGAATTTTAGTTTTGCTTTGGTTTTGTTAGGAGAACTATTCAAAGTTTTATCTGCAAAATCGATTTTACTAACAAAAGATAATAATTTTAAAGCATTAATGTCAACTTGCGATCCCCGAATGTGAAGGCAATTCAACCATTTAGATTTTGCTTTTACAATAATTCCAATTGAATTAGTTACCGCAGTAATATAAGCTTGAAAAATTGGAACATCTTTGATATCAAGTGGGATTCCTTGAGCAGTTCGTCTGTCCAAAGCTCTTTGCGAAAGCATCGTTAATGGATTATCAAAATACGTTTGAAAGTCTGGTTTGTCTTTAAAAGATACCCAAGCATCTTCTTGCGAAAAGCCAACAAAACTCGAAACTAAAAACAGGAAAACAACTATTTTTCTCATATAAAATTTGGAATTAAAATACGAATCTAAGCAATAACACCTGAACCAACTAATTCATCATCTAAATACCAAGCAACGAATTGGCCTTCGGTTATAGCGGATTGTGGTTCTTCGAAAGACACGTACATTCCGTTTTCGAATTGGTGTAAAATCGCTTTTTGCAAAGGTTGACGGTAGCGAATTCGTGCCATTACTCCCATCGTTTCTCCATTGGCTAAAGCCAAATCAGTTCGAATCCAATGTACTTCGGATTTTTCGATAAACAACGCTTTCTTAAACAATCCCGGATGTTGACTCGTCAAACCTGTGTAAATTGAATTGGTTTCTACATTGGTAGCAATGATGAATAAAGGATCGGTTGTTCCGCCAACATTAAGTCCTTTTCGTTGTCCAATAGTAAAATAATGGGCACCTTGATGTTTGCCCACCACTTTCCCTATTTCGGGAGTGTAGTTTATTTTTTTGGCATCGAAAGCGAGTTCTTCTTCAATAGAAAAATTGTAGTCTTTTTCTAAAGTATAAACAGGATTATTTTTGTCGATTTGGTAAATCAATCCATCTTTGGGTTGTAATTTTTGTTGCAAAAATTCCGGCAATCTTACTTTTCCGATGAAACACAATCCTTGAGAATCTTTCTTTTCGGCGGTAACTAAATCCAATTCAAGCGCAATTTCTCGCACTTCGGGTTTTGTTAATTCACCAATTGGAAACAAAGATTTCGCCAATTGTTCCTGAGATAATTGACAAAGAAAATACGATTGGTCTTTATTCGTATCGGCTCCAGCCAAAAGTTGGTACACTTTTTCGCCGTTAACTTCAATTTCACCTTTTCGGCAATAATGACCTGTTGCTACAAAATCGGCACCAAGACTTAAAGCGATTTTCATAAAAACATCAAATTTTATTTCGCGATTGCAAAGCACATCGGGGTTTGGAGTTCGCCCTTTTTCGTATTCGTTGAACATATAGTCCACGATTTTCTCTTTGTATTCTTCGCTTAAATCAACGGTTTGGAAAGGAATTCCTAGTTTTTCGGCAACCAATAAAGCATCGTTGCTGTCTTCTAGCCACGGACAATCGTTAGAAATCGTAACCGAGTCATCGTGCCAATTTTTCATAAAAAGCCCTATGACTTCATAGCCTTGCTGCTGCAACAAATAAGCCGCAACACTTGAATCTACGCCACCTGAAAGCCCAACAACTACACGTTTCATTTTGAAATAATTATAATTTTATAAGGCCGCAAAGTTACGAAGATTTACTGAAGGATTGGACTATACAAAAACTTAATTGGTTTTGGTTTTTGACTTGCTTTGAAGAAAATTCATATTGACTTCTTTTACCAATTTCCCTTTCTCGAAAAACTGCCAAATTCCAGCTTTTTTCCCATTGATGAATTTTCCTTTTGAAACTACATTCCCGTCATCAGGATCTCTGAAAATAGCCAATCCATCAAATTGATTGTTCGTGTAATTAGATTCTTCTATGATGATTCCATTTTCGGTATATCGTTTGTAAAATCCGCTTTTCTGGTTGTTTTTATAGTTCATTTCTTCGACAATCTTTCCGCTGGGATAAAAAACAGAACGAAGGCCTTCTAAATTTCCTTTGCTATAATTTTCGATTGTCATTACCGTTTTTGAGGCTTTGTGATAGTACTTCCATTGACCTTCGTATAATTTATTGACCACTTTACCTTCGCTTACTTTATTTTTTAATTGATCATAAAAAATCGTGTACGAGGAATTGTCTTTGGGATTGAATTCCCGAGTTGCAATGATAATTTTGGTTTTAGTATTATCATAGAAATTAAAAATGCCCACTTCTTTTCCGTGGTTGAATGTTCCTTCGTATTTTGGGTTTTTAGTGTCCATATAAAAACCTTTCCAAAGTCCGTTTTTGTTGCCTTTATCGTCCAATTTGTTGTAAAGATTCTGTGCGTGAATACCATAAAAATTTAAACAAATCAAAATCCAAAAACTATTTTTGTACAATGTTTTCATAGAGGTAATTTCGTAATTTACTTTGAGTTAATACTAATTCGATTTACATTGAAGTGATTTAAAAAATGATTTTTTACAACAAATCGTAAATTAATTGCTTTTATAAATGTTTTTATAGTTTCGGGTGATAAAATCAAAGGCGGAATGGAGTACATTTCCCATAGATTTCGCCCTCTTAAAATTGATGTCATGAGTTAAACGGTATAATTCTAACTTTAATTGTTCAATATGATTATCAGGAGCAATAGTATCATTTCCCATAATATGCAATAATTTATTAACTCGGGTTTCACTACTAAAAATTCGTTTGGCCAAAGCGGCTCTTTCCTCATTTTTATACTGTTCAATAGAACTATTTTCCAATTTGTCTTTAACCAATTTTACCATTGGATAATTCTCTTTAAAAAACTGTGGCCGATACACTTTTAGATTTCCCTCGTAACATTGTTGGTCAAAATCTATGGGACGAATTTTGTAAACCACTTGATCAAAATCGTGAATGGGTACAATAACATAGTTGTAAGCCCTCATATCTCCTAACAGCCGGATCATGCAACGCTCATTGAATTTAACAAACTCCTTTGCAATTTGCGCTTTTTCGACCTCAGAACAGTCTTTTAAAAGCGTCTCCATAAAAACATCGCCGGGAATACCCATAATATGCCCTTCGATTAAAGTGTCTTTATAAACCAAAAAATCAATTTTGTCTGGCGAAAGTATATGTTCTAATTCTAATCCATACACTCGAGAAGCATCGGCTTTTTTGACATAAAAATAGGTATAATTGTCGTTGAGAATATTTCTGACTTTAACTCGGAAGGGTTTTGAGTTTCCAAAAGTGCAATAGTCAATGGCGTCAACATTCAAAAATTTTATGATATCTGTATTTCCATCGGAATGAAGATACGAGTAAATTTTTTTTAGATTCAAATCAATTTCAGATCTCTCAGCCTCACTATAATATACCCGAATCCACAAAGTATCAACATCTTTTTTATCAAAAACATTTATAGAACCCGAGAACCGCAACAAATCATCATAATATATTGAAACTTTTGACACCCGATCAAATCGCTCCAAATAGTCTAAAAAAGGAGAGATTATAGGGTAAGAAGGTTTCTTGAAAACCATTAATTGCTCTTGATCCATTTTGAAATAATTTTAAACAAAATTACACTATTATCGCAAGTTATGCCAATTGTAATTATAAAGTGGTCTTTTCCATTTTATAATTATGCAAAGGTTAATGCCAATAGACAATAAATTTAGTTGAATGTATTGAACTATCATTTATTGCTAATCGGTATTAATTCAAAATTGAAGAAATGAAATGATTAAATTCTACAGTTCTTGACGATAAAATTTGATAGTTGAAAAAAATGCAGTTTTATAGTATCTTTGCGCAACTATGAAATGGAGACAAACAATTGTATTTTTTTGCTTAATTTGCTGCAACACCTTACTGGTCACTGCACAAAATATAACTGTTGACGATTCTTATACAGCCCAACAACTTGTTGAAAATGTTTTGGTAAACAGTCCTTGTGTGAAAGTTTCTAATTTTTCTGCCCAAGGCGATGAAGATCCAGTGGGTCAACATAGTTATGGTTATTTTACAAATGCTGGTGGTAGTTTTCCGTTTAAAGATGGTGTAATATTAAGTACACAATATGCCAAAAAAGCAATTGGTCCATATAGCTGGACTATAGGCAACGACAATGATGGAAACTGGCTTGGCGACACGGATTTAGATCAAATATTAGGAATTCCATCTAAAACTGCAACCGTTTTAGAATTCGATTTTGTACCCTTAACGAATTTTTTGAGTTTTGACTATCTCTTTGCGTCAACTGAATATGCAGATGTTGGTTCTTGTCGTTATACTGATGCATTTGCTTTTTTAATTAAAGAAGATAACCCCGGTGCAGTTTATACCAATTTGGCAGTAATTCCAGGCACACAAACACCCGTTTCCTCTACCAATATCCGCCCTACCATTCCGCCATCTGGAGGCAAAAATGGTTGTGATGCCGTAAACGAAAAATATTTTTATGGTTTTAATGACGCTTCTAGTCCAATAAACTATGCCGGACAAACCGTCGTATTGACCGCTCAAACTCCTGTTATTGCTGGAAAACGTTATCATATTAAGTTAGTTATTGCCAATGATTTTAATGAATATTATGATTCTGCCGTGTTTTTAAAAGCCGGAAGCTTTGCTCCAAAAATTGACTTAGGATTCGATAGATTAGCATCTAGCAATCCAATCTGTTTTGGCGAAAGCTATACTATTGAAACCCAATTACCAGTAACTTATGATTACAAATGGTACAAAGACGGAGTTTTACTTCCTTCTGAAAAAAGTCCAAGTTTAACTATTGCTGATAGTGGAAACTATAAAGTTGAAGTGGTTTTTACACCAGCAACTTGTTTGGCTACAGACGAAATAAAATTAGAATTTGCTCCAGAAATTATTTTATCGGATACCACTTTTGCACAATGTGATGATAATAGCGACGGGATTTCTGTTTTTGATTTAACTAAAGTAGAGAACATTATAAAAAACAACAACGCTGGTTTAAGCCCAGTTGTGTACTATGAATCTTTATCAGATGCAAAAAATAAAACGAATCAAATTCTGACTCCGACTACTTATACTAACAAACCCAGCGTTCCGACAGTTTTTGCCAGAGTTACCAATACTTTTGGCTGTGCCATTTATGCTCGAATTAACCTTGTTATAGCAAACAATGGTCTTGCAAACCAAAATCCAGTTTCAACTTGCGATGCTGATTCGGTTCAGGATGGATTGTATGAGTTTAATTTAAATGTGCAA
This sequence comes from Flavobacterium sp., assembly GCF_031423415.1. Classification (GTDB taxonomy): domain Bacteria; phylum Bacteroidota; class Bacteroidia; order Flavobacteriales; family Flavobacteriaceae; genus Flavobacterium. The sequence goes on from NZ_JANPFL010000195.1 coordinate 17,570, forward strand.
GTTAGTACACAAGTTTTGATCGGTTTGCCTTCTACTATGATTGTAGAATATTATTCAAACACGACAGATGCCATTGCGCAAAAAAATCCTTTGCCGAATATCTTTAAAAATACCATTCCAAACCAACAAATCATTCAAGCTCGAATTGTGAATGGTCCAGATTGTTTCGGTATTCTTCCAATTACACTTAATGTGAACTCATTCATTCCACCCGATTTTCAGGAGGAAACTGCATTTGTTTGCACTGCTTCTAAAGCCGATTTAAGTGTGGCTTCAGGTTTTTCGTCTTATTTATGGACTACTGGAGAAAAAACAGAAGGAATTTCAGTTTTTAGTTCTGGTATTTATTCGGTGACTGTTACCAATGCCAATGGCTGTGCGGCAGTGAAAAAATTTACCGTGAAAAGCTCCGAAATAGCTACAATTACCGCTGCAACGGTTGATGATTTTGCTGGAAATGAAAATTCAGTTTTATTACAATATACTGGCAATGGTGGCAACTATGAATTTTCACTTGATGGTTCTTATTTTCAGGACGTTCCACTATTTACAGGAATAGCTCCTGGAAAATATTTAGGGTATGTAAATGACAAAAACGGCTGTGGACTATCTTTGCCTTTTACGGTTTATGTGCTCGATTATCCTCGGTTTTTTACTCCAAATGGAGATGGATATAATGATGTTTGGAAAATAAAAAATCTAGATTTATTTCCTGAGGCATCTGTTACCATCTTTGACCGCTTTGGCAAATTATTGAAAGAGCTCAACATTAGCAATCCCAGTTGGAACGGCAAATATACTGGCAAAGAATTACCAGCAGATGATTATTGGTTTCAATTAAACTTTGGTGACGGAAAAAGAATAAAAGGTCATTTTACATTAAAAAGATAATCCTTTTTTATATTTTTAGCAAATGAAAAAAACAGCGCTGTTACTTTTTATTTTTATGTCAATTAGCAGTTTTGCACAGTTTAGCAAAACGCATTATATCCCACCATTAACCTCACAAGATGATTTTGTTGAAGATCAATACATCTATATTTCAACACCAAACACAACCAATGTTAATTTTAAAATTATTGAAATTGGGGGCAATATTATAGCTGGTGTAGTCAGCAATTCTTCGCCTTATGTCTATTCTATTGGTCGAGGCGATACTTCTCAATTATGTACTCCAAAAACCACCATTGGCATTGTTAAAAATAAGGGATACATAATTGAAGCTGAAGATTTGGTTTATGCAAGTGTGCGGTTAAATGCATCTATAAATACTAATGGAACGTACAATCAAGCGGGAGGACTTGTTTCCAAGGGAAATAGTGCACTAGGTACTTCATTTAGATTGGGAGGCATGTTGAATCCTAATGTAGATGGTACTTTATTAAACTTTGGGTCTGTATTAGCTACCGAGAACAATACTACATTGACTCTGTCGAACTTTCCCCTTGGTACAGTTTTTTCAGATGGAACCAGTTATACGGGACCAATAGTGGTCACATTGAACAAAAACGAAAGCTACGTTTTAGCTTTAGAAAATTATGCTGGAAACAATTCTCCTTCCAATAGCTCTAAAATGATTGGGGCTTTGGTAGAAAGCAACAAACCAGTGGTTGTCAATTCAGGGTCTATCGGAGGAAGCAATACTACAGCAAACGGAAGAGATGTTGGTTTCGATCAAATTGTTTCTTTTGAAAAAACAGGAAAGGAATACATTTTCGTAAAAGGATTGGGAACCGATGAGCTGGAACGTGTTTTACTAATTGCGCACAAACCTAATACTATAATTTATTTGAACGGTAATATAACTCCTTTTGCAACCTTACTCAATCCTGGCGATAATGTGGTCATTGACGGAAGTTCATTCGTCAATGGTAACTTATACGTAAAAGCTACCGAAAGCGTATTTGCCTATCAAAGCATAGGAGGATCGACGAATCCAGCAAATCAAAACCTCTTTTTTGTACCCCCATTGAATTGTGCTACTCCAAACACTGTCGATAATATCCCTTTAATTCAATCGATTGGTAATGTTGTTTTCAATGGAGGAATCAACATCGTTACAGAAACTGGTGCTTTAGTAAAAATTAACGGTGTGACTACCTCAGCTTCTGCAGTGCAGGTAACCGGCAATCCTGGTTTTGTGCGGTACACCGTCTTTGGCTTAAAGGGCAACATTGCTATAAATTCTTCTAAACAAGTGTATATTTCGTACTTTGGCACCAATGGTGCGGCCACTTATGGAGGTTATTATTCAGGTTTTGACGTGAAACCTCAAGTTCTTTCTGATAAAATATCGGTAACTAGTTCCTTATGCCTGCCTAATTTAGAGTTGAAAAGCAATTCTGTGTCTGCTTACGATACTTTTCAATGGTATAAAAACGATTTCCTTATTGTCGGCGAAACAAAAAGCTCCTTCATCCCTAAAACACCCGGCTACTATCAGGTTCAAGGTTTTATTTCTTTATGCCCTAGTAATGGCTCAGTATTTTCTGACAAAATACCGGTTAGTGTTTGTCCAACTGATATTGATAATGATACTATTCCCGATAACATTGATGTGGATAATGACAATGACGGAATACCGAATTGTGCTGAATCTTATGGAGATCGAAACATTGATGTTTCGAATTTAAGTTCAGCTACTATTATAGTTGATAAATATTCTAACTCATTTACAGGAGTAGTTTCAACAGATGGGACAGGATTACCTGCAGGAACTTTTACAGGAAGTGCCGATGGCAGCTTTGTTACCAAAATCCCAGCAGGACTAGACAACAGAGTCATCTATAATATGACTTTTGCAAAGCCGATTACGGTTGGCATAGAATATGTATCCACCGCAAAAGCTTCGGATTTATTGAATGCAAATGCGGACTATATTATTACTACTGATACTGGTAAAACAGTTACCGTACTAAATCCCAAAAATCAACTACTGATTGATACCAATTCTGATGGAATTTATGAAAACGGAGTGACACAGTATACCTCGTTTGAAATTAGATTTCGCCTCAATAGCACCACACCATTGGCCGCAGGAACTGGCACTTTTAAATTTTTGAGTTATCTCACCAATTCTATAAGTATTACTCATAAAAACTTATCGGATACGGACAGTAATACATCTACGTTCAAGCTATTTACTCCTTGCGTTCCAAAAGATTCCGATTTAGATGGCATTTCAGACGAGCTAGATACCGATTCTGACAACGATGGAATTCCTGATACCATAGAAGCTCAAGCAAATAATTCGGTTAATTTATCGAATTCTGACACCAATAAAAATGGAATCGACAATGCTTTTGAACCAGGATTAAACCCTGTTGATACAGATAAAGATGGCATTGTTGACTATTTAGATTTCGACAGTGACAATGATGGAATTTTAGATTTAGTAGAAACTGGGAATGATTTAGATGCGGACGGAATTCGAAATTATCGCGATTTAGACAGTGATAATGATTTATGTTCTGACGTTAAAGAAGCGGGATTTACAGATGCTGATGGCGATGGGAAATTTGGGATTGTACCCTTAGCGAATGGGCAAGTTGTTGGAGCGCCATACACCAATCCGAATCCAAATTATTTAATAGTTGCTCCTATTGTAATAACTAACCAACCTACTGTTGCTCCTCTTTGCGAGTTACAAAACGCCACAATTACCCTAATTGATAATGGTGGATGTACTTATCAATGGCAACTTTCGACTGATGGTGTGAATTGGAACAACCTAGCAAACGATGCAACTTATGCTGATGTTACAACAAATTCATTAACCATAAATGGTGTTTCGAACACTATGAATGGCTATAAATATCGTGTTGAATTGAGTAAAATAGGAAATTCTTGTGGCCTTACTTCAGCTGAAACTAGCCTGACAATTTATGCGTTACCCATCGTAAATGACATCACAATTGTTCAATGTGGCAATGATTTATCTGGATATTCTAGCTTTAATTTAACCGTAAAGAATAATGAAATTTCAAGCAATTTTGCCAATGAAACTTTTACTTATTATAAATCTTTAGCAGCTGCTAATACCGCAGATACAACACAATTAATTTCAACACCGCTAGCATTTGCAAACACAACTCCCTTCACCATGCCAGTTTGGGCGCGAGTTGTAAATACCAATGGATGTTTTAGTTTGGCGCGACTTACATTGCAGGTATCAACCACGCAAATCAGTGCAGCCACTTTTCATCTCAATTTCGACAAATGCGATGATCCAAATCCGAGTGACACCGATGAGTTTTCAGCATTCGATTTCCAAACTGCCACAGCCGAAATCCAAAAGGTGTTACCCAGCACTAGTTCAGGTTATGGTATAACATATTATGCCAATGAAGCAGACGCTAAATCGCAAATTAACGAAATAACCAATACAACGAATTATAGAAATACTACAAAAAATAAACAAGATATTTGGGTTCGTGTAGATAGTAGACTTGACAATGCCTGTTACGGACTTGGGCCATTAATCACATTAAATGTCAATCCTTTTCCTAAAATTAACCCCAATGCTGATGGAAGCGAAGACAAATTAGTCTGCTCAAACGATCCAACATTTTTTGTACAACTCGATGCGGGAATTCAAGACGGATCACCTACAAGTAATTACAATTATATTTGGTCAAAAGATGGAGTTGTTTTAACGGGTAAAACCGATTATACATTGGACGTAAATGTTGAAGGATTGTATACAGTTCAAGTACTAACTAGTGCAGGTTGTGCTAGTATTCGCTCTATAAAAGTTACTGCTTCTGATGTGGCAAAAATTGATTCAATTCTAATTGCTGATATGACAGATACAAACACTGTAACCGTAAATATTTCGGGGTTAGGAGATTACGAATTTAGTTTAGACGAACGTTCAGGACCTTTCCAAGATTCAAATTTCTTTAACAATGTTCCAGCGGGAATTCACGAGGTTTTTATTAATGACAAAAATGGCTGTGGAAGTATTTCTAAAACTATTGCCGTTGTTGGTGTGCCAAAATTCTTTACTCCAAATAACGATGGATACAATGATTATTGGAGTGTAAAAGGAGTAAATGCTAATTTCAATCCAAATTCTATAATCTACATTTTTGACCGATTTGGAAAACTTCTGAAACAATGGATTCCCTCACGAAGCGAAGGTTGGGACGGTACTTTCAACGGAATTCCGTCACCATCGGATGATTATTGGTACACTATAAAACTAGATGATGGACGAGAAGCAAAAGGTCATTTTAGTTTGAAACGTTAAATTTTACTAAATCAAGCTAGTATTATCTAGTGCCGGTTTGTTATTTATTACATTTGATGTTTTAGCGGAATATGAAAATTAGTGCCCTGTTCATTTCATTTTTTTTTATACTGACAAATGCTGCTTTTGCACAAAAAGAAGCAGCTATTTGGTATTTTGGAAACAATGCAGGTTTGGACTTTAATTCAGGAAGTCCAGTCGCATTAACAAATGGTCAATTATTTACCAAAGAAGGTTGCACCACAATTTCTGATAAAGACGGTAATTTACTTTTTTATACCGATGGTTCTGTCGTTTATAATAAAAACCATCAAACTATGCCTAATGGGTATGGATTAATGGGGAATAATTCAAGTACACAATCGGCGATAATCGTTCCCAAACCAAATAACCCTTATATTTATTATATTTTTACCGTTGACCAACCACTTCCTGCAAATGCAGATGACGATCCTTTGAATGATATAGATGCTCCAAATAATGGATTAAATTATTCCCAAGTGGATATGCGACTAGATAATGGTCTTGGCGACCTTGTAATTGCAGAAAAAAATATTCCTTTGGTTACTTACAATCCAAATGATAACGATGAAATCAAGTACAAATGTTCCGAAAAAATTACGGCCGTTCAGCACGATGATGGGGTTTCTTTTTGGGTAATTACGCACTTTATTAATAATTTTTATGCATTTAAAATTGGTATTCAAGGCGTCAACAAAACTCCTGTCAAGACATCGACCAATCTTACAATCCCAATAGGCGGTTATCTTGCCAATGCTATTGGATACATAAAAGCGTCTCCGAACGGTAAAAAAATTGCTATCGCAAACAATTCATCTAGGCGAACAAATGAAAAAGGACCAAAAGGCAATCCTATAAGAGATACCGGAAATGTTTTACTTTATGATTTCGATGCGAGTACCGGAAAAACAAGCAATGAAATGGTCCTATTGAGCAATGCAAATCCTTATGGTGTAGAATTTTCGGCCAAAACCAAAAAATTATATATCACCACAAATAAATTCAGTGCAGATGGTGAGACCATTTTAGAAAGTTTATTGGTTCAATATGACTTAAAAAGTTCAAATATTGTAGGCTCGAAAACTATTGTAGCTGCTTCTCCTCTAATATCAGGAGCTTTACAATTGGCTATTGACGAAAAAATATATCGTGCTGGATATGTTACATCTGATCCCAAACGGAATAAAATATCAGTAATTAATAATCCGGAAGCCGACGGAACTGGTTGTAATTATAGAGAAAATGCAATCGATTTGAAAACCGGAAGTACAGAGCAGGGATTACCACCATTCATAACCTCTTTATTTCTTTATGCTTTTAGTTACGAATTTAATTGTTTCGGTCAAGCAACCCATTTTTTTATAAATTCTGTCGAAAAAATAGACGCAGTTCTTTGGGATTTTGGAGATGGTACAACATCTACAGACAGAAAACCTTATCATACATATCTTGCACCTGGCGATTATAAGGTAACTGTGATAAAAACCGTGAACGGCGAAAATAGGGAACCTTTAGAAAAAACAATTACCATATATGAAACTCCTACCATATTAGCCACACCATACAAATTAATACAATGTGATACACAAGATGCTTTCCCTACAGACGGTTTGTCAACGTTTAATTTATCTCTTGCTAACGATTCCTTGTGTTTAGGACAAAAAGATTTTGAAGTAGGCTACTATCACAGCATTGCAGATGCAGAAAATGATACCGCTAACATTCAGTCAATTCCAAATATTTATCAAAATTCGATTCCTGATGAACCTATTTATGCAAAAGTATTTCAAGCCAATTCTACTTGTTACAATATAGGAACAATCATTTTACAAGCCAATAAAAATAGAACCATACAACCTGAAGCTTTCTACAAATGTGATTCAGGAGATGGAACGGCATTATTCGATTTAGATGAAAAAAAAGTCTTGATAAAAACCGAATTGAGTATACCTTCGGATGTTGTTTTGTTTTTTTACGCTACTAAAAAAGATGCCGATTTAAGTCAAAACGAATTAGTTGTAGTGTATTCTTCTCCTCCCAAAACACTTTTTATTCGTGCTCAAGATAACGATGGCTGTTATGGAACAGGACAATTTGATTTAAAAGTAGAACCAATTCCAAAAATAAATCCTTTAGAGAACAAAATAATGTGCGAAGGATCTACAATATTATCCGTTGTTTTTGATGCTGGAATATTGACTCCTTACATAGCTAGTGATTATACCTATCAATGGTCGACAAACGAAAAAACTCAAACAATTTCGGTTTCTAAAGAAGGAGAATATACAGTTATTGTAACAAATAAATCGGGTTGTACAGCCGTTCACAAAAGTGTTTTAAGCTTGTCGTATTTGGCGAAAATAAACAGTATAATTGTTAACGATTTACGTACTACAAACAATATCATTATCGATGTGATAAATCCAAGCGATTATCAATATATGCTTCAATTTGAAAATGGAACAGCGACACCTTTTCAAAATTCTCCAATATTCGAAAATGTACCCGGTGGATTTCACGAATTAAAAATTCAAAATAAAGATTTCAATTGTGAATACGTCACTAGAAAAGTTGCCGTCCTTGATGCACCAAAATTCTTTACGCCAAATAGTGATGGGATCAACGACTATTGGAACTTAAATGGCATTAATTCAAGTTATTATAAAAACGCTGTTATTTATATTTTTGATAGATATGGAAAACTTTTAAAACAAATATCACCTTCGAACAAAGGTTGGGACGGAATTTACAATGGCCTTCTTTTGGCTTCGGATGATTATTGGTTCAGTGTTAAACTAGAAGACGGCAGAGAAGCTAGTGGTCACTTTAGTTTAAGGAGATAATGAAGTGAACGTTAGCACTAAAATTATATGAAAAAGCCATTTCTCTATAAAAGAGAAATGGCCTTTCTATAAATAATTATTTTTTCTTATGGAGTTCCCTAATATAATTGACTAATTTCCAGCGTTGGTCTTCTGCCAATAATTCATCATAGGAAGCCATTGGAGGATTTCCCATCGTTATTTTCCAAAATAACTCACCATCTGCTTCATTTTCAAGGTCTTTTAAGGTCAAGAAATTTGCAGGTTTTTTTTTAAGACTTAGTCCAGCTTCGCCATTTCCTTTTCCTGAAATTCCATGACATAAAACGCACATTTGACCATAAATTTGTTTCCCTTCGGCAGTTGCAACTGAATTTCCCACAAATGGATTTTTTAGACCCTTTGCGTATTCTGGAACTACCCAATCTTTTTGAGCATATAAACTTTTACTACCAAAAAACAGCAATGCAATAGTTATTAAAAGAAAAAAATTAGTTTTCATCGTGTCAAGTTTTAAATTTACATAGTAAAGTTACTATTGATTTTTTAAAATAACACTATAAATTTCACTAAATATTTAAAAATAATCAATTTTATAACGAATATCGTAATTTAAGACATTTCCAAATATTAAATAATTTGAAACAGTTGTGAGTAATGCTACTTATTATTCATCGCCATATCAAAAACAGCCAACTTTAAAATATATTTTTAACCAAAAAACCGCAAAAGTTAAACTTTTGCGGTTTTGATTCCTTTCTGAATTAATTTATAAAATATAATCTGTATTGATGAAATTAGACTCTTTACTATTTAGTAAATCTTGTACTATGCCATTATTATATTCGTTGTCTTTAGAGGCCACAAAAGTTCTAATAGAAAAAGAACGAAGTGCATCGTGAATACTCAAAGTTCCTGCAGCAGAATCTTTTCTACCAGTAAAAGGAAAAACATCAGGACCTCTTTGGCAAGAACTATTCAAATTTACCCTGCATACTAAATTCACTAAAGTATCAATAAGCGGTGCGATGGTTTTAATATTTTGACCAAACAAACTCACTTGCTGGCCATATTGAGATTCCGCCATATCATTGAGAGGTTCTTGTATATTATTGAAAGATATTATTGGAACTACAGGCCCAAATTGTTCCTCTTTATACACTCTCATTTCTTTATTTACTGGATATAAAACAGCGGGAAATATAAAATTCTCAGTACGCTCTCCACCTTTTGGGTTCAAAACCTTCGCGCCTTTACTTTGAGCATCGTCAATTAATTCCTGAATGTAATCCGGCTTATCTGTTTCAGGTAATGGAGTCAGAAACGCAGATTTGTCCCAAGGATTCCCGTAAATCAATTGGTCGACTTTCGCAGCAAATCGTTTGTTAAATTCATCTACTATAGTTTCGTGAACGTATAATATTTTTAAAGCTGTGCAACGTTGTCCATTAAAAGATAATGCCCCTGCAACACATTCTTGAATAGCCAAATCTAAATTAGCGTCTGGCAAAATAATGGCAGGATTTTTTGCTTCCAATCCTAAAACCAAACGCAATCTGTTTTTATTAGGATGTAAATCCTGTAATGCGATTGCCGCTTTACTGTTTCCTATCAATGCTAAAACACTTACTTTACCCGATTTCATAATAGGTGAAGCAATTTCTCTACCACGACCAAATAAAATATTAATAACACCTTCGGGAAAACTGCTTCTAAAAGCTTCCATCAATGGAGCAATTAACAATACACCATATTTTGCTGGTTTAAAAATAACTGGATTACCCATTATCAACGCTGGAATTAACAAAGTAAAAGTCTCATTCAGCGGATAATTATAAGGACCAAGACATAAAACAACACCTACCGGACCTCTTCGTACCATAGCATTTATTCCTTGCACCTTAGAAAAATATGCACTTCGACTGTTTAACTCTTTGTAACTTGCGATAGTATCATAAATATAATCAACAGTTCTGTCAAATTCTTTTTCAGAATCGCCTAATGTCTTTCCAATTTCCCACATCAAAAGCTTAACTACTTCACTTCGAGCAGCTTTCATTTGAGTAACAAAATTTTCCATACATTTAATACGGTCAACCACTTTCATTGTTGGCCACAAACCTTGACCGTTATTGTAAGCTTTACCAGCCGCATCGACCGCTTCCATTGCCTCTTTTTCGCCCATAAAAGGGATGGTTCCCAGCAAAGTAGGTTCGTATTTTTCTGTAGAAGAAATGGTTGAATGTACAGAAGTAGTTTTTCCTGTCCATTTAACTAGATTGCCGTTAACCAAATAGGTGTCTTGAACAACCAAGGAGTTTATTTGATATTCTTGTGGTATTGTATTCATTGTAAATAGATTGTGCTTTATAATTAAAGCGTGAATAAAAATGAAGACTTAGCTTCATATAAGTTTATCTAGACGATTTCGCCATTCCATTCTAGTATTCCACCTAGTAAGTTGTAGGCATTTTCAAAACCAAGGCTTTCCATTAATTCGCAAGCTTTGGCACTTCTAGCTCCAGAGCGACAATAGACATAATAATTTTTTGATTTGTCTAAGTCTTCTAACTTTGTTATAAAACCTTGCCCTTCATAAATATCTATATTTATTGCATCGGCAATACTACCCTCATTGCACTCATTTTCTGTTCTTACATCTAAAATAACTGCATTTTCGTCAGCTTCATATTGTGAAACCCAATCTTCTTGTGTTAAATTCATAGTAATGATTTTTTGTAAAAATACAATGTTTCAACTAAACATAAATGTCAACATTTGTTAATTAGAAAATAATTTGAAGAAAACGTTTTCGCACAAACATAAAATTAGTAAAATTACCAATTTAGCAAATAAATCGCAAAAAAATACAATTAAACACATTTGGGCTATGATAATTTTCCTAATTATTCATTTTTAATCTTAATATAATCATTGAATAATTAATAAATGTCAACAATTTAAATCTAATTTTTAATAAAATTTAAGGCTAGAAATAACAAAAATAGCGGTTTGCAATCTATAGTGGGATCTGAATTTTTGCCATTACAAAATTATTTTAACAAAACAATAACATAACATTTGTATATACAAATAAAAAAAATACTACTTTTGTACCAACAAATAACATACATACAAATATGAAAATTGAGGATGTTATCAAATCAACTGTACCGATGGAGAGTTCCAAAAAAATTATCCTTAATATTTTGTACACTCAAAATATTCTTGCAGAAAAGTTTAACGAACTTTTAAAACAATACGAAATATCTGGAGAGCAATATAATGTACTTAGAATTTTAAGAGGGCAAAAAGGAAATCCCGCAAATATGTGCGTAATTCAAGAACGAATGTTAGCTAAAACTAGTAATACAACACGTTTAGTCGACAAATTATTGCTAAAAGAATTGGTTACACGAGAGGTTTGCCCAGTAAATCGGAGAAAAATAGAGGTTTCTATTACACATAAAGGATTAGCTATTTTGAAAGAATTAGACCCTAAAGTAACGGAGCACGAAGAATCTTTTTCAAAAAATTTGAACGCCGACGAAATAATTTTATTAGAACAATTATTAGAAAAATACAGAAATCAATAAAAAAAAAATTATGAGTACTTTTTTAGATCATCAAAATTGGAGATACGCAACAAAGAAATTCGACTCCACCAAAAAAATTTCAACTGAAGACTTAAATACTTTAAAAGAAGCCATCCGATTAAGTTCTTCTTCTTATGGACTGCAACCATACAAAGTTTTTATAATTGAAAATGCAGATTTGAGAGCAAAACTGCAACCAGCAGCTTGGGGACAATCGCAAATCGTTGATGCTTCGCACCTAATCGTTTTTGCAAATCAAGCCAATGTTTCCGATGAAGACATTGATAATTATTTGAAAAATGTTGCCGAAACTAGAAACATTCCTGAAACTGCTTTAACTGGTTATGGCGATTTTATGAAAGGCGGAATTGGAGCCAAATCACTTGAAGAAAAAGCAAATTGGACTTCGAAACAAACTTATTTAGCTCTTGCCAATTTAATGAATGCAGCCGCTGAAATAAAAATTGATGTCACTCCGATGGAAGGTTTCGTTCCTGATCAGGTAAACGAAATTTTAGGTTTTAACGAATTAGGATTGAATGCTTCACTCTTAGCACCTATTGGCTATAGAAGCGAGGAAGACGCTACACAACACCATAAAAAAGTCAGAAAATCAAACGAAGAATTATTTATCACACTTTAATCATTAACTAAAAAAAAATTACATTATGAAAAATTTAAAATCAATTGCATTAGCATTAGTAGTAGTATTATCGACAGCAGTAACTGCTCAAACAAAAAACATCAACACTTCAACAAGTACTATCGAATGGGTTGGGAAAAAAGTAACAGGACAACATAACGGAACCGTTAATTTTAAAGATGGAGCAGTAGTTTTAAAGAAAAATAAATTAGTAGGAGGAACATTTACAGTTGATATGACTTCTTTGACCGCTACTGATCTTTCAGGAGAATATCAAGGAAAATTAAACGGTCACTTAAAAGCAGATGACTTTTTCGGAACAGACAAATTTCCAACAGCTACATTAGTTTTCAAAAAAATTGGAACTAAATCAGCTAATGTTTACAATGTAACTGCTGATTTAACCATCAAAGGAATTACAAAACCAGTTACTTTTGAATTAACCGTAAGTGGAAATACTGCAACTACAGCTTTCAATGTTGACCGCACAAAATATGACATTAAATATGGTTCTAAATCATTCTTCGACAGCATTGGTGACAAAGCTATATCTGATGAATTCGAATTGAAAGTGGCTTTGAAATTTTAATAAAAATGACGTTGTAATACAACAATTGTTATATCTGAGACCTATGAAAATTTATTTTTTCATAGGTCTTTTTTTTTATTACTATTTCTGAAAGTACATTGATATCATACCATCTGTGAATCTTGTAACTTTTTTAAAAAGTATTGTAAAACTATTTCTGGCAAAGAACCGCACCTTTACATCTTTATAATTGACAATAGTTATTTGTAGAAAAACATAAAAATAACACTATGAACAATATTTTCAAAGGATTAATCGCAGGTTACGGAGCTAATAAAGTGGGAGGTGGTTGTTTTGGAACTATCATCGTTTTTATAATTTTATGGTTTTTACTGGGTCAATGCAGTTAAAAAATTATTATCAATAAAAAATTCATTAACAATTTAATAAAAACAATTATGAGCACAGGAAAAGTAGTATTAGGAACAGTGGCGGGTCTAGCCATAGGTGGAATTTTGGGGATTTTATTTGCACCTGCAAAAGGGTCAGTAACTCGTCAACAAATGATGGATAAAGGAAATGATTATGCAGATGAACTCAAAGCAAAATACAACGATTTTGCAGATACCATTTCTGAAAAATTTAACAATGGAAAAGAATTTGCACAGGTGGTTGCTGAAAACGGTAAAGCAGAACTCGATGAACTACAAAGTGTAGATCATATGGGTTCAAAATACAAACTATAAATAGACACATTATGATTGACAATTCAACACCCATAGCAACGCTTTTTGAGCGGGCAGAAAACTACGGCAAAACAACGCTAAAATTGTTAGAATTAAACGCCATAGATAAATCGGCCGACGTAATTTCATATCTCGTTTCAAGACTTGCCGTTATTACGACAGTTGTATTGTCAATCATAATTATTAATATTGGTCTAGCTTTATGGATAGGAAAATTGCTTGGAGAATCATTTTACGGCTTTTTTATCATAGGAGGTTTCTATGTGATTCTTGCTATTTTTCTTAATCTATACCGTGAGCAATTGGTAAAATATCCTGTTAGTAATTCCATTATTAAACAAATGTTGAAACAAAAAATAGTATGAAAAACACTAACGCAACCGATACATTAAAAGAAATGATTATTGTCCAAGAGATGATTTACGACAATGATTTAGAACAACTTAAGGATCAATTTGATGTTGCTTATGAAAGTATTAAACCCATTAATTTAGTTAAAAATCTATTTCAACAAGTAACGGCTTCGCCTGACATTAGAAATAATCTGCTTGGCACTATAATTGGCTTCAGCACAGGGTTTATATCTAAAAAACTTTTGCTAGGCGCTACTCACAATCCAATAAAAAAAGTATTGGGAACAGTATTAGAATTTGCGGTGGCCAATTTGACATCACAACATTTGGATGGCATTAAAACAATTGGGAAAAATCTGTTTAACCGTATTTTCAATAAAAACAAAACCCATCAAGCAAAACTTCTTTGATAGGTAATTCGACCAAAAAATACTATTTTCGCACCATTAAATAATTACAACTTGCCTCGGTACTTTTTGAAATTTTTATCAAAATTGGGCAGTTTCTAAAACTATATTATGGCGTCAGGATTTTTTGCACTTTTGGATGATATCGCAGCAATAATGGACGATGTCGCTGTAATGAGCAAAATTGCAGCCAAGAAAACAGCGGGGATTTTGGGTGATGATTTGGCTGTTAATGCCGAAAAAGCATCTGGATTTGTTTCTTCAAGAGAACTTCCCGTTTTGTGGGCGATTGCTAAAGGTTCATTCCTTAATAAATTAATCATTCTTCCCGTCGCTTTTCTGCTGAGTGCTTATTTACCTATTGCCGTTATTATCATTTTGATACTTGGCGGCCTTTTCTTAGCCTACGAAGGCGCCGAAAAAATATATGAATACTTCGTTCCTCATCAGCACAAATCAATTGAAATTGTTGTACAAGATTTTACCGAAGAAGAGATTTTAGCTCTTGAAAAAGAGAAAATAAAATCGGCCATTTTAACTGATTTTATTTTATCGGTAGAGATTGTAATTATCGCACTCGGCACCGTAATTGGCAAACCCATTACTTCACAAATTTTCGTAGTTTCAATTATTGCAATTCTTGCAACTGTTGGTGTGTACGGAATTGTAGCCTTGATTGTACGAATGGACGAAATGGGTTTCAGACTTATTGCATTGAATTCAAGAGAACGTAGTTTATCAAAAACAATTGGAAAAATATTGGTTCAAGCCTTACCCAAAATCATCAAAAGTTTAGCTGTTATTGGTACAATTGCTTTGATTTTAGTTGCTGGTGGAATCTTCGCGCATAATATTAACTTTTTACATCACTTATTTACACAATTACCTTCGATTGTTAGAGAATTTAGTTTTGGATTGATTATTGGGTTTCTAGTTTTAGGAATAGTAAACCTCTTCAAAAAGATATTCGGAAAAAGGTAGGAAAATCTTATCTACCATTCAAAATTATTTCAACACTAAACTTGTCAAAATAAGTTCATCGCTAAAAACTTTGACAAAGACAATGATTTAAAACCCTCAGCAGGCAGTATCGCTTTTTAAAAGCGTATTGTTTCCAAATCAATTACCATTTTTTCAATAACAAATGTTTGTGGTTGATGGTTTTATCCTTTGCCCGCATTCAAGTGTAGCGATATTTTAGGTTTCAGACAATAACCTAAAGAAAAAAAATCCTAATATTTCAGTAGAAAGAATATATCTGTGAATATTGAAAATATACCAAGAAATTGTGTAACAACAAAACTGAGTTAAAGTTTGAAATTTGTATAAGAAACTATTTCAAATAACTTAATTTAAAAACGATATGATGTATTACGACAATTATTATTATGGAATGAATATTATTTGGTGGGCAATATGGGTGATTCTATTATTTTGGATTTTTGCAATCCCATATAACATTCCTGGTCAAAGACGTAAAAAAGATTCAGCTTTCGAGCTCTTGCAAAAACGATATGCTCACGGTGACATTACACAATCAGAGTATTATGACAAGAAAAAAATCCTAGAAGAAGAATTTCATAAATCTTAAATTACTGTAAAATGAATACTAAAGAAAAATTTCCAAAAGCAGCAAACGAACAATTAGAAAGTGAAGATGGCTATCCAAAATATCCCGAAAACGAAGATATTTACAACAAATTTGACAAGGAATTTGACATCGATCCAGAAGATATTTCTAAAAAAAAGACAGTTGAAATTGTGGATGAAGATCCCGAATGGAACGAAAGAGATATCGATTTAGAACATCCAGGAGATGATTTAGACATCCCTGGTTCTGACCTTGACGACGAACAGGAAGACATTGGCAGCGAGGACGAAGAAAACAATTATTACAGCATTGGCGATGACGATGATAATTCTGAAAAAAACAATCAATAAATGAAAACACTAAAAAAAATAGGCATTTGGATGGATCATTCCATGGCTCATATAACTGAATTTGATTCAGAGATAGAAGAAACAAAAATCATTACTTCCGATTTTACGTTTCAGGACAAGGTAGAAACTTTGCAGCGTAGCGAAAGTGAAATGCACAATAAAGAGCAACAAAAACAAACCACTTATTACAAGAACTTGGCCCAAATTATCAAAAATTTCGACGAAGTAATTCTTTTTGGTCCAACGGACGCAAAAGTGGAATTATACAATCAGTTGAAGGCTGACCATCAGTTTGACGCTATTAAAATTGAAGTGAAAAACACCGATAAAATGAGTGACAAAGAACAGCGCAATTTTATTGATGATTATTTTAAAAGATTTGATTTTAAAGTATAATATTTCTGCAATCCACACCAAAAAATGAAAATAGCTGTCTTTGGAACTCAATTTTACGAGGAGGAATATTTTAATAAATACAATAGTGGCAACCAACACGAATTAGTATTTTTTAAAGAATCATTAAATTCCAAAACAACTCATTTAGCCAAAGGATTTCAAGCGGTTTGCGTCTTTGTCACTGATACTCTTGACAAAAATTGTATAGAAAAATTAGCAAAACTTGGTGTGAAATTAATTGATTTACGAAGTGCTGGATACAATAATGTTGACGTAAAATCGGCTAAGACCAATAATATAAAAGTTTTAAGACTTCCTACCTATTCGCCGCAAGCCATTGCAGAACATGCCATTGCATTGATTCTTACCCTTAACAGAAAAACCCACAAAGCCTATAACCAAGTTCGGGAAAACAACTTTTCATTACAAAATTTAATGGGTTTCAATCTTCATGGAAAAACTATAGGAGTTGTTGGAACTGGAAAAATAGGACGAGCTTTTTGCTGCATAATGTTAGGTTTTGGTTGCAAAATCATTGCATTTGATCTCAAAGAAAATGAAGATTTAAAACGAAAAGGTATTCAATATAAAACCTTCGATGAATTGCTTTCTAAATCTGATATCATTTCAGTTCATTGTCCTTTAACCAAAGAAACAAATCATTTATTTGATACAAAAGCATTTGATAAATTGAAAAAAGGCGCCATGATTATCAACACCAGTCGTGGCGCTATTATCAATGCTGAAGAGGCCATTATTGCTTTAAAAAAGGAACAAATTAGGTATTTAGGACTAGATGTTTATGAAAAAGAAAGTACTATATTTTTCAAAGATTGTTCTCAAACAGTGATTCAAGATGATGTTTTCGAAAGATTACTATCATTCAACAATGTTTTAATCACGCCACATCAGGCCTTTTATACAGATGAAGCCATTTCAGAAATTGCCGAAATTTCTATTAAAAACTTTACCGATTTCGAGAATAATTTGGCTCTAGAAAACGAAGTCAAATGACAAATAAAAGTTTAGAAAATCACAAATAATTCATCTTTAAAATTTTTAGATTCTCATCAAAAGTGTAGCATTTTGGAACAGCTGTTGGAATGTTTAAATTAGGTATATCTTGTGCAGAAATGTTTTCTAAATACATTATCAAAGCTCTTAAACTATTGCCATGAGCCACAATCAAAATGCTTTTTAAAAGTTTTAATTCTGGCTCAATAATTTGTTTATAAAACGGTACAGTTCTATTGAAAGTATCTTCTAAACTTTCTCCATCAGGAGGACGAACGGCGTAACTCCTGCGCCAACTATCCACCAGCTTTTGACCAAATTTAGCAATGGTTTCTTCTTTATTTAAACCTTGTAAACTGCCATAATTCCTTTCATTTAATGCTTCGTTTTTAATAACTATTATATCTGTTTGATGAATTTTTTTGAGAATAATATTCAAACTTTCCTGCGCTCGTATTAAAGTTGAAGTATAAGCAAAATCGAATTTAAAATGAATCAATTTTTCTCCTGCATTTTTCGCCTCTTGCTTTCCTAATTTTGTCAGGGCAATATCTAAATTTCCTGTAAAACGGTTTTCCAAATTGTAAACAGATTGGCCGTGACGAACTAAAATTAAGGTTGACATAGTTACTATTGATTTGATATAAAGGTACAATATGATAATAGTATTGACTTAAAAACAGTAAATTTTACAACTTTCCATTCCTTCTGATTGAAATTAAAAAAATGCCAACCGTACAACCTCCATTCTTTGTAAAAATCACTATTTTTGCAATCTAAATTTTTGCCTTATGCCAAAGAAAAAATACAAAATAGCGGTTATTCAATTGAATCTGAACGATGTTGCTGAAAACAACTTAAAAAAATGTTTGTCGTGGGTTCGAGATGCTGCTGGTCAAGGTGCGGAAGTAATTTCTTTACCCGAATTATACAGCAGTCACTATTTTTGTCAAAGTGAAGATGTCGATAATTTTGCTTTGGCTGAACCATTATACAGCACTTCATTTATTGCTTTTAGTGCTTTGGCAAAAGAATTAGGCGCGGTAATTATCGTTCCTTTTTTCGAAAAAAGAATGGCGGGAATTTACCACAACAGTGCTTACATAATCGATACCGACGGTTCCGAAGCAGGATTATATCGCAAAATGCACATTCCAGACGACCCACATTTCTACGAAAAATTCTATTTCACTCCTGGTGATTTGGGTTTCAAGGCCTTCCCTACCCAAAAAGGAAAAATTGGAACACTTATTTGTTGGGACCAATGGTATCCAGAAGCGGCTCGTTTAACAGCTTTACAAGGTGCTGATGTGTTGTTTTATCCAACAGCTATCGGTTGGCATCCCCTGGAAAAAGAACAATATGGCGAAAACCAACACGGTGCTTGGATGAATGTGATGAAAGGTCACGCTGTAGCCAATGGCGTTTATGTAGCAGCGGCGAACCGAATTGGTTTAGAACAATATATAGAAGGAACTGCAGGAATTCAGTTTTGGGGTTCTTCATTCATTGCAGGACCACAAGGCGAAATTTTGGCGCAAGCCTCACACAATAAAGAAGAAATTTTGATTGCCGAAGTGGATTTGGATTTACAAGAAAATGTGCGTCAGAACTGGCCGTTTTTTAGAGACAGGAGAATTGATGCTTTTGGCGATATTACGAAAAGAGCGATTGATTAATTATGGCTACAAATAATAGAAGATTCCCCGCAGAATGGGAAAAGCAATCAGGCATTTTATTGTGTTTTCCGCACAATGGCAACGACTGGCCGGGGAAATATGAAGCTATTCAAGGGGCTTTTGTCGAATTTATCAAAAAAGTTGCGACTTTCGAGCAAGTGTTTTTAGTAGTTGCCGATGAAAAATTAAAGACAAAAGTTACGAAAATACTGGAAACAGCGACCGTTAAAATGAGCAACGTTTCTTTCATTATCCATAAGACCAATAGAAGTTGGATGCGCGATTCGGGGCCAATTATTGTTCAAAACGGGGCGAAAAGAGAGGCTTTGAATTTCAATTTTAACGGTTGGGCAAAATATAAAAACATCAATTTAGACAAACAGGTTCCTGCGAAAGTGGGCGATTTTCTTAAACTTCCAGTAACTCAAGTTGTCTATAACGGAAAACCTGTAATTGTAGAAGGCGGAGCGATTGATGTAAACGGATGCGGCACTTTACTAACCTCGGAAGAATGCTTGATGCATCCAACAATTCAAGTTAGAAATCCCGGCTTTACGAAAGCAGATTATGAAGCGGTTTTCAAAGAATATTTGGGAATTACCAATGTAATTTGGTTGGGTGATGGGATAGAAGGCGACGATACTCACGGACATATCGACGATTTGTGTCGATTTGTAAACGAAGATACTATCATTACCATCGTAGAATCAGACCCGAACGACAACAATTACAAACGGTTGCAAGACAACTTAAAACGTTTGCAAAATGCTAAACTAGAAAACGGAAAATCCCCAAAAATTGTAGAACTACCAATGCCAAAACGCATCGATTTTGATGGATTGCGATTGCCAGCCAGTTACGCTAATTTCCTGATTTTGAACAACTGTGTTTTGGTTCCAACTTTTAATGATAGTAACGATAGAATAGCATTAAACATCATCGCCGATTGTTTTCCTAATAGAGAAATCATCGGGATTAATGCCATAGATTTGATTTGGGGTTTTGGAACTTTGCATTGTTTGAGCCAACAAATTCCAGAATAATTTTTTAAAAAGCAGCAGATTTTTTTTTAATCTGTGGTTGACTATTTTTAAAACCCAAGAATTTTACAACATAACTATTTTTGTATTCAATATTTCTATTGATTATTCTAAAATTAGTTCCAATGGATTTCGTAATTTAGCCATTTATTTTTTGATAAATACAATTTCAATATGGATTTGAACTTCAATAAAAACGAAGACCACAATAAACTCCTTGTTTCTAATTTGCACCATAAAATGTCCAAAGTAAAATTGGGTGGTGGAGCAAATCGCATTCAAAAATTACATTCCGAAGGCAAGATGACCGCGCGAGAACGCATCGACTATTTATTGGATACGAAAACAACATCAATTGAAATTGGAGCTTTTGTAGGAGAAGGAATGTACTCGGAATTTGGCGGCTGTCCTTCTGGCGGCGTTGTAGTGAAAATTGGTTACATCAAAGGAAAACAGTGTATCGTCGTTGCCAATGATGCCACCGTAAAAGCAGGAGCTTGGTTCCCAATTACTGCAAAGAAAAACCTGAGAGCGCAAGAAATTGCTATGGAAAACAAAATACCCATCATCTATTTAGTCGATTCGGCTGGTGTATTTTTACCTTTACAAGACGAAATTTTCCCTGATAAAGAGCACTTTGGACGCATCTTTCGAAACAATGCTTTGATGAGTAGTATGGGAATTACCCAAATTTCGGCGGTTATGGGAAGCTGTGTTGCCGGTGGTGCTTATCTTCCAATAATGAGCGATGAAGCTTTGATAGTTGATAAAACAGGAAGTATTTTCTTGGCAGGAAGTTATTTGGTCAAAGCGGCTATTGGCGAAAATATTGACAACGAAACCCTTGGCGGAGCAACAACACATTGTGAAATTTCAGGAGTCACAGATTACAAAGCCAAAGACGACAAAGACGCTTTGGATAAAATAAAAAATATTATTGACAAGATTGGCGATTATGACAAGGCCGGTTTTAGCCGAATCAAATCTGCAAAACCAAGTTTAGAGCAAAAGGAAATTTACGGTATTTTGCCCAAGGCGCGAAATGAGCAATACGATATGATGGATATTATCAGCCGATTAATAGATAATTCTGAATTTGAAGCATATAAGGAAGGTTATGGCCAAACCATCATCACGGGTTACGCCAGAATAGACGGTTGGGCAGTTGGAATAGTTGCCAATCAAAGAAAAGTCTTAAAAACAAAGAGTGGTGAAATGCAGTTTGGAGGCGTTATTTACTCAGATTCTGCTGATAAAGCCACACGTTTTATTGCGAATTGCAACCAAAAGAAAATTCCCTTGGTTTTCCTGCAAGACGTCACCGGATTTATGGTGGGTTCTAAATCAGAACAAGGTGGAATCATAAAAGATGGAGCCAAAATGGTAAATGCGGTTTCCAATTCAGTAGTGCCAAAATTTACCGTAATTATTGGAAATTCTTATGGAGCAGGAAATTACGCAATGTGTGGAAAAGCGTACGACCCAAGATTAATAGTAGCTTGGCCAAGTGCCGAACTTGCCGTTATGGGCGGAACTCAAGCCGCAAAAGTATTGGCACAAATAGAAGCTTCTTCGCTTAAAGCCAAAGGAGAAATCGTGGACGAAAAAAAAGAAAAGGAGTTGTTCGACAAGATAAAAGCACGTTACGATGAGCAAACTTCCCCGTATTATGCCGCTTCCAGACTTTGGACGGACGCCATAATTGATCCTTTGGAAACTAGAACTTGGATTTCAATGGGAATTGAAGCGGCCAATCATTCACCGATTGAAAAGAAATTTAATTTAGGAGTGATTCAGGTTTAACTATGAAAAAAATATTCTTCTTAATAATTGCCATTATTTCACTAAATAGTAGCGCACAGAAACTTCACGAAAACGGCAGATATGTTGAAGCCAATGGCGTAAAACTATTTTATGAAGTTTATGGTGAAGGAGAACCATTATTGATGATTCACGGTAACGGAGGATCATTTGCCTGTTTTGAAAATCAAGTAGCAGAATTCTCGAAACATTTTAAGGTCGTATTAGTTGATTGTAGAGGAAGAGGCAATTCAAGTTATCAAAAAGGGATTGAATTGTCTTTTGACCTTCAGGTTGAAGACATTAATTTATTTCTTGACAAATTAAATATCAAAAAAACAAATATTCTTGGTTGGAGTGATGGCGGCATAATTGGATTACTATTGGCCATAAAACAGCCCGAAAAAGTCAATAAATTAGTAGCTTCAGGAGCCAATATATTTCCAGATGGTGCTCTTCATCAAGAAGAATTAAAAAAATGGATTACTGATTTAGAGCAGAATAATAAAAATCATGAAAATGATTTAGCTATTGATTTGAATAATTTGGATTTTAAATATCCCAATTTGAAGTATTCTGATCTGAATGTCATCAAATCTAAAACTTTGATCGTAGCTGGTGATCACGATGAAATTAAAGGAGAACATACCCTTAAAATATATGAATCCATTCCCAATGCACAATTGGCAATTTTGCCCAATAGTTCGCATTCTGCATTGATAGAAAATTCAATCCTTTTTAATGAAATAGTTTTGCGTTTTTTAATGCAATAATTTAATATTAATAATTCTACTCGCAGTAATGCATCTCTTTTCAATTTTTATTTTCATAGAAATCTACTTATTATGTTAAAAATTAGTACCTTAGTATTGACTTTTAAACTTAAACACTATGAACAACGTGAAATTTTTAAATAAATGGGCGAATGCGCACACTTATTTTTCGGTAGATTTAATTCGTATGGCACTTGGAGTTTTCTTGTTTTCAAAAGGAGTTACTTTTATAACAAACCTCCAATATTTAGCAGATTTATTGTCCCCAATTGACAAGCTTGGCGGAGGAATGATTCTTTTGCATTATGTAGCTTCGGCACACATTATCGGTGGTATTCTAATCTTCTTTGGATTACTCACAAGATGGGCAATAATTGTGCAATTACCTATACTAATTGGTGCGATCATCATAAATTTTATGGGAGAAATGCATTCCCAAAATCTATTTTTATCCTTACTTACTCTTGGAGTCTGTATTGCTTTTATGATTTATGGAAGCGGAAAACATTCTGCAGATTACTATTTCAAAATGCAGGAGTAAATCAGAACATAAAAAAGAGAGGATTTATAAAGTCCTCACTTTTTAAGAATTGTTTTCACTGTGTAAAGGTTCGTAAACGATAAACATCTATTTGGTGTAAACCGTATTTTCTTGTTCTGCAACTCTAATAAATGTAGTTCTTTTGGTCAGTTCCTTCAATCGGGAAGCACCAACATAAGTGCATGCACTTCGTAAACCGCCAAGAATATCTTTCATTGTCACCTCGACATTGCCTCTAAATGGAACTTGCACTGTTTTGCCTTCACTTGCTCTATATTCAGCAACTCCACCCGCATGTTTTCCCATCGCTGTAGTAGAACTCATTCCGTAAAATTGTTTGAATTTTTCGCCATCGATTTTAATTAACTCTCCTCCAATTGCTGTTGTGTAGTGACTTTAATTATACTGTTTCACAATCTTATTTTTATGCCACCATTTAATATAAATCCATCTGTTGGTGTATAAACTTCTCTAAATTGTGGATTTTGAATCGTTCCAGAATACATATTTTCATAGCTGGATTGTCGGCTGTCCAAAAAGTTTTCAAGGTTTAAAAACAAACTGAAATATTTGAATCTATATTCTCCCGAAACTCCCATAACCCAATAATCGCCGACTTTTTCGCTACTGATTAGATATTGACTTCCAACATAAAATACTTCATAAGCAATTCGTAATTTTTCTTCCCATTCATACATTAAATTGGCATTTATTCTGTGTTTTGCCGTTAATGGATTTGTGCTTGTGTTATTATCAAAATTTCTGTTTGCATCAATATAAGTATAACCAACGTAACACGAAATATCTTCAAAACGTAGTTTCACATTTGTTTCAAAACCTTTGGTTTCTATATTTCCGTTGGCATTTTCAAATGCAAAATTTGTAGAAAACGGAATTGGATTTAGAATTAACGGATTTTTGATAATGGTGTAAAAAAACATTTGATTAATAGCAAAATTCACTTCATTAAAAATAGTATTTTTATAATTTACATCGGCATTTAATCCTAACGATTTTTCAGGATCGACTTTTGAAAAATCAAGCGAATTTATATTTTGAAATGATTTTTCTTCGGTTTCTTCTGAAAAAATGGTTGGTGATT
>NZ_JANPFL010000196.1:0-2187 GCF_031423415.1 Flavobacterium sp.
CTATTCGTTTAAGAAAAATTTATTTGAACGAAACTGATAGAAAAAGATTTAAAGTTTAGAATTCCCTATATCCCTCAAAAGATGGGACTTAAAAATAGAAATCCCAAATTCGAAAGAGTTTGGGATTTTTTATAAAAGTAAAAATGAAAATCCGAAAATTTATAGAAGAATATTTTCAATTTATGTGCATAATAAGTTTTTTACTTAATATTTAGAACTTTGACAAAGGTCAAAAAAATTAAAATTAATTCAATAACTTAATTTAGAATTATAATATAAGTTTTCATTAAAAAACCCTTATCAATTTAATGAAAAGGGTTTTCTTTTTAAGATTAAATTATATATTATTTCGACACTAAAACCGATTTATTATATACATTTTTATCGGTTACTAATTTAATAAAATAAGTTCCAGAAGCCAAGTCATTTGAATTGAATTCAATATTGTATTTTTGACCAGACGAAGCTTGTCCCTTAAAGATTTCGTTTATCATTCGACCATTTAAATCGTAAACCTGAATGTTTACAGAAGTATCAAAAGTCAAACTAAACTCTATTTTAGAAACAGCAGTAACCGGATTTGGATATACAACATAACTCAAAATCGGATTGTCTATATTGACATTATTAGTCGATAAACTTGGATTGGTTAAAACCAAATATCCCAAATCGACTGTTCCGTTTTCGAAATTTCGGTTAATAGCATCAAGTGAATTGAATATATCTATTAATGAATAATTCGAATTTTCGCCACCTAAAACCGAATTTGCAATTTCAAGCATTTGATTTACAGTCATTCCAACAAATATTCCTGAGCTTACAAATAATTCTCCCATTGGAGAAGTTGGAGCAGAAAAGTCATTATTGTTGTTGAATGATAATGTAATAGTAAGCGCAATTGCTTGAGCCGCTAATCCATTGCTATAATTTATTGCAGTCGGATTCTGCATAATTCCAGAATTTAATGCTCCGTAAAAATTGCCTGACGGTAAGAAATTAGAAATTGCATTAGCTGAATCAAAATTCAAAAAACTATTTGCAGATCCAACCATCAAACCATTAGGGAATGAATTTGCAAAATTATCTGCTAAATAACAACCATAACCACCTTCATCAGTACAGGATTCTCCATAAGATGCTCGAGGTAAAGTTACATATCCGCTGCATGATCCATAAGTCAATGTTACCCATTTGTAAGATATACAACCATTTGCATCTGTAACTCTAACTTTCCAAGTACCAGCATGTAAACTTGCTGTTTGAGTATATTGGCTTGGAGACGAATACCATTTGTAAGAATAAGCAGCCGTTCCGCCACTAACAGTTGCCGTTGCAGTACCGTAACCGCCGTAACTAGTTATATTTGTTTTAGTAATTAAAATTGACATTGGTGCAACATTCAAAATCGTAACTGAGCCAGTTGTTGAGCAGCCATTAGAATCAGTTACAGTATAAGTGTATGTTCCAACTGACAATCCTGTTCTAATGAAATTAGTATTTCCGTTATTCCATAATATAGAATGTGTCGGCGTTCCACCACTAGAAACTACAGTAATTGTAGCATTATTTCCGCCACAACATGATGGATTACTTTGTGTAAAAGAACTTACTAATTCCTCAGGCTCTGTTATGGTTACCGAAACACCTACTTTACAACCACTACTATCTGTAATTAATGCTGTATAAGTTCCTGCTATTAAATTAGTTGGATTAAAACTTGTGCCTCCGTTATTCCATAATATGTTATGAGGTGCAGTACCACCAGTTACAGTTACTGTCGCAGATGCTGTATTGCTACCAAAACAATTTACGTTTGTATTTGTAACATTTGTAATCATTGCAACCGCAGAATTTAATACTACAGTTGCAGTTTCTGTACAACCATTAGAATCTGTAATTATCACTGTATAAAGTCCAGCTGATAATCCAGATATTGATGAAGTTGTAGCTCCGTTGCTCCAAGAGTAAGTATATGGTTCAGTTCCACCCGTAGCATATGCACTTGCAGTTCCATTTTCACCAGAACAATCAGGATTAGTATGATAAATACTTTCTTCTATTTTTAATGGTTGCGTAATTTCGACAGAAATATTTGCGGTACAACCATTTGCATCGGTTACAACCGCAGTATAAGTACCTGCTGATAAACCAGTTAAAGCAAAATCGGTACTAGCATTACTCCAAAGA
>NZ_JANPFL010000197.1:0-1378 GCF_031423415.1 Flavobacterium sp.
CTGGTGCAAAAGACAATAAAGGTTGCCCATACCCAGACACTGATAAAGACGGAACTTTAGACAAAGAAGACAAATGTGTTAACGAAGCAGGACCAAAAGAAAACAATGGTTGCCCGTATTTAGATTCTGATAAAGACGGAATTTTAGACAAAGACGACAAATGTCCAACTGTTTTTGGAATCGCAGCTAACAACGGTTGTCCAGAAGTCAAAATTGTTGAGCCAGTTAAAGCTGAACCTGTAAAAGTAGCAGAAGAAGTTATCAAAAAAATAAACGAATTCTCTAAAACAATACTTTTTGACTCTGGAAAAGCAACTCTGAAATCAGAATCAAACTCAAGTTTAGATGCTATTGTAACAGTTCTTAACGAATATCAAAGTGCCAATTTCAAAATAGAAGGGCATACGGATAGTGCAGGAATTCCAGCTAAAAATCTTAAACTTTCTAAAGATCGTGCAGCAGCAGTTAAACAATATCTAATTGACAAAGGCGTTCGTGCCGACCGATTAACATCAGAAGGTTATGGATCAAAAAAACCAATTGCGAGTAACAAAACTCCAAAAGGCAAAAACCTAAACCGACGAGTAGAAATAAATTTAGTAAAATAAATTAATCAAAACGCTTCAAGAAATTGAGGCGTTTTTTTTTAGAAATGAATATTCGCTTTTTTCAGAAATCGTATTTCCTGTTGCCTTTCCAAAAGTTTTTTAATCTCATCAAAAAAACGAGATCAAAAAACGTTTTTCCCTAACACCTGCCTGCCGGCAGGAAGGTCTGGGTTATTCGACAATGATTTTCGATTTTTTGTTATATTTGCGAAGTGAATAGTGAAAACTGCGACTGAAAACTGAATACTTTTTTTAAATGACAACACAACAATTAATTCATCAAATCAAAACCAAAAAATCATTTCTTTGCATTGGTCTTGACGTTGATTTAGATAAAATTCCGAAACATCTTTTGCAATTTGAAGACCCGATTTTCGAATTCAATAAAGCCATTATCGATGCAACCCACGATTTGTGTGTTTCATTTAAGCCAAATACCGCATTTTATGAAGCTTATGGCATAAAAGGTTGGCAATCATTACAAAAAACCATAAAATATTTAAACGATTATTACCCAGAAATTTTTACAATTGCCGATGCTAAACGTGGCGATATTGGCAACACATCAACTATGTATGCCAAAGCATTTTTCGAGGATTTAAATTTCGATTCTGTAACCGTTGCGCCCTACATGGGCAAAGATTCTGTCGAGCCGTTTCTGGCATTCGAAAACAAACATACAATAATGTTAGCATTAACGTCTAACGAAGGTGCATTCGATTTTCAAACTTTAGAAACTAACGGAAAAGAATTGTACAAACAGATTTTAG
>NZ_JANPFL010000198.1:0-34383 GCF_031423415.1 Flavobacterium sp.
TAAAGCTGAAATAGAACAATTATCTTTTTTTTGACACCTTGTTTTTAAAAATGACAGAGTATAAAAAATAAACAACTGAATAACAATAAGATAAAAAATAGAAATAGCCGTTTTTATTTTTTATCGGACATTAATGATTTAGAAATAATTTTTTCACCAATTCACTAGTCGTAAGTCCAGTGCTAGTAGAAACAAAAACTAGAATTGAAGTTGGTAAAGACAAGGCTACTTTAACCCTTGAAGACGGCTCTATTGTTATATTAAAAAACGGAGCTACTGTACAAACTCAAAACGCTACTAGTAATGGTAAGCAAATTGTTTACAAAACCAATCAACAAAACCAAACAAAAACAGCCTACAACTACCTAACTATTCCGCGCGGAGGGCAATTCTTTATTAAATTATCCGATGGAACCCAAGTATGGTTGAATTCTGAAACCCAATTAAAATTTCCTGTAGCCTTTGAAGATGGTGAAATTCGTAAAGTGGAACTAGTCTATGGCGAAGCCTATTTCGACGTGTCCCCAAGTACTTTACATAAAGGTTCCAAGTTTAAAGTTTTCAATAAATCCCAAGAAGTAGAAGTAGTCGGCACGGAGTTTAACATTAAAGCCTACAAAGACGAAACAAATGTATTCACCACTTTAGTGGAAGGTAAAGTAAATGTAAGTATTGGTAGTAAAAAACAAAAGTTAGTACCAAGCCAACAATTAAATTTAAACACAATAACAAATGCTTTAACAGTAAATACCGTTGATGTCTATGATGACATTTCCTGGAAAGAAGGAGTTTTTAGTTTCAAAAGAAAATCTTTAGAAGATATAATGATAGTGCTCTCTCGCTGGTATGATTTAGATGTAAAATTTGCCAATTCAGAACTAAAAAAATCAGGATTTAATGGCATTGTAGGGAAAGACCAAAAGATAGAAGATATTTTGGAAACCATTAAAAGTTATGGAGTGATTAAAGAGTATAAAATAATCAACAAAACGGTGATTTTAAAATAAGAATAAAAAAAGGGAACAAAGTCAAACATTTTGCGGTGCATCGACTTCGTCCCTCTGAGACGCATTAATTCAACTAATGTCAACTAATACAATGTAAATTTATGAAAATTAAATTAACCAAGGTCCATTCGGTTTTTCGAAATAGACTATTATTTATAATTATGAAAACATTTTTACTCCTTTTGTGTACAACCGTCTTTGGATTCACAACTGAATATACTTTTTCTCAAGAGAAAGTCACCATTGATGTTGATAAAGTGGTAGCGGTAGATGAAGTTTTTACCATTATTCAAAAACAGACCAAATATCGTTTTTTATATCCCCAAGATTTATTTGTAAATATGCCAAAAGTGCAATTGAAAAAAGGCACAATTCAAGTATCAAAATTATTGGAGCAAAGTTTAGCAGGTACTAATGTTAATTTCAAATTATCCGATGATAATACGATAGTTATCAAAGAAAATACTAAAACTTACAATAATGTAAATAGCAATGCACAACAGTTTTTAGTATCTGGAACAATAACTGATGCTGCGAATTTGCCTATATCAAATGCAAACATTATCGAAAAAGGCACAACAAACGGTGTTCAGTCTGATGCTAATGGTACTTTTAAAATTAATGTAAAAAGTCCGACGGCAATTTTGGTCGTGTCTTTTATTGGATATTTAAAGAAAGAAGTATTGGTAAACAATCAAACTAATATTACTATTTCTTTAAAAGAAGAGCCAGCAAATTTAACCGAAGTGGTTGTAGTAGGTTACGGAAAACAAAAGAAAGTTACGTTAACTGGTGCAGTTTCTAGCATTAAAACCTCAGAAATTCTTCAAACCAAAACCGCCAACCTAGCCAATAATCTTGCGGGAAGAGTTGCAGGTTTGACAATCAATTCAAGAGGTGGCGAGCCAGGTGGAGACAGCGTAGATATTCTTATTAGAGGAATTGGTACAACTGGAGATCGGTCGCCTTTATACGTAATAGACGGAATTGCGAATCGAGGAAGTTTTGAAAGACTTAATCCCGATGATATTGAAAGCATTTCTGTTTTGAAAGATGCATCGGCAGCAATTTATGGTGCTCAAGCAGCCAATGGTGTAATTTTAGTTACAACAAAAAGAGGAAAAAAAGGCGAAACAGTTTTTAATTTCAACCAAAGTTATTCGTTAGCACAAGCTACAAGAAGACCTCATTTGATGAATGCCCAACAATATCTAACTTGGATAGATGAAATTAATACCAGAAACAGCAGACCTACCGAGTTTCAAAGTATCATTAGACAATATCGAAACGGAACCATAGATAGTTCAGTTTGGGGAGACACCGATTGGTGGGATGTTGTAGTAGATGAATGGACTCCACAAACGCAATACGCTGCAAGTGCTAGTGGTGGAAATGAGAAAACACAGTTTTACGTTTCAGGACAGTTGCTAAACCAAGATGCCATCTACAAAGGCGATGCGTATGGTTACAAACAATACAATATGAGATCTAATTTGGACACGCAATTGTCTAATAATTTGAAAATTGGTTTTGATTTGTCGGCTAGAGTTGGTGATAAAAACTCACCTATGATTGATACTGATGCCTTAATTCGCAACGTTTTTTCACAACGACCTAATGATTTTCCTTATTTTGAAAACGGTTTAATTGCGCAAACGATTGCGGGAAGTCCAATTGGTTTGGTCAATGGTGATAGCGGTAGTCGAGCAACAGACACCAAGAAATTTGATTCCAAATTTTCATTCAATTGGGATTTGCCTTTTATCACCAAAGGCTTGTATGCTTCGGGCTATGCCACAATCGATTTTTATAACACGGCCCGAAAAGATTTATCTAAGCCTTATGATAGATATGTATTCAATGCAATTACTGGAGAGTACACCAACGTAAAATTGGAAAGAGCTAACAACATAAGTCTTTTTGAACAATATAGCGAAGAACTCAATAAAACCTATCATGTAAAATTAGGCTACAATAAAACTTTCGATAAGCACAGTATCAATTCGTTTATTGCTTACGAGGAATACGCGCAAAACGCAAAATACATTTTCACATCACGAGGTGGATTAATTTCAGAAACCTTGCCTTATTTTGATTTTGCTTTAGACCTAAACGTTCAAAATGGCGGTAGAGGTTCACAACAAGCCCGAAGAAATTATTTTGGAAAACTCAATTACACTTTCGATGAAAAATATTTACTCGACGTCACTTTAAGATATGATGGATCGGCTAATTTCCCTAAAGATAAAAGATATGGTTTTTTTCCTGCTATATCCACAGGTTGGCGAATATCTGAGGAAAATTTTTTCAATAAAGACTTTATTTCTGAGTTAAAATTAAGAGGTTCTTGGGGTTTACTTGGAAATGATAAAATACCGAATTTTCAATATCTTGATGTCTATGATTTAAAACCCTCCAACATTTTCGGTGAAGATCCTTCACGAACATTGGGTTTAACACCGGGTAGATTGCCCAACCCAAATATCACTTGGGAAACCGCTCAAAAAATGAATATTGGTTTGGATTTTAAATTAAGGAAAGGTTTATTAGATGGAAGTATTGATGCTTTTTACGAAAAAAGATCCGATATTTTGGCTCCTAGAAATGCCTCGGTACCTGTTTATACAGGGATTACATTACCCGATGAAAATATCGGGATAGTTTCCAACCAAGGATTAGAAGTACAGTTAAATCACCGAAATAAAATTTTTGACACAGTATCATATTCAGTTGGAGGACAATTTTCGTATTCTAAAAGTAAAATAATTTTTATAGATGAGTCGGCATCTGTACCTGATTGGCAAAAAAGAACCGGCAGTCCTGTAGATGGATTATTGGTTTACAATGCAAAAGGGATTTATCAAACACAAGCTGAAATAGACGGCAGTCCGCACTTTGCAGACGCTAAACCTGGAGACGTGATTTTTGAAGACATTAGCGGCGATGGTATTATCAATCAAGACGATCAAGTGCTGTTGGATAAATCTCCAACCCCAAATATTGTTTACGGTATTACTACAGGACTGGAATGGAAAGGCATCGCCTTAAATGTATTGTTTCAAGGACAAGCATCAGCAAAAACGATTTACCAGCCCTTCAGTGATTCAAGATTAAACATCGAAAGCGATTACTACGAAGGTCGTTGGACGTCTCCAAATTTTACTCCTAATGCGATTTATCCTCGGGCGTTTGATACTCAAAGTAGTAGTTATCGCGAGGTTTCAACCATTTGGGTCAAAGACAATTCTTTTTTAAGATTGAAGAATGTTGAATTGTCCTACACATTGCCTAAAAGTATTTTGAAATCTATTCATTTAGACAGTTTTAGGCTTTTTATAGCTGGAAACAATCTCTTGATAATCTATGATAGCATCAAAACCAATGACCCTGAAAGCAATTCAAAATTGGGTTGGTATTATCCGCAGCAACGACTTATTTCTGCAGGAGTTAGTTTAACTTTTTAATTATTAAATAATGAAAAAAATAAAATTATACAGCAGCTTATTTCTCTTATTTGGTATTTTTTCGTGTGCCGATTTAGATTTACAGCCCACCGAATCTATATCTGAAGCCAGCGTTTGGAAAGACATCAATTTAATCGAATTGTATGTAAATGATCGATACAGAGAACTGCCACACGGTTTTACACAATGGGCTGGAGGTTTAAGATTTACAGGAATTACTGATGAAAGCTATCATATGCACGAAGCACATCATTTAGACAAATATACTCGCGGGGAATTGACGTCAGGATCACTTAGTAATTATTATTGGGGCGGATTTTGGTTGGAAGCTTATACTGCTATTCGCAACGAAAATATTTTTCTTGAAAAAATTGGAAGTTTCTCGGGTGGTGAAGTCGAAAATAAAAGAGTAAAAACACTAACCGCCGAAGTACGTTTTTTAAGAGCATTTTTCTACACCGAATTAATTTCAAGATATGGGGATGTACCTCTAATCGAAAAAACTTTCAATTTGAATTCTAATTTTGATGTGCAACGTACACCGGTCAACGAATGTGTGCAATTTATCACTAAGGAACTTGATCTCGCCATAGCCGATTTGCCAAACAAAAGTGAATCTATCAATCAGAACTATGGAAGAATAACAAAAGGAGCTGCTATTGGTTTAAAAATTAGAGCTTTGATGTTCAACGCGAGCCCATTATTTAATACCCAAAATGATGTGACAAGATGGAAAAATGTCTCTGACGCATGCGAGGCGCTGTTTGCTTTAAACCAATATACGCTATCTACAGATTACAAAGGTTTGTTTTTAAATGCAAAAGATCCTGAAATAATTTTCTTTAAACAGTTTCTAGTTCAATTTGGAACTTTAAATTCTATAGATATTCTCTCGGATTATTATTACCATCCGGATTATGCTGGTGGACATAACATTGACCAATGGCGTTTCCCAAATGGCGACGGAGGTTGGGTAAGCGAAAATCCACGTCAAGAATTTATCGATGAATATGAAACAACTACTGGAAAAATTCCAGTAATAGGTTATGGCGGAACAGACAGCAAAAATTTGCAACCTATCAGGAATTCTAATGTTACTGCGGCTGAGTACAATCCTTTGAGACCTTATGACAACAGAGACCCACGATTAGGCTACTCTGTTTACTACGATGAGGCTACATTTAAAGACCGGAAACTTGAATTTTGGGCAGGTGGTAAGGATAGCCGAACCAGCATCGATAATTCGAATAATGGAAGTCAATTGGGTTACGGCATTCGAAAATCTTTGGATGATGGCTGGTCAACAATGTCAATCGCGGTAGGAGGACGACAACCTTGGATTTATATGCGATTGTCCGAGTTTTATCTCACCTATGCCGAAGCTCAATTTCATTTGGGGAATCTTGGAACCGCAGTTGATTATGTAAATAAAATCAGAAGTAGAACAGGTGTGAAAATGCCAGCAATCAACGCAAGAGGCGACTTATTGGCAAAAATAAAGCACGAACGAAAAATAGAATTGGCCTTTGAAGGCAATCGTTGGTACGATGCAAGAAGGTGGAAAGACGCCGAAAAAGATTTTGCGAAAGATATGGTTGGAGTAGAAGTCATTAAAAATCAAGGTTCAGGTGCAAAATCGTATCGTTATTTTTATTTTGATGGTGCAAAGGGCAAAAGGACTTTTCCTCCTTCGCACTATTTGTTTCCAATTCCCATAGAAGAGTTAAGAAAAAGTAATCTAGTTCAAAACACGGGCTATTAATTTTTTTGAACATAATTTAAGAAGCATAAAATAAATGGTTGCACACATAAAATGTTTGGAACATAATTAATTTTCTAAAATAATAACAATGACTCAATTCAAATATTTCAGCTATTTTCTTTTTTGTAGTGTAGTACTACTTGCTATTAGTTGTAATAACGATCCGGTAAAAAATAGCCAGCCGAACGGCAATGGCGGCTTGGACCCTGATATTCCCATGGATAATTTAACTGGGCTTAAATATCCAGGAATTCCTATATATACCGCCGATATGGGTAAATACGGTTTTACAGAAATGAATTCAGAATGGTCGATTAGAAAAAGCGCATCAGTTAGTATATCTAGTAAAATTGTAAGAACAGGCAGTGATGCTCAATTAAGTATAAGTTATGATGGCTTTTCTACTACCAATGATTTTGTAGTATTGGATATGTCCATTTTTGGTAAGCTAACGAATCCAGTTGCAGCTCCTAGTGAAATACTAACTAATACGAAAGGCATTAGTTTTCGGGCAGGAAGTCTCGATACTCCATTAGAATTAATAGTTGAGGCTTTTAATAGTAGTGGTGTTTTAATTGAAAGTAAAATTTTCTCGATTCAAATAGGTGCTTTGAAAGAGTTTAGTTTTGTTTTTAATACGCAAAATTTGCATCGTATTTCATTAAAGATTGATGGTAAAAGCACAAAAAATTTATTACTAAAAAAGGGGACGATTACGATTGATGATGTGTATTTAGCCAACAATGACACAAAACCTTTTGGGCCCGCAAAAGACGATACTGCGTTTTTGAAATGGCTTAAATTTTCTAGTTTGCGTTATTTTTTGTGGCAATATCGTGTTGTTAATGGTAATCAAGGAACAGTTTTAGAGCATTATGGAGACGATGACAAAGTGTCTCTTTCTGGAATTGGCTATGCTTATGCGGCTTTTATTTTAGCGACTCAAGAAGGTATGATTTCAGAAAGTACAGCTAGGCAGAGAATCGCATCTATTTTGAAATGGCAACAAGCTCAAAATTGGGACAATGGTTCCGAAGGGAAATTTGGCTTTCCATTGCATTATTTTTCTGTTAATGGCAAAGGCAAATGGGCCAACGATGCATCGGCTATTAGCACTATCGACTGGGCAATTTGTGCGGCAGGTATTAGAGTAGTTAGGCAAAAATATATTGCAGATCCTGAAATCGTTTCCATTTGTAATGAACTTCTGGATAGACCACAATGGCAAGAAGTGATTGCCAATAATCCTAATAATTCATATGAATTTGGTAGAATTATTAAAGGATTTAAAGCAACAACAGGAGCGAAAAACCCTGGTGTATATGCTGATGCATACTCCGAAGAAACTGAACTTACTTATTTAGAAGCTTTAGCATCAGGCAAAGTGAATTCACTTGATCTCAGTAGAATATTCAGAGAAAAAAAACAGGGGCAATTTGTGAGTTGGTTTGGTTGTGGGTTTACTTACAATTGGCTCCAATTGTGGACTGGTACTCAAGAACCGTACAAATCTACCAGCGTTTTGGCTTTCCAGCAAGATGCAATTATGTCAAAATACAGATTCGGAATTCCTATTATGGGCTTGACGGCTTGTTCTACAGTATCAGGAATGGATTCTAGCGGTTTTATAAAATGGGACAAGTACATTAGCAACCAAGGTTCTGGCGTTACTGGTGCGCCATTTGGAGAAATTATTCAAATATCGCCAGCAGCTTATGGAGCGGCTTTAGCTTTACCTTTTCAAAAAGCAACTGCTATTGCTGCTCTGCGCGAATATGTTAAACTTGGGTTTTACCATCCTTTATTAGGGCTTCCTGATGCCGTGCGAATTAAAGATCTTCCTGCCGGTTTAGAGAAAGCAATTCCGAATTGGGATCCTTTTGACATTAATATTGGTCCTACAGCCATGGCAATAGAACAAACGCAGCAAAACAGTATTGGTAAACTCTATTTAAAAGACGTTGCGGTAAGTACCAATCTTGTAAAACTAAAAACCTCGATTAAAAATTAAAAATTCAACTATAAATTACATATCATGAAAACAAAAATTTTATATGTTTTTGCAATTCTCACTTTTTTGTTAGTTGGTTGTGTTGCTGAAAAGCCGTTTGAAGAAAACGTTTTTGATGCAGATGTTAACACCAATAAAACAGAATTAGGCCAACCAATTGTTTTTACAGATTACTCCACTGGTGTTGCGTCTAGAGTCTGGACGTTTCCAGCAGGCAATCCTTCAACTTCTACCGACAAAGAAGTAATTGTGAGTTTCTCTCAGGAAGGACCAATAACTTGCAATATTGTAGCTACTTATCCTCAGGGATTTACGGAAACAAAAGATATTGCAATTCAGGTGGGAGATGAATTATATGCAAGAGGTATTTTTGGTTTCGAAGACACTGAAAAGGCAACTGAAGCCTGGAAATATTGGGTTTCAAACGGTAGTGATGCTATAAAATTCTCTATTGACAAGACTCAAGGCGCCAACGGTACATCAAGCTGTGCCAAAATTGAAATAACAAAACCCGGTGTTGAAATTCAATTATACACTAAAGGAAATGCAAAACCTTATAATGCTGTTCTAAAAAGCAATACGGCTTATGTTTTTAGTTTTTGGATTAAAAGCGAAACATTGACTTCGCTAATGGCGGCAGAAGTTTCCAATCAAAGTGATTCTCAAAAAGTTTTTAAGAATTATGCTTGGTGGAGTCCAGTTCCAAAAATCACTAACAAATGGGAACAGAAATTTATTGAAATCCCTGCAGAAGATATTGCAAGAACGTATCCAAATGAAGGACTCGCAATGAATGCTTTTACACAATTTAAGTTTATGCCAACTTTGGCAGGGACTTATTACATTGATGAGGTATCGATAAAAGAAGTAAAAAATTAACAAACAAAAAACAATAATTAATTACAATCATAATTCAATTTCTAACATTTTTCTTTAACAAACCTTTAATTTAATTACAATGAAAACAAAAATTACTTTTCAAAATGTTTTTAATGCTATAATCGCATTATTTTTAGTAGCAGGCTTGAATGCCAATGCTCAAACTTACGCTTACAATGAAACAACTTCTTCGGGAATGTTTATTGATGGCGACGGTGCTCAAGTTCCGAATCCGGTTTCAGACGCTGTGAATTCAACTGCAAATTGTGCCAAATCAGGCACAGGAGGCTGGAAAAAAATAGAGTATTTCCCAAATTACACACCAGTTACTGGTTCTAAATTGTATTTTTCTATCTACAATCCAAATAGTGCAGCACAAGGTCAGGTAAAGTTTGAATATACCACAGGCGGTGGAGAACAATGGGGCGGAAATGTAGATTATGTTTCAGGATCATTAACAGGTTGGAAAGAATATAGTGTAGATTTAACTTCACACATAGGTAACACTATCAATAAAATTGTGATCTATCCATCGGGGGAAAACGCTGCCGCTGCTTTTATAGACAATATTTATTTTGGAACTATGTCTGTACTTCCCCAAGATTCAGCAGTGTATAATGAAACTGTATCTTCGGGAATGTTTATTGATGGCGACGGTGCTCAAGTTCCGAATCCGGTTTCGGACGCTGTGAATTCAACTGCAAATTGTGCCAAATCAGGCACAGGCGGCTGGAAAAAAATCGAGTATTTTCCGAATTATACGCCAGTTGCTGGTGCTAAACTTTACTTTTCTATTTACAATCCGAATGTAGCAGGACCAGGTCAGGTAAAGTTTGAATATACCACAGGCGGTGGAGAAAAATGGGGCGGAAATGTTGATTATGTTTCAGGATCATTAACAGGTTGGAAAGAATATGGTGTAGATTTAACTTCACACATAGGAAACACTATCAATAAAATTGTGATCTATCCATCGGGGGAAAACGCTGCCGCTGCTTTTATAGACAATATTTATTTTGGAACTTTGTCAGCTCTTCCTCAAGATCCAGCGGTCTATAACGAGATAACATCTTCGGGTATGTTTTTTCAAGGCAACGGCGTACAAGTTACCAATCCGGTCAAAGATACTGTAAATTCTAGCGACAATTGCGCACAATCTGGCTCAGGTTCTGGTTGGCAGCAAATTCAATATTTTCCAACTTATGCTCCAGTGAGTGGAGACAAACTATATTTTTCTGTTTATAATCCTAATAACGCTGGTCCAGGGCAATTGCAGTTTGAATATACCAGTGGAGGTGGTTGGAAATGGGGCGGTAATTTAAATTACGTTTCGGGTTCAGTTACTGGTTGGCAAGAATATAGTGTAGATCTAACTGATCACGTTGGTAACGTTATTAATAAAATAATCATGATGCCAGCAGGTGATAATTCCGCTGTTGCGTACGTTGATAACATCTATTTTGGAACAAAATCTACTTTAAGAACAAAATTGGATGCAATAATCAATAACCAAATTTATGTTGCAAAAGACGGAAAAATTCAATTTACCAAAACACAATCCAATACGCAATTAGCAGTATTTGATTTAACAGGTAGATTAATTCTTGAGGAAAATGTAAACGGTGTACAATCGCAAAATGCATTGAACAACAAAGGAATTTACATTGTAAGAGTGAAGTCTGACCAAGGTGTTAGCGCACAAAAAATCATTTTCTAAATATTAAAAGTAATTTGTTTTTTGTTAATGATAGTGGAGCCCGATATAATTTCGGGCTTTATTTTATGAAAATTTAATCAGATAAAACGTTTGTTTATAGAAACTTAACAAATTAAAAATAAACGATATTCAAAAGCAACTAAAATAATTTCCAAATGAAACAAATGGCAATTCTATACACATTTCTCTTAGCGTTTTCGTTTTCATTAATCAATGCACAAAAGATACCTTATTTAAAAAAGACAAACGGAATGACGCAATTAATGGTCAATGAAAAACCTTTTTTAATGATGGCAGGCGAAGTGCACAACTCTTCCGCTTCTACTGTTGAATATATGAAACCACTATTTCCAACTTTAAAGTCGATGAACCTCAATTCGGTTTTTGTAACCACTGCTTGGGAACAAATTGAACCTAAAGAAGGCGTTTATGATTTTAGTTTGGTAGATGCGATTATTGACAATGCCCAAAATAATAATCTAAAGGTGTGCTTGTTGTGGTTTGCCAGTTGGAAAAATGGCGAATCCAGTTATGCGCCGATGTGGGTTAAAAAAGACACCAAACGTTTTTTTAGAGTTAAAACCAAAGACGGCAGAGCCATAGAGACGCTTTCGCCTTTTTGTGAAGCTACCAAAATTGCCGATGCCAAAGCCTTTGCAGCTATGATGAAACACATAAAGGAATACGATAAAAATCAAACTGTAATTTTGATGCAGCCCCAAAACGAAGTGGGAATGTTTCAAGACATCGATTACAATCAAGAATCTTTGGATCTTTATAAAAAGCAAGTTCCTGCAACACTAATGAGTTATTTGATTAAAAACAAAGCAAATTTGGATGACTATGTAAAATCGGCTTGGGCAAAAAATAATTTCAAAACCGAAGGAACTTGGACATCAATTTTTGGCGATACGCCAGAATCAAAGGCATTTTTTACCACATGGCAATATGCATCTTACATCAACTTTGTAGCACAGTCGGGCAGAGCCGAATACAATTTGCCCATGATGGTCAATGCTTGGATTGTTCAAAAACCGGAAGATTTGCCTGGAGTTTATCCTAATGGCGGACCAGTTTCTAGAGTGATGGACATTTGGAAAGCAGCCGCTCCAGCAATCGACATCCAGTCGCCTGATATTTACCTTCCTAATTTCAAAGAAATTGTAGCAATGTATCATAGAGCCGATAATCCTTTATTAATTCCTGAGTCTAAAGCAGAAGTTGGTAGAGCTTATTATGCTTATG
This sequence comes from Flavobacterium sp., assembly GCF_031423415.1. GTDB lineage: Bacteria > Bacteroidota > Bacteroidia > Flavobacteriales > Flavobacteriaceae > Flavobacterium. The sequence continues at coordinate 12,086 of NZ_JANPFL010000198.1, forward strand.
GGCAACACGATGCTATCTGTTTTTCACCATTTGGAATAGAAGATGCTTCAGATGATTTTTTGTTTAAAAAAGGTTATTCTGTCTTGAATGAAGTGCAACATTTAATTAAAAAATACCAAGGAACTGGAAAAATGCAAGCCGTTTTAAAAGAAGGAAATGAACAAGCTCCTGAATTGACTTTTGGTGATTATAAACTAAAAGTGAATTATGAAAAACCCGACGAACCTTGTTTCGGAATCATCATTCAAACCTCCGATGAAGAATTTACGGTTATTGGAATGAACTTAAAAATCTTTTTTGAATCAACGAAAAAAGGAGAGATTGGTCATATCGGACAAGTCTGGGAAGGTCGTTATGAAAATGAACAATGGATTCCAACCCGATTGATGAATGGCGATGAAACTTGGCACAACGCAGTAGCAAGAGTTTTTGGGCGTACTTTTAAATCTTCGGTAGATCTTAGCGATGAAGAAAAAAAACAAGGAAACCCGAATGCCTATTCACCAGAAACAAAAAAAGTGATTACAGCGCCAGGGGTTTATAAAGTGATGACATACAAGAGGTAATTGGTTTGATAGATATAATTTTATCTGAAATAGATTATTTTTAAGATTTTTTATGAATCACATCAAAAACGCGCCTATTCCTTGAACGGAATATATGAGATTATTTGTGGCTAAAATGCGAAGAATCTTCGTCGTAACGGACTTGGGTGATTGATCTTTTCGGAGATATCTTTTACGGTAACCCTTTTGTCACGGCTAAATTGTGTGGCGATGTAAATTGAAGCGCGAATCGCGTATTCACAGGTTTTTGAAAACATTTTTTAAATAGTAGAAATTAGTTTTATTCTCTTAAAACGACCTTTATAGTTGGTGTGGAAAGTTTTTTGTAATCGATTCTATTGTAAGAACGTCCTAATTTTGAAAGTGTTTCCACATTGTTTTTGAAATACTGAATGTAATAATTGCCTGTATACTTCTTGCTTTCCAAAAAGTGAATCATTGTTGCCAAATCTTCATTGGATAGTAACTGAGAATGATAAGTAGTTCGTATTTCAAAAGGGGTTTTAGATTTTAGAATGATGTCCAATGTTTTTTCAAAAGAATCATATAAATCTGATTGTGTGATGGATTTAAATTTCGATTTGGGAGCCTTAAAATCCAAGGCGATGTAATCAATCAAGTTTTGTTTTAGCAATTGTTGTATTGCTTCTGGAGAACTTCCATTGGTGTCAATTTTGACCAAAAAACCCATTTTTTTCACTTCGGTAATTAATTGAATGATCTTTTTATGCAGCAAACATTCACCTCCACTACAAACTACGGCGTCTAATAAATTTTTTCGAGATTGCAGAAATGAAAGTATTTTTTCGAAAGAAAGAGTGCCTTTTCCCAATACAATTTCAGGATTGTAGCAATACAAACAACGCATATTGCAGCCTGCAAACCAAAGAATGCAGGCTGATTTATTCGGATAATCTAGTAAGGTGAAAGGTGTTAAGCTATAAATGGGCGTACTAACATTTTCCTTCCGTGAAATGGGTTCTTTGTTTGTGTTCACCTTTTTTCCCAATATTAAAACTTTCTACAGGTCTGTGATAGCCCATTACGCGCGTGTAAACAAGGCATTTGGTTCTCAAATGCTGGTTTTCTTCCAAAATTGGAATTGTTTTAGTTTCAGTTTTCATATATATATATATATTATTGTTTAATGTTTTTTAATGCTGTTTAAGAGTTTAAGATTGTTCAAAAGTTTAATCTTTTCAGCAGTTAAACAATCTTAAACCATTTTAAACTTTAAACCTTTAAAGTTTTAAACTATTTAAACTTTTTTGTTTTTCGATTAGGGCATCATCACATTTTGGACAATATTCGTGTTCACCATTCAAATAGCCGTGAACTGGGCAAACGCTAAAAACAGGCGTTACTGTGATATAGGGCAATCTAAAGCTCGACACTACTTTTTTGACAAATTGTTTGCAAGCTTCTGGTGAACTCATTTTTTCGCTCATATACAAGTGTAAAACGGTTCCTCCGGTGTATTTGCATTGCAATTCGTCTTGAAGTAGCAGTGCTTCAAAAGGATCTTCGGTATGATCTACTGGAATTTGGGAACTGTTGGTGTAATAAATGTTATCCTCTTGTCCGGCTTGAATGATATTTGGAAAACGTTTTTTGTCTTCTTTGGCGAAACGATACGTAGTTCCTTCGGCTGGTGTTGCTTCAAGATTGTATAAATTTCCGGTTACTGACTGGAATTCTTTCATACGACCACGAATATGTTCTAAAATATCGGAAGCAAATTCAATTCCTGTTGATGAAGTTACGGTGTCTTGTTTTCCGGTAAAATTGACAATCATTTCGTTGATTCCGTTCACACCAATGGTCGAAAAGTGGTTTCTGAAATGTTGCAAATAACGTTTGGTATAAGGATATAAACCACGGTCGTACATTTCCTGAATGAATACCCGTTTTTTCTCCAAAGTTGATTTTGAAATGTATAATAATTTATCCAATTGTTTGAATAATTCTTCTTTGTTTCCTCTGTATAAATAGCCCAATCTAGCCATATTTATGGTCACAACGCCTATGCTTCCCGTCATTTCGGCACTACCAAAAAGGCCATTACCACGTTTCAATAGTTCGCGTAAATCGAGTTGTAAACGACAGCACATACTGCGAACGGCATTGGGTTTGTAAGCACTTTCATTTTCTACTTTTTCGCCATTTTCGTCTAATTTATATTGGCTTCCAATGAAGTTTTGAAAATAAGAAGAGCCAATTTTGGCGGTATTTTCGAAAAGCAAGTCGGTATTTTCTCCATCCCAATCGAATTCTTCGGTGATATTCACTGTTGGAATCGGGAAAGTAAAAGGTTGTCCATTGGCATCGCCTTCGGTCATTACCGTATAATAGGCTTTGTTGATGAGGTTCATTTCCTTTTGAAAATGTTCATAACGCAAATCGGTAACTTTAGTAACACCGCGTTCTTGAGATCTAACTAATAGATCGTGATTGAAATTATTTTCAAAAAAGTGAATATCGTTTTTTGTTGGGATTTGGGTTTTCAAATCTTCTGGTACAACCCAATCCAAAGTGATATTTGTGAAAGGCGATTGTCCCCAACGGGCAGGAACATTCAAATTATAGACAAAACTTCGAATGGCTTTCAGGACATCGTCAAAAGATAAATCGTCTTTAAAAACATACGGTGCTAAATACGTATCAAACGAACTGAATGCTTGTGCGCCAGCCCATTCGCTTTGCAAAATCCCAAGGAAATTCGCCATTTGTCCCAATGCTTCCCTGAAATGTGATGGTGCTTTGCTTTCGACACGGCCACGGATTCCGTTAAATCCCTCGTTCAATAAAACACGCAAACTCCAACCGGCACAATAGCCAGTCAAACAATCTAAATCGTGAATATGGATGTCGCCATTTCTATGAGCATAACCTTCTTCTTTGGTGTACACTTTGTCTAACCAATAATTGGCAATGATTTTTCCAGCAACATTATTTACCAAACCAGCATTGGAATAGGACGTATTGGCATTCGCATTGATGCGCCAATCGGTTTGTTCGATATATTCGGCTATGGTTTGCGAACTATCGACATAAGTGGTGTCGTCATTGATGCCCTCGACGTGTTCCCGTTGCAATTTTCGAGTATGTCGGTACAACATAAAGGAACGCATCACTTCAAAATACTGTTTCTCAAAAAGGCTTTTTTCGATTAAATCCTGAATTTCTTCGACCGCCCAGGTTTCTTTAAATTGCAACCCTTTGATCACATTTTCAAAAACACTTTCGTCAAATGCTATGGTAGCACTTTTGAAACTTTTTGCAATAGCATCTTCAATTTTAAAACTTTCAAACGGTTTATAATCCCCATTCCTTTTGATAACGTACTTTTCCATAGTATTTAATGATTTTAATTTTATAGCCGTTGGTTGTTTTTACTCTTCATTTGTAAAAAATTGTACTCCTTTTTTCCGAGTATAATTTTACATATTAAATGCATTGTTTCATATGATTTAAATCATACTTCTTTTTTTTTATCATTTTGTTATTAACACAAGACTGATGAAAAAAGCAATGTTCTTTAATGTCAATTAAATGTTTTATCGATTATGATTTTACTAAAATTAAAGCATAAAAAAACCGCCTCAAAGTATTTTTTGAGACGGCTTGTTACATTTGTTTTGAATCTTAATTCACTAAAAACAAAGCATTGCTAAACAATAAAATTCCATTTTCCCAGAATCCTCTAAATAGCGGATTGTCCACCATATAGATTACTAATCCTTCTCCTTTTTTATCAACTGCAAAACTTACGGTTTCCGTTAGTTTTTTCTTCATATCATTACCAACAAAGCCATAACTGCGGTAATCCTTTGGAATGTAGGCTACATTGATTGCTTTTTTTAATAATGGATAACATTTCTCGGTAGTTTTTAGGCTAAAATAGGAGTTTCCAAGCCCAAAGGCCATTGGGTAGGTTTTGTCTATTTTGTTTTCCATAATTGCACCAGGAATTGAGCCCGAAATTGCTCTTCGCTCTGAGCCTTCAAAATCTAGGAAACGTTTTTTTAATTCCAATTCCTTTTCCTCTTTTTCTGATTTTTCTTTGTCTTCTGTTGTGGCAAATGGGCTTAAAGTATAACCTTCTCTATCTTCAAACATTGACATAGCTGAGTTCATTGCAATTACTTTTCCTCCGTCTTTAATCCAAGCATCAATTTGTATTTTTTGCTCATCCGAAAAAGTATAATAGCCATCGGCCATAATCAACGTGTTGTAATTGTATAATTTTACTCGGCTGAAATTGGTGGTTTCTACAATACTCACCGGATAACTAATGGTGTCATCTAAGTAAAACCAAGTTGCGCCAAAATCGGTCGAACTCACTCCTTTTCCTGATAACAGCAGCACTTTTGGAGCTCTTAATATGCTGAAGTTTTCTCCTCCCAAATCTTTTGAATTCGTTGAAAATCCAGTGGTGATAATAGTATAATCCGATTTAATTTTGACGATATCACTCACTGTTTTTTCAAAATCGACTACTTTCGGATTATCGGCTTTGCTAACAATTAATCCCCCGGGTTCAATAGTGGTTTCTCCAAAAACAGCTTTTTTCATTGTTGAACGCACTTTAATATTGGCTTGATGCAGCAGAGAAATTACTTGTGCAGAAGTTCGGTTATTCCACGGAATATGAAAAGCATAAACGACATCAGGAAGCTTTTTTGCGAGGACTTCAATTGTGGCTTTTGTTTTGATGTCCAAGCTATTTTTTATCGCATACCCTTCGACACCATAAGCAAGCGGTAATGACCAAGCGGTTATGTCATAGGACAAACTATCATTCAATTTTTGATTGGGTTCAAAAAGTACTTGTGTCAAAACAGCTCTTGGTTGATCCACTTTGATAATTAAATCGTTCGGTTCTATTTTGAAACTTTCTGTCTTTTTGGTCTGATAGTGAAAACCAGATTCATTGGTTGAAGCATCGGCATAAGCAAATTCGATATTATTTTTCTTCAATAAGACGGTCATTTGCTCCAGTTTTGGATTGCTCTTCATAACATAGCTTTTGTAAGTTCCCTTGACTTTCTTACGGGCATTATTGTTAAAATCTCTAAACCCTTTTATCAAAACATCTTTCTGTTGGGAAGCACTTTCTACAATAGTTAATACTGCTGTTGCGTGATGTGTCAAACGGTCTTTTATGGTTAGACTGGCTCCGTTTTCCATAGTGATTTCTCTTCCCGCTCCTATTCCCCCTTGTTCTAGGGTCATTCCAACTGCGCCGTTGTAAGTAGGGTAAGTGTCACCGTAACTAGGATAAAATAAATCAAATCGCTCCCGAGTATTGTACATCCAGTTTTGTTTGTCGAACTTGGCGGCAATATTTTTACCCAAAGAATTTTGGAAATCTTTTTGATATTGCTCAATGTATTCGTGTAAAGGTTCGGCAGATGGTGGAAAAAAATAAGGTGAATTATAACTCATTTCGTGAACATCTGTGTGTACTTGCGGCATCCATTGATAATACATGGCAATGCGCTGTTGTGTTTCAGCTTGTGTTTGCCAAGCCCAATCTCGGTTCAAATCAAAAATATAATGATTGTATCTTCCGCCGGGCCAAACTTCCATATGCTCTCTGTCATACAATCCAGGATGTGTTTTTTTGCCTGAAATTTCGCGTAACTAATTTCCATATCGGGAATATCCATCTGGATTGATGCAAGGATCCAAAATAACAATGGTGTTTTTTAACCAAGTTTTGCTAGCCTCATTTGAAGGATTTAATAATTCATAGGCTACGGTCATTGCGCTTTCGGTACCCGCAAATTCATTACCGTGTACATTAAAACTCAACCAAACTAGTACTTTGTCTTCTACAGTTGCAGTTTTAGTATTTGACATTCCGATAGCGGCGAGATTGTTGTTCCTAATTTGTTCTAAATTAGCCAAGTTCTCCGGAGTCGAAATGAAAAATAAATTCAAATCTCTTTGCTCTGCTGTAACGCCATATTTTTGCTTTTTGATGAGTTTGGATTCGCCAGCTAGATAATTGAAATAGTCTTCAACTTGATGATAATAGGTAATTTGTTTGCCATAATTAGGAATGAAATCTGAAGGGCTTTTTAGTTGTGCAAAAACAGAATTAAAAACAGAAATTAAAAATAGTAATGTGTAAAAATGCTTTCTCATAATAGGTTTGGTTAGTGTCTTGCCAAAAATACTTATTAACTTTTTAATGACCTAAAAATGATAATAAATAGTAGAACTATAATGATATTTTGATTTTGTTCGTTTTTATTCACTAAAAAGGTAAAAAACAACCTTTTTAATTTGAAAATCGCAAATTTAAATATGAAAAAATCCATAAAAAAAGGAGCTTCAAATTTGAAACTCCTTTTTTAAAAAAGTGATTTAAAAATTATACCACTAATTCCACAATTTTACTTTCTCCAACCAAACTCACTTTTATCAATCCGTATTTTGCCAAACCTTTCATCGCGGCATCCCATTTTTTTCCACTCAATTCCGATTTGATTTTTAGTAAACCCAAATCCATTTTGTTTTCATTGGTTTGCAAAAGCGCCAATATTAATTTTTCTTCGTCTTCTAATTCAATTTGAACTTGTTTTTTCTCTGGTCGCATTTGAGGGAAAAACAATACTTCTTGAATAGAGGAGTTATTTGTCAAGTACATCATCAAACGATCCATACCAATTCCTAAACCGGATGTTGGCGGCATTCCATATTCTAATGCTCTCAAGAAATCCTCGTCAATGGTTCCAGTCGCTTCATCATCACCTTTTTCTGCCAGACGCATTTGGTCTTCAAAACGCTCTCTTTGGTCAATTGGGTCATTCAATTCCGAATAAGCATTCGCTACTTCTTTACCACAAACCATCAATTCGAAACGTTCCGTCAACTCAGGATTGTCACGGTGCTGTTTACATAAAGGAGACATTTCCTTTGGATAATCTGTAATGAAAGTAGGCTGAATATAATTTCCTTCGCATTTGGCACCGAAAATTTCATCAATCAATTTTCCTTTGCCCATAGTTGCATCCACATCAATTCCCATTCCTCTTGCAGCATCAAAAAGTTTGCTCTCCGACTTTCCAGAAATATCAAAACCAGTAAAATGTTTGATAGAATCCGTCATCGTAACTCTTGCATACGGAGCTTTGAAGTTTATTTGGTGTTCACCAAAAGTGGCTTCACTCGTTCCATTTACGTTAACAGCACAATGTTCCAATAAATTTTCGGTAAATTTCATCATCCAATTGTAGTCTTTGTAGGCCACATATATTTCCATTGCGGTAAATTCCGGGTTGTGTGTTCGGTCCATTCCTTCGTTACGGAAGTTTTTCGAAAACTCATAAACACCTTCAAAACCGCCTACAATCAACCTTTTCAAATACAATTCATTGGCAATACGCATATAAAGCGGAATGTCCAATGAGTTGTGGTGTGTTATAAAAGGTCTCGCTGCAGCACCACCAGGAATTGGTTGTAAAACCGGGGTTTCTACCTCAAGATATCCTTTGTCATTAAAGAATGAACGCATTGCATTAAACAATTTTGTTCTCTTGATAAAGGTCTCTTTCACGTGGTCGTTCACCGTCAAATCTACATAACGCCGGCGGTATCTTTGTTCTGGATCCGAAAATGCATCGTAAATTTTTCCGTCAGCATCCGTTTTTACAATTGGCAAAGGTTTCAAAGCTTTCGCCAAAACGGTCAAACCATAAACATGAACCGATATTTCGCCAACCTGAGTTTTAAAAACCGTACCACGAACCCCAATGAAATCGCCAATATCTAATAGTTTTTTGAAAACTACATTGTACATCGTTTTCTCTTCATCCGTCGAAATATCATCTCTAGAAACATAGATTTGTATGCGTCCTTCTGAGTCTTTCAACTCAGCAAACGAAGCTTTTCCCATAATACGTTTCCCCATCAAACGACCAGCCAACACTACTTCCTTTCCTTCAAATTTCTCGAAATCGGCTAGGATTTCGCTGGAATAAGCGGTTGTGATAAATTCGGCTGCAGGATAAGGTTCAATACCTAGGTTGCGTAATTCTGTGAGTGCTTCTCTACGAAGGATTTCTTGTTCGGATAATGCCATTCTGTTCTAATTTTAAGAGTGCAAAGATAGTCTTTATGTGTTAAAATTGCAAAGCGCAAAATGATTTGCTAGGAGCTCCCTCTATTTTGGAGAGGGCGGGGGGTGAGGAGTTTTTTTAGGAGCAGAAACATTGGGTTTTTCATCACGACTCGTCCCGCTATTCGCTTCAATCTTTTTTAAACCTATAAGGTTTTGGAAACCTTATAGGTTTGGTAAAAAAGGATTTCCGCTTCTATCGGGGCTAAACAACAACTTTTTGTTTTTCATAAAACCTTTCCCCAAAAAAACAATATAAATTCCGCACAAATTAATGTAATTTCGTTTTTAGAAACCTCAGAGCATTTAAAAAATGAAAAGAATCCTCCTCCTGTTAGTAATTCTATTTACTGCAAGTTGTCAAGTTACGGAAACACTTCGTCTCAATCCCGACGGAACTGGAACTATTGAAGTGCGCGAACTAAGAGACGAAAATAGTTATATGCAACTAGCAAAAGAAGAATATGCAAAGGAAGATTTCTATCGAGACACTACTTATGTTTTTAAAGATTATTTTAGTAAATACGGGGAGACATTTGCAAGAACATCAAAGGAAGACCAAAATGTGTATTTGAGATATTCAGATGTAAATGTTCATATCAAGAAAAGCTCAAGCGAAAAAGAATTCCGAACCCTAATTTCGCAACAATTCAAGAATGCGACTGATATTGTTGACCTTTATAAAGCCGAGGATTACGCCGATAATATTAAACATAACTATGCCTTATCTGCCGAAGAGCATTATTACAAAGTAAGTTACAGTTATGTTGGCAACCGTTTCAACAGAACCGTAAAAATCACCGATTCAATATTTCTAAAAAGAGAATTTGACCGATTAGAAAAATATAAAACCTACTACAAAGGACTTAAGCTCGTTCAAAATTATGTTTTGGATTATCATTTTCCTCGAAAAATTAAATCCGTTTCAAATCCGCAGGCCAAAATTAGTGAGAATCAAAAGTCACTTTCGGTAGAATTCCTATTAACTGATTGTGTGCAAAATCCAACAATTACGAATCTTGAAGTGATTTTGGAATAAACCTTTGTCTAAGTTCCGAACTTTGACAAAGATTTCCTTTGTACCTTTGCATTTTAGAACCCATTTTAAATGAACAAAATCATCCAACTTCAAGATTTAGGACTCCAAGATTATGCAGCAACTTGGGAATATCAGGAAAAAATATTCAAGGAAGTTGTCGATTTGAAAATCAAGAATAGACGAGAAGATTTGTCAATAGCAACCCCAAATTATTTTCTTTTTGTAGAACATCCTCACGTATATACTTTAGGAAAAAGCGGCGATTTAAAAAACCTTCTTTTATCCCAAAAACAACTCGAAGCCAAAGGCGCGACTTTCTACAAAATCAATCGTGGTGGGGACATTACGTATCACGGACCAGGCCAAATCGTGGGTTATCCTATTTTAGACTTGGAAAATTTCTTTACAGATATACATAAATACTTGCGTTTTCTGGAAGAATCTATCATCCTGACTTTACAAGAATACGGATTAGAATGTGGTCGAAGCGAAGGCGAAACCGGTGTTTGGCTCGGATCTGGAACTCCATTTGCCCGAAAAATTTGTGCGCTTGGCGTTCGCGCTTCCCGCTGGGTAACAATGCACGGTTTTGCATTGAATGTAAACGTCGATTTGGGTTATTTTGATAATATTATTCCGTGTGGGATTCGAGGCAAAGCAGTAACTTCTTTAAACGTAGAGCTCGGAGTTGAAAAAGTGGATGAAGAAGAAGTGAAAGCTAAAATATTGAAACATTTTTCTCAATTATTTGAAGCGGAGTTTGTGACTTTAAATAAGGCTACAAATTAGACGGATTGAACAGATTTTCAAGGTTTCTAACTTTTTGAGCTTTGTGTCTTCTTTGCGCTCTTTGTGATTAGATTTCCAATTTCAACTGTTCCGGCAACAATCGAAACGTCATTCTATGGTACTTCGTCACGCCATATTTCATTATTGCTTCGCGGTGTTCTTTCGTTGGATAACCTTTGTTTTGTTTCCAATTGTACATTGGGAATTCTTCGTGAATCGTGTTCATATACTCATCGCGATAGGTTTTTGCCAATACCGAAGCCGCGGCAATGCTCCTATATTTCGAATCGCCTTTAATTATGCTCTGATTGGGAATTGATTTCAATAATGCAATTTCAGCTTTAGAAAATTGTTTTCCGAAAGTGGTTTTCAAACCCAATTTGGCATTCAATGCTCGATTGCCATCGACAATAATAAATTCGGGAATTGGGTTTAATTTCAAAATACATTCTTGCATTGCTTTCATCGAAGCATTCAGAATATTGATTTCGTCAATTTCATTCGGATGCAAATGGGTTACAGCAAATGCAATGGCTTGACTTTCGATAATAGGACGAAGTTTTTCTCTTGTTTTTTCGGATAATTGTTTTGAATCGTTTAATTGTTCGAAGATAATTTTTGTCGTATCCGTTTGTGCTCCCTCTCCTTGGGAGAGGGTCGGGGAGAGGATAACAGCTGCAGCGGTTACTGGACCAGCAAGACAGCCCCGACCGGCTTCATCGGTTCCAGTTTCTAGGATAAAATGAGAAAAATTAGCAAGCAGCATAGTAGTGGTATAGAAACAACAAATATTGTGAAATTTTCTTCAAAAAAAAGCTTTTTTAGTGCTATTTCCCAAAACATTCCCATAAATCAGAGTGTTTTTTTATTTGTATCTTTTTTCATTTACCTTTGCTTTAATTAAAAAAGTGGTTCCCCATAATTATATTCTTTCTTGATGAGAATTTCCCTTCTGGTAGTTTTATTGTTTAGTACTGTTTTGCTTTTTTCTCAAGAGAGAAACAGTAGGAAATCAACCATTCCGAATAACAGCAGCGTTACTGATTCGGCGAAAGCGAAGAAACCTGAAGCTACAATTGATATGTACCGCGTAATTACTTTGGAACGTGACACGACTTATATCGATACTTCGCTTACCATTCAAAGAAAATACAGCCATAATTATTTGCGTAAAGACCTTTTTGGACTGTTGCCTTTCCCTAACGAAGGGCAAACTTACAATACCTTACAATACAGTTTGACTAGTTTTTCGCCGCTTCCAGAGTTTGGATTTAAAGCCAAACATTTTAATTTTCTTGAAGCGAACCAAATTCGATATTGTTCAGTAGCCACGCCTGTTACTGAATTTTTTTTTAAAACAATTATGAAAAGAGGTCAAAATTTGGATGCTTTTTTTACGCTGAATACTTCTCCAAGATTGAATTTTTCGATAGCGTATAAAGGATTGCGTTCAGAAGGGAAATATATAAATCAGCTAACCAGTACGGGAAATTTCAGGTTTACAACTAGTTACAACACTAAAAACAAGCGGTATTTTGCTAATTTTCATTATACTGGCCAAGATATTTTGAATGAGGAAAATGGCGGAATTACCACCGTTGAAGATTTTGAAAGTGGTAATCCAGCTTTTTTACAGCGAGATCGATTGGAAGTGTATTTGACAGATGCTCAATCGTTACTAAAAGGAAAAAGGGTGTTTTTAGATCACTTTTTTAGAATTAATTCTGTGAAGGGAAACAATAATTTGTATGTGACCCATCAGTTCAATTACGAAAATAAATTTTTTGAATTCAAACAGCCAACTGTAAATTCCATTGTTGGAGGAAAGACTGTTGTTCGATTTGGCGATTCCTATAAAAACAGCGGCATCAATGACCAAACGCATTATAACAAAACCTACAATAAAGTAGGATTGACGTATGAAAACACCACTTTAGGGAAGTTTAATTTTTTTGTTGATGATTTTTTCAGCAATTATTACTACAATCAAATTTTGATCAAGGTGGACGAAACGGTTCCGGCATTTTTGAGTCGAAGGATTGATTCCTATGGAGGACAATACGATTACCGGAAAAATAAATGGACTGGAAAATTTTTATTTACTCGATCGATTACCAATCAATCGCTCTCGAATTTAGATGCGAAAATGCAATATGAGCTAAATGAGGAAATGCTGCTTTCTTTCCAATATCAAAATGTAAACAAACTGCCCAACGATAATTATAATTTGTATCAAAGTAGTTATGTAAATTACAATTGGTCGAACGATTTTAAAAACGAGAAAATAAATTCAATCAGTGCCACCGCCACTACACCTTGGGTTAGCGTTGCTGCGCAATACTCGATATTTAATGATCATTTGTATTTTGCCGATGTTTCTGATGACGACCAAATAGCTTTACAACAACAAATAATTGCACCTTCGCAGTACGCCAATACCATTAATTATTTGTCGGTAAAAGCGAGTAATGAATTTAAGTTTGGAAAATTTGCCTTAGACAATACGATTTTATATCAAAAAGTAGGTCAATCGGAATTGATTCTTAATGTTCCTGAATTTGTTACCAGAAACACGCTTTACTACTCTCAAAATATGTTTAAAAAAGCCTTGTTTTTTCAAACAGGCGTCACTTTTAATTATTTCACTTCTTATTATGGCAACGAATACAATCCGGTAATTGGGGAGTTTTTTGTTCAAAATCAGAAAAAAATGGGAGATTTTACCAACTTCGATTTCTTCTTCAATGCACGAATTCAAAGGACTAGAATATATTTAACTTTGGAACATTTAAATTCCTCGCTTTCAGGATACAATTACTTGTCGTCACCAAATAATCCGTACACTGATTTTATAATTCGCTTTGGTTTGGTTTGGAATTTTTTCCAATAAAACGCAACCAGATTTGCATTAGATAACTAATTAAATTCATTTTGGAGTGATTTCAAATCCATTTTTTTAGTATTTTCGATGGCAATACTAAAGGCAATGTCATCAATCTAAAATCTACAAAAAACCTGAAATATAACTGCCAACTCCAACCCCAACTTCTAACCTCTAACTTCTAACTTCCAAAATGACCTTCACCGCCATAGATTTTGAAACCGCCACAGGCTTTCATCCTTGTTCAGTAGGAATTGTTACGGTCGAAAACGGTATTATTGTTGACGAATTTGTTACGTTGATTAAACCTCCAAGAAACGAATATTCGCCTTTTACCATAGCGGTTCACGGAATCTATCCGCGAGATACTGTGAATGCAAAAACCTTTGCGCAAGTATTTCCTGAAATCAAAAAACGATTGCAAAACCGTATTGTTGTGGCGCATAATGAAAGTTTTGACCGGAATGTTTTGGCCAAATCGATGGCGCTTTACGGCTTAAATTACGAGGATTTGAATATTGGCTCTCGTTGGGAATGTACAGTAAAAATTTACAAAGCCAAAGGCTTGAGGCCAACAAAATTAAGTGATTGTTGTCGTGAAATGCGCATTGAACTCAACCATCACGAAGCTTTATCGGATGCTCGAGCTTGCGCCAAATTGTATTTGATGCGATAAATTACTCAAAGATATAATTTTTCACTACTTTAGTCTTTTAATCTATCATCTATTCGTCTATCATCATCAAATCTAATTATGAAAGAAGATTTTCTCCATTATCTTTGGAAATTCAAGAAGTTCGATAGTTTGAATTTGAAGACTTTCAACGGAGAAGAAATTACGATTATCAATGTTGGAAACTATTTAGAACTTGCTGGTCCCGATTTTTTCAATGCTCAGCTTGTAATTGGAAATCAAAAATGGGCTGGAAATGTGGAAATTCATCTTAAATCTTCCGATTGGTATGTGCATCATCACGAACGAGACGAAGCCTACGAAAATGTTATTTTACACGTGGTTTGGGAACACGATACCGAAATTTTTAGAAGCAACAATTCCGAAATTCCAGTTTTGGTATTAAAGAATTATGTCGATACAGCTACAGTAGCCAATTATCAATCGTTGATGGCTCCAAAGTCGTGGATTTTTTGTGAAAAGCAATTAAAAGACATCAATGAATTTACATTAAAAAATTGGCAAGAACGTTTGTTTTTCGAACGTTTGGAACGGAAATCAAATCCCATTTTCGACTTACTACAACAAACAAATAACGATTGGGAAGCGGTTTTGTTTTGCCTTTTGGCCAAGAATTTCGGGTTGAATACCAATGGTGAAATCTTTTTGAAAATTGCACAAGCCATTCCGTTTTCGATTATCAGAAAAGAAAGTTTTGAGGTCGAAAATCTCGAAGCTTTACTCTTGGGAACTGCAGGTTTATTAGATTTAGAAAAGGAAGATGCTTATTTCAAGGATTTGAAATTTAGGTATTTTTATTTGTTGCACAAATATCAAATAGAAAAAAGATTGGTTGAGCCCGTACAGTTTTTCAAGCATCGACCAGATAATTTCCCTACAATTCGCTTGTCTCAATTGGCGAATTTATACCATAACCAGCAAAATTTGTTTTCCACAATTAGCACTTCAAATTCGGTGAAAAGTATTTATGAAATTTTTGAAATTTCGGTATCGAATTATTGGCAAAATCATTATCAGTTTGACAAAGAAAGCCCGAAGAAAAAGAAAAAACTTTCCAAATCATTTATCGATTTGATTATAATTAACACCATAATTCCGCTTCAGTTTGCTTTCGCCAAAAGTCAAGGAAAGGAAATTTCAGAAGACTTGATCCAGTTGTTAAATGAAGTAGCGTCGGAGAAAAATGCGATTTTAGATAAGTTTAGTTCCTTTGGAATAAAGTCTAAAAATGCTTTTGAGTCTCAATCTTTATTACAACTCAAAAACGAATATTGCAATAAAAGCCGTTGCTTGCAATGTGCCATCGGAATGGAACTATTGAAAAAAAGTTAATTAAATCATTCGTTGATTCAAGAAGGAGATAATTTCGTAATTTTGCCTAAAATAATAAGTATGAAAGCAGTAATTCGGCTCAAGTATTTTTTTGAAAAAAACGGTTTTCACGTTTCCTCGCGTCTTGCGGATAGTTTAGGAATGCGTGTGTCTGATGTGAGATTGTTTTTTATCTACATTAGTTTTGTAACCGCTGGTTTGTGGTTTGGCGTTTATTTGACCTTAGCTTTTTGGTTGCGATTAAAAGATTTGGTTCGAGCGAAACGCAGCTCGGTTTTTGATTTGTAGCAATTAATCTCGAATAAAAAAAGGGATTATAAAGTAGTTGATACTTTATAATCCCTTTTTGATTTCTGATTGGGTAATTATTTTTGTGGATTATTTAAAACACTATTTTTTTTACCATAAACAAAGTAGAATACAACACCTATTGCCATCCAAGCAAAAAGTCTTAGCCAGTTTGTCCAACCTAAACCGTACATCATTAATGAACAAGAAATCACACCGAGAATAGGAACGAAAGGAACCCAAGGTGTTTTGAATTCTCTTACCATATTAGGTTCTTTTTTACGCAATATAATGACAGCGACACAAACCAAAACAAATGCAAACAAAGTACCAATGCTGGTCATATCGCCCACAATATCTCCGGGAACAAAAGCTGCAAATGCTCCAACAATTACTAAGATTGCTAAATTCGCTTTGTAGGGAGTTTTGTATTTTGGATGTAAATCACTAAAAGATTTTGGTAATAAACCGTCTTTACCCATCGCATAAAATACTCTTGATTGTCCTAACAACATTACCAATATTACAGAAGAAAAACCTGCAAGGATAGCTACAGTAACTAATTGTCCTAGCCATTCGTATCCAACCATATATTTTGTAATTGCAAAAGCAACTGAGGCTTCTTTGCCACCAGTTCTGAAGTCTTCAACTGTTGCTACTCCAGTTAAAACATGTCCAAATAAAATATATAAAACGGTACAAATAGCCAAAGAACCTAGAATTCCAATAGGCATATTTTTTTTTGGATTTATAGTTTCTTGAGCGGCGGTGCTTACAGCGTCAAAACCAATAAAGGCAAAGAATACTGTTCCTGCTGCTCCTATTATTCCCCAAAATCCTCCAAAATCATGACCAACTCCATGTTCATCAGTAAAAATGGATGTTGGTGGAATATATGGGGTGTGGTTTGCAGGATTTATAAAATTCCAACCGATAATTATAATCATAATTACAATAGCAACTTTTACTACTACAATTATTCCGTTGACAAATGCGGATTCTTGTATTCCTTTAATTAATAGTAAACTAATTGCAACAACAATAAACAATGCCGGAAGATTTATTAGTCCATGCTCTCCAGTTTCTAAATTAGTTTGAAAAGGGGAATGGGATAACGAATAGGGTATAGGACTTGTATGTAGCACATTTACCAATAAATTATTGAGATATTCACTCCATGCAATGCCCACAGTTGCAGCGCCTACTGCATATTCTAAAATTAGATCCCAGCCAATAATCCAGGCCAAAAACTCCCCCATTGTGGCATAAGTATAAGTGTAAGCACTACCCGAAATTGGAATAGAAGAAGAAAGTTCAGCATAGCATAATCCTGCAAGTGCACAACCAATTGCCGCAACTACAAACGCAAGTGTTACCGATGGGCCTGCACTTTGTGCAGCTGCCGTTGCCGTTCTTACAAATAATCCTGCTCCAATAATGGCTCCAATTCCAAGAGCAATCAAAGTCCAAGCGGTCAGTGTTCTTTTTAATCCTTTTTCAGACTCAGCGGATTCTGCTATAAGTTGGCCTAATGGTTTTCTTTTCCAAATTGACATAAAATATCAGGTTTTTTGTTAATAATTTTCAAATATATTGTTTTTTAATCAGGCCTTCATGATTTTGAACTATTTTTTTTGTGGCACTATTTGTATTTTAAAGATTTCAAAAATAATTTGTTCCAATTTTTAGAATTATTAATTCTTGGCACCTCATTTTCAAGGCAAATGAGAATGAATAGGGTTGTTAATGTGAAAATAGGTCGTATGTGTATAGCATTTGTAAAACAACAGAATTATTACATCGTTTTCGTTAATAAGATTACAATTTTTTCATTTCCTGTTAATTATGGATATAGTATATTTGTCACTAAATAAATTATATTTCAACATTTAAATTAAAAAAAATGAGTATTATTATCAAAATTCACGCAAGACAAATTTTCGATTCAAGAGGAAATCCTACTGTAGAAGTAGATGTAGTTACAGAAAACGGAGTAATAGGAAGAGCAGCAGTTCCATCAGGAGCTTCAACTGGAAAGTTCGAAGCAGTCGAATTACGAGACGGAGGAAAAAACTTTCTTGGAAAGGGAGTTCTTAAAGCGGTTGAAAATGTTAATACTTTAATTGCTGAAGAATTAGTTGGAACATCGGTTTTTGAACAAAATTGGATTGATCAAACGATGATTGAGTTAGATGGTACGCCTAATAAAGCAAAATTAGGAGCGAACGCAATTCTGGGAGTTTCTCTTGCAGTTGCAAAAGCAGCAGCGAACGAACTTGGAATGCCATTGTACAGATATGTTGGTGGAGTTTCTGCAAATACATTACCGGTTCCAATGATGAATATCATCAACGGTGGTTCTCACTCCGATGCCCCTATCGCATTTCAAGAATTTATGATTTTTCCAGTAAAAGCAACTTCTTTTAGTCATGCGATGCAAATGGGAACGGAGATTTTTCATAATCTTAAAAAAGTATTACACGACAGAGGTTTGAGTACCGCTGTAGGTGACGAAGGTGGATTTGCGCCAAACTTAGCTGGTGGAACAGAAGATGCTTTAGATACTATTAAATTAGCTGTTGAAAAAGCAGGTTATACTTTTGGAGATGAAATAATGGTGGCTTTGGATTGTGCTGCTTCTGAGTTTTATGTAGATGGAAAATACGATTACACTAAATTTGAAGGACCAACCGGAAAAATCAGAACTTCTGCCGAACAAGTAGAATATATGGCTGAATTAGCAGCTAAATATCCAATTATCTCTATCGAAGATGGGATGGACGAAAACGACTGGGATGGATGGAAAATGCTTACCGAAAAAATTGGAGACAAAGTTCAATTAGTAGGTGATGATTTATTTGTAACTAATGTGGAACGCCTTTCAACTGGAATTGAAAAAGGGATTGCTAATTCAATTTTAGTAAAAGTAAACCAAATTGGAACTTTGACTGAAACTATTGCAGCTGTAAATATGGCTAAAAACGCTGGTTATACT
Source organism: Flavobacterium sp. (assembly GCF_031423415.1). Classification (GTDB taxonomy): domain Bacteria; phylum Bacteroidota; class Bacteroidia; order Flavobacteriales; family Flavobacteriaceae; genus Flavobacterium. The sequence continues at coordinate 30,798 of NZ_JANPFL010000198.1, forward strand.
TCAGTGATGTCACACCGTTCAGGAGAAACTGAAGACAATACTATTGCTGATTTAGCAGTTGCTTTGAACTGTGGACAAATAAAAACAGGTTCAGCTTCACGTTCAGATCGTATGGCAAAGTACAATCAGTTAATTAGAATTGAAGAAGAATTAGGAGATATCGCCTATTTCCCCGGAAAAAATGCATTTAAAATAAAATAAGCTTACATTTTTTGTTTAAAAGCCATTTACGTAAAGTAAATGGCTTTTTTTTTGAGTTTTAACAAATTCGTTGTGAATTTCATTTTTTAATTCCCTTGGAATTCCCTAAATTTGAAAAATAATTTATTAAGATTTATTTCAAAACACTATGTCAAAAACAGCAAAATTAGAAATTGACGGAAAAATATATGAGTTGCCAATATTTATTGGAACAGAAAATGAGGTATCTATCGATATTAGTAAATTACGTGACTCCTCAGGAGCGATAACTTACGATCAAGGATATAAAAACACTGGTGCTTGCAAAAGCGAAATTACCTTTCTAGATGGAGAAGAAGGGATTTTGCATTACAGAGGATATTCTATTGAAGAATTAGCAGATAAAGCTCATTTCCTTGAAGTATGTTATTTGTTGATTTTTGGTGAATTGCCTACAGATAAACAATTGTCGGATTTCGAAACGCACATTAGAAGATACACCTTGGTAAACGAGGAAATGAAAAGTATCATTGATGGTTTTCCAAAAACAGCTCATCCAATGGGAGTTTTGTCAGCATTGACAAGTGCTTTAATCGCTTTTAATCCATCGGCAGTAAATCCGGAAAACGAAGAACAATTGTATGAAGCAGTATGTAAACTGATGGGTAAATTCCTTGTAATTGCTTCGTGGACTTATAGAAAAAGTCAAGGATTTCCTTTAAATTATTATGACAATACTTTGGGCTATGTTGAAAATTTTATGCAGCTGATGTTTAAATTGCCAACACAACCTTATAAAGCTAATCCAGTGATAGTTGAGGCATTGGATAAATTATTTATTCTTCATGCCGATCACGAACAAAATTGCTCTACTTCGACTGTAAGAATGGTAGGTTCATCACATGCTGGTTTATTTGCCTCAATTTCGGCTGGAGTTTCGGCACTTTGGGGACCACTTCATGGTGGAGCCAATCAGGCAGTTCTCGAAATGTTGGAAGAAATTCACGCCAATGGTGGAGATGCTGATAAATATTTGGCCAAAGCCAAAGATAAAAATGATTCCTTTAGGCTAATGGGTTTTGGACATAGAGTATATAAAAACTTTGATCCACGAGCCAAAATCATCAAAGCCGCCGCCGATGATGTATTGAAAACATTGGGTTTTGATGATCCAATTTTGGATATTGCAAAAAAACTAGAAGCAGCTGCATTAACTGACGAATATTTTATAGCTAGAAAATTATATCCAAACGTAGATTTCTACTCTGGAATTATTTACCGTGCATTAGGAATCCCTACAGATATGTTTACCGTAATGTTTGCCATAGGTCGATTACCAGGTTGGATAGCACAATGGAAAGAAATGAGACTCAACAAAGAACCTATCGGGCGACCTAGACAAATTTACACCGGTTATCCTTTGAGAGAATTTATACCTTCAGAGAAACGTTAATTAAACTAATACATCATTTAAACCACTTCAATTAGAGTGGTTTTTTTTGTTTAACGAAACTCTCACTAAGATATGCCTTAGCCTGCTTCTTATAACCCACAATTAAAGGAGACGGAATTTTAACAGGTAGTTGCATTATTTCTTGCGCCATTGCTTTTGCTTTTGTGCCCTGTTTGGTTTCGATATATAAATTGAACAAATCCATTCGGGCTTCATATCGATACGGTTCCACATTCTTATTGTATCTGTAGATTTTCTCCGCTTGAGCATATTTTTTTTGTTGCTTCAAGCCATTGGCTAGAACCCTTCCTAAACTGGGTTTTCCAGAACGTTCAAAACCAATCTGTAAATACTGAAAGCCTTCATTTACATATCCATTTTTGATAAGAGTCAAACCTCCCATAAAAAATTCCTCTCCTGCATTATTAATTTTTGAAACATAGCCTTGTAATTGACTTTCACTTTTTAGATACATTTTATCTTCATACAATCTAAAGAGTTTATATTCGGCAGTAATTCTGGTGATGAGTACACCAGCAAATGACACCATCATACCCATAACTAAAAATCTGAATATGAAATGATTTTTTAATTCATAAACTACTTTTGGTTGTGTCGTGTTCACAATTACAATCGTGCAAATGCTAGCTATAATCATCAAAACAGGCAGCGTAATAATGCTTGTGGTAAATGAAAAAAGGAGCAAACAAATTAAAATAGCTCTCCCTATTTGAGTTTCAATACCATCGCTTTTTTTCCAAAAAAGCATCATTATTAAAAATAGAAAGAGTGCCATCCAGAATATACCCAATTCAAAAGTTAATTCTAGCAAATCGTTATTAGCTTTATAAATATAGCCTGCATTTTTCATCTCCCCCCAATTGGAGTTTTTTTCAAAATACGAAGCTTTGGCTTTGTTGTACTCTAATGAAAATGAATTTAAACCATAACCCAAGGGCTGTTCAGCTATCTGTTTTAAAACCTGTTGGGTAGTAAAAAATCGACCCGAAGTAGATTCGCTTTTGTTTTTACTTATGATGCCAATAAAATAAAAACTACCTGCCAAAAGTACCCCAATGCCCAAATACATTATCCACTTTGAAAAAGGTTTTGTTTTTACTTTTGAAACGATTAAAAAGTACCCGATTGCAACAAACAAACTGATAAAAGCACCTCTTGACGCCGAAACACAAAGCCCTAAAAAAATCAAAAGTGCACACAATCCTAAACCAATTTTCAACCAAAAAACAGTGGCTTTTCTCCATAAAAACAAAGTGCTAAGACAGCCAATGCTTAAAAAAACGCCCAATTGATTGGGTGAAAAGAACATTCCTGTGGAGGTGAAAAATTGATTCGGTGACGCCATCAAATGTTTCCATTGCAAGAACATCAACACCACATTGAGTAGGGCGGAGCCGCAACAAAAATAGAGCAAAGCAGAAAGTGTTTTTATAGTGGTTTCCCCTGCAGAACACTGATTCCTAAGTATAAAATACAGCACCACATACCCAATATAATTCCAAATATCACTATTATAAATAGTAGATTTTGAGATAAGCATAAAGTGTACTCGTCCAAATACGGCAAGTACTAGTATAATTGCATCAAAACTATTAATTTTTAAACTTTTACAATTTTTTTTTAATGCTACTCCAAAAACAACAACACACAAAACACCGAGCCAATAGATATATTTTCCTGCCAAAAAGGGGAGGTTTTCGCTAGAGCAACGGAGCATGGTAATCCCAAGAAATAAAAAGAATGAAATGGAATAAAATATATTCTTCATAGATAAAATGGAAATAGATTGTAGAATTGCAAATTTTAATTATTGAGAATTTATCTCTTAAAAATATTTTAAAATTTAACATAGTTTTAACTTAAATCGTTTTTTTTTATGAATTTTGGGTCAAATAATTAGAAAGTGATTAAAATAAAAATCTTCCTCTGTTC
>NZ_JANPFL010000199.1:0-25729 GCF_031423415.1 Flavobacterium sp.
GAACAGAGGAAGATTTTTATTTTAATCACTTTCTAATTATTTGACCCAAAATTCATAAAAAAAAACGATTTAAGTTAAAACTATGTTAAATTTTAAAATATTTTTAAGAGATAAATTCTCAATAATTAAAATTTGCAATTCAAATTTTTAATTCAACTGCAATTATGAAACCTGCTATATTTTACTTTTCTTTCGTATTCATTCTCATCAGTTCCGTCATCAGTTGTTTCAGTGAAAGTCTCCCATTTTTAAAAGGAAAGTATATTCTATGGCTTGGTGTATTGTGTATCATTTCGTTTGTTATTGCTATAAAAAATAATTGTAAAACAATAAAAATCAATAGTATTGATGCGGTTTTGGTATTACTGACTGTTTTTGGCACGAGCCACTTTCTGCATTTCTCAAAATCTACTATTTATAATAGTGATATTTGGAATTATATTGGGTATTTAATTTTGTATTTACTTATGAGGAATCAGTGTTCAACATCAGAAATTACTAATAAAACACTTTCAATTCTGCTTTATTTTTGTTCTGCTACGGCGGTTCTCAATATTTTTATGATGTTTTTGCAATGGAAACATTTGATGGCATCACCCAATCAATTTTTCGCCACTACAGGGATGTTTTTTTCGCCCAATCAATTGGGGATATACTTGAGTATTAGTTGTCTCAGCACAATTTTTTTATGGCGAAAAGCAACCGTTTTTTGGTTGAAAATTGGCTTGGGATGTTGTGGACTTTTGATTTTTTTAGGGCTTTGTGTTTCGGCGTCGAGAGGTGCTTGTATCAGTTTGTTTTTTGCAATCGGATATTTTTTATACGTTTTAAAAGTAAAAGCAAAACCTTTTTCAAATTGGATAATGTATTTGGGCATTGGGGTATTTTTGGCAGGTAGTTTTTATTTTATTGGCATGATAAGTAAAAACAAAACCGAATCTACCTCGGGTCGATTGTTTACTACCCAACGGGTTTTAAAACAGATAGCTGAACAGCCCTTGGGTTATGGTTTAAATTCATTTTCATTAGAATACAATAAATCCAAAGCTTCGAATTTTGAAAAAAACTCCAACTGGGAGGAGATGAAAAATGCAGGCTATATTTATAAAGCCAACAACGATTTGCTAGAATTAACTTTTGAATTGGGTATATTCTGGATGGCACTCTTTCTCTTTTTAATAAAGATGCTTTTTTGGGAAAAAAGCGATGGTATTGAAATTCAAATGGGGAGAACTATTTTAATTTGTTTGCTCCTTTTTTCGCTTACCACAAGCATTATTACGCTGCCAGTTTTGATAATCATAGCTTGTATTTGCATTATTATAATTGTGAACACGACACAACCAAAACTAGTTTATGAATTTAAAAATCATATCATATTCAGATTTGTAGTTATGAGTATGATAATCTCATTTGCTGGTGTACTCATCACCAGAATTACTGCCGAATAGAAACTCTTTAGATTGTATGAAGATAAAATGTATCTAAAAAGTGAAAGTCAACTACACGGCTATGTTTCAAAAATTAATAATGCAGGAGAGGAATTTTTTATGGGAGGTTTGACTCTTATCAAAAATGGATATGTAAATGCAGGCTTTCAGTATTTACAAATTGGTTTTGAACGTTCCGGAAAACCTAGTTTAGGAAGAGTTCTAGCTAATGGATTGAAGCAACAAAAAAAATATGCTCAAGCGGAGAAAATATATAGCTACAATAAGAACGTGGAACCGTATCGATATGAAGCCCGAATGGATTTGTTTGCTTTATTTATAGAAACTAAACAATATGAGAAAGCAAAAACAATGGCGCAAGAAATAATTCAGATGCCAGTTAAAATTCCGTCTGCTTTGATTGTGGGTTATAAGAAGCAGGCTACAGCATATCTTCGAGAATTTGAACCAAAATAATAAATAATAAATTAATGTTACTGATTTAAATCATTCACTTTAGATTCTCTATCAAATTTCCTCCTGACAATTTCCCAATTATAAATACTACTTTTGATACTTTCGAGTTAAAGTATTTATGTTAAAAAATATCCTGATTTTGTTGGCACTATTCTGCTTTTCTGGACTCCTAGCTCAGGAAGTAAATTCGTTGTACAAAACCAAAAAAATTCCCACCACTCGGGACACAATTCATCTGGAAAATACCAGTATAAATTCGAGTAATTTTATATTGCTTGACGCCACAGACCAACCCATTGATTCTACCTTTTACCAAATAAACTTCGTAAAAGGAACACTCATTTTAAACGAAAAATTCCCTGCCAATTTAGATTCGTTAACGGTTCATTACCTAAAATTTCCCGATATTTTAACCAAAGAATATCGCATTTACGACGATAGTAAAGTGGTCAGTAATGAGGCTATTTCTGGAAGCTTGTATAAATTGGAAGAAGAAAGTCTCCAGAAAAAAAACATTCCATTTGAAGGACTTAATACTTCGGGAAGCATCACTCGTGGCGTGACTATTGGGAATAATCAAAATTCGGTTTTGAACTCCAATCTCGATTTGCAAATCACGGGAAAGCTGTCCGAAAAAGTGAGTTTGCGCGCTTCATTGCAAGACAACAACATTCCGCTACAAGACGGCGGTTATTCGCAAAAACTGGATCAATTCGACAATGTTTTTATGGAGCTTTTTAGTGAGAAATGGAACATTAGAGCTGGCGATGTTTTCCTCGAAAACCACAAAACTCAATTTCTAAATTTCAACAAAAAAGCACAAGGAATCGCAGCCAGTTTCGACTTTGGAAACGAAGACAACAAAACCAATATTTTTGCTTCTGCAGCATTGGTGAGAGGACAATATGCCAAAAGCGATTTTGTGGGTCAGGAAGGAAATCAAGGACCTTACAAATTAATTGGTCGAAGTGGCGAATTGTATGTTTTGGTCATTTCGGGTTCGGAGCGAGTTTACGTCAACGGAATCCTTTTGAAACGAGGTGAAAACAACGATTACACTATCGATTATAATGCGGGAGAAATCCTGTTTACACCATTATTTACGATTACTTCCGAAATGCGAATTGCCGTTGAATACCAATATTCCAACCAAAATTATACGCGACTCGTTACTTATGCCGGCGGAAGCCACGAAAGCAAAAAATGGAGTTTTGGCAGTTATTTGTACTCTGAAAACGATTTGAAAAACCAGCCTTTACAACAAAGTCTATCGGCAGAACAAGCACAAATTTTGGCACAAGCTGGCGATAATTCGGATTTAATGGTGGCTCCATCTGCCTATTTAGATTCGTATTCTGACAACAAAATATTGTATAAAAAAACAGTGGTAAACACCATCGAAGTTTTCGAATATTCGAATAATCCGAACGATGTTTTATATAATGTTCGTTTTACTCAAGTTGCTGCCAATAAAGGAAATTACATTCTAAAAAACAGTGCAGCTATAGGCAGGATTTACGAGTATAGTGAACCCATAAATGGAATTCTGCAAGGAAATTACGAACCAATTATTCAACTAGTTGCGCCAATAAAAACCCAAGTCGCCACTTTTTTGGGAAAATACAATCCAACTGAGAAAACAGCAATTGATTTTGAAATAGGCGTAAGCAACAACGACAGGAATCTTTTTTCATCACAAAGCGATTCGAACAATCAAGGATTGGCGGCCAAAATAAATGCCAGACAACGCCTATTTTCAAGAAAATGGAATGTAGATGCTTTTGCCAATTATCAGTTTATTGCTAAAAATTTCAGTTCTGTGGAACGACTTTACAGCATTGAATTTGGCCGCGATTGGAATTTGGGAACAACGTCCACAGGCAATCAAAGTTATTTGGTTTCGGGCTTGCAAATGATTTTACCCGAAAAAGGAAATTGGGTTTACCAACTCGAAAAGCTCGATTTCTCTGAAAGTTTTTCTGGAAACCGTCATATTTTGAATGCTTCATTCAACTTGAAAAATTGGAAAATACAAAGTCGAGGTAGTTTTTTGAATAGCGATGCTACTGAGTCTACATCGAAATTTTTGCGTAATCAAACTCAAGTCAAATATCATTTCAAGAAAAACTGGATTGGCACTCGTCTCCGATTGGAAGACAACCAAGAAAAAAACAAATCGACCAACCAATTTTCAGTTTTAAGCCAACGATTCACGGAGTATGGACTTTTTGCCGGTCGTGGTGATAGTACGAAAGTTTTTGTAGAATTGGGTTATTTCAAAAGAGCTAATGACAGTTTGCAAAACGGAATTGTTCAACGTGTGAACAATTCGCAAACCTTTGCCCTGCGATCGAAATTGATTCAAACTAATAAAAGTGACTTATCTCTTTTTGTGAATTATAGGGTTTTAGATTTTGTCGATTTGTCCAAGAAAAACGAACCTTCGCTGAATTCCAGAATGATTTACAACGACCGTTTTTTCAATCAATTGGTACAATCGACCACTGTTTTTGAAACCAATTCGGGTTCCATTCCGCAGCAGGAATTTACTTATTTGGAAGTTCCCGTTGGGCAAGGAGTTTACACCTGGAACGATTATAACATTGATGGAGTTCAGCAACTAGAAGAGTTTGAAATCGCACCATTCGTAGATCAAGCGAAGTACATTAGAATTTATTTGCCTAACCGAATTTACATCAAAACGCATCAGAATAAATTTTCACAATCCATTACTTTAAATCCCAATCAATGGCAAAACGAAAGGGGTTTTAAAAAAATGCTTTCCTATTTCTACAATCAAACTTCTTATATTGTTGATCGAAAAGTGGAAAACAAAGGCGATAATTTTGACTTAAATCCATTCAGTAAATCTGAGGAAAATGTCTTGGGATTGAATTCAAGTTTGAGGAACAGTTTGTTCTATAATCGAGGAAAACAATTGCATTCTGTGACTTATACTTATGTTCAAAACGAAAATAGAAACTTGCTATCTATAGGTTCGCAAGAGGCAAAAAACAGTTCGAACCAAATGCAGTATAATCATTTGTACAGAAAAAGTTGGTTGTTCGGGATGTTTGCCAAAACTATTCACACCGCTTTGACATCAGAAAATTATCCAGAGAAGAATTTTGAAATAAAAGGTTACCAATTGGCGCCGAAAATCAGTTATTTATTTTCCAAAAGTACCAGTTGGGATTTGTTTTATGAATTGCAAAACAAAGAAAATCAAATCGGTAATTTTGAAACTTTATTACAAAGTAGATTTGGGACTTCTTTTACTTATGCCGGAGAGAAAAAATTTACGATGAACGGCGAAGTTTCTTTTTATCAAAATAAATACGTTGGTAATGAATTTTCATCGGTTGGTTTTCAGATGCTCGAAGGATTACAAACCGGACAAAACTTGACTTGGCGGCTACTTTTTCAGAAAAACTTAACCAATTTTCTGGATATAAATTTCAATTATCAAGGGAGAAAAAGCGAAACCAGCCAAGCCATTCACACCGGAAGTGTGCAATTGAGGGCTTATTTTTAATTAATATTTTTTTATATTTTTAAATCGTAACATTAATTTTGTTAACTTTATGTTCTAAATCTAAAAATCAAATCATTATGAAAAAATTAATTGCATTCTGTTTATTTTTTATTTTTTCAGGGTCTTTTTATGCCCAAGATTCCAAAACTAAAAGTGAACCAGTTAAAAAGGAAACAACCAAAAAGAAATCAGGGTATGATTATGACAAAGATGTTCCTGTAAAAGCTATTAAAAAAGAGGCGAATTCTAAATCAACTACTGCTAAAGAAACCGTAAAAAAAGAAACTACTAAAAAGAAATCAGGTTATGATTACGACAAAGAGGTTCCGGTAAAATCTACAAAAAAGGAAACTAGTTCGAAATCGGCATTGACAAAAGAAGCTGATAAGAAAGCAAACAAAACACAAGAAACTACAAAAGCTCAAGCAACAAAAACTGAAAAGAAAACCACAGAAATAATAAAAGCAACAGCAAAGAAAGCTGCGCCAAAACTAAAAGAATCTAACGAAAAAGCTCCAAAAACTCCAGATAGGGTTACAGGCGAATACAACGGTAAAAAAGTGTATACAGGATCAAGAGGCGGAAAATATTATATCAATAAAAACGGTAATAAAACCTATATTCAAGAGTAATGGTTTTTAAAAATCTAGAAAACTGTTCAAAATTTATGTTTTGAACAGTTTTTTTTAAACCTTAACTTAACGGTATAGTAATACTTTAAAAACAGGAATAACTATTGTTTTGCTACCTTTCGATTTTAATTTTATACAAATAAATGAGCTTGAATACCGCTAGTAAAACAATTTTGATAACTCCTTTAAATTGGGGTTTAGGTCACGCAACACGTTGTATACCAATAATTAAAGCCTTACAAGAAAATAATTATATTCCAATTATTGCCTCGGATGGAATTGCATTAGAATTATTGCAAAAAGAGTTTCCATACGTGCAAACCCTAAAATTGCCTTCATACAAAATTGAATATGCCAAGAACGGTAAAAATTTTAAATGGAAATTATTAAAAAATTTTCCAGAAATGATTAAAGCGATTTGGAAAGAGGAGAAAAAAGTACGGAAATGGATCAAAAAGTATGATATAGACGGCATTATTTCCGACAATAGATTGGGCGTTTTTAGCAAAAAGGTGCCTTCAGTTTATTTGACCCACCAATTGAATGTGATGACCGGAAATACCACTTGGTTCACTAGTATTTTGCATCAACATATCATAAAGAAACATAACGAATGCTGGGTTCCAGATTTAGAAGGGATTCCAAATTTAACGGGCAAATTAGGTCATAGTAAAAACCCTGATTTTAATCTGAAATACATTGGTCCACTGAGTCGGATGCAAAAAAAAGACGTGCCTAAACAATATGATTTAATGATTATCCTTTCTGGTCCTGAACCCCAGCGCGGATTATTGGAAGAAAAATTAAAAGCGGAAATCCTTAGTTATGAAGCGAATGTGGTTTTCATAAAAGGTATTATAGAAAAGGATCAAAAAAAAGAACAAATAGGAAATGTTACCTACTTTAATTTTATGAACAGCCGTCAGCTCGAACAAACTTTCAATGAAAGTGAAATCGTGCTTTGTCGTTCGGGCTATACGACAATTATGGATTTAGTAAAATTGGAGAAAAAAGCTTTTTTTATTCCAACTCCAGGGCAGTATGAACAAGAATATTTAGCCAAAAAACTGAAAGATGAAGGTCTTGTTCCATTTGCAAAACAAAAAGATTTCAGAATTGATAACTTAAAGGAAATAGAAAATTATAAGGGCTTACCGCTGATAGAAACTCCAATTAATTGGACGAATTTATTTGAGGTTTTTGAAAAATAAAAGCAGGAACAATTAAGTATTATAATTTTCTTGTCGATTCTCTTTCCCTTAATTGAGTTTTGATAACGACAGTTTCATAAGGCAGATTTTCATCTTTAGATTCTAATCTATTAATCATAATTCTTGCAGCTTCTTCTCCAATTTCTACACCATATTGACTCATAGTAGATAAACTTGGAGACAATCTTCTTGAAGCCAAAATCCCATCGGCAAAACCAATAATTGATAATTCTTCAGGTATTTTAAACCCCTTTCTTTTTCCAGTTCGCAACGCCAATACAGAATCATTTTCTACTAAAGCAAATATTCCGTCAATGGTGTTATTATCAAAAACAACCTCTATTTTATTTTTCAAATCATCCTCTGAATCAGTTCGAATAATCAAATTAGGATTTACTGGAATATTATTATTTTTCAATGCTTGCAGATATCCTTCAGTTCTTAATTTCCCTACGCTTAAGTTATCTACAGAAGAAAACAAAGCAATATTTTTACAACCCGTATTTATTAAATGTTGGGTAGCATTTAAAGCCGAATCAAAATCATCTACAATTACCTTGTCACAAATCACTTCATCTGAAATACGATCAAACATAACAATAGGTGTCCCTTCGTTTATAATTTCTTTAAAATGATTGTATTCCTGCAATTTTTGTGCTTCTTCGGATATTGACAAAATAAAACCATCTATAGTTCCATTACTCAACATATTCAAGGTATTCGCTTCTTTTTTTAATGATTCGTTAGAGATACACATGATTACATTGTATCCGTTTTGATCGGCAATTTTTTCAATACCACTAAAGACTTTGGCAAAAAAGGAATCTAAAATATTTGGGATAATAACCCCAATGGTTCTCGTTTTTCTGTTTTTGAGGTTCAAACCAATTACATTTGGCTTGTAATTTTTAAGCTTTGCATATTCCTTAATTCTGGTTTTTGTTTGTTCACTAATTTCAGGACTATCATTAAGTGCTTTTGAAACAGTAGAAACAGAAACATTAAGTTCTTTGGCAATTTGTTTAAGAGTCGCTTTAGCTTTCATAGGTCAATATTTATTGCTTAATTGCTCACAAGTGTAATCCCAGTTTTATTTCATTGGAATTTGTCTTGCAATTTTATTATGCACATTTGATATGTAGAAATAGTTTTAAAATGCTAAAGTAATAAAAAACCGCTTACTAGTATCTTTATGTGAATAGTAAATTAGCGACAAAAAGTATTATTTATTAAAATTAGGTTATGAATTAAGCTTTAATTTCTAGTATGCCTAGTTTTATCTTAATTTGTAAATGATGAATTGAGTTAAAAAGCAGCTTAATTAAAGGAAAGGAGTCAAATACAAAATCACCAAAAAAATAAATACTTTACAGACTGATAATCAGAATAAAATAAAAATTACAGACTATTTGCATTTCAAAAAAATAATTGTACTTTTGCGCTCCCTTTATTGGGAATGGAATGTTTAATTAAAATAAATTATTGTGAACGCATTAAGCTACAAAACAGTATCGACAAGCAAAGCAACCGTATCCAAAGAATGGATTGTGGTAGACGCTGACGGTCATAACTTAGGTCGTCTTGCAACTAAGGTCGCTATGATTCTTAGAGGTAAGTACAAGCCAAGTTATACCCCACACGTGGACTGTGGAGATAACGTAATTGTTATCAACTCAGAAAAAATCAACCTTACAGGTAACAAAATGGACGAAAAAACGTATATTCGTCACACTGGTTATCCTGGAGGACAAAGAACTTTAACTGCTAAAGTATTACAGGCAAAAAACCCTGCATTATTAGTAGAAAAAGCAGTAAAAGGAATGTTACCTAAAAACAAATTAGGAGCAGAACTTTACAGAAATTAAAATGTTGTAGTAGGATCAGAGCACAAACAAGTATATAAAAAACCTAGAACTGATAACAAAAACGATAAAAAGTAATGGTAGTAATTCACAAAATCGGTAGAAGAAAATGTGCTGTTGCACGTGTTTACGTTTCTGAAGGAACAGGTGTTATCACTGTAAACAAAAAGCCATTCGCAACTTATTTCCCAACTGCAACTTTACAATACAAAGTTTTACAACCAATGTCTATGACAGAAAATGTAACTAACTATGATGTAAAAGTGAACGTTTACGGAGGTGGTTCAACTGGTCAAGCAGAAGCTGTAAGAATGGCTTTGGCGAGAGTAATGTGTGAAGTTGGCGAAGGAAACAGAGCTATCTTAAAACCAGAAGGTTTATTAACAAGAGACCCAAGAATGGTTGAACGTAAAAAATTCGGTCAGAAAAAAGCTCGTAAGAGATTCCAATTCTCTAAACGTTAATATTCAATCTGAACTCGTTTCAGATTCTCAAAGAGATGCTGAAAAAATTTCAGCATAAATATTTAAAAACAATGTTGTTGTTGCTCGCTGAGGCGAGAATTAGTTTAGCATCTAAATGGGTAAAAAAGTTAGAAGTTAGAAGTTAGAAGTTAGAAGTTCACTGGTAAAGACAAATTGTCCTAACTAGTCAAAAACGAATAACGAATAACGAATAACGAATAACCTTATAACACATTGCTAATCAACAGAACGTAAACTAAACAAAAAATGTCAAACAAAGTAGAAGTAAAAGAATTACTAGAAGCAGGTGTTCACTTTGGACACATGACTAGAAAATGGGATCCAAATATGGCTCCATACATTTATATGGAACGTAATGGAATTCACATTATCAATCTATATAAAACTGCAGCAAAAATTGAAGAAGCTAACGAAGCTTTGAAAAAAATTGCAGCATCAGGTAGAAAAATATTATTCGTAGCTACCAAAAAACAAGCAAAAGACATCGTTGCCGAAAAAGCAGCAGCTTGCAATATGCCTTACATCACTGAAAGATGGCCTGGTGGAATGTTGACTAACTTCGTAACTATCCGTAAAGCTGTTAAAAAAATGGCTACTATTGATAAAATGAAGAAAGACGGTACATTCATGACCCTTTCTAAAAAAGAGCGTTTGCAAGTAGATCGTCTTCGTGCTAAATTAGAGAAAAACTTAGGTTCAATCGCAGATATGTCTAGACTTCCTGCAGCATTGTTCGTAGTAGATATCAAAGCGGAACACATCGCAATAAAAGAAGCTCAAAAATTAAACATTCCAGTTTTTGCAATGGTAGATACCAATTCTGACCCAAGAGAGGTAGAATATGTAATCCCTGCAAATGATGATGCTTCTAAATCAATTGATAAAATTTTATCTATTGTTACTGCAGCAATTGTTGATGGTCTTTCAAACAGAGGAACTGAAGCAGATATACAACCTGAAGCAAACACTGAAGAAGTAGTTGCCGAAGAAGTTGTGGTTGCACCAGTAGCCGAAGAAGTTGCGCCAGCTGTTGAAGTTGAGGCAGTTGAGCCAACAGCAGAAGTTGAAACTCCAGCAACTGAAGAATAAATCAAATAAATTTGAAGATTGAAAGATTTAAAGATTAGATAAAGTGTAGGTAACTTACTTGTACTATTTTTAGCCTTATAAATTTTTCAATCTTTTAATCTTTAAATAAAAAAAACATGGCAACAATTACTGCTGCAGACGTAAATAAATTAAGAACAATCACAGGTGCAGGAATGATGGACTGCAAAAAAGCACTTGTGGAATCTGACGGAGATTTTGATTTAGCAATCGAAAACCTTCGTAAAAAAGGACAAAAAGTAGCCGCAAACCGTTCGGATAGAGAATCTACAGAAGGTGCTGCAATTGCAGTTGTAAATGCTGACAAAACTGCTGGTGCAGTTATCACATTGAACTGCGAAACAGACTTTGTCGGTATGAATGAGAACTTTGTGAAAATGGCTGTTGAAATGGCTAATCTAGCATTGAACTACACTACAAAAGAAGAATTTTTAGCTGCTGATTTTAACGGAATCTCTGTTGCTGAAAAATTAATCGAACAAACTGGAGTTATTGGTGAAAAACTAGATATAAGAACTTTCGAAAAATTAGAAGGTGCTTTCATCGGGTCTTACATTCACTCTGGAAATAAAATCGCTACTCTAGTTGCTTTATCTGCAAACATTGCAGGAGCAGATGAAGTAGCAAGAAACATAGCAATGCAAGCAGCAGCTATGTCTCCAATTGCTTTAAACGAAGCAGGTGTTGATGCCGATACTATTTCAAAAGAAATCGAAATTGCAAAAGATCTTTTGCGTCAAGAAGGAAAACCAGAAGCGATGTTAGACAATATTGCTAAAGGAAAATTGGCTCGTTTCTTTAAAGACAATACCTTGGTAAACCAAGATTATATTAAAGACAGCAAAATGAGCGTTGCTGATTATGTTAAATCTTTAGACAAAAATCTTATTGTAACAGGTTTCAAAAGAGCCGCTTTAGGATAATCTAATTTTAGACTTTAGATTTCATTCCTTATAAAATTCCATTTCGAAGTAATTTGAAATGGGATTTTTTTATATTTGAATTTCAAATTCAACGAAAAATGCAAGACAAAACAAGATGTGGCTGGTGCTTATCGAGTGATTTATACAAGAAATACCACGACGAAGAATGGGGCGTTCCGGTTTATGACGACCAAAAACTGTTTGAATTCCTGATTCTCGAAACTTTTCAAGCAGGATTAAGCTGGATTACTATTTTAAACAAAAGAGAAAATTTTAGAAATGCTTTTGATGATTTCGATTATAAAAAGGTGGCTCAATATCAAGATGAAAAGATTCAGGAATTACTCCAAGATACTGGAATTATTCGCAACCAATTAAAGATTCGCGCTGCAGTTTCAAACGCAGTTGCTTTTATGAAAGTACAAGAAGAGTTTGGTAGTTTTAGTAAATACATCTGGGGTTTTACAAACGGAAAAACCATTAAAAACAATCGAAAAACGTTAAAAGAAGTTACTGCTACAACGCCACTTTCAGATGAAATTAGTAAGGATTTGAAAAAACGCGGATTTAAATTCGTAGGCTCCACCGTGGTTTATGCGCATATGCAAGCTACAGGAATGGTTGATGATCACGTTGAAGAGTGTTGGAGAAATAGTTAAATTACTTTAAAAAAACAAAGCGTCACCAATACTAATTTTCCCTTCATTCAAACACATAGCATTAGTTCCAAAAAGAATGGAGTTTTCCACTTTTCTATATGCACTTAAGGTTTTCAAAGGTTCTTTTTTTACGATACCATTCATTGGATTATTATTGACCATAATGCATCTTCCACAAGATTTAGTATTTTTGAATTTCACGGTTCCAATTTGAAAATTCCCAAAGAAATCTTCTTCGTGAGCAATCGAACTACTAATAACAATATTGGGTCTAAATCTTGCAATAGTTATCTTTTCTTCCAGCTTTTCGTTTAAAAAATTCAAACTTTCAGAGCCAATCAACAAATACGGATAACCATCGGCAAGGCTAACATTTAATGTTGTATTCAGTTTTGAACTGCTGTGTTTTCTGTCGCCAATATTCGCAATTTTCACTAATTTGCACCTAAACCCAAGTGCCTCGCTAAACCATTTTGAAGTCGCTTTATTCACTTCGAATACCTTAGTTTCGTCATCCCAAACTTTTGAAGAAATGGGTTCTTCCAAACTTTCATTAATAAAAAATTCGTGGATTGAATTGTGATGAGTAATTGAAATTTTATTTTCCAAAATTTTCGGATAAAACTGGCTCAAATTCGGGTATTTTCGTTGAGTAATAAACTGATTTTGGTCGTCAATTAGCATCCATCTTCGGTCGTTTTCGAAACCCATTTCTTCGGCTCTGGCATTTTCAACACGAATTCCAGCCAAACTTTTGATAGGATAGAGGTACAATTCTTTTACAAGATAATTCATATATGTAAATTTTGATTTATTAATGGTCATATATGGTATGCTTCGCCAGTTCGTCCGCAGCGGCGGACTCGTGTCGCCTTTTTACTGATCGGTGTTTATCTCACAACATTATATTTCCATCGGAGTTCGATGACCCGAGCTTGCGAATTGGCGAAGCATTATTCAATTGTTTGCAACAAACTTATTGTTAGTGGCGATTTCATAATTAGTTACTTTTTAGAATTTCTATAAAATCTGCTCTGTCAATTTCACGACAACCCAAACTTTCGAGATGTTCGTTATAAACCTGGCAATCTAATAGTTTATAATCGGCTTTTTTTAATTGATTTGCCAAAGAGATAAAAGCCACCTTCGAAGCATTCGAAGCTTTAGAAAACATACTTTCTCCACAAAAAACATTTCCCAGATCGATTCCGTATAAACCGCCAACCAATTCGTTGTTTTGCCAAACCTCAACTGATTTTGCTATTCCTAATTTATTCAATTTACAATAGGCTTCAATCATATCATTGGTTATCCAAGTTCCGTTTTGACCATTCCGTTTTACTTTTTGACAATTCGAAATTACTTCTCTAAAATTTTGATTGAAAGTAACCGTGAAAACATTTCGATTCAAGATGTTTCGCATACTTTTGGACACTACCAATTCATCTAAAAACAAAACCATTCTAGGATTAGGCGACCACCAGAATATAGGTTCTCCTTCCTCAAACCAAGGAAATATGCCGCTTTTATAAGCCAACAATAACCGCTCAGGCGACAAATCACCCCCAATAGCAAGAATTCCATCATTATTGGCTTCCGAAACTGGAGGGAAAAATAATTCTTTGGATAAAAAATACATAGTTGGAAACAAAAGTATAAATTTGGCAAAGCGAAATTACGCTTTAAAATTTAAACCTAAAATATTTTAGAAATAACCATAAATTATGAAAACCAAACTCAGCATTTTTCTATTTTCATTGCTAGTTTTTGTGGGAAATGCGCAAACACAAGATTCTATTTCGGCATCAAAAAGCCAAAATAAACTTTTGTATAAACAATTAATTGCGCCCGTGGCTTTGGTGACAACTGGAGCATTGCTTTTAAATTCAAAACTCAATGATGATTTACAATCGAACGCGAACCGGTTTTTCGGTAAAGATTTTCATACCAGCGTCGATGATTTTATTCCTTTTGTTCCTGTTGCTCAAATTTATTTCGGGAAAACTTTTGGATTTAAACCAATGAACGATTTTCAACATCAAACGATAAATATTGTTCTTGCCAATGCAATCAATGGAATTGCAGTTTATGCTATGAAAAATGCTGTTGGTGCAGAAAGACCCGATCAATCCGATAATTTGAGTTTTCCGTCAGGTCATACCGCAATGGCTTTTACTAACGCTTCGCTACTGTATTATGAGTACAAAGATTCCAATTTATGGTATGCCAGCAGCGGATTTTTGTTTGCAACGGCAACAGGAATTTTACGAATCGCCAACAATAAGCATTACACTTCCGATGTTCTTGCTGGTGCAGGAATTGGATTGGCTTCGGGATTGATAGTTTCGTATTGGAATCCTTTTAAATCCGTAACTTTTGGAAAAAAGAATAAAACAACGGCTTATGTTTTTCCACAAATTGGAAGTCAAATTGGAATGGGAGCACTTATACAATTGAATTAATATTGGCTAAAATATTTTTACCGTATAATGCATGTAAGTTCATTTGAGCCAAAAAAAATCCTTGAAATTTTCAAGGATTTTGAATTTATAATTAGAACGGTAAATCGTCTGGCTCATCTTCATTTAAACTTGTTGCTGGCGGAAAAGCAGCCGCTGCAGGCATTGGTGGTGCTACCTGATTGCTAGATGCGTCGGCTTGAACCTTTGCAATTCTCCAACCTTGAATCGTGTTGAAATAAACGGTCTCTCCTTGTGGATTTGTCCATTCGCGACCTCTTAAATTAATGTCAATTTTTACAGCTTCTCCTACTTGATATGTATTCAATAAGTCACATTTGTCTTGAACAAATTGAACCAGAATATGTTGTGGATATTGTTCGTCTGTTGTAACAACAACATCTCTTTTTTTGAAACCTGCAGAGCCAACCTCTTTGGTTTGATCGATCATTTTAATTTTTCCTGTAACTTCCATCTTGAATATATTTATTTTATTGTTGTTATTCAGTTTCTAATACCGATTAGCAATATATAAGATTCCAATAATCCCGAAGCTTCGGGAGTACTCTATATACTGTCTGTCGGCATTAACCATTTTAAAATTTTAAAATAGATTAGACCATTTTAAAATCACAATTGGTATAATTTCTTGACGATGAGGTAGTCTTTGGTAATTTAAAGCTTGCTTTGTCGAAAAATCTATTTACAAATATATCAAATTCTTCTTTAGAGTCAAACAAATAATAGCTATAAAAAGATAATTTTACAACATTCAAAACTCGGAAAAATAAGAATCAAATTATTTTGTTATATTTATGCCACAAAAATCAATTTATGCAGTTTTCCGAAAGTAGAAACACAAGTCGTTGGGTCATTATTTTTGCTTCCTTTTTAATTATTTTATTAATACTTTGGAATACCTATACTTTTTTCCAAATTTTTAAACAGGAAGAACGGTTGAAAATGAATCTTTGGGCCAATGCACAAAAAACACTTATTAATGCTGGCGAAACCACAGATTTAGAACTTCCACTTCAAATTTTTAGCAATAACACTTCTATTCCAATTATGCTTACCGAGAATGATTCCATCATTAATAATAAGAATATTGACGAGGTAATTTTAAAAGATAAGCAAAAGTCCGCTGAATTCTTGTTAGGTTTAAAAAACGAAAACCAACCTATTGAAATTGAATATGTACCAGGTAAATTTCAATATTTATATTATGGAGATTCAGCTTTATTGAATAAACTCAAGTATTATCCCATTGCCTTATTGCTTATAATTGTCTTGTTTGCGGCTTTAGTTTATAATTTTTACAGAAGTACAAAAATGGCGACTCAAAATAAACTTTGGGCTGGGATGGCAAAGGAAACCGCACACCAAATCGGTACGCCGTTGACCTCTTTAGTGGGTTGGGTCGAAATTCTCAAATCTGAAAATATTGATATAACTACCACCAGTGAAATTGAGAAAGATATTGAAAGGTTGCAAACAATTACCGAACGTTTTTCGAAAATTGGTTCAGAGCCAATACTAGAAAACAAAGATATTATTGCCGAAACCCAAAAATCGTACGACTACTTGCAGTCTCGATTTTCGAAAAATATTGAGTTTTCATTTTCAGGTCCTGAAGCAGCAGTTATCGTATTGTTTAATCCCACTTTGCACAGTTGGGCAATTGAAAATTTAGTCAAAAATTCGATTGACGCTATGAAAGGCAGAGGGAAACTTTCCTTGGAAGTGCTGCACGAAGGTGGTTTAGTCAAAATTAATATTTCGGATACTGGAAGCGGAATTCCAAAAAACCAACATAAAAGTGTTTTTGAACCCGGATTTACAACCAAAAAACGAGGATGGGGATTGGGGTTGTCCTTGACCAAAAGAATTGTCGAAGAATACCACAAAGGAACCATAAAAGTATTGCATTCCGAAATTGGAAAAGGTACTACAATGCAAGTCAGTTTTAAGGTAACCGAATTAATTTAAAGGAATTCCAAAATAAGTCACCTTCGAAAACATAGTTTTGCGCACCATTTTGGACTTGCTCATATAGTTCTTTACAAACAAAGCTTGTTCTTCGGCTGTTGCTAAATTAGATTCAATTGCTTTTTTTATTGATGATAAATTGCCTGCGTTTTCAGGACCTGTTGAACCAACGGTATAAATATCTTTTTGGCATTTAACCAGTTTTTCTCTAGGTTTTTGAATCATATTGATGATTTCATCATCCGGTAAAGTGGGTTTGAACCTCTTGTTCTTGTATGAAATAAAATCATTTAGCAAAACAACTGCCTCATTAATTTCCTTTACAATTCCATTTAATTTATCAATATTGGCGCTTTGTCGTAAAAAAGTTAAAAGTTCGTTTTTGCTTTTATAATTTGCAACAATCATAGCATTTTTCAAGCCGTTTTGCTCTATTCTCAAAGCCGATTCAAACAATTGATCCATTTCGGACAAACTCTTTTGCTTAGCAATTTCTTTCTCGAAATCGAAATATTTCTTGGTAGTATCGATTTGAGTTTTCCCTTCATAAAACTCAGTATTGGTAATAGGATAATTCAAAAACTGCCATAAATAATCAAAAGGGATATGAGAAGAAATGATTTTGCTTGGTTGCGTTTTGAAATAGTAATCATTAATTCTCTTAACAAACTGACCATTGATTAAAGAGCCTGAACCCCAAGTTGGGTCAAAGACCCACCATTTATTGTCAATTTTGGCCGCACACCAAGAGTGAGGCAACGTGTCTATTTTTCCGTTTTGTTTGGTATAGCCAGAAATAACAACGGAATTTATACCAACCAAAGTGGCTATTTCATTAAAAATAGCTGAATAATCTGCACAAATTCCTTTTTTGGTTTTTAATGCTTTTGTGATTCTGTCTTGTGGTGTTTCAGTAGTATTTACAGCAAACATATTGGCTACATCATAACTTATGTTTGAGGCTGTCCAATAAAAAACAGCACGAATTTTATCATTTTCTGTTTTGAAATTGGTATTGATGTAACTTGCAATCTCTCTTGTTGAACTTGTAGCTTTTTGCGGAATTAAAGCGACTTTTTTGTCGATTGCGGCATATTCGACATTGGCTTGTCCAAAACTAAAAATGGAGAAAAGAATTATAAAAATTAAGAAAATATTCTTCATTTTTGACCTCAATGTTGAATGCTGTTTTTTATAAATTGGACTGAATTTCTTTGGCTAAAGCCTCAAACTCATCTGTAGTCAATGAAACTTTTTTCTGAAACCGCATTTCGTCCATTTCGTTCAAGGGAATCAAATGAACGTGGGCGTGAGGTACTTCGAGACCAATAACGGTCATTCCAATTCTTTTACAAGGGATTGTTTTTTCGAGTGCCAATGCAATTTTTTTAGAAAACTGCATCAGTTCAAGATACAAATCGTCATCAAGGTCAAAAAGCTTGTCGATTTCTTTTTTTGGCACACATAAAGTATGTCCCTTTGCATTGGGATTTACATCCAAAAAGGCAAAGCAATTCTCATCCTCAGCTATTTTATAGCAGGAAATTTCTCCGTTGATGATTTTGGTAAAAATGCTTGACATTGGAAAGTTAGAGTTTAGAAGTTAGAAGTTGAGAGTTGGAAGAATCTGCAACCTGAAATCTGTAAACGAAAATTAGTCTCTTGAAACTTCTATGATTTCAAATTTCAAAACGCCATTTGGCACGGTGATTTCGGCTACTTCGCCTACCTTTTTTCCTAGTAATCCTCTTCCAATTGGTGAGGTTACGGAGATTTTTCCAGTTTTAAGATCAGCTTCGCTTTCGGCAACAAGCGTATATTTCAATTCCATGCCATTGGCTTGATTCTTGATTTTTACATTGGATAACACCAAAACTTTGGAAACATCAAGATGTGTTTCGTCGATTAATCTAGCGTTAGAATGCACTTCTTCGAGCTTAGCAATTCTCATTTCTAGCATACCTTGTGCTTCTTTTGCAGCATCGTATTCGGCGTTTTCAGACAAGTCGCCTTTATCTCTTGCTTCGGCAATAGCTTGCGAAGCTTTTGGTCTTTCAATACTTTTTAATTGATCTAATTCGTCTCTCAATTTTTTTAATCCTTCGGCGGTGTAATAAGATACATTGGTCATAACTTCATCGTTTATATAAAATACAAAAAATCCCATCAGGACGGGATTTCTTTCCACAAAGATAGTATTATTTTTATTTAATCTATAAATATACAATAAACATATCTATTTCAAAGTTAAATAAATTATTTTTGTATGGCTAATTCTTATAATTTGTTTGTTAATGAAAAAATATTTTCTTGTGTTGATCCTTTTCCCAATGCTTTTTGGATGCAGTTCAAATTCTCCTAATAACAACAATCCGTATTTGCCCAACTATGCTGTAAATTTGCAAGTTAATATGAATTTGCCACAATATTCAGTGCTTTCTACAGCTATCAATGCGGTGTATTTTTCTGGACAAGGCGTTCGTGGATTGTTTATTTTCAATACGGGTAGTGGTTACGTAGCCTTTGACGCTGCTTGTCCTAATCAGGCGCTTAGTACATGCTCTACGATGACTTTTAAAAAGCTCGACCCTGTTGACCCATTAAAGATTGATCGAACTACCGTGATTTGCCCTTGTGATAATGCAGAATATAGTTTGTTTTCTGGTCAATCTAAAGGGAAACAATACCCGCTACAACAGTACCGCGTTGAGGTAAATGGTAACTTGTTGAGAGTTTATAATTAGAAATAAATCGAGAGCAAAAAGTAAACCCGAGGTCTGCGACAAATGTTGAATCAATACCAATCTTGGACAACTCAAAAATAAAAAAGCCCATAATACTTGATAAACAAGTAATTACAGACTTTTTAAGTACCCGGAGCCGTTCTACAAATAGCTTAATTTGTAAGAATTAATATTTTGAACAAAACCGATAAAAAGTCAGTAAAATTAATCCTTTACAAGTTTTGTTCTTACAAATTAGATTCAATTAAATTCAATCGGATTCAAATAAATTAAGATGTTTTCGGGAATATTTCGGGAAAAACATTACTTTCGTGATGTAAATAGTCAGTAATGAACGCAAAATTTTTTGTCAAAAAATCTAAAAAAGAAACTTGTAGTATTCACGTTCGTTTTTGGGACAGCAATAGAATTGACCAAACTACTAAAACTGGATTAACGGTAAAATTTACCGACTGGAGCGAAAAAAAACAACAAGTTAAAATTAGCGTCACAACGGAACAAAAAGATTTTGTTAATACAAAGTGCGAAATATTAAAGATTATCTATTAGAGCAATACAATATTGACTACAACACGGAGCAATTTATAAATGATGGTTGGTTAAAAGATAAAATTTTAAAATTTTCGGGTAGAGTAAACAAAAGCGAACCGCATAAAATTTATTTTACGGATTGGATTCAAAAATATTTAGACAATCCCGAAGCAATTTTTTATAAAGGCAAGCCAATTTCGCCAAAAACAGTCCAGCACTACAATACAGCCAAACTTAAATTTACAAATTACGAAAAGCACACTAAAACAAAACTTCGATTTCAAGATATAAATTTAAGTTTTTATCATAATTTTTTAGCCTATTGTAGAGATGTTCAAAAAATAAATAACAATACAATTGGCACACAAATTTCAATTCTAAAAAAATGGTGTAGGCTTATTGAAAGTGAGGGACTACCAATAAACCAAGAGTACAAAAGTTCCGAATTTATGGTTTTGACTAATACTACCAAAGATATTTATTTGTCAGAAAATGAAATAAACATAGTTTACAATCACAATTTTAGCTATTCGGAACGGTTAAACAATGCAAGGTATAATTTTATTATTGGTTTGCGAACTGGATTAAGAATTTCTGATTTTTTGAAACTGGAACAGTTAAATTTAGTTGATGGATACTTTGAAGTTGAAACTACAAAAACTTCTAAATCCGTTGTTATTCCTATTCATAAACAAGTGATAGAAATTTTAGCAAAAAGAAACGGATTGTTTCCTCCAAAAATAACCGACCAAAAATTTAACGAATACATCAAAGAAATTTGTAAAGAGGTTGATTTTACCGAAATGATAGAGGGGGCAAAAATGATTAGTAAAGCAAAAGATAAAGACTTTTTTCCCGAAAAAGAACTTTTATCTAAAAACAAAAATAGGAAGCAATACGGAGTTTATCCAAAGCACGAACTTGTAACTTCACACATTTGTAGGCGTTCGTTTGTAACAAATTTATACGGTCAAAATTTAACCAATATGAACATAATGGCGGTTACAGGACACACAACCGAAACTAATTTTTTGAAGTACATAAAAACAACCCCAAAAGAAAATGCAGAAAAAATAAAAGAACACTGGGAAAATAAAAATTTATGAAAAATTTAACATTTTTGCGGTTTTTCAAATTAATTTACTGATTATTAGTGTTTTATGTTTTAGTCAATAATTTTTAAAAATAAAAAGTTAAAAAATAAGGCAAAAAAAAGTCAAAAAACCGACCCTCTACTATTTTCTGAATATCAATGTTTTAAAAGAAACAGGACATCTTGAAAACATCTTGAAAACAACTTGAAAACAACGTCAAAACAACTTGTAAACATCTTAAAAACAATTACTTAAAACTTTTTTTCATTTAATTCTATTTAATTACGTTTGCATCATAATCAATCAAAAAATGATTAAGTTATGAGCAAAGAAATTCTACAACTAGAAAACATTAACGCCAACGATTTCAAAAATGAAATTGTAAAAGACGTTACAAACGCACTAAAAGGATATGCAGAAACTTTGCAAAATCCTGACAATAACAAACTACTCACAAGACAAGAAACAGCCGAATTACTTTCGGTTTCACTTGTTACACTTTGGGACTGGACAAAAAAAGATATTCTTCCAGCTTATCGCATCGGTAACAAAGTGCGCTACAAAAAATCTGAAATTTTATTGGCATTGCAACAAATGAATAAATTTTCTTCTTAATTGAAACCGATTGAAATTTTTTGTATGTTTGTCAAGCAAAAACATTACAGAGAGCAATCTCAAAAAACTTTATCGACAATAACGAAGTACCCTAAGGGTATCAACTGCGAAAGCGTTGTAAATCCATTCTCTGAATGTTTTTGCAACCCTAAGGGGTACTTCGCCTATAAAAATATTTTCTGATGCAAAAAGAAAAAAACAGCAAGGAAGCGCAAGGCGTGGGAACTGCACAAGAACAAATGAATGAGCAATTTAATATTGCTACAAAAGAACTGCTTTTATTCATTGATTTGGATTTTATTCAACCAACCTATGAGTATTTAATTTTAGCTTGGATTGGCTCTGAAAATTTAGATTCAGACACCAAGACTGAAAGGTCAAACATCTATTATTTTAATCGAACTTTTTTGAGATTTTTAAGCGAAGCTTCAAAAGGTCCTGAAAACAGAAATTTATTTACTGAATTTATTGACGGTTGGGACTTAAATAATGCCAAGGAAAGATTTTATGAAGTTTATGACGGTTTTTTATGTTCTGATGAATCGGATGATTTAATCACTAGAACAAACGGCATTTTTCTTTATAAGGAATTAAATCGCTACCTCGAAAAAATCTACGAGATAAAAGATACATTCCAACCCGAATTTAAAATTACAGCATAAAAATGCTAACAATTGCAATATTTATAAAATTTATTGCAATTGTATTAATAGCAACAAACAAAAAACATTGTTCAACAAAAAAGCCATTGCAACAGTTATTGCAGTGGCTTATAAATTTTCAAATATTATGACAGCTAATATTTTAAGCAAAGATATTATAAAAGAGCAAGTTTCACAAGATGAAACTCAAAAAAGTGCAACAGAAATAAACACGCCATTGAAAAACGATTGCAACACTACTGCAGTAAAGCCAAAAACCACACAAAAACCAACCAATGCAAGCAATACAGCCGTTGCAACAACCACACAAGGCAATTGCAACGAAACAAACAATACCATTGCAATAGAAACTTTAGAAGATTTTTCAAATTCAATAAAAAGAGAATTGGAGAAATTACCAATTAAAAAAACGGCAACTTTCATTTTGAAAGAACTAATAGGCAGTATAGAAAAAGTAGATTTTGAAATATTGGCTTTTCCTGACATTGAAAAAACAAGAGAGGATATTGAAAAATTAAAGCCATTTACACACAAAGAAGACGGTAGTTTAAGCAAGGAACACCCAAAAGAATTTGAAGAATACAAAATATTGTCAAAAAAAATAAATAGTTGTAAATTAACAAACAATCATTATTTAGTTCTTTGTGTTGAGCAAGTTCTCGAAGTTGCTAAAACTAACAACTGGGGACTTTGTAAAAATGGTATATTCATATATTTATATAGTAGTAGCCATTGGATTGTAATTGAAAAAGATTTACTTCAAAATTTTTTAGGAAAAACAGCCTTAAAAATGGGAGTTGAAAAGTTTAAGGCAAAAATTCACACTTTCAAAGAAGATTTATTTAAACAATTTTTAACAGAGGCTTATTTGCCAAAACCCGAAGTTAAACAAGAAAATGTTTTAATCAACTTACTAAATGGAACGTATGAAATTACAGCTTCAAAAAGAGTGTTACGTCCGTTCGATAAATCGGATTTTCTTACACACCAATTACAATTTAATTACAACCCAAAAGCAACCGCTCCAATTTGGCAAAAATTTATAAATGAGGTTTTACCTGATAAAGATAAGCAGAAAGTTTTTGCAGAATTTTTAGGCTACATTTTTATAAAACCAAGTGTACTAAAACTTGAAAAAATGCTTATTTTATTTGGAACTGGTGCAAATGGTAAAAGCGTATGTTTTGAGGTTATTAATGCTCTTTTAGGAACTGAAAATGTAAGTAATTATTCCTTACAAAGTCTCACGGATAAAAACGGTTATTATCGGGCAAAAATTGCCAACAAATTAGTCAATTATGCAAGTGAAATAAACGGAAAACTGGAAACAGACGTTTTCAAACAAATGGCATCGGGGGAACCCATTGAAGCAAGGCTTCCTTATGGCGAACCAATGAATGTAACTGATTACGCAAAATTAATTTTTAATTGTAATGAACTGCCTAGAGAGGTTGAACACACAAACGCCTATTTTAGACGGTTTTTGATTATAAATTTTGATGTTACAATTCCTGAAAACAAACAAGATAAACAACTTTCAAAAAAGATTATTCAAAGCGAACTTTCGGGGGTTTTTAATTGGATATTGGAGGGACTGGATAGAATTTTAGACCAAAAGAATTTTAGTAAATGTGAAGCTATTGAAAACGCACGAAGCGATTACGAAAAGCAAAGTGATAGTGTTCAGTTGTTCATTTCTGAAAATGGATATAAAATATGCTCAAATAAATATATTCTTATGTCAGAACTATATCCAACATATAGAACGTTTTGTATTGAAGATGGATTTAAGCCAGTCAACAAGTCAAATTTTTCAAAACGATTAACAGCAAGTAAAATATTTGTCGCAAAAATAAACGCTGGTAATGTTGCTTATTTAACACTTTAATAAAAAAATTACGCACGAAATAAATGTTTTGTTTTAGTTGCACTTTTTGCACGTTTTGCACAAACAACTGATTTACAATTTATTAAAAAAATATTCAAAATTATTAATTTTTGGGATTTTTGGAAAAAGTGCAAAAGGTGCAAAAAGTGCAACTAAAACAAAACAAAAACAAAAGATGCGTTAAAAATTCAAAACTATGAATTTCAGATACACATTAGACAAAGGCAGTAAAAAATTTACGTGTCCTGATTGTCATAAAAACACACTTGTAAAATACCTCGATAATGAAACAAATAATTATTTACCAGAGGATTTTGGGCGGTGCGACCGTGAAACAAATTGCGGTTATCACCAAGCACCTCCCACAGGAACAAAAGCTTTTTTGATAAATTATACAGCCGTCAAAGATATTTCGGGAAAAGCCGTAGAAATTAGCACCAATACAGCCGTTTATATAATTCCAAAAAGCACTATTTTAGAACAATTAGAAAACAGTTTTTATATTGCTGAATGGTTTATGAAAAAAAATAATATTCCTAATTTGGGTTGTGAAAGCAAAATTTTTAATACTGAAAACGTGGAATTTGTAAATACGTTTACTGTTTCAGAACCCAAACCCGAAGCATTGCCAACGTATCACAGTTTAGAATTAGTAGAAAAATCATTTTTAGTACAAACTCAAAACAATTTTATTGATTTTTTGAAAACGATTTTTACAGAAAATGAAGTAAAAACAGCCGTTCAAAACTACCTTATTGGGACATCAAAACACTATAAGGGCGCAGTTGTTTTTTGGCAAATAGACCAATTTGAGAATGTAAGAGCTGGAAAAATAATGCAATACAACCCCACTACTGGCAAACGTTCCAAAACCACAGACGGCAAACCGTTAATGAATTGGACGCATTCAGTATTAAAACTCAAAGATTTTAATTTAAAGCAATGCTTATTTGGTTTGCATCTACTCAACAAAAACCAAAATCACACTATTGCAATTGTCGAAAGTGAAAAAACAGCAGTGGAAATGAGTGTTTTTGTTCCTGATTACAATTGGTTAGCGACTGGCTCAAAAAGTGGTTTCAAATTTGACTATCTTAAACCTATAATCGAATATGAAATTATAGCGTTCCCTGACAAAGGCGAATTTGAATACTGGAATAAAAAAGCCACGGAACTAAATAAACAAGGCTTCAAAATTTCAGTTAGTGAATTGATGGAAAATACTACATTTCCCATAGGTACAGATTTAGCGGATATTTACAAAAACTTGAAATTAAAAAGCACGAAATCATTAATGTCCGATAAAAAATAAAAACGGCTATTTCTATTTTTTATCTTATTGTTATTCAGTTGTTTATTTTTTATACTCTGTCATTTTTAAAAACAAGGTGTCAAAAAAAAGATAATTGTTCTATTTCAGCTTTAT
>NZ_JANPFL010000200.1:0-1019 GCF_031423415.1 Flavobacterium sp.
CACGAACAAAACCGCCAATTACATAACTTTCAAGATTTAGTTCTTGAGATGCAATTGATATTATTCCGAAAATTTTATTATTTAATGATGATTTAAAATTCATTTTATACCGTTAATTCGCTAATTTATTTTTTGAATCGACTATTCTTTTATATTCTAAAGAAATTAAATTAAAATTTGCTAAAATTGCTAACTTATTTTCCGAAATTTTCAAGTAATTCAGACATTGATTATAATGATTAGCATTAAAACAATCGACAGTTTTGATTTCTAAAACAATTTTATCTTCTATAACAAAGTCAGCATAAAATTTATGTTTTAAATAAGAGTTTTTATATTTAACAGCATATTCTTTCTCTCTCTCAAATTTTATGTTATTTACTTTAAGTTCGTATTCTATTGCATCTTTGTAAACAATTTCTGAAAAACCTTTCCCCAAATTTTTATGAACTTCAAATAAAATTCCAACAATTTGATAACTTTCTTTTTTGTATATTAATTCTTCCAATTTAATGTTTTTTTCCGCTAATTAAATTATTTCTATTTTTTTTACAACTTAGATTCAAGTAATAAATACAACTGGGTTAAAAAAAATAAAAATTTGCGAATTAGCGGTTGATTGATTTTTAATTTCTTATTACTTTAACCTGATTGTCCAAAGCGATTTTAATAATTGTCGATGGATTACCACATTTTTTTTCGCGAGACAAATTTACAACATAGTCAACACCATTTATAATTTCTTTTGATATTTCTGAAAATGTCATTGGCGTAGGTTTTCCTGAAATATTTGCCGATGTCGAAACCAATGGTTTTCTTAACTTTTCTAATAATTTGAAACAAAATGAATCTTTTACTACTCTAATTCCCAAAGTGTTATCTGTTGCGATTAAGTTTTTTGCTACATTATGAGGTTTATCGAGAATTAAAGTAGTTGGTTTTTCGGACAAATCCATTATTTGCCATGCAACATCTGGAACTTCTTTAAAGGTGTTATGAATAATTTTATCGCCATTCAA